>NZ_JBQEPH010000033.1:0-60063 GCF_052045555.1 Labrys sp. 22185 | reverse complement strand
GTTGAAGCGCTCCAGAAGTTGAGGCGAGAAGTGAACGACCCATCGATGCACGGTGGAATGATCGACGTTCACGCCCCGCTCGGCCATCATTTCTTCCACATCGCGCAGGCTCAAATTGTAAGCGAGGTACCAGCGCACGCACAGCAGGATCAACGATGGAGCGAAATGGCGGCCTTTGAACACGCAGAGCTCCTCAAGAAATCGAAGAGGTTCTCATGCCAAAGACAGGTTGCCATTTGGTTTGCGACAAAACCGACCGGGGCGCACCCATCCGCGCTGCAGAAGATTGCGAGGAAGAGGCTGATCGACGCGGCGCCAGTCATATTCGACACCGCTCGAAACGATGACGGCGTCGTAGGTGCCATTCTCCACGCCTGTGCTTCCTCGCAACCGCATTGTCAGCCGCGGCTTTCGCTGGCTGGTGTCGATCACCTGGACGTCAGCTGCGATGTGACGCAATCGTCCCTCCGCCACGAGCCTATCGAGGAGGAGAGCGGCCTGCGGTGGCGAACGATGATGATGGCTCTCCCAAAAAGGCCTGACTAGGCGGACGAAGCGGCGGCGCTGCAGGTCGCTGGCCGCATGCCAGAACCGGGCGATATGGGCACGCACCATATCGAGGGGGGCCTGCCAGTCTATTCCCAGCCTCAAGGCTGCCCGGCACTCCCGTCGTACTTTCCGTGTCAGGGCTCTCAAGGAAATCCCACTTGCCTCCTCTGCCAGGAAATCGGGCCACTCGGGGGGAAGACGCCGGGGGTGAGGTTTCAGCCCATGTCGGGAGATCACGTCGATGGAGCCTCGGTGCCCGGCATCTTGGAGCGAGACCACAGCATCCACCATCGTCAAGCCTGCACCGACGATGGCAATGCGAGCATCGGCCCCGGCGGTCGCTTCGAGTGCCGGATGCCACGGATCGAGCACGCCCCGCGGCCGGCCGGCCGGGCCGCGAACGCCAGACCGGCTATGGATGCCCGTGGCCAGGACCACGACTGAGGCTGACAAGGAAGCCCCATCGTGAAAGTGTACTTCGAGGCCCCCTTCCGCTTCGTTCACATCGACCGCACGCAAAGGCAGCCATTGGAAGCGCCTGCCATGGCGCGCGTTGACCGTCACCGCGTCGGCGAGCAACTCCTGGATATAGAGCCCATAGATCGATCGAGGCGCAAACATGTCGGATACGGGAATGTTGGGCGCCTCGGGCCACCCTCCTCTTCGAACGAAGCGGGCAAGCCAGTTTGTGAAATGGTCGGCATCGTCGGGATCGGCACTCATCCGGCCTGCATTGGCGTTCACTAGATGGATGCGCCCTACGGTCGAATAGGCAAGGCCCCGCCCGGGTGGACCTGCGTCATCGACCACGACGACCTGCCGCTTGCCTGCAATTTCGAGCAAGCGGGCGGCAAGCAGAGCCCCGCTGACGCCGCCACCGAGAATGACGATCGGCGCTTCCGAGAAAGGTTGCCCAGACGCGTCAGGCATTGGGCGAAGGGCCGAAGAAGGGAATCTTGTAATGCGCCTTGTACTCGGCCTTCACGATTTCCCACTCACCGTTGTTCTTTGCCTCAAGATAAGGCTTGGGATAGGCCCATCCCTCCGGCTTGGGCAACCCGGCCCACTCCACGTCAATGTCGAGTGGCGTGATTTCGCCTTGCGGATCCCAATCGGTAGGATGGGCGATCTTCGACATTTTCCGATAGTCGAAAGGCAGGACATCGCCATTGTCGACATAGCGTTTGATATAGACGTCGACATTCTCCCGCGTGGTCGTCACCGAACGCCAGTTGAGCATGCGCTCGGAGGCGCGAGGCTTCCAGCCATTGAGCACATCGTGGAGATAGGCGGTGAAGAAGCCTGCCTGGAAGGCAGGACAATTGGCGCTGGTGGCAAGCTGCACACCACTCTTGATGGCTCGGGCACCTTCGGCCGTGCCGTCGGCGCCAACCACAAGCACATCTTCGCCGGCACGCAATCCGGCATTGCGCAACGCCGCGATCACGCCCTGGGCCACATCGTCGTTCTGGGCCACCACCCCGACGACGTCGCTATGGCGCGCGAGCAGGGCCTGGGTCGCCTTGAGCGAGTCCTCGCGGTTGAACAGGCCGGGCAGTTGATCGACGAGCTGCGTCTTGGGGAAGGCCTTGAAGGCTTCGTCACGCCCGCGGCTGCGAATCGAGTCCGTCGAGAAACCGGGTACGCCGGTAACTCCGAGTATCTTGCCGCCGCCGAACCTCTCGGTCACCGTCTTCAGCAGCACCTCGGTAACGGCGCGGTGGGCCGAAAACTCCTCCGGCACTGCATAAAGCGCATAATATTCGCTGGCGTCGAACGGCGTGAACCATGGCAGAGTTGCCCAGACATTGGAAAAATAGGCCTTGTTCTGCTCGGCAAGCTGGGCAATGCGCTTGACGGCGCTGCCATCGGGCGCATGAAGGATGAGGGCGTTTGCGCCGATGTTGAACTGCTCTTCAGCCTGGTTCAGCTGGCGCTGGCTATCGACCTGCCCATCGAGATAGCTATAGCCCAGGCCGAAAGCCTGGGCAGCAGCCTGGGTGGCCTTACTCGCCTGCACCATGAATTCAACGCGGCTGGTCCAGGCGAGATAGGCCAGCTTGCCCGACGGAGCAGCGACCGCGACGGATGGACTGCCGAGCAGGCCCGCAGCCGCGCCGGCCGCAACGCCGGCAGAGGCCAGCGCGAGGAAATCACGACGCGATACGCCATGGGTATCCAGGCGATCGAGATGTCGGTCGACAAGGCGCTTGTCGGTCAGATCGCCAAAGGCAAAAGCATTCTTCTTGAAGGGCACGAAGGCCTCCTGTTGCGATGGGGCAGATGTTGGTGGTGCAAGGGCCGATCCTATTCGGCGGCCTGAAGCCGGCTCGGCGGCAAGAGGGTTGCCGGCGCAAGACCGAGATGATCGCGCAGCGTCGTGCCCTCGTAACGCGTGCGTACGAGGCCGCGCCTTTGCAGCTCGGGCACGACGAAATCCGAAAACTCTTCGAAAGAACCGGGCAGGTAAGCGGCGGAAACAATGAAGCCATCCGCCTCCTCATTATGGATGCTCGCTTCGAGCTGGTCGGCGATCTGGCTGGGCGTGCCTGCGATCTGCGGGAGCAGCACACCCTGGGCATAGAGCTTGCCAAGGTCACGAAGGGTGAGATTGTCTTTGGCGGTGACACGCTGGGCGACGTCGAACAGGCCGTGATTGCCCCCCACCGCGACGTTGCGGATCGGCTCGTCCAGCGAATAGCGCGAGAAGTCATGATCGAAATGGGCCGACAGCGTGATCAAGCCGGCGATCGGATCGGCGAGCTCGTTGTGGAAGGCCTGCTTTTCCCGTGCGATCGTCTCCGTTTCACCGACGAAAGGGATGAAGGAGGGAAAGATCTTCACGTCATCCGGCCGGCGGCCATAACGGGCCAGGCGGCCCTTGACATCGGCATAATATGCCTTGCGTCCTTCCGGCGTCGGATCGATCTCGAAGATAATCTCGGCCCAGCGCGCCGCAAATTCCTTGCCGCGGCCGGAGGAACCGGCCTGCATGATTGCCGGACGTTTCTGTGGCGAGGACGGCACGGTGAGCGGGCCGGCGGTATCGAACCAGCGTCCGCGGTGTGCGGTGCGATGAACCTTGGCAGGATCTGCAAACAGCCCCTGCTTGTCGAGAACGAGAGCATCGGGCTCCCAGCTTGCCCACAGGCCGAAAGTCGCCTCCAGGAATTCGTCGGCGCGCTCGTAGCGGCTCTCATGTTCGAGATGCTGGCGGAAGCCGAAATTCTGGGCTTCGGCATCGGCATTGGACGTCACCACGTTCCAGGCGATGCGTCCGCCGGTCAGGTGATCCAGCGTACCGAAGGCCCGCGCAATGTCATAGGGTGCGTAATAGGTGGTCGAGCGTGTGACACCGAGGCCGAGATGACGAGTGGCCGACGCCATGGACAGGGCCACATAGGACGGGTCGAGCGCCGCCGCTGTCTGAGCGCCCACCGCGAGCGCCTGCCTGAAATCGTCGCCATAGCGCCCTGGCACGGCCAGCACGTCGGCAAAGAAGACAAAGTCGAAGAAGCCTCTTTCGGCGGCACGAGCGATCGCTGCGTAGAAGTCCGGCTGCAGGAAGTTCAGGGCGCCCCGAGGATGACGCCACATGGCGTGGCTGTGCGTCATCGGGGAAGCCATCAGGAAGCCGGCCAGATGCATCTTTTTCGACATGGATCCTCTACTCGATCATGGGAAAATCGCACACCGGCTCCCACATGCGCGGCTGGCCCAGCCTCGTCAGGCCGGGAAGAACTTGTCATCGGGCACCACGCCCAGCGAAATGAAGATCCGGTTGGTATGGTTGAACCAGGAACTCGTTTCGACCGCCTCGAGAATCTCGGCATCGGACAGGCCCGCTTCCCGCAACCGGCCGAAATCCTCCTGCCCGACCGATTTCGGCGTCAGGGTGATCTTGCGGGCGAGATCGGCCAGCGCCCTCTCCCGTTTGGAGAGCGACACGAGATGGTCGTCCAGGGCGATACGCTGGGCGCGGGCATCATCGTCCAGCACATCGCCGAGCGCGCGGGTATGATGGATGGTGCATAGGCCGCAACCATTGGCAGCCGAGACGATCACGGCAATCAGTTCGCGCTCTTGCAGCGGCAAGCGGCCGCGCGGCGAAAACAAGCTTTCGAAATAGCCGGCAAAGCGGCCTACCGTCTCGCCATTGACCGAGAGAGAGCGCACCCAGTTTTCCTGATGGTGCGCATCGACGACCTTCCGCACATTCTCGGGCAAATCCCCGGTCTCGGGGATGGGCAAGCGGGAAATCGGATGCTCGAAAGTCTGTTGCAACAAGGCGGTCATGATCTTTCTCCTCTGAAGCAGGCTATTCGGCGGCCTGGCTGCGCCGCTGGCGGAATCTCGTCGCCGGGTGGTTTTCGGCTAGGAGTGCGGGACGCCCCGGGAAAAGGCGCTCGCGCAAGGTGCCCGGCGCGTATTCGCGCTGAGCAAGCCCGCGCTGGCGCAGTTCCGGCATCACATGCTCGATGAATTCGACGAAGGAACCGGGCGTGGTCTGATAGGCGACATTGACGCCATCTATGCCGGCGTCCTGCCAGGCCTCGAGGTGATCGGCGATCTGCTCGGGCGTGCCAACGATGCGGCCATTGTAGGACATGGCCGTCACCAGATCGATCAGCCGCGCTTTCCTGCCTGGGTTGGCTTCTTCGAAGAACTGGGTGAAACCCTGCAATCCCTCGATCTGATAGTCCGCCACCGGCTTGTTCGGATCGAGCAGACCGAAATCGATGCCAAGATCGCGCCCGACATGTGCGGCAAGGCCATCGGTACTGACATACTCGTCGATCGCTCGGGACTGGCGCCAGGCCTCTTCTTCTGTACTGCCCACCACAAAGGACAGGCCCTGGAAGAACAGAAGATCCTCGGGACGCCGGCCTGCCTGGACGAGTTCGGCCCGGATATCCCCGATCGCGGTGCCTGCAGCCTGCGGCGTCAGGCAGACGAGGAAGGTTGCTTCGGCGTTTCGCGCCGCAAAAGCCCGGCCTGCACGGGAGGAACCGGCCTGGATCAGCACGGGTGTGCGCTGCGGCGAGGGCGTGGTCAGATGAGGTCCGGCGACACGATAGCGCGATCCTGCATGATCGATGGGGCGAATACGATGCGGATCGGCGTAGACCCGCCCGTCCCGATCGAGCAGCACGGCATCATCGTCCCACGACCCCTCCCACAGCTTGTAGGCAATTTCGACGTATTCGTCCGCCCAGCGATAGCGCTCGTCATGCGGCACAGGCTCGGTGAAACCGAAATTGGCCGCGGCGTTGCGGCTGGTGGAGGTGACGATGTTCCAGCCGATACGCCCGCCGCTGAGATGGTCAAGGGTCGACACACGGCGTGCAAAATCGAAAGGATGCGCCTGCAGGATCGAACTGGTGAACATCAACCCGAGTTGGTTGGTCGCGCCGATCAGTGCGGCCGCCAGCACCGAGGGATCGTTGGCCGGAAAGTGGATCCCCTCCTTGAGATAGATATCCCAGCTTCCATTGTGACCCTTGTCGACGCCGATGACATCGGCAAGGAACAGGGCATCGAAGCGGCCCCGTTCGAGCGTGCGTGCCAAGTCCACCCAGGTGGAAAGCTGGTTGAGCTCGGTCTGACGCGTTGCGGGATGCCGCCACAGCCCGTGATAGACATGGGAAACAGCGTTCATCGAAAAGGCGTTGAAGATGAGCCGCTTGCGCATCTTGCCCCCTAGGCCGCAGGCTGGTTGCGTTCGGAAATGCCTGTAAAAGCCCCCCGATAGCGGCTGGCCGGATGGCGGTCGGGCAGGCGGGCAGTGCCTTCAGCAAACAAACGCTCGCGGAAACTGCCCTCGGCATATTCGCTCTGCGCCAGCCCGCGTTTCTGCAGGATGGGCGTGACGTTTTCGATGAAGTCGACGAAGGACCCCGGCGTGGTGTGATAGATCAGGTTGATGCCGTCGATCCCGGCTTCCTGCCACTCGAACAGCTGGTCGGCGATGGTCTCGGGCGTGCCGATCACCTGGCTGCTCAGCGCGTAGGCGCGGCCAAGATCGGCCACCGTCGCCCGTTTGCCGGGATTACCCTCCTCGAAGGCCCGGATGATGCCTTGCACGCCCTCGATCTCGAGTTCGTCGACCGGCCGGTCGGGATCGAGCAGGCCGAGATCTATGCCAAGATCGCGGCTGATATGCGCCAGCAGACCGTCCACGCTGATATCCTGCGCCAGGTCTCGGGCCTTGCGCTGTGCCTCCTCCTCGCTTCCGCCGACGACGAAGGACATGCCCTGGATGAACAGAAGATCGCCGGCATCGCGACCCGACGCCCGCACCAGCGCCCGGGTCTCCTCGATCTGGCGGCGCGCACCGTGCGGATTGACGGCGGCAATGAAAGTGCCTTCGGCATGGCGCGCGGCAAAAGCACGGCCGGCCCGCGAGGAGCCCGCCTGAAACAGGACGGGAGTGCGCTGGCGCGAGGGCTGGCTCAGATGGGGGCCGAGAACCTTGTAGCGCTGGCCGTGGTGGTGAATGCGATGGATCTTGGCCGGATCGGCATAGAGGTTGCCGGCTTTGTCGTTCACGACCGCGTCCTCGTCCCAGGACCCCTCCCAGAGCTTGTAGACGACGTCGACATATTCTTCCGCCCAGCGATAGCGTTCGTCATGGGGAACGATGCGGTCGAAGCCGAAATTCTGCGCCGCATTGTGGCTGACGCTGGTGACGATGTTCCAGCCGACCCGCCCCTTGCTGAGATGATCGAGGGTCGAGAGCTTGCGCGCGAAATTGAAGGGATGCTCCTGGAGGATGGAGCTGGTGAGCGTCAGGCCGAGATGTTCGGTCGACTGGATCAGGGCGCCGGCAAGCACCCCGGAATCGTTGATCGGGATCTGCACCGCTTCCCTGACATAGGTGTCCCACGATCCCTTGTAGACCGCGTCCACTCCCAGAATGTCGGCGACGAAGAGCGCATCGAACTTGCCCTTCTCCAGGAGTTTCGCCAGCTCAACCCAGGTCTCCAGCTCGTTGAAACGGGTCTGCGCTGTCAGGGGATGACGCCAGAGCCCGTGATAGACGTGGGAAACGGCATTCATGGAAAAGCCGTTGAAGATCAATCGCTTTGTCATGATGCACCTATTTGACCACGCCTGCGCGCGAACGATCGCGGCTGACCAGTACGGCGGCGATCACCACGGCACCCTTCACCACCATCTGCGAATATTGAGAAACCCCCATCAGGTTCAGGCCATTGTCGAGAATGGCGATGATGAGGACACCGATGAGCGTGCGGTGCGGACCACCCACGCCGCCCGACAGCGATGTGCCGCCAACGACGATCGCGGCGAGGCTGTTGAGCAGAAGGTCGGACCCGAGCGAGGGACCCGCCGCTCCCAGCCGCGCGACGGACAGAGCGGCACCGATCGCGGCGAGCACGCCCGAGAGCACGAAGGCATAGATCTTGTAGCGCTCGACCGGGATGCCGGCGGTGCGGGCCACGGTCTCGCCTCCCCCGATCAGGTACATGTAGCGGCCGAAGCGCGTACGCGCACCGATGAATACGGCCACCAGCCAGGCCGCGAGTGCGCAGAGCGCAATATTGGGCAGCCGAGGAATGAGCTGGCCGATGGCGATCTGCTCGAAGCCGGCAAGGTCGAACTGGATCGCGCGTCCGTCGAGAATGGTCAAGGCGATGCCACTGAAGACGGA
This sequence comes from Labrys sp. 22185, assembly GCF_052045555.1. Classification (NCBI taxonomy): domain Bacteria; kingdom Pseudomonadati; phylum Pseudomonadota; class Alphaproteobacteria; order Hyphomicrobiales; family Xanthobacteraceae; genus Labrys; species Labrys sp. 22185. The sequence continues at coordinate 51,842 of NZ_JBQEPH010000033.1, read as the reverse complement.
GAGCGTGCCGAGGGTGGCAATGAAGGAGGGAATCCGCCCCATTGTGTAGATGACGCCGTTCACAAGGCCCAGGAGCCCGCCGATCAGGGCGACCGCCGGAAGCACGGCAAAGCCCAGCGGCGTCGTGTTCAGGAGGGTCACCCCGACTGCACCTGCCAGCAGCACGACCGCTCCCACTGAAAGATCGATACTACCCATAAGCACCACGAAAGTGCCGCCCAGGCAGGCAATGAGCAGGGTGCCGGCCTGGCCGCTCACGGCCGTAAAATTTCGCAGCGTTGCGAAAGAATCGGTCGCCACCGAAAAGAAAGCGAACAGAAAGACGACGACGCCGACGGGAAACCACAGGCTGGTGTCGACCGACTTGAGATCGAAGGACCAGCGCGGGCGACGGTGCGGTGAAGAGTGGAGCGGAACAGTCGTCATGGTACGATCTCGAGGTTCGCGAGCGGCTTGGGAGGGTCGGCCCTGTCGCTGCTCTGGGGCAGCATCCAGGCCACCACCTCCCGCTCGCTGGGTTTGGCGTCGATGGGGGCATCGATTTCGGTGACGATCCGCCCCCGCTGCATGATGAGCAGGCGGTTGGAGAGCCCGATCAGTTCGAGAAGCTCATCGGTGATCAGTAGAATGCCGACACCAGCGGCCGTCAGGTCGCGGATCAGGCGATAGATCTCTTCCTTGGCGCCCGCATCGACGCCGCGGGTGGGATTGTCGAGAACGAGAATGTCGGGATCGCGGGCGAGCCAGCGGGCCAGGACGACCTTCTGCTGGTTGCCACCGGAGAGCCTGGCGCTGCTCAAATTCGGCGTGGCCGACTTGATCGACAATTGCTGGGCATAATGCTGCGCGACCTCGATCTCCTTGTGCCGGCGCCAGATGCCGAACCGGCTGGAGAAAAGGTCTGCGCCGCTGGCGAGCGAGATGTTCCAGGCCACGCTGAAGGGTGCAATCATTCCCTCGGCCAGCCGTTCGGCGGGGACATAGCCCAATCCCTTGCGCACGAGGTGGCTGATGCGCGGCAGGACCGCCTTGCCCCCCCGAAGAGAAACGGTGCCGGAGGCTGCCGGGACCACGCCGGCAATCGCCTTGCCCACCGCGCTCTTGCCTGAATCGAGCAGGCCTCCGATGCCCACCACTTCACCGGGCCGGACCGTCAGGGAGACATCCTCGAACTGCCCTGGGTCGGTCAGGCGGTCGGCCTGGATCACGTAATCCGAACCCTCGATCCGGCGTTGGCGGCGCTCATGATAATAGTCCGCCGCCCGTTCGCGCCCGACCATGAGGGCGTGGAGTTGCTGTTCGTCGGTCCGGCGCGGATCAAGGCGAGCAACGAGTACGCCATCCTTCAGGACGTAGATGATATCGGAAATCTCCAGCACTTCGGTCAGGCGGTGAGAGACGAACAGCAGGGAACCCCGTTGCTTGATGCGGGCCACCAGCCGAAAGAACGCCTCCTCGTCTCGCCGGTCGAGGGCGGAAGTCGGTTCATCCAACAGGATGAAGGGCGTGGTGATCCCGGCCAGATGCGTCGTGGCGAGGCAGGCACGGGCGATCTCGATCGACTGGCGCTTGGAAAAGTCGTAGTCGCCGGTCCGGCGGCGCACATCGACGTCGATGCCGGCTTCCTCGACGATGCGCTCTGCAGCGGCGATCATCGCCCGCTTGTCGATCAACTGTCCCGCTCGCGTGAAGCGGCGCTCATGTCCCAAGAGGAGATTTTCATAGACCGGGATGTTGGCCACGAGGGATTGTTCCTGGAAGACGCGCGACACCCCTTTCGCAACGGCCTCGCCATAGCTGCGTACCCCGAAGGAACGCCCGGCGAGGCGCATCGCTCCCTGGTCCGGCTTCACCAGGCCGCTGAGGATGTTGAACAGGGTCGATTTGCCGGCCCCATTTTCACCCACGAAAGTCACCACCCTGTTGGAAGGGACCTCGAAGCTGACATCGTTCAGAACGACGGCCCGTCCATAGGATTTGGCCAGGCCTTTCGCCTCGAAGAGGAGAGGCTGTGCATCGGACTGGGCAGCCGGAGCCGCCGGATGCCGACGCGCCTCACTGAATGTGGTCATCGGGGCCTCGCAAATGCGGGGGACAGCAGAGGGAATACGGACGGAATGCCGCCGCTAAGCCTTCGCATTGGGCGAAGGGCCGTCGAACTTGATCTTGTAGTGATCGGCGTATTCCGCTCGGACTTTCTCGAATTCGCCGGACGAGCGCGCATCCTGATAGGCCTGCGGATAGGTCCAGCCCTCCGGCTTGGCGATGCCTTCCCAGTGCTTGTCGATGTCGAGGGGGTGCACTTCTGCCTGCGGGTCCCAATCATCGGGATGCAGCACCTTGGAGATCTTGCGGTAGTCGAAGGGCTTGACGCCGTCATTGTCGACGAAGCGCTTGAGATAGGTGCCAATATTGTTCTTGGTGGCGATGAGCGAACGCCAGTTCAGCAGCCGTTCCGAGGCACGGGGCTGCCAACCATGGGTCACGTCATAGATGCGGCCTGCGAACAGAGCCGCGGCATAGGCCGGGCTGTTGGCACTCGTTGCTAGTTGCGTGCCGCGCTCGATTGATTTCACGCCGCCGCTGGTGCCGTCGGCACCGACGACCAGAACGTCCTCTCCCGGGCGCAGCCCGGCTGCGTTCAACGCCGCGATCACGCCCTGGGCCACGTCGTCATTCTGCGCCACCACGCCGACGACGTTCTTGTGACGGCTAAGCAGATCCTCGGTGGCCCTGAGCGCGTCCTCGCGATTCCATTTGCCCGGCAATTGGTCGACGAGGCGCGTCTTGGGGTAGGCCTTGAAGGCGGCGTCGCGGCCGCGGCTGCGCGCGACGTCAGTCCAATTGCCCGGTGAACCGGTGACACCGATGATATCACCGCCACCGAACTTTTCAGTGACGGCCTTGAGCAATTCCTCGGTTACGGCCCGATGGGCCACGAATTCCTCGGGAACGGCATAAAGCGTGTAATAGTCGCCGGCCTCAAAGGGCGTGAACCAGGACAGGGTGTCCCAGACATTGCCGACATAAACCTTGTTGTCTTGCGCGCCCTTCGTAATGCGACGCAAGGGACTGCCGTCGGCAAGGTTGAAGATGGCGGACTGGATGCCGGCGGCTTCCTGCTGCTCGAACTGGTTCAGCTGAAGCTGGCTGTCAAAATTGCCGTCCAGAGCCGTATAGCCGCCGAAACCCAGCTCCTTGGTGGCATCGGCAAAAGCCTTGTCGAGAATGATGTTGTATTCATTGCGATAGAAAGCCGTCAGGAAGGCCAGTTTGCCATTGGGCGAGGCCACGGCAACCGAGGGCAATCCCATGGCGGCAGCGGTGGCAGCTGCTGCAGCGCCTGCAGAGGCAAGGGCGAGGAAGTCACGCCGACTCACTCCCTTAGTGTCAAGGCGGTCCAAATGGCGATCGACAAGCGCTTTCTGCGAGAAATCCGGAAATTTAGATATAAATCGATCCACCATCTTCGCCTCCTGAAATTTTCTGGGATGTTCCTGGTTGCTTGCCAAACCGACAGCATCCCGGCCCCTTGCAAAGCCACATTAGTCTACCATTTATATATATTATATAAAGTAAATATGCAAAAAGAGTATGACTGGCATGCGGTATTAGGATACATCGCTTAGCTAGGCCCGGCGACCGGGAGCCAGGATTGCTGCAACGCGATTTCAGCTTCGCAGATCGCCTTCAGGCCTATCTCAGGGCGTTTTCCTTCTGCGCAAAAAGCATGACCGGCCATCGGCGACGTGGCTCTCCTGCCTGCAGCGCATGACCATGAGGTTATATTTTACCGCAATCGCTTGTGCATAGGGCTCAAACCCTACTCCTTCATAGGCAACACGAGTGGCTGGCAAAATACCCGTCCTTGACCTCTTCCCAGGTCGATAGCTGTCGACGAACGACGCAGCCGCGAGATCGCAGATCAATTCCCATGACGAAAGCGTGCCGCAGGATGGCCGGCGTGCAGCCGTGGGCGACCACCCAATTTTTCACGCAGCGTGCCGGTGCGATAGCCGCGCTTGTAGACACCGCGTTTCTGCAACTCCGGCACGACGATATCGACAAAATCCACATAAGTCTCGGGAGCGACGGCACTCACCAGATTAAAACCGTCGATGTCGGCTTCTTCCAGCCAGGATTGCATCTCGTCGGCAATGTCGCTGGCGGTTCCAAGCAGGAGCGGTGCCCCGCCGCCCAATGTCGCTGCCTCCGCCAGTTGGCGGACCGAACGCGGGTCGGGTGCTCGATCACTCCGATCGTGGGCCTGGGTCACCGTCTCGCGCGCCGAAGACAAGGGATTGTCGAGAGGCACCGCACCGAAATCGATACCCTGCCAGCCCGATTGCAGGACAAGAGCGCCCTCGACATCGCCATAGGTGCGGTAGTCGTCGAGCTTGGATTGGGCTTCGGCGCGGGATCGGCCGGCGATCGCCACCGCGCTCAGAAAGACCGTGATGTCGCGCGGGTCCCGTCCATGGCCGGCCGCGGCCTGCCGTATTTCCGAAACGAGCCGGGCGATTTCCGTCTTCGAATTTCCGGCAATGAAGACACATTCGGCATGGCGAGCCGCAAAGGCGCGTCCGCGCGTGGAGGATCCGGCCTGAAAGAGAACGGGCGTGCGCTGGGGCGAAGGCTCGCTCAGATGATAGCCTTCCAGACGAAAATATTCGCCCTCATGCACGATCTTATGGATACGGCCGGGATCGGCGAAGATACCGCTGTCGCGGTCGCGTAAAACGGCATCGTCCTGCCAGCTTCCTTCCCACAGCTTGTAGACCACCTCCATATATTCGTCCGCCACGGCATAGCGCTGATCATGTCCGCGCTGTTTGCCGCGTCCGCTCGCCCGGGCTGCGCTGTCGAGATAGCCGGTCACCACGTTCCAGCCGACGCGCCCCTTGGTGAGATGGTCGAGCGTCGACATTCTCCGCGCAAAGGCATAGGGCTGGTCATAGGACAGGATGCTGGTGACCCCGAACCCGAGATGCCTTGTCTGGTAGGCAAGCGTCGGGACCAGGAGCATCGGATCATTGACGGGAACCTGCACCGCGCCGCGCAGGGCAGCCTCGGCATTTCGGCCGTAGACGTCGTAAACCCCGAGAACATCGGCGAGGAACAGGGCATCGAAATAGCCCCGCTCCAAGGTGCGGGCGAGTTCGACCCAATAGTCGAGATCCGTGTAGCGCTGGGTCTGGTCTCGCGGATGCCGCCATAGCCCAGGCGACTGGTGCGTGATGCAGTTCATGTAGAAGGCGTTGAGACGAAGTTCCTTGGGCTTTGCAGCGCTAGTCATCATCAAGATCTTTCTTAAGCCAGCCGCACCATGTCCAGGCCTTTGGGTTCGATACAACTGGCAGGAGGGCGAAATGCGCGTCAGCCTGCGATCAAGCCGCCGACCTGTCATGGGCGCTGGGAGGGCGCGGCAACCCCAGATTGTCGCGCAACGTCTCACGCGTATATTGACGCTGCACCAGCCCGCGACGCTGCAATTCGGGTACGACCAGGCGGACAAAGGCCTCGAAGCCTCCAGGAAGATGGGCTGGCGCGATGTTGTAGCCATCGCATGCTCCTGCCGCGAACCATTCTTCCAGCTGATCGGCAACTTCCAGCGGCGCGCCATAGACAAGACGATGACCGCTGGTCAGTGCAATGGACCGATAGACCTCGCGCAGTGTTTGTCCTTTGCGCTGCGCCTTCTCCAACACGACTTGCTGGCGTCCCTTCGGCCCTTCCGTCGGCGGCAGGGGCGGCAAGGGATCGTCCAGTGAGAAACCTGACAAATCGGTCTCTCCAATCAGACCGGACAGAAACGCCAGGCCGGCCGATGTCGGAAGCAGGCGGTCGAGAGCCGCAATCTGGTCCTCCGCCTCGGCCCGGCTTGCTGCCACGACCGTAACGGCACCTGGCATGATGCTGAGTTCCTCTGGGCACCGACGATGGCGGGCCACCCTGGCTTTGACGTCGTCATAGAAAGCCTTGGCCGCGGCCAGCTCCGATTGCGCGGTAAACAAGACTTCCCCCGTTTCGGCGGCAAGCTCACGGCCGGCCTCCGAAAGCCCAGCCTGTATCATCACCGGATGGCCCTGCACCGGCCTTGGAATGTTGAGCGGACCGCGCACCTGGAAGTTCTGCCCCCGGTGATCAAGCCTGCGCACCCTTCGCGGATCGAAGCAGACGCCATTGCCCTGATCATACTGATAGGCAGCATCGTCGAAGCCATCCCACAGGCCCGTGACCACCTCGACGAATTCCCGGGCCCGGACGTAGCGATCCCCATGATGGGGATGGCTATCCTTTGAAAAATTGGCCGCCTCGGCCGCCGTGGCGGATGTGACGAGGTTCCACCCAGCCCGCCCCGCACTGATATGGTCGAGAGAGGCGAACCGGCGGGCCAGACTGAAGGGATCGTTGTAGGTCGTGCTCGCCGTTCCCACCAGGCCGATCCGGCTGGTCACCATCGCCAGCGCGGACAGAACGGTGAGCGGCTCGAATTTCGCGCCCCAGGTGGTCTGTCCGACGGCCTCCAGGTTCTCGTCCCATATGGCGTTCGTATCCGCCAGGAAGAAGAAATCGAAACGGGCGGCTTCCGCCAGTTGCGCCATTTCGACGTGATGCCGCAGATTGATGCCACCATCCGGCTGAGCGCCAGGGAAGCGCCAGCCGGCGACATGATAACCCGCCGGATAGAAGGAAAGACCAAGCTTGAGGCGACGAGAATTAGTCATTGAAAACTCGAAAGGAATGAACAGAATCTAGTAGCCGCGGGCGAGACGCCGCCTTGGAGCGCGTGGGTCATGTCAGCGAGCGCGCAATACTCGGCACCGCTTCGATGAGGCTGGCTGTGTAGGGATGGCGCGGCCGCTCATAGAGCTCGGGTATCGCCGTATCCTCGCAGAGGGCGCCGCGGAACAGGACGATCGCCCGGTCTGCAAACCATCGGGCCAGAGCCAGATCGTGGGTGATGAAAAGCATCGAAACACCGGTGCGCTTTTGAACATCCTTCAACAGGCCCAGAAGGGCAGCCTGCACGGAAACGTCCAAAGCCGAGGTGACTTCATCACAGATCAGAAGATCGGGCTCGGCGGCCAAGGCGCGGGCGATCGCCACACGCTGGCGCTCGCCGCCACTCAACTCCGAGGGATAGCGCTCACCATAGTGGCCGGGCAGCCGAACCTCGCCAAGGAGGGTCTCGACCCGGTCCGCCAACGCGGCACCGCTCAAGCCGAAGAAATGCTGAAGAGGGCGGCTTATGATGGTGGAGACACGATGGCGCGGGTTCAACGAACTGCCTGGATTCTGAAAGATGATCTGAATCCTGCGCAACAGATCGGACGACCTGTGTTGCGTCGTTCCCGCAAGAGTCTCGCCTCGCAACCGGATCGTTCCGCGCGTCGCAGGCAAGAGCCCCGCCAATATGCGTGCCAAGGTCGATTTGCCGCTGCCGCTTTCTCCGATGACCACAACCGTCTCGCCTGCTCCGATGCCGAACGACACGGCATTGAGAGCTGGGCTGCCCGAGGCATTGGCGCCATAGATGTGAGTGACGCCCTCGAGCGTCACCAGAGATGTCTGCCCCAGTGGGGATTGCATTGGCACCCCCATCAGATCACCTGGCCAAGATCACACATCTCGACACCCCTGCCGATCGCGTTCCGGCCCTTGCTAGCAGGGGCCGCTGACCCCTGCGTGTCGTCTCGATCAAGCCGGGGAAGGGCTTCGAGCAGCGAACGCGTATAGGGATGGCGGGGCGTTGCGAAGACTTGTCGCACCGTGCCGGTCTCGACGATCTGTCCGGCTCGCATCACGGCGACCGCTTCGCAGAGCTCTGCAACCGTGGCCAGATCGTGCGAGACGAAAAGCATGGCCATCTCGTGCGCACGGCAAAGGCGGCGCAGCATCGTCACCACCGAACGCCGGATGATCGGGTCGAGGCCGGTCGTCGGCTCGTCGAGCACGAGCAGCCGGGGCCGGCAACTGATGGCCAAGGCCAGAGCAATACGCTGCTGCTGCCCACCGCTGAATTGGTGGGGATAGCGTGTCAGCGCCGTTTCGACATCCACGAGGCCGACGTCACGCAGCAGGGCCAGGATCGTCTCTCGCCTGGCCGCTGAGCTTGACCTTGGCCCGTGATATCTCAGGGTCTCAGCGAAGATTGCACCGACACGCATGGTCGGTGTCAGTGACGCCCCGTAATTTTGCGGCAGATAGGCGATCTTGGCGCCTCGCAGCCGGCTCACTGCGCTCAAAGGCGCTGAGAAGAGGTCGACATCACAAAAGGATATGAAGCCCGCCGCAATGCGCCGATCGTCGCGACGTTCGCCGAGCAGCAGGGCGGCCAGGGTCGACTTGCCGCTGCCTGACTCGCCGACGAGGCCCATCATCTGGCCAACCCCGATATGGAGATTGACGTCATGCAGGACGCGCTGCCAGCCGGAGCCGCGCCGATAGTCGACCTGCAGCGAATTGACCTGAAGCAAGGGAGCGCCGCGAGCGATCATGCGTTTGCGCCTCGAATTGAAGGAGAACCAAAGCCGCGCATGAGCGCGTCCGTCAGCAAATTCACGCTGGTGACGAGCACCGCTATGCCGAGCGCGGGTGCGAGTACGGGCCAGATCGCCGATTCCAGCGAAGAGCGCCCTTCATTGATCATCAGTCCCCAATCGGGTGCCGGCGGGGCAACGCCAAAGCCGAGGAACCCCAGGCCGCCAATGAACAGCACCGCAAATCCGGTCCGTATCGAGAATTCGACCACCACGGTGCCAAGCACATTGGGCAGCAATTCGCGGATGCTGATGGACAGCATCCCCTCACCTCTCGCCCTGGCGGCAGCAATGAAGTCTTCGGCTACGAAGGCCGAAGTCGCAGCGCGAAGGACCCGAGCCACATTCGGAACCGAAAGCAGACCGACGGTGAGAATGATCGTCGGGCGGTCCGAGCCAGCCAGTCCGACGATGAGGAGAGCAAATACGATCGAGGGAATGCTCATGATGATCTCGAGCACCCGCATCGCGATCTCGTCGACGATGCCACCGCGCAATCCGAAGAAAATCCCGACGAGGCCTCCGAGAATGGTGGCAAGGGCTGCTGCGCCGCCGGCCGTTGCTAGCACCGTCCTGCCGCCATAGAGAAACCGGCTGGCGACATCGCGTCCAAGTGCGTCCGTTCCAAGCCACAGCTCGGCCGATGGTGGTTCGAACGGCCCGGCAATGAAGACGTCGGTCGGCGAATGGGCCGCCAGCAGCGGGGCGGCAAACGCGACCAGGACATAGCCGAGAAGAACGACAAGCGCGAAATATCCCGTCCAGGGAAGGCGGGCGGCCTGTGAGAGCACTGATCCTTTCTTGCGCCCTATCTGCCCTGGACCAAGACCTGCCGGGGTCGACAACTCCGTCATGCCAATGCCGTCCGCTGTTTGGGGTTGAACAGAACGGTCACGACATCGGCGATGAGATTGATGACGATATAGGCGGCGGACAGGGCCATTGCCGCTCCCTGCACCATGGGGACATCGCGATTGCCGATCGCCTCGACCAGCAGCCTGCCCAGGCCTGGATAATTGAAGACAGCCTCCACGACGACGATACCGCCGATCAACCAACCCGCATTGAGAGCGATTGCATTGACTGCCGGGCCGATCGCGCTGGGCAGTGCATGGCGCAACAGCACGCGGCTTCTGGGAAGACCGCGCAGCGTCGCTGCCCGAACGAAATCGGACTGCATGATCTCGATCATCGACGAGCGCGTCTGCCGCACGACATAGGCCGTCATGAGGCAATTCAGCGTCAGCACCGGCAAGGCCAGCACCCTCGCCAACTGCCCGATCGAGTGAGCCTGGTCGATCAGTGCAAGTGGCGGAAACCAATTCCACGCTGTGGAAAGCCAAGTGACCAAACCAATGCCGATCACGAATTCAGGTACCGACATGCCAAGCAGGACAAACGCCGCGATCAGTGTATCCGCGATACCATCGCGCCGCGAACTGGCCGCCACCAGCCCCAGCCCGATGCTAAGGGGAATATGGATGGCCAGCGCAGCGCCAGCCAAAAGCAAGGTATTTGCCAAATGGCCTGCAACGTAAGGTAAAACAGGCCTGCCCGCGGCCAGGGATGACCCCAGATCCCCCTGGATGAGGCTCGCCAGCCATCTGACATAGCGGAGCAGGGCCGGATCGTTGAGCTGCAAACGCATTCTGAGCGCATCCAGAGCCTCCGGCGTCGCATCCCGACCCAGGATGCGCTGAGCCGCGTCACCCGGCAGAAGGTCGATCGCCCAGAACACGATTGTCGCCACCACCAGCAGCGAGAGCACTGCGAACGCCAACCTGCGCGCGACCAGTCGGCCTAGCGGATTCGTGCGCAGGAACAGCCGTGCCATCGCGCCATCACCCGTCGATGGAGACGCCGGAAAAGTCGGTGGGAAACTTTTGGGGATGAACCTTGTAGCCACTGACATTTGCACGGGTCGCGCCGACCGTGTCGGCGTAGACTAGGATGATGGCACCGCCATCATCCTGAATCAGACGCTGAGCCTGATGGTAGAGCTGCGTCCTTTGCGCCTCGTCGAGCGTCGTGCGCGCCCGGGCGACGAGCGCGTCGAATTCATTGTTGCGCCAATGGGTCTCGTTCCACTGCGCACTCGACAGAAATTCCAAGGCCAGAGCCTCGTCGGTCGAACGCCCGTTCCAGGACGTGGTCACGAACGGCTTCTTGAGCCAGATGTTGGTCCAATAGTCGGCCGCGGGAGCCTGAATGATGGTCACGCGAATATCGGCCGCCGCGGCCTGCGCCTTGAACAGGGTTGCGGTCTGGCTCAGGCCGACGTCGCCGGCCGAGGTATGAAGCTCCAGATCGAGGCCATTGGGATGGCCTGCTTCTGCCAGCAGCCTCTTGGCCTCGGCAATATTCTGCTTGAGCGGCTCCTGCGGCAAGCCGTAGGACTGCCATGGCGGAATGGGCGTGTCATAGGCGACGGCCCCCCGTCCACCCACCAAAGCCCTCAGATATTGGTCCCGATTGACCACCAGCTTGAGAGCCTTGCGCACTCTTGCGTCATTGAACGGCGGCACATCCGAGAAGACGGCAAGCCCCTGCCACGCCGAGGTGCGGACGGACTGGATCTTGATGTCCGGACTGTTTTCCAGTCGCTGCAGTCCCAAAGACGGCAGTTCGGCCACGACATCGACCTGATCGGCAAGCAAAGCGGCGATGCGTGAGGAGGGTTCGGCGATCGCCCTCAGCTCAACGCGATCGAGAAGGGGGCGCCCAGGCTGCCAATAATGCTCACTGCGGGCGAATATGCTCGGCTCTTCGCCGGGGACGAATTTCTCCACCCGGAAAGGACCGGTACCGATACCGGCCGTACGCAGCTGCTCCGCGGTCTGCCCCGCACGAACGATATAGGTGAAGCGATTGGCAATCAGGAGAGGAAACTCCACCGCCGGCGCGCGCAGGCGGAACTGTACCGTATGATCGTCCAGGGCCTTTATGCCCTCGGGATCGATCTGCCCGAGAACCGCAGCGGCGGGCGAGGCTGTTTTCGGGTCGATCAACCGTTTGAACGTGAAGACGACATCATTGGCGGTGAACGGCGAGCCGTCCTGGAATTTGACGCCCTGGCGGAGGGCGAATGTCCACACCTGGCCTGACTCGTCCGGCTTCCAGCTCAATGCCAGTTGAGGCTGCGCTGCAAAGGCCTCGTCGGGAACGACCAGGCGCTCATAGACAAGGCTGGCTCGCGCGCCGTCATTGTCGTTGTTCCCAAAGGCCGGATCGAGCGTTCCCTTCACACCGTCGGCTTCGCCCGTCGCCAAACGTAGCGTCTTCGTGCCCGCCGCAACGCCACGTCCAGGCCGGCCCACTACTGCCATGCTTCCCAAGACCACGGCGCCGAGCAAGGCCTGCCGCCTGGAGGGGTGGAAACTTCGACTATCGACCATCACAAAATTCCAACTGAGGTGCCACATGCTCGCAGCGGCATCTTCACGATGGCATGCCGAACCCATTTAATCAATTAAATCCATAAATTTTATATATTTAAATTTAAGCGCCTGCGGAAGGCGCGAGCCGAGCCTTGCCGCACGGCGCGAAGGAGGGAGGTTTCTCTCCCTTGAGATCGCAAATATATATTTGTTTTATGGATTATATGAACTAAAGATGCACAACCCATTTCCAACTGGCAAGAGCCCATGACATCGGCAGTCCTGGTTCAGCAACTGGCCAAGCGCTTCGGTTCGACGATCGCGCTCGACGGCATCGATCTGGAGATTGCTCATGGCGAAATCGTTGCGTTGATGGGCGCCAACGGCGCGGGCAAATCCACGCTCGTTAAGATCTTGTGCGGTATCCACCAACCTGATGCCGGAGCGACCTTGATCGACGGCAAACGGGTCAAGCTCGGCTCTCCCGCCCAAGCGCGGAACGAGGGCATTGCGGCGGTCCACCAAACCATCGCGGAAACAGGGGTTCCCAGCCTGTCTGTCCTCGACAATCTGCTGCTCGACCAGTACTGCGCCAACGAGGGATCGTTGGTGACGGGTGGCCGGCAGGGCCGGCAGACGGCGCAAGCCATTGCGGATGCCATCGCTTTCGACGTCGACCTCGATCGGCGCCTGGACGATCTGTCGATTGCCGAACGCCAGCTCGTCGCAATAGCGCGGGCGGTTGCCCTGCAGCCCAAGATCCTGATCCTGGATGAGCCGACGGCCTCGTTGTCGGCACCTGAAGCCGAGCGTCTTTTCGACGTCATCGAGCGCTTGCGTCGGCGAAACGTCGCGATCCTCTATATTTCGCACAAGATCAGTGATCTTCGCCGGCTGGCAGACCGGGTAATCGTCCTGCGGGACGGACGCGTCACGGCGAGTTTTCATGCCCCGGTGGACTATGGCGCGGCCATCGGTGCGATGATTGGTCGACAAACGCGCCATGTGACAAAATCTGCCGAGGCCAAAGAACGCCAGATCGTCCTGCGTCTCGAGGACGCAAGGCTCCGCCGCTCCACCGCGTCGTTCGATCTGGTCGCCCACGTAGGCGAAGTCGTTGCGATCACCGGCCCGGTGGGCGCCGGCAAGACGACCCTTGCCGGCGCAATCTTCGGGCTGTGGCCCCTGGAAAGCGGCAAGGTCGAGATCGACGGCGTGCCCTTTGCACCGTCCGGCCCGGCAGAATCGATCGCAAAGGGAGTCTTCCTGGCCGGAGAAGACCGTTGGCGTACCTCGTTTTTTCCTAGCACGGTGCCCTTCGCCAACATCGCCGGAACCATCAGTTTTCCCTTTCTCAAGGCCTGGTCCAAGCGCGGCACGGTTCAGCGCGAGCACGAGCAGAACAGGGCCCGACGGCTGATCCGCGATTTCGGGATCAAGGCGGGCGGTCCATTCGACTCGCTCGGCGCGCTATCGGGCGGGAATCAGCAAAAGGTCGTGCTTGCACGCTGGCACGCCGAGACCGCGCGAGTCCTTCTCCTGGACGAACCGTTCCAGGGTGTCGACATCGGGGCTCGAGAGGACATCATACGCACGATCCGGGCACGCTCGGCCGACAGGGCTACGATCGTGTTCGTCAATGACCTGGAAGAAGCGTTGGAAGTGGCGGACCGGGTGCTGGTCATCGTCGACAACGTCATCGTAGGCGATGCCGCGGGCAGCCTGGAGGAAGCAACCCTGTTGCTCGCCTCCACCAACACGACTTCTTCAACCCCGACATTACCCGCCAATTAAGGCCCTCTCCTTCATGTCATCAACCTCATCCCTTGCCCCCGCGGACCGTGCTCAAAGCCTCTCGGCTCGCGACATCGCCGTGCGATGGGGAATTTTCCTGCTCCTCGCCGCCATGATCGTGATCTTTGCGGTGCGAGAGCCTGCCTTCATCAGGGTCGCCAACCTTTTCAGTATCCTGCAAGCCGTCTCGATCGTTGCCCTGCTCGGCGTCGGCGTCACGATCTCGACGATCGTCGGCGGATTCGATGTCTCGGTCGGCGGGCTGGCGGCGTTCTCCCAGATGGCGGCTGCCTACATTCTCATCGTGCTGAACGGTTCGAGCGAGGTCGCCGTTGCCGGGTGCCTGCTCATCGGCGTTCTCGTCGGCCTGTTCAACGCCCTGCTCATCGTGGTCATTCGCATTCCCGATTTGCTGGCGACGCTTGGCACGTTGTTCCTGCTCGCCGGCCTGCAGCTCATCCCCACCGGTGGGCGTTCGATCGCGCCGGGTATGACCCTGCTCGACGGCACGAGAGCACCTGGCGTCTTTCCCGACAGCTTCCTTGCGCTTGGGCGCTACAGGATTGAAGGGATCGTCCCGCTTCCCGTCGTCGTCCTGGCTACCGTTGCGTTGCTGATGTGGTTCGTGATGGAGCGGACACGATATGGACGCGTCTTCTATGCCGTTGGGGGAAGCGAAATCGCAGCCCGTCTGGCGGGTGCTCCGACCAAGCTCTACCGCGTCCTGGCCTATGTCCTCTCATCCTCGATTGCATCCCTTGGTGGCATCCTGCTTGCCGGCCGGATCGGGCGTGGCGATGTCAGCGCCGGCAACGGCCTCATGCTCGATGCCGTCGCGGCGGCGCTGATCGGCTATGCGGTCTTGGGGGTAAATCGCCCCAATATTTTCGGCACCATCATCGGAGCCGTCTTCGTGGGCGTCCTGCTCAACGGCCTGACAATGCTGAATGCTCCCTATTACCTCCAGGATTTCATCAAAGGCGCGGTCCTCATCGGCGCTTTGACCGTCACCTTCGGCCTGACCAAGCGGCCGAGCTGAGATACATCATTCAAGGAGAGACGAAGATGATGCTACGCAGCACCTTGCGCGCCGCAGGCCTTGCGCTTGCAGCAAGCGTTCTTGTTACGGCATCGGCCGCCTGGGCGGATGGCCTTGCGGGCGCCCCCGCACCTTTCGACAAGGGCGGTGTCAAAATTGCGCTCGTCGCCTATCTGTCGGGGGGCGACTATTTCGAGGCGGCCGAAGCCGGCGCCGTCCGGCAGGCCAAGGCTCTGGGCATCGACTTGCGGATATTTCCCGGCCGTCAGAAGCCCGACGAGCAGCGCGAACAAATTCGCCAGGCCGTCGCATTGGGTGTGCAGGGCATCATTGTCAGCGGCGGAAAGGCCGAGGCCGTCGACGATGTCGTCAAGGAGGCTCTCGCCAACGGCATCAAGATCGTGGCGGGCAATATCTATCTCACGGAGCCTGAGGTCGTGATCGTCGACCAGGATGAGGATCGCCAGCTCAATCTCGTCCTCGACCAAGTACTCAAAGACAACGGGGAGAATTTCAAGGCCGGCTATGTCTATGTGGAAGGCTTCCCCGCGCTCGATCGTCGCGACAAGGCCTGGTCCGCTTTCAAGGCCAAGCATCCTGGCGTGCAGCAGGTCGCCCAATGGGGCACGGTCGACGATACGACGGCGGCCTCGGTAGCCAACCAGACCGCCGCGGTTCTGCGCGCCAATCCGGACATCACCGTGATCATAGCGCCCTATGACGAGTTTGCCCGAGGCGCCGCCCTCGCCGTCACTGAGGCGGGACTGTCCGACCAGGTCAAGATCTACAGCGTGGATGTCTCCACCTCCGATATCCAGGCGATCCGAGATCCCGCCGGTCCCTGGGTGGCAACCGCCGCCACGAGCGCGGGAGGGCTGGGAGAAGTACAGGTCCGAGCGCTCGCGCTCTCGATTGCCGGGAAGCTCGACACGAACAGAATCTATGGCTCCCCGACCTTGATCACCCGCCAATTACTCCACGACAACGACATCAAGAACGAAGAGGACCTTGTCGCAAAGCTTCCGGCGTTTCTGGCCCGCGATGTCGCCTCCGCCCCGTGGATCCCCAAGGCCAACTAAATCTGCTGGAAGCTGGGATCATCGGCTCGCCGACCGGCCGATGATCCTCGAGGTGAGGATCGATGAGTTCTGAAATTCACATCAATGCGTTCGCGATGAACTGCCCCGGGCATCTCTCACCCGGGCTTTGGACACACCCGCGCGACCGCTCGACACACTACAACACACTGGAATATTGGACCGATCTTGCCAAATTGCTCGAAAGCGGCCTGATCGACGGACTATTTCTCGCCGACGTACTGGGCCTCTACGATGTCTATGGCGGAGGCCCCGAAGCGGCGCTGCGCAACGCGGCGCAAGTACCGGTCAACGACGCGCTTCTGGTGATCCCGGCAATGGCGGCCGTCACCACCCATCTTTGTTTTGCCTCGACCGCCGTTCTGTCTTTCGAACCGCCCTATACTTTCGCCCGCCGCATGTCGACGCTCGACCACCTCACCCGCGGCCGCATCGGCTGGAACATCGTGACCGGTTATCTCGACAGCGCCGCCCGAGGCGCTGGCCATGAGCGACAGGTCTCGCACGACATCCGCTATGACATAGCCCATGATTACATGGACGCCGTCTACAAGCTGTGGGAAGGATCCTGGGACGATGCTGCCGTTGTCAAGGACACAGCACGAGGCATCTATGCCGACCCGAACCATGTCCGGCCCGCCCTGCACAAGGGTCCCTATTATCAGCTCAATGCCATTCACCTCAGCGAGCCATCCCCTCAACGCACACCCCTGCTTTTTCAGGCGGGATCTTCAAGCAAGGGACGCGATTTTGCAGCCAGGCACGCCGAGTGCGTTTTCCTGAACGGGCGCTCCAAGGCTCTCGTCGCCTCTCGCGTGGCCGACATCCGCCGCCGCGCCGTTGCCGCTGGCAGACTCCCGTCCTCCGTAAAGGCCTTCGTCGAACTCAATGTGATCGTGGCCAAAACCGAGGCTGCTGCCCACACGAAATATGACGAGTATCTTAAATATGGCAGCATCGAAGGTGCGCTGGCATTGCTGTCAGGCTGGCTCGGGATTGATTTGGCAGCCCATGGCCTCGACAGACCGCTGGAATATGTCGAGAACGACGCCATCAGGTCCGCCATCGAGGCCTTGACGGTGGACAATCCCGACAAACGCGTTTGGACAGCACGCGATCTGGCGCAAAGCACCATCGTCGGCGGCTCAACCACCATGCTCGTCGGCACCCCCGAAACCATCGCCGACAATCTGCAGGAATGGGTCCGCGACACCGGCGTCGACGGCTTCAATATCTCCTATGCGGTCATGCCGGAGACCTTTGTCGATTTCGTCGATCTGGTCGTACCGGAGCTTCAGCGGCGCGGTGTGTTCAAGAATGAATATGCCGAAGGAACCTTCCGTGAAAAACTGTTCGGCCGAGGGCATGCACGCCTGGAGCACCCACACCCGGCTGCTGGCTTCCGCCACCAGCCATCCACGGCATGAACACCGATCGCGAGGTCCCGACATCAACGCCATTTATCGCTCATTTATTTCGAGCCACAGATGATGTTCTGCGGCTACCTCCTCTCGGCAAGGGTATAAAAGTGGAGGAATAGGTCGATGCCTGCTTCGATCTGCGCGTCTATCTCTCGTCGGCTGGGAGCGAGCTCCGGCAGTAGCAGACCCCGAATGTCGAGGTCCCCTCGGACAGTGCTGAGGAATTGGTTCGCGGCGAGAGCCGGATTCTGAACGTTAAGCAGGCCCTTTTGGTGAGCCTCAGTCAGGAACTTCGCCAAACGCTCTGTCATGGCCTTAGGTCCCGCATTGAACATGGCCTCACCGATCGAGGGGAATCGAGGCACCACCCCGACAATGGCGCGTCGCAAGAACATGGCGCGTTCCGACAGAAAGATCTCGACGAACTTTTGCGCAACATGCCTGAGGACGTTCCGAACATCGTCGTTATCCGGCGCAATCTGCCATATTTCCGCAGATATCAAGTTCGCTTCGTCTACCATGACCGCAGTGAACAATTCCTCCTTGCTCGCAAAATGCGCGTAGAGCGTCGCCTTCGATACCTGGGCCTGTCGTGCGACCATATCCATCGTGATCGTATCGAACCCGTGATCCAGGAACAGCTCACGGGCAGCGGCCAGGATAGACGCGATCTTGCGATCTCGCTGCGTTGACGCACGACCTCCCGCCTTTTCCTGCGTTGCTTCCTTTGCCCGCGGTGCACTTATAGCCATTCATACCCCAAAAAACTGAACCGTTCAGTTTGAACTTGACACGAGCAGCCATATTCAGCAAATGAAAAAACTGAACGGTTTAGTTTAGTTTGATGAATGGATGCCCGATGCGGTGGCCGCTTCGTTTCCCTCGACAATCAACCTCTTTCCTTCTGAGCGGGCTCGCCCTGGCATTGGGCGGATGCGGCGACAAGGAAAGTTCACCCGTACCTACGCCGCTTGCTGTGCAGGCTCAGATCGTGACCGCGTCGCAAAAAATCCAATCAGTTGCCCTGACTGGAGAAATAAAGGCGCGTGTTCAAAGCGACCTTGCATTTCGCGTCACAGGCAGACTCACTGAACGCTTTGTCGAAATCGGCGATCATGTCGAAGCCGGCCAGATGCTCGCGAAACTGGAACCGCAGGAGCAGGAGGCGGACGTCGCCAGCGCGACGGCGGGCGTTCAGTCGGCTGAAGCGACCTTGCGCCAGACAACCGCCGCCTTTGATCGGCAACAGACCCTGCTCGCCAATGGTTTCACGACGCAGGGCAATTATGACAATGCCCTGCAGGCTCTCCAAGCAGCTCGCGCGACCCTCGACGCCGTTCGCTCAAATCTTGGGACAGCCAGGGAACAGCTTGCCTACACGACGCTGACCGCCAGCGCATCGGGCATCGTGGTCTCGCGAAGTGCGGAGGCGGGGCAGGTCGTCGATGCAGCCCAGTCGGTCTTCACCGTCGCGCGCGACGGGGAGCGCGACGCTGTCTTCGAGGTCAATGAAGGACTTTTATCTCACCGACCGGCCGACGGCTCAATTGAGGTTGCGCTGGTATCCGATCCCACAGTCATCGCGATCGGCCATATCCGCGAGGTGGCCCCTGCAGTTGATCCTTCGACCGGCACCGTGCGCGTCAAATTTTCAATCGATGCTCCGCCCGCCGCGATGACTCTCGGCACCGCCGTCACAGGGACAGGTCGGTTCCAACCCGGCAAAGTGTTCGCTCTACCATCAAGCGCGTTCTTTACTCAAAACGGTAATCCCGCCGTTTGGACGGTCGATCCGCAAACTCATGTTGCGACGATCAAGCCGATTTCCGTCGATAGCTATCGAACAGATGAGATCCTGGTCGCAGACGGTCTGCAGAGCGGCGACGTCGTGGTGACGGCCGGCACACAATTGCTTCATCCTGGCCAGACGGTGACCCCGCTGATGCCGGTAGGGCAGGTCAACGGGGAGGCCTCGAAATGAGACCCGCTCTGTTGTTTGTCACGGCCGCCGTCCTGGCCGGCACGTTGGTGGGTTGCAACTCCAACGGCGAAGATACCCAGGCACCTACGTCCCCAAGACCCGTCGTCACCATTCTGGTCAAACCTCTCGAGAACCAAACGATCGGGTTCGCCGGCACTATCCAGCCCCGCTTTCAAACAGATCGGGGGTTTCGTGTCCTTGGTCGTCTGATTTCCCGGAATGTCGAGGTCGGAGACGTCGTATCCCGAGGCCAGATATTGGCGCAGATCGACCCGCAATTGCTGGATCTTGCAGTGCGGGCGAGTGAGGCCGACCTCGCCAAGGCGCAGGCTGCCCTCGCGAACACCTCCGCGGCGGAGAGCAGGATCAACACCTTGCTGGCCAAACGCGTCGCCAACCAGGCCGATTTCGACACTGCTCAGCAGTCGCGTGAAGCGGCTGCCGCCACCGTGAAGCAGGCTCAGGCCAGCCTTGCCAAGGCCCGCGAGCAGCGCAGCTACGCTATTCTGACGGCGGACGAGGCTGGCGTCGTCACGAGCGTGGATGCTCAGATCGGTCAGACCGTGATTGCCGGCAACAAAGTCATGACGATCGCCCGAACCGATATAAGGGAAGCTGTCGTCGATGTTCCTGATGAGACGGCGAGAAGTCTCAAGCAGGGTCAGTCATTTACAATCCAGCTCCAGGCGGATTCCTCTGTTACGACAAGCGGAAAACTCCGCGAGATTGCGCCTCAGGCTGATCCGTCGACACGCACACGCCGAGTGAAGATCACACTCGATCAGACCGTCGATGCATTCCGGCTGGGCACCACGATCACTGTCTTCTCGAAACGGCAAACGACGACGCAGCAGGAGTTCGAGATCCCCTCCTCCGCGGTACTCGACCGCAGCGGTGTCACCGTCATCTGGCTGCTCGACACCCAGAACAAAACCGTACGCACCGTGCCTGTCACTGTAACGGGCCGAGACAAAACCAAAGTGCAGGTCGCGGGCCAACCGCTGGCCAACGCGCGGATCGTGACTGCTGGCGTCAATAGCTTGTCCGAAGGGCAAAAAGTCGAGTTTGATGAAAGGATCTCCCCGTGACGCGCTTCAACCTTTCCGAATGGGCGCTCCGGCACCGCTCCCTCGTCTGGTATTTCATGCTGGTGGCCTCGCTCGCTGGGCTGCTCTCATATTTCAACCTCGGCCGGGCGGAAGATCCTGACTTCACCATCAAGACGATGATCATCCAGGCACGCTGGCCCGGTTCGACCGTCGGGGACATGTCCGCTCAAGTCACCGATCGGATCGAAAAGAAGCTCGAGGAACTGGATAACTTCGACTACGCCAAGAGCCTCAACTCGCCGGGCATGACAACGATCTTCGTCAATCTCAAGGACACGACCAAAGCCAAGGACATTCCCGCGACCTGGGTCAAGGTTCGTAACATGGTCGACGATATCAAGGACCAGTTCCCCGATGGGGTGGTCGGCCCGACATTCAATGACAGCTTTGGCGATGTCTATGGGAACATCTACGCCCTTACCGCCGACGGCTATAGCCAACGCCAGTTGCGAGACTATGCCGAGGCCATTCGTGCCAAGATCCTGGCGGTGCCGGACATCGGCAAGGTCGATCTGATCGGAGCACAGGACGAGGTCATCTATCTCGAATTTTCGACACGTCAGATTGCGGCGCTTGGCCTGACGCAGCAATTGATCGTCGACAGGTTGCGCGCGCAAAACGTGATCGCCCCCTCGGGTACGCTCGAAGCTCAGGGCGAACGGATCAGTGTGCGTGTCGGTGGCCAGTTCACATCTGAAGAGAGCCTGCGAGGCATCAACCTGCAAATCAACGATCGTTTCTTTCGCCTGGGTGACGTTGCCAACATCAGCCGCGGCTACATCGACCCGCCGACCTCACTTTTCCGGGTCGGCGGAAAACCGGCGATCGGGCTGGCGATCGGCATGAAACCGAATACCAATCTGCTTCATTTTGGCGAGACCCTGAAGAAGCAAATGGCCAAGATCGAGTCCGAGCTTCCGGTCGGGATCGGCGTGCATCAGGTCTCTGACCAGCCTGCCATCGTCGAGGAGGCAGTCGGCGGTTTTACCAAAGCACTGTTCGAGGCTGTCGCGATCGTGCTGGTCGTCAGCTTCATTAGTCTTGGCTTGAGGGCGGGGCTGGTGGTGGCCGTGACGATTCCGCTCGTACTCGCCATTACCTTCGTGGCGATGGAGCTCGCCGGCATTTCGCTGCAGCGGATCTCCCTGGGTGCTTTGATCATTGCCCTTGGCCTATTGGTCGATGACGCGATGATTGCGGTCGAAATGATGGTGGCGCGGCTGGAAGTGGGCGACACTCTCCGCAAAGCTGCGACGTATGTCTATACCTCGACGGCATTCCCCATGCTGACCGGCACGCTGGTGACAGTCGCCAGCTTTATCCCTGTCGGGCTGAACAACAGCGCGGCGGGCGAGTTCACCTTCACGCTGTTCGTCGTCATCGCAGTCTCGCTGTTGGTGTCGTGGGTTGTCGCGGTCCTGTTCGTTCCACTTCTCGGTGTAACACTGCTCCCGAAGACGATGAAGCAGCATCACGGGGAGTCTGGTCGGTTCACCCGCCTGTTCGGCAGTCTGCTGCGCTTTTGTGTGCGTTGGAAGTGGCTCACGATCGCCGCCACGGTACTCGCATTTGGGCTCTCCGTCGGAGGAATGCGCTTCGTTCAGCAACAGTTTTTTCCATCGTCCGATCGGCGTGAGCTGATCATCGACTGGACCGTCGCGCAGAACGCTTCGATCAACGAGACGCGTGCCCAAATGGATCGCTTCGAGAAGCTCGCCCTCGCAGGGGATCCTGATACCGAGCAGTGGTCTTCCTATGTCGGTCAGGGCGCGATCCGCTTCGTGCTGTCCTATGACGTGCAGCCCTCCAGTCCCAACTTCGGTCAGATCGTCATCGTGGCCAAAGACATCGCGGCGCGCGATCGACTGCACGAGAAGTTACGGGCGATCATTAAACGAGACTTCGTCGGCACCGATGCCTATGTCCACCTGCTCGACATCGGCCCTCCCGCCGGTCGCCCGGTCCAGTACCGCATCAGCGGCCCGGACCTGCAAATCGTGCGGAATCTGGCGCAGAAGGTTGCGGCGACGCTCTCCGCCAATAGCAACCTCAGAGATATCGTCTATGACTGGAACGAGCCCGGCCGCGTGGTGAAGGTCGACGTCCTACAGGACAAGGCCGCACAACTTGGCATCACCTCCGAGACGATTGCCACCGCACTCAACGGCATTGTTGGCGGTTCGGCCGCGACGCAGGTTCGCGACAATATCTATCTGGTGAACGTCATCGGCCGAGCCCGCGACGGGGAGCGATCCTCCATTGAGACCCTGCAGAATTTGCAAATTCAGACGAGCGCAGGCAAGTCAGTTCCACTCGCCGCGGTCGCCAATTTCCGCTACGAATCCGAGCAGCCCGTGGTCTGGCGTCGCGCTCGATTGCCGACGATTACCGTTAAGGCGGCGGTCGATACTTCCGTTCAGCCGGCCACTGTCGTCGAACAGCTGACTCCTCGGATAGGCGAGATTATCAGCTCGCTTCCGGTCGGCTATGGCATCGCCCTGGGCGGGTCCGTCGAGGAGAGTGCCAAGGGACAGGCCCCCATCATCGCCATTATCCCGGTCATGCTGTTTGCCATGGCGACGATCTTGATGATCCAGCTCCAGAGTTTCCAACGTCTCTTCCTCGTCGTCGTCGTTGCGCCCCTGGGATTGATCGGTGTGGTCGGGGCGCTCGTCCCGAGTGGAGCACCACTCGGCTTCGTCGCCATCCTCGGCGTATTGGCGCTGATCGGCATCTTGATCCGCAATTCTGTCATCCTGGTCATCCAGATCGAGCAGCTACGCGGGGAGGGCAAGGACGGTTGGACGGCAGTGGTGGAGGCGACGGAGCATCGCATGCGTCCGATCATGCTGACCGCGGCCGCCGCCAGTCTGGCGCTGATCCCGATCGCGCGTGAGATCTTCTGGGGCCCGATGGCCTACGCGATGATGGGGGGTATCATCGTGGGGACGGTACTGACGCTCCTGTTCCTGCCGGCGCTCTATGTCGCTTGGTTTCGCTTCGAGGAGCCGAAACGGCAGGTTGAGCCGCCAGTTACGCTGCCCGCTCAGATTCCGGCGACCTAGCAAAACTCTGCGGCGCCGGGGCTGGGTCCCGGCTCGCTCTCCTCGATGCCAGGGCCAGACCGAGATGACCGACCTTTATATTGCTGCCAGTTCTCGGCTGACTTGCTCTGGGCACAACTGCGGCAAAGCCGCCATCCGAGATCTGCGATCGATACGAGCGTTGTTGTTCTCTGCACTTCTTTGCCTTTTGGCCGGGTGCGCGACGCGGCCGGAAGCAGTGCTTCGGCCCATATCGGCGAAAGCTCCCAATGCCAGCCAGGTCAACATGCTTGTCGTCACCACGCGTCAGGCCGTCCAGGATCCGGGTCAGCTTTACTCGGGCGAACGCGGGACGGCGATCTCCTTCGACAGCATAAAAATCTCAATCCCGCCGGATCGCAGCCGCAACATCGGTGAGATACAGTGGCCTGGACATTCCCTGGCAAATCCCGAACGGGAATTTGCCGTGCTCGGGGTTCGGAAAGTGGCATCCGAACGGCAGGTCCTTGATTGGTTTCGTGGAAACCGCAATTCCAAGAGACAAGCAGTCATCTTCGTTCACGGCTTCAACAACACCTATGCTGATGCGGTGTTTCGCTTCGCCCAGCTTAAGCACGATGCGGGCATCACTGCGGCGCCAATTCTCTTCACCTGGCCGTCTCGTGGAAGTGTTTTCGACTACCTCTATGATAAGGAGAGCGCCAATTATTCACGACGTGCGCTGGAAGACTTGATCATTCAGGCGGCGAGGAGCCCAGACGTCGGTGAGATCACGATCGTTGCACACTCCATGGGAACCTGGCTGGCCATGGAGGCTCTGCGTGGTGTCGCGATGCGCCAAGGGGGTGTTCCCGCAAAGGTCAACGATGTCATTCTTGCGTCCCCTGATATCGACGTTGACGTGTTCCGCCGTCAGATGGTTGAAATGGGACCGAAACTCCCCCGCTTCACGATATTCACCTCAACCAGCGATAAGGCTCTTGCGATGTCTCGCTGGCTTTCGGGCGGGATCAATCGAGTCGGGGGTACGGATCCGACGCCTTATGCGGATATTCTTAAGCGTCTCGACATCACCGTGATCAATACCAACGGTCTGGAGTCGAAGGACGCGCTCGGTCACAATGCCTTCGCTGACAGCCCCAAAATCATAGGCTTGCTGGGGCGCCAACTTGCAGGGCAGTCGTTACAGCCTAAGCAAACGGCCTTGGCCAATCGAATAGAAGGATTCGCCAATTTTGCCGGCTCGGCGACCCGAGCGGCCATCTCGCTTCCGATCGCCGTTGCTAATCACAAGACACCGAATCTCCCAGGCCAGGAAGCGTCGGGCCCAAAGTCCAAGATCACGGATGGCCAGATTGCCTACTGAGCCGCTTCTGGTTTAGATGAAGATAAGCCTGCGCCTCCAAAGCTTTTGCTTCCTCCATTTTTTTGAGGGTACCACGCCTCCCCCACTGTAGTCGCAGGGCAGGACAACATCCATGGTGACCTCGGGTTTTAACTTCTGAAGGCTTCACAAGAAGCCATGTCGGCGTGACAGTTTTCGATTCACATCACAGTTCTGGCGAGCTCAGTGGCAAGCCATTCGCGGAACGCCTTGATCTTGGGGATATGTGCCTTCGACCTGAGGAAGAGAAGGTGGTGGCAGACGAGGCTCGGTCCCGTCATGCCGAAGGGCGGGAAGAGCCGCCCCGTCTCCACCTCACGCTGGACAAGGAGGCGGCTCTCAAGCCCCAAGCCAACACCGTCGACCGCAGCGCTAATCGACATCAAGGAACGGTCAAAGCGGCGGCCACGATCGGTCGCGATGCCGCGCACGCTCATCTAATCTAACCAGTCGCGCCAGGACACGAGATTGTCTTTGGCGCCCTCCCGACGGCTGGTTCCGAACACGCGAAAGCCAGCTTGCCGCAGAGCATTTGCCGTTGCACGCCCGATGCCGGTCGATGCGCCAGTCACCACGGCGACACCAAGATTGGTCTTGGTCATGGACTCTTGCTTCTTTCTCTACGTTGTGAGGTCGCAGCGGATTTGCGAGCGGCAGTGTAAGGATGTGACCGAAGCCCATCGGCTTGCAGTCGTCAGTGGCCCGCTCATCGACCAGGCCAGGATGGCTTCACTTGGTGCGTGTCTAATTTAAACCGAGTCAGCGGCGGCTAATGTCATTTCAGGTTGCGACAGCCTCGCGGATATGATGCGCAGCCGAAGTCAGAAAACTCTGCGCAAGCTCAGGGTCGTTCACCACGCGCGATAGCGTCAATGCGCCAAGCATTGTCGAAAGAATGGCCATTGCCTTGCCGTTCGTTGGCTCGCCGTCCGCCCCGGGAAGCATGCTGCCGAGCGCCTCAAGATGCGTCTTAATTCCGGCTTCGAACGAGTCCTTCACACTTGTGCCCTGTCTTGCTGCATCAGAGCCCAGCGCGGCAATCGGACAGCCGTCCATCTTCTCCTGGCTGTGCTCCATGCTGAGATAGAAGCCCAGCACTGCGCCAAGCGGATCATCAGGATTTGCCGCAACCGCGGCGGCCCATCTTTGCCCAGCGCTTTCCATCGCTCGTTTGGAGGCCTGCGCCGCCAAGTCTTCCTTCGACGCAAACTGCTTGTAAAAGGCGCCCTGGGTCAGGCCAGCTCCCTTCATCAAGTCCTTGAGCCCGATGCCGTCAAAGCCGTGCTCGCGAAAAAGGCGGCCCGACACATTGATCACGGCTTGGCGGTTTTCCTCGGCCTGAACGCGACTTACCCGCATCACTGATCCTCGTATTTAGATTGCATTCGTAATCTATATCAGATATAGAGGTCGAACGCAATCTATCTTTCAAAGAGGCCACGGACATGAAACTGAAGCCCGTTCTGGTTGGGGCAGGTGCGCTGGTCGCAGCATTGGGCGTGGCCGGGTTCGTTGTGCTTTTGGCGCGGCCCCACGAAGCTTCGGCTGAAAGCGACCCCAGACAGGAACCGCCTTTGGTCAGAGTGATACGGGCAGGCAACGCGGTCGAAAACGAGCGCAGCTTCACCGGCCTCATCGGGGCCAGGGTGCAGAGCAATCTCGGCTTTCGCGTTCCCGGCAAAATCCTGGAACGCCTGGTTAATACGGGTGAACAGGTGAAGGCCGGCCAACCGTTGATGCGGATCGACGAAACGGATCTTCGCCTCGCAGTGACGGCAAAGCGCAACGCTGTTGCCGCAGCACGGGCTGCCTTGGTTCAGGCGAGCGCAGACGAGAAGCGATATGCAACATTGGTGAAGAGCGGACTGGCAGCGACCCCGCAACGTTATGACCAGGCCAAGGCAGCCCTCGATACCGCCCAGGCACAAGTTGCCGCGGCCGAGGCGGATGCCAAGGTCGCAGAAAACGAGGCGACCTATTCCGTCCTGGTCGCAGATGCCGATGGAACGGTCGTCGAGACACTCGGGGAACCAGGTCAAGTTGTCTCCGCGGGCCAGCCTGTCGTTCGGCTTGCCGTGGCCGGGCCTCGCGAAGCAGTGGTGGCCCTTCCCGAGACGATGCGGCCTACGATCGGTTCTGTAGCCGAGGCGACTCTTTTTGGAAGCGACGAACATCCCTACACGGCGCATCTGCGCCAGTTGTCGGATTCCGCCGATCCGCAGACCCGCACTTACGAGGCTCGCTATGTGCTCGATGGCAAGGCCGCAACAGCTCCGCTCGGCGCAACAGTTACCATTCGAGTCGCAAGCCAAGCGGACCAGCCGCAGCGCCAGATTCCTCTTGGAGCCGTGCTTGATGACGGCAGCAAAACCGGCGTCTGGATACTCGATCCAGCCACTTCGACTGTGCATTTCCGCCCTATACACCTTGTTCGCATGAGCAGCGAAACGGCCATGATCTCCGGGCTGAACGAGGGAGACTCCGTTGTCTCCCTCGGGGCTCATCTCCTCCAGGAAGGCGCACGCGTCAAGACCGTGTCTGAGAGCGGGAGCCGGTGATGTCGTTCAATCTTTCCGCGATCGCAGTGCGTGAACGGGCTGTTACCCTGTTCTTCATTCTCCTGCTGGTGGCTGCGGGCGCATATGCCTTCGTCATGCTCGGACGGGCGGAGGATCCCAATTTCACCATCAAGACCCTGACCGTCACGACCGCATGGCCCGGGGCCACGGCACGGGAGATGCAGGACCTCGTCGCCGAACCGCT
This sequence comes from Labrys sp. 22185, assembly GCF_052045555.1. Classification (NCBI taxonomy): domain Bacteria; kingdom Pseudomonadati; phylum Pseudomonadota; class Alphaproteobacteria; order Hyphomicrobiales; family Xanthobacteraceae; genus Labrys; species Labrys sp. 22185. Next base: position 24,290 of record NZ_JBQEPH010000033.1, on the reverse strand, counting down.
GGAGAAGCGGCTTCAGGAATTGACCTGGTACGACCGTGTCGAGACGACGACGCGGCCCGGCTATGCCTATATGACGGTAACACTGAAGGACAGCACACCTCCGTCCATCGTGCAGGAGGAATTCTATCAGGCCCGCAAGAAGTTGGGAGACGAGGCTCGCAATCTACCGCCCGGCGCCCTCGGCCCGTTCGTCAACGACGAATATTCGGACGTGAGTTTCGCCCTTTATGCGCTCAAGGCCAAAGGCCTTCCGATGCGCGAACTGGCCAGGCAGGCCGAGACCATCCGCCAGGAACTCCTGCATGTTCCCGGCGTGAAGAAGATCAACATCATTGGTGAGCGCCCCGAGCAGATATTTGTCGAGTTCTCCTATCCCAAACTGGCAACTCTGGGTGTATCGGCCCAAGATATCGTCACTGCCTTGCAGCGACAGAACACTGTCACTCCAGCGGGCTCCATCGGTACCCAGGGTCCGCAGGTTTTCATTAGGGTCAATGGGGCCTACGACAGCGTCAAGACGATCGCCGATACACCGATCGTTGCTGCAGGGCGAACGTTGAAGCTTTCCGACATCGCCGACGTCCGCCGCGGATACGAAGACCCACCCACCTACATTATCCGACGTCAGGGCGAACCCACCATCATGCTCTCAGCAGTCATGCAGGAGGGATGGAACGGACTAGAGCTCGGCAAGGCGCTCGAGGCGAAGTCCGCAGGAATCGCCCAGGCGATGCCGCTTGGGCTGACGCTTGAAAAGGTTACCGACCAGGCTGTCAACATCTCCTCGGCAGTTGACGAATTCATGCTGAAGTTCGCGATGGCCCTAGGGGTGGTGCTGCTGGTGAGCCTGCTCAGCCTCGGCTGGCGCGTTGGCATCGTCGTGGCGGCTGCCGTGCCGCTCACGCTTGCTGTTGTCTTCCTTATCATGCTGGAAACCGGCCGGTTCTTCGACCGCATCACCTTGGGCGCACTGATCCTTGCACTTGGTCTGTTGGTGGACGATGCGATCATCGCCATCGAGGTCATGGTGGTGAAAATGGAAGAGGGCATGGATCGCATCAAGGCGGCGGCTTATGCCTGGAGCCACACTGCTGCACCCATGCTCTCCGGGACACTGGTGACCATAGCTGGTTTCCTGCCGGTGGGATTTGCCCGATCCACGGCGGGGGAATACGCCGGCAACATCTTCTGGGTTGTTGGGTTCGCCCTTATTGTCTCCTGGATTATCGCAGTCGTCTTCACCCCTTATCTCGGCGTCAAGATGCTTCCGGCGTTCAAGCCGATCGAAGGCGGACATCACGCGATCTACGATACGCCGAACTATCGGCGCTTGCGGCGCCTCATCACATTTGCAGTGCGCCACAAATTCGCCACCAGCACCATCGTCGGCATTGCTTTCGCTCTCTCGGTTGTCGGCATGGGAGCCATCAAACAGCAATTCTTCCCGACATCCGATCGTCCCGAAGTGCTGGTGGAGGTACGCCTGCCCGAAGGCACGAGCATCGAGACGACGACGGCCACGGTCAAAAAGTTGGAGAAGTGGCTGGACAGCCAGCCCGAGGCCAAGATCGTCACAAGCTATGTCGGGCAAGGCGCGCCGCGCTTCTTCTTTGCGATGGCGCCCGAATTGCCCGACCCAGCCTTTGCAAAGATCGTCGTCCTGACGCCAGACGCTGAAGCGCGTGAAGCTTTGAAGCATCGGCTCCGAGCGGCTCTAGCACAAGGACTTGCTCCCGAAGCCTATGCGCGTGTCACTCAACTCGTGTTCGGGCCCTATACGCCTTTCCCGGTCGAGTTCCGGGTGATGGGCCCCGATCCTGCGCAACTGTACGGGATCTCCCAAAAAGCTCTCGATATCATGCGCAGTGTGCCGGACGTCAGGCAGGCTAACCGTGACTGGGGCAATCGCACGCCCGTGCTTCGCTTTGTTCCCGATCAGGATCGTCTGAACCTCATTGGTCTCTCGCCGGCGGAGGTGAGCCAGCAGTTGCAGTTCCTCCTCACCGGCATCCCCGTTACCCAGGTTCGCGAGGATATACGCAATGTCCCTATTGTGGCGCGTAGCTCCGGCGGCGAGCGCCTGGATCCGACACGCCTTCAGGATTTCTCATTGATGAGCCGGGACGGCCGGCAGATCCCGCTTGGCCAGATCGGACACTCTGAAATCCGTCTGGAAGAGCCGATCCTGAAACGCCGCGACCGTACGCCTCTCATTACGATCCGTTGCGACATCAATGAGGCGACCCAACCTCCGGAGGTATCCAAGCACATCATGTCGGCCCTTCAACCGCTGATCGCGTCACTCCCGGCGGGCTACCGCATCGAGATGGGCGGATCGATCGAGGAAGCTGCCAAGGCCAATGTTGCCTTGGGCAAGGTCTTCCCGGTCATGATCGCCGCCACGTTGATTGTCATCATGCTGCAGGTGCGATCCTTCTCGATGATGGCCATGGTGTTGTTGACCGCACCGCTCGGGCTTGTAGGTGTCGTGCCTATGTTGCTGGCGTTCAATCAACCTTTTGGATTCAATGCGATCCTGGGGCTGATAGGGCTGGCGGGCATCCTGATGCGCAACACGCTGATCCTGACCGAGCAGATCAAAGAGAACCGGGCAGCTGGCCTCGACGATTATCACGCTGTTATCGAGGCCACGGTGCAGCGCACAAGACCAGTGATCCTAACCGCACTCGCAGCCGTGCTGGCGTTCATTCCCCTCACGCATTCCGTCTTCTGGGGGTCGATGGCCTTCACGCTGATCGGCGGCACGGCGGCGGGCACGGTGCTCATCTTGCTGTTCCTCCCAGCGCTCTATGCTGCGTGGTTCCGGATCAAGCCGACTGCGATTGACTTCCATTCGCAGACTTCCGCGGGCGAGCAAATAAGCTCGCACGCAGCGATTGCCGCCGAATAAGGCACTATCGTTGGGTCGAGTACTCTGTGTCCACTTCAGGGCTTTGACGATGCTTTCAAGGATTCAACGGCAGCTTCGGCGCAAACGCAAAAACCGTCCTCACGGTCAGATCAGGACGATTATTGATTTATGGCAGAATTGGTTGCGGGGACCGCAACCAATTCTTACGCCGCAAGTACGCCACTGCGGTAGTAATCATGATTTCTCTCGATAAACTACGATTGAGGCGATTAAGCTTCAGCCGATTTCGACAAAGAACGCCTTTTCTTGCTGAGCTTCCCGGCCTTCAATCTTGAGCGACACCTTCGCCTCCCGAATCGTAGGAAGCTAGCACTTGGGCTGGGGTGCCATCAGCGCTCAATCCTGAGCCTGGCCCAGCGACAACGTCTACTGCTGATCGCGCAAAATATCAGCGGCGCGCTCGCCGATCATGATGCAAACCGCATTCGGATTGCCGGATATCAAGGTCGGCATGATTGAAGCGTCGGCCACCCGCAATCCCTCGATTCCTCGGACCCGCAGTTGCGGGTCGACGACAGCCATTTCATCCCCGCCCATACGGCAGGTTCCCGCAGGATGGAGCGCCGCATGGGCCTCTTGCTGGCAGAAGGCTCTGATATCGGCCCGAGCCGTCAATTGGCGTGACGGCGTGTGCCTGGCCGCCAGATACTTCGCGATGGCCGGTTGTGACATGATGTCGAGAGCGGCCATCGTCCCATCCGTGAGGGCGTCGAGATCATAGGGATCGGAGAAATAACGCGGCGCGACCCGCAGGTTGTCGGCGAAATCGGCGCTGGCGAGCGTCACCTCCCCTCTCGAGCGAGGCCGGATCTGACCGAGATTGACGGTGCAGCCATTGCCGCCGGGCACCGCCTCGACACCTTCCTCGATGCCGGCGCCGACGACCATGAAATATTGGATGTCCGGCGTCGCCTGGCTCTTGTCGCCCCACCAGAAGGCGCCGCCTTCAATGAGGTTGGAAGCGGCCGGTCCATGGCGGAACAGGGCATAGTTCAAGCCCGCCAGGGCCTTCCAGTGCAGTTTTTTGTATTTGTCATAGCTGTGCGGACCGTTGAGCTGATAAATCAGCGAAATCTCGATGTGGTCCTGGAGATTTTGGCCAACGCCCGGCAGGTCGGCATGAATACCGATGCCATGGCGCGAGAGCTGCGCGGCCGGACCGATCCCCGACAGCATCAGAAGCTTGGGCGTGGCTATCGCACCGCTTGAGAGGATGACCTCCCTGCGTGCCTGGTAGACGCATCGGGTGGCGCCCTGGATGCATTCGACACCGACCGCGCGGCCTCTCTCGATGATCACGCGCGTCACGGCCGTTTCCGTAAGGACCCGAAGGTTGCGACGCCGGCGGGCCGGCTCGATATAGGCGGTGGCGGCAGAACTGCGCCGTCCGTTGCGGGCAGTAATCTGATAAAATCCGCATCCCGCCGGATCGCCCGAATTGAAGTCGGAATTATAGGGCAACCCCGCCTGCTGGCAGGCCTGAAGCCAGGCGCGCGTCAGCGGATGGATATGGTCGATGTCGGAAACACCGAGCGGGCCACCCACACCATGCACGTGGTTGCAGAACCGGTTGTTGTCCTCGGCACGCTTGAAATAAGGCAGCACGTCGGCATAGCCCCAGCCTGTCGCCCCCATGGCAGCCCACCGCTCATAATCGCCCGGAACACCCCGGATATAGATCATAGCATTGACGGAACTGCCGCCGCCCAGCACCCGTGCCTGCACCATGGTCGGATTTTGGGGCTGTCCCTGCTCCGATGTCGGCTCCCAGGCGATTCGCTTGAGCAACGAGCCTTGCGCCGTCTTGTAATAGGCACCGGGAATATGGATGTAGGGGCTGCGGTCGCGCGGCCCTTCTTCCAGAAGCAGGATGTCCAGATCCGGGTCTCCCGACAGGCGGGAGGCGACGACGCAGCCGGTGGAGCCGCCGCCGACGACGATATAGTCGAATGTCCGGACATCCGCCGACTGAGATGCGAGAATGCCGAGGCGAGCCGATCCCATGTCAAGCCATCCCATCGCGTCTGTCGAGAATGGATGCCCCCGCCTTGAGCGCCAGTGCGGCAATGGTCAAGGCAGGGTTGACGGCAGCCGAAGTCGGCAGGACGGAAGCATCTGTAATGTAAAGATTATCTACATCATGGCTGCGGCAATCCGGATCGACGACGGAGGTGCGAGGATCGTCGCCGAGACGCGCCGTGCCGCATTGGTGAGACGTCGTCCTACGGCCGAATGTGTGGCTGAGAACGATCGGAAATCCCGCCTTGCGCATCACCGCCCGCGTCTTGGCGATCAGTGCCTCGTGAGCGGGCATGTTCGAACGCACCCAATGCATGACAATGCGTCCGTCACGCACCGTGACGCGGCTTTCGGGATTGGGAAGATCCTCGCTCGTCAGGAACCAGCCATAGGCATAACGCGCGAGGAGCTTGGTGAACCAACCCGGCGCCGGCCCCGGGAAATTGGCCTTCAGAATATTGCCGGTGATGCGACCGAGCAGCTGGACGTTGCCGAGCGGGAAACCGTACTCATTGTCCTCGTTGTAGAAATCATTGAAGGCGATGGTCTTCTGATAGACGCAGTCATTCGGCTTGAACGGATCGATGGCGAGCATCGCCGTGGTATTGTGGTTCATGAAGTTGCGCCCGAGCTGGTCCGAGCCATTGGCAAGCCCGTTCGGATGCGCCTGGTTGGCAGAACGTAACAGCAGCGCCGCCGATTGCACGGCGCCGGCAGCAATGGCGAACGATCCGGCCGAAAGGCGCTGCTCGACGCCATCCTTCACATAGACCGCAGCCACGACCTTGCGACCGCTTTCGTCCGTCTCCAGGCGCGAGACGTTGGCGCCCGTCACCAGGCTGACACTGGGATGGGCTAGCGCGCTCGCCAGAGGGCCTACCTCGGCGTCGATCTTGCCCAGCCCGGTATTGGGAAAGGCATCCCAGCCCGTCCGCGCCCGCTCCAGCCAGGCATCGAGATCGATCGCAAGAGGAAGCGCAGAAGGATGCACACCTGCGCCTTCCAGCCGCCGGCGAATGGCTGCGATCGCCGGCTCGTCTGGAACCGGTGGATAGCCATAGGCATGCGCATGCCGAGGCTCCGTCGGATCCTGCTCGGCGGAGCCTCGCACCCGGAAGAGCGCTTCGGCCCGGTCATACCACGGCGCCAGGTCTTCGTAGGCGATGGGCCAGCCCGGCGAAGCGCCACCCATATGCGCTCGCGGCGCGAAGTCCTGGCGGCGATAGCGATACATCACCGCGCCGAAGAACTTCGAATTGCCGCCGACATAGTAATAATTGCCTGGCAGGAAGCTCTGACCATCCGTACCCAGCCATTCCTCCGATGAGCGATAGTAACCCTGCTGGAAAATCGCGATGTCGTCGCGCGCCTGCGGCGCGTCCTTGAGATAGCCCCCTCTTTCGAGAATGACGATACGGAGGCCGGAGGGCGCGAGGCTGTGAGCCAGCGATGCCCCTCCGATGCCCGAACCAACGATGACGATATCTGCCGCAATTGTCATGAAAGCCGGCCTCAGTCGATGCGGGTTTCAGTATCGGCGTCGAAGAGGACGACGCGTGAGGTATCGACGCTGAGATGGGCTTCGCGTCCGGGGAACGCCTGCTTCGGTGGCAGGCGGGCGGTGACCTCGGCGCCGCCGAGCTGGAACACCACCAGCGTGTCCGGTCCGGTTGGTTCCACGACGTCGACATCGATCACAAGGTTCGCACGTGCCTCGTCGGCAGCGACAAAGTTCTCCGGGCGGATGCCGACAAGGACTCTTCGGCCGCCATATTTCCGGGCCGCCTCTTCCGAGATGGCAATACCCGAGATGCGGGCAGCCGGCCGGTTGGCAATCTCGAAGACGACGTTCGCAGTCGCCCCCTGGATCTCGAGCACGGCTGGAATGATGTTCATGGCGGGTGACCCGACGAAGCGCGCCACATAGACATTGGCCGGACGGTCATAGACCGCCTGCGGTTCGTCGAGATGCTGCACCACCCCATCCTTCATGACTGCCACGCGGGTCGCCAGGGTCATGGCCTCGATCTGGTCGTGGGTGACATAGACGATCGTCGTGCCGAGCCGCGCGTGGAGGCGCTTGATCTCCGTGCGCATGTCGACGCGCAGCTTGGCATCGAGATTGGACAGCGGCTCGTCGAATAAGAACAGCTTGGGCTGGCGGACGATGGCCCGTCCCATGGCGACGCGCTGGCGCTGGCCGCCGGAAAGTTGCGAGGGCTTGCGCTCGAGGAGATGGGTGATCTGCAGCATATCGGCCGCAGCCTTGACCGCGGTCTCGCGCTCGGCCGGCGCCACGCCGCGGATCTTCATGCCGAACTCGATGTTCTGCCGCACCGACATCGTCGGATAGAGCGCGTAGGACTGGAACACCATGGCGATGTCGCGATCTTTAGGGGAGAGGTCGTTGACGACCTTCCCCGCGATCCGGATCTCGCCGCCCGTGATGGTCTCGAGCCCCGCGATCATGTTCAGGAGCGTGGACTTGCCGCAGCCGGACGGACCGAGCAGCACAAGAAAGTCTCCGGTGTCGATGGAGATCGAGACCTCCTTCAGGACGGCGAGGTTGCTGTAGGACTTGCGGACACGGTCGATTTCAAGCGTGGACATGGGCTCAGCCTTTCACGGCACCGGCTGTCAAGCCGCGGACGAAAAAGCGTCCGGCGACGACATAGACGATCAGGGTTGGCAGGGCGGCGATCATGGCGGCGGCCATGTCGACATTGTATTGCTTGCGCCCCATGGTCACGTTGACGATGTTGTTGAGTGCCACCGTGATGGGGGAGGATTGCCCAGCGGTGAAGGACACGCCGAACAGGAAATCGTTCCAGATCTGGGTGAACTGCCAGATACAGGACACCACCATGATGGGAAGCGCCGTCGGCAGCATCACTGAAAAGAAGATGCGGAAGAAGCCAGCGCCGTCGATCTGCGCCGCTCGCGTCAGTTCATCCGGGATGGTGATGAAATAATTCCGGAAGAACAGGGTCGTGAAGCTGATGCCATAGACGGTATGGACCAGAACCAATCCTGGAATGCTGCCCGACAACCCCAATTTGCCGAGCACCTGCGCCATGGGGAGGATGACAGCCTGGAACGGCAGGAAGCAGCCGAACAGCAACATGCCGAAGACGAAATTCGATCCTCGAAAGCGCCATTTGGTCAGGATATAGCCGTTGATGGCCCCGATGCCCGTCGAAAGGACCACCGCCGGGATCACCATCAGCAATGAGTTTACGAAATAGGGGCGTAGCCCGTTGCAGGCTGTGCCTATACATGCCTGACCCCAAGCCTTCTGCCAGGCCTCGAAGGTCAGCACCTGCGGTGGACCGATGAAGGAGCCGGCATAGATTTCGTCCAGCGACTTCAATGATGTCACGATCATGACCCACAGCGGCATCAGATAAAAGGCCGCGAGTGCCAGCAGGGATCCGTAGATGAACAGCCGTCCAAGCCTGTAAGAGCGGCGCGCCGATGCAGCTTCAGTGCTCATTGCCGCAACCTCAGTGCTCATTGCGGTTCTCCCTTAATTCCGAATAGAGGTAAGGGACGATGATGGCGGCGACCGTCATCAGCATCATCATGGCACTGGCGGCGCCCACGCCCATCTGGTTGCGGCGAAACGTGGCCGAGAACATGAAGGTCGACGGCATTTCCGTCGCGCTTCCAGGTCCGCCATTGGTCAGGGCCAGCACGAGGTCGAAGCTCTTGATCGAGATGTAGCTGAGCAGAACGATCACGCTCAGAAAGGCCGGCCGCAGCATCGGAATGATGATGCTCACATAGATACGCGGCAGGCTTGCGCCTTCGATCTGTGCGGCCTTGATGATCGAATTGTCGATGCCGCGAAGGCCGGCGAGGAAGATCGCCATCGCAAAGCCGGTCGACTGCCAGACAGCGGCGATAACTACGCAGTAGATTGCGTATTCGGGCCGCGTGATCCAGTCGAAGACAAAGCTGGTCCAACCCAACCCGTTGACGACCTTCTGAATGCCCAGATCCGGATTGAGGATCCATTTCCAAGCCGTCCCCGTCACGATGAAGGACAGTGCCATCGGATAGAGATAGACGGCGCGCAAGACCCCTTCGGCGCGGATACTCTGATCGAGCAGGATGGCGATCAGCAGACCGATAGCGATCGTGATGGCCAGGAACAAGACGGTGAAGATGAACAGATTGGCGACTGCGGTTTCCCAACGCGGGGTAGACCAAAGGCGCAGATATTGCTCCAGGCCGACAAAGTCATATCGGGGGACCATCTGGGACGAGGAGAGAGAGATCCACCCCGTCCACACAATAAAGAGGTAAACCCCGACGAAAACGACGACCAAGCTGGGAGAAAGTACCAACCTGGGCAGCCATAGAGTCAATCGGTCTTTCAACGAAATCGTGCTGCGCATAAGTCCGCGCTCCCACTGTTCCCGCGAATGCTCCAATCTGACATCCGCCAACAGGCCCCCTGTCGGCGGATTGATTAGAGTTAGCGCGCGTTGTTGATCCCGGATACGATCGCCTGCACGGCATCCTTCGAGGACATGTCGGAGACGAAGAACTTGCTGACGACATCACTGAAAACACCAGTGAATTGAGGCTGCGCGGCAAATCCTTCGGTCAGGCCGCCAAGCATGGTGCCGTTCTCGACGGAGGCTTTGCGATCGGCGAAGCTGCGCTGGGCGCAAGCATCGAAGTCATCAACCGACACATCAGACCGTGCCGGGATGGAACCTTTGATTTTGTTAAAGTTCTTTTGAACTTCGGGATCCATGATGGACTCTGCCCAAGCGTCCTGCCCTTCGGTTGTCTTGGCGTCGTTCATCTTGAAGAGACCGAACGCGTCGATGACGAACTTGTAGTTTGGGGTGGCGGTCGGTGTCGGAAAGCAAAGGAAATCGACGCCGGGCTTCATACCCTTGGCCAGAAACTCGCCCTTGGCCCAATCGCCCATGACCTGCATCGCGGCCTTGCCGCTGGCGACCATACCGGTAGCGACGGCCCAGTCCCGACCGGTAAAGCCGTCATCGACGAGCCCACGAACCTTGCGCAGCTTATCGAAGGCGTCGAGCATCTTATCGCTGGAGAGAGCGCCCTCATCGAGATCGATAACGGCCTTCTTATAGAAATCGGGGCCGTTGACATCGACAAGGATGGCTTCGAACACCTCGAGAATTTGCCAAGGCTCATCGCCGATGGCGAGCGGTATCACGCCCGCTTTCTTGAGTTTGTCCGCCGAACCGATCAGTTCGTCCCAGCTCTTGGGTTCGGAGATGCCGGCCTTGTCGAAGACGGCCTTGTTCGCCCAGACCCAGTTCTGGCGATGCATATTGATCGGCAGCGAAATATAATCGTCTCCGCTCTTCACGAAGGCCAGCAATTGAGGGGCAAGCGCCTTGTCCCAGCCATTCTTGGCATAGAGGTCGTTGAGCGAGCGAAGCACGCCCTCCTTGGCCCAATCGAGCCCCTCATATCCGAGAAACTGCATGGTCGCCGGCGGATTGCCTGCGGCCAGGCGCGTACGAAGCGCCTGCAGGGCATTGGCCCCGGACAGACCTCCCACAGCACTGTCCTGCCACTGATATCCCTTGGAGGCGAGCTTGTCGGTGATGACCTTGAGGGCCTTCACCTCGCTCTCGGACACCCAATGATGAATGCCCTCGACGGTGCCCTTGCTCTGCGCCATGGCGGCGGCCGGCATGAGCAGAATCGAAGCAGCGAGAAGCGTGGTCCATTTCATGTCAGTTCCCCTTTTCATTTTTAAAGTCGAGACAAGTCGGCAGATCCGCTGGCTTCTGCGTCTGTCGGATCCGCCTTCGGCTAGATGTCGGCCGGCTCGACCGCGGCCGCGTAAGGCACGTTGCGCCCGCCATAGCGGCGGACACGGATGTTGGCCTGCTCGGCATGGCCGGCAAAACCTTCCATCAGGCAGAGCCGTGAGCCATAGGCGCCGATCAGAGCGGACGCCTCATCGGTTTCGATGCGTTGATAGGTGCAAGTCTTCAGGAACTTGCCAACCCATAGGCCGCCTGTATAGCGAGCGGCCTTGTTGGTCGGCAGCGTGTGATTGGTGCCGATGACCTTGTCTCCGAAGGCAACGTTGGTTCGGGCGCCGAGGAACAGCGCACCATAATTCTTCATATTGTTCAGGAAGTAGTCGGAGTCGCGGGTCATGACCTGGACATGTTCGGACGCCACGAAGTCGGCCTGGGCGACCATTTCCTCGAGCGTGTCGCACAAGATGATCTCGCCGAAATCGTCCCAAGCCTTGGCGGCAATTGCCGCCGTCGGCAGGATCTTCAGCAGGCGGTCGATCTCGGCCAGCGTATCCCACGCCAGTTTTTCGGAATTGGTGATCAGAACGGCCGGCGAGTTGACGCCGTGCTCGGCCTGGCCCAGGAGATCGGTCGCCACCAGTTCGCCGTCGACGCTGTCATCGGCGATGACCAAGGTCTCGGTGGGACCGGCGAAGAGGTCGATCCCGACTTTGCCGAACAACAGGCGCTTGGCCTCGGCGACATAGGCATTGCCCGGTCCGGCGAGCATGTCGACCGGTTCAATTGTCTCGGTACCATAGGCCATCGCCGCAATGGCCTGAACGCCGCCGAGGCAGTAGATTTCGTCCGCGCCAGCCAGCGCCTGCGCCGCTACGATCTTGGCGGAGATCCTGCCCTGGAACGGAGGGGCGCACGTGACGATCCGCCCGCAACCGGCAACGCGCGCGGTCAGCACCGTCATATGCGCCGATGCCAGCAGGGGATATTTGCCCCCCGGGACATAACAGCCGACATTCTGGATCGGTATGTTGCGATGGCCGAGAATGACTCCCGGAAGCGTCTCGACTTCCAGGTCTTTCAAGGCATCTTTCTGGGCCTGCGCAAAGGTGCGGATCTGGTCCTGCGCGAAGTCGAGGTCTTCGCGTTCGCGCCGGGTCAGCGCATTGATGCAGCTGTCGATTTCCGCCCGGGTGAGGCGGTAGGAGGCGCGATCGAACTTGTCGAACCGGATGGAAAGGTCGCGGACGGCCCTGTCGCCGCCGACTTCCACCTGGGCAAGCAGTGCCTGCACGGCCTTGGTGATGCCGTCGTCGGTCTCTCCGGCGACGGTGGCTTGCGCCGTCTTGATGTGCCGTATCATGGCAATGAACCTTGGTTTGCGGAAACGAGGCGTTCCGCACTGCAAAGGGATGAGAGAGGATGGAATCGGGGGGTGCTGCGCCCCCCTCAGGTCATCTAGAGGTGCTGTTCACGGGCACGCATCTCGGCATAGGCGGCCTGTTCCTTCTCGTAATAGGCCGGCGAGGGTAAATCCCACCAGCCCGTGGCAAAGGGCCCAGCCGCATCGCGCGACACGATGACCTCGACCAGGGCCGGTCCGCCGCACTCCAGCGCCGCCTTCAGGCTGCTTTCCAGATCTTCATCCTTCTCGACCTTCCAGGCCTGCAGGCCGAAAGCGCGGGCCGAGGCGGCGATATCCGCGGAATAGGGCTCGCCGTTGCCGGAATGGTGATTGAATTCAGAGGCGACATGGCGGCCCATGAATTTACGTTGTCCGCCGCGGATCGACATGTAGCCGCTGTTGTTGAGCACGAGGAAGACGGTGTTGATACCGTTCATCACCGCCGTCCCCATTTCCGGCAGGGACATCATGAAGTCGCCATCGCCGACGATCGCCACGACCTGGCGGTCAGGACAGGCGAGCTTGGCGCCGAGTGCGGCCGGTACCGCCCAACCCATCGGCGAATACGATCCGGATGTCAGATGCGTGCGCGGTTCATAGACCGGGAAGCTCTGCTTGACCGAGCCCTGCGTATTACCCGAACCGACCACGACGATGCCGTTGCGATCGAGAACCTTGCGCAAGGCGGCCAGCGGACGCTGGGAGGTAAAGGGGGTTTCGCGGCTGTTGATGCGCGGAGCAACCTGCGCCTCCCAGTCGGCCTTGGCCTTCTGCACATCGGCCAGGAATGTTTCGCGGCGCGCCAGCATCCTAGACGACTCGGCCTCGGAGACCAGCGAAAGGATCGCCTCAAGCGTGACCCTGGCATCGGCGACGATACCGACTTCCGTCTCGTAATTCTTGCCGATTTCGCGCGGATCGAGATCGATATGGATCAGCTTTGCCGATGGGATGGAGAAGGATACGCCCCTGGCATAGGAGGAGGCCGACCAGTCGGTGAAGCGGCAGCCGACGGAGACGACGACGTCGGCGGAGGCCGTGATCGAATTGCCGCAGGTCGTGCCGGTCTGGCCAACGGCACCGATGAACAAGGCATGGTCTTCCGAAATGGCGCCCTTGCCGTTCCAGGTGATGGAGACCGCCGCGCCGAGCTTTTCGGCCAGGCGCGTCAATTCGGCCGAAGCGTTGGCGGTAATGGCGCCGCCGCCAGCGACGATCACCGGCCGCTCGGCGGTCAGCAGCAGCTTGACGGCGGCCTCGATCGCTTTGGGATCGGGATAGGCGATGCCGATCGGCAGGCGCTTGTCCAAGGGATGAATGGTCACCTCGGCTGCTTCGACCTGCACGTCCATCGGCACTTCGACATGGACGGGACCGGGACGGCCGGTCAGCATGGCATTGAAGGCACGGTGCATGATGCTGGGCAACGCCTGAACCGAATGGGCCTGCCAGGCGCGCTTGGTGACCTGCTCGGTGATGCGGGGAAAGGCATTGTCCTGCTGGCGCTCCAATTCCTGCATGGTGCCATGACCATGCATATAGCTCTGCGGCGAACCGGAGACGTAGAACAGGGAGGTGGAGTCGCAATAGGCCGTCGCCAGGCCGATGATGGTGTTGGCGGCACCTGGGCCGACCGAGGTCGAGCACGCCATCGGGCGACCGCTGGCCCGGAAATAACCGTCGGCCATGTGGACGGCACTCTGCTCATGCATGACCTGGATGAAGGGAAGCTGCGAACCCTCCTCCAGAAAGGCGTCGAACAAGGACCAGATACCGTGGCCTGGCACGCCGGCCACATAGCTTACGCCGTACTCCTTCAGCGCCCTTGCAACGACCTGACCGCCTGTCAGCTTCATTGGACCGTCCCCTGCTGCTCGTTGTGATTTGAGCCGAGGGGTGTCGTGCAAGCACCCTGCCCCTCAACGATGGCCTATTCTTCGGCGGAGCAGCACTGCTTACAAGTTCGCAGGAGATGAATCACTGACGCACCATGACGCGTGCTGAGGGTCAATTTGCGTCGATATCTCTTGGTGATGGCGACTTTCTCATCCCGCCCGCCCCCCAAGCGCCGACAACCGCCGCTCGACGGAAAAGCACAACGCCCCTTGCTCGGTTCTTCGCAATGAGCATCTCTTCCTGCTTCACAATGCGTCAGGTAAAATCGATGCGCGCAATTTTGCGCACGCGCGAGGTGTGGCTTTCTGTAAGGCAAGACATCATGCACGAGGAGAGGCTGCGCCATGCAGAACCAGACGAGAGACCTGGCCTTTGCCGATGATTTCATCATCGCCAAGCTGGTGGAGAATGTGGCCGATTACGAAGTCTCGGACGCCGTCGTCGTCAATATCAGCCCTTCTGCCATGGTGACGGGGGACGATCACCCCGCCATCGTGCCGGCCTGGAAATCGACCTGGCTCAAGGGCGGCCGCATCCGGTCGGCCGACCGCGCCGTTCTCATCAAGGTGGTCAGGCCGACAAATCTGGGCGGTTGCATGTTCCGTGGTTGGGATTGGCTCGGCAACCGCATTCGCGGTTTTCCGCGCGATACGCCGCTCTTCATCTCGGCACAGGACGAGGTCGGCCGGGTAACCGTCGATCCCCGCGTCTTCACCAACGAGCTGGCGACCGCCCAGGCCACACGGGATTTCACCTTGAAACTGAACCTATGGTGGTCACCGGGCGAGACCGACTGCTTCATCCACAACGAGCATCCCTTTCTCGAGACCCATACGCAGATCCACGGCATCGGCCGTATGCAGAAATTCAAGGAGCGTGATCCGTCGACGATCTACGAGGACGTCGTGATGCCGATCGGCTATTCGCACGATCCGTTCTGCCGCGTCACCGGCCCCGATCAATGGACCTATCCCTGGCATCGCTATTACGCCGAGACCGACAGCGTGTGGCTCGCCATCGAGCTCCATCCCTGAGGGCGAGAGACTGTTTCAGCTCATCTGGATCATGTCCGATCCGTCGCCGAGATATTGAAGGGCTTCGCGTGGAATTGCCGGATCATTGCGATCCATGACGGTGAGAGCCTTCAGATGCTCGCGGCGCAGCAGGCCCGGCCCGCGATAATGCAGGGCAACCTTGGTTGAATAAGGCTGGCGAAAGACATTCGCCGCAACGCCGCTCGCAATGCCGAACATGAACTTCTTCGAGTTGCGTTTCACCTGGGCGTAGACGCCGAACGTCATTTCGTTCGACTGAATGCCTTCGAAATCGGCGGTGAACAGGCGGTCGGCGACGGGGAAGCAGAAACCGTAATATTTGAAGACATATTCGATCTTGGACGGATCGTCGAAGCTCGGAAACCTCTCCACATAATAATGTTGGAGAAACTCCTTGTTTCTGTAGATGCAGAAGGCAGATTTCAGGACGAAACCCTTATAGATCGAAGAAAACTGATAGCGATCATAAACACCGACAATATCATTATGATCGGCTTTATTTTCGACGATCATGCTGGAGACGAAGCGGGAGAACTCCGGCAGCTGGCGGGCCGTGGCCATGGCATGGAAAAAGTTTCCATCGACGAGCGTGCGGAATTCATCCGGATCCGTGAAAAGGATCGTTACGCTCAGGCCAAAATAATTGGCGATGATGCGCAAGTTGGTAGCGGAAGGAACATGCGCACCCGACAAATATTTATTGAATTGCTGCCGGTTGACGTTGATCTTTCGGCAGACGGCTGCGACGGACCCATGCCGGTCGCATAGCGTCCTCAGATTGGCTGCAAGAGCGCTGCCATCCCTCCCCAGATGTTCCACCACTCACCCTCCCAATCTGACGCGACGTGACGCAAATTCTACGTCATAGTGAGAATGTCTTCAACGGCCTGCGAAATTGCGGCCGGGCCTGAACCTCACCACTCTCGTCTGACCGAGGGCTGCAAGAGGTTCTGGCTGTGATTTTGATGCAAACAGCGGGCTGGTCGGTGATGGGAACCGGCACGATCGCTACCGAACATATGATTTGGGCAATCCGCTCGATTGGCCATGAACCATTGTGGGTCGTCAGCCGGAACAGCGATTATGCCAAGTCCTTCTCGGAAGACATGGGCATTCCGAGAACGTCGACCGAGGCACAGCAGGCGCTAAGCGATCCCGCAGTGAGCTTCGTCTATGTCAGCGCGGCCCGCAGCCGACGAGGACATTATGTTTCGGCCGCGGCGGCAGCCGGCAAGCATGTTCTGTGCGACGGCCCGCTTGCCGATACGAGCCGCGTTGCTCAGGCCCTCGTCGAGCGCTGCGAGCATTCGAGCGTGGTCCTCGCCGTGAACCAGCCGCTACGCGCCTCCACCATCCATCAGACCATGAGCAGACTGGTGATCGAGGGCGAGATCGGTACTTTGCGCTCCCTCCTGATCATACGCGGCGCATCGGTTCAGTCGCCGAACCGCAGAAGCGAGGCATTGGAAGAACCCGCCGACCTGCTTCTCGACATGTCCGTGCAGGACGTCGATCTCGCCCGCTTCCTGACGGGCCGGGACCCAATCGAGGTTTCCGCCTTGCCGACAACGCCCGGCGACGGCCGCCGGCAGCAGATGGCCTATGCGATGCGCCTAGCCGGTGATGTCGTTTTCCAGGCTTATGAGAGCGTCACCACGGCCGAGTTCGACAGCATGGTCATGCTCGCCGGCGATCAGGGCGCGTTGATCGCCCACGGCACCCTTAACGGCAAAGCATCGGGCACGCTGGTGCGGCGCCTTGGTGCACGCAACGAGCTGATCCCCGTTAGAGACCGGGACGCCCATTGCACCACCGTCGAAGGCTTTGTCGCATCGATCCACAAGCCCACGCCCTGGTTATGCCGCGGCGAGGATTGCATCATGGCCCTGCGAACGGTCGAAGCGCTTGCGGCGTCGGACAGAAAACGCCGCACCATCACCATGTGAAGGCGTCCCCCACACCTGCAACAGCCGAGACCTCCAAGACATGGAAACCAAACCCAATCAGTTGATCTTTCATTCGATGGCTTCGCGGTGGAATACGCTGGCCATCGACATCGATATCGCACGCAGCCTCGGCTTCGATGGCCTCGAAAGCTCCGGAGCCAAGATTGCCGCCTTTCTCGACGCCGGCTTCAGCAAAACCGATCTGCGCGACCGTCTCGCGGATCTCTGCGTGCCCGGCATCGGCTTCCTGATCGATCTGGAACGACAGGGCAAGCGTCGGGGCGACATGCTGCACGAGGCAGAAGAACTCTGTCAATTGGCGGTCTCTGCGGGAGCGAGAGGGATCGAGGCGATTACCGGTCCTCTGGATCTACGCGCTTTCGAGCCTGGAGCGGCCAGGTGCTATCCGCAGCTCTACCGGGGTCTCATCGACTTGCCCGAAGAGGAACAGACGACCCTGACCGCCGCGAACCTCGGTGCTGTCGCCGATATTGCCGCAGACCATGGGCTCATCGTCTATCTCGAGGCTCTATCCTGGACCCCGCTGAACAGCATGGATGCGCAGTTGCGCGTCATCGACAGATGCGGGCGTGACAACGTTCGCCTGGTCGTCGATTTCTGGCATGCCTATACCGCAGGCGACACCCCTGATCGGATCGCCCGGCTGGACAAGAATCTCATCTACGGCGTGCATCTATGCGATTCCCTGCCCTATCTGGGCGGCATCCCGAATGAAGCCGCTTTGCGCGATGTCCCCACAGGAAGCGGCACTCTCGATCTAAAAAGCTGGGTCGATGCAGTTAAGGCCACCGGATACACGGGCTGGTGGAGCTGCGAGCTCTTCTGCAGGCGCCAGCATCAGGACAACAGCTATGCCGTCGCTCGGGACCTGAAAATCCTGATGGACCGGCTGATTCTGGATCAACCAGACAGTTCTCAGATGAAGAATGAAGGAACAAACACATGAAGCTCGAGACACTGCTTCTGGAAGGCAGCCAGCATGGCCGCACCGAGATCAGTCACGATACTGTCGAGCTTATTGCCGATGGCAAAACGGATTGGTTCTTCAACCCGTCGGACGGCTCGCGCCTGTCGAATGTCATCCGCTTGACACAAGAGGTCGCCCACGAGGCCTTCTCTCTTTCTGCCAGAATTTCCGTCGACTTTGCCTCGCCCTATGACGCTGGTGCACTCTTCATCCAATGCGACGAGGAAAACTGGGCGAAGGTTGCCTTTGAATATTCCGCCAACCGCAAGCCGACGATCGTCAGCGTCGTGACCCGAGGAACGTCGGATGACGCCGATGGCCCGAGCTATCATGGGGACCATGTCTGGCTTCGCCTTTATTGCGACGGGAAAATCGTCGCTGCCCACTTCTCCGAAAACGGACGGTATTGGCACTTCCTGCGCGTCTTCACCCTACCAGGCATCCGGCAAAGGCCGGTCCGCATCGGTCTCGGGGCGCAATCCCCGACCGGAGAGGGCACGCGCGTAGTGATGTCAGATGTGAGATTGTCGCCGATCCGGATCGAAAATCTGCGCAACGGGGAATAGACGGCATCAAGCACCGTCGGCTTTCAAACCGGGGTGAGTGGGTGTCGCCAACCCGCATCGCCTCGCCGGTGGCATCCGAGAGGATGACAGCGGACGGGGCCTCGCAGAGGGTCCAGTTTCCGCCGCCATGGTCAGAAACGCAAAAACCGCCTGGGCATTTAGACCCAGACGGTAATTGATTTATGACAGAATTGGTTGCGGGGGGAGCGAAACCAAGTCTTACGCTCTCGCACGCTATAATATCCGAAATCGCGATTTCCTGCGAGATTACGATGTAGGTGATTGGCTGAACTGCTCAGTCCACAGATCCACGACTTGCCTTTTGCCCATATAATCTTGCCTATTTGACGCCAAGCCAGCATGCGGCCAGATCATTGGACCTATCGCGACATGACGATCTCTTGACGGAATCCGGGGAAGACTTGGCCTCGCTACCGGACCACCAAGTCAAGCCGAAGCCCGATTATTTTAGCCGCGACCGTTCCCGAAACTGACGTGGGGTTACGCCGGAAATTCGACGGAAGGCTCTGCTGAAATGGGCCGGATCCGTATAGCCGGACGAAAATGAAACATCGATGATCTTGCAATCGGTATCACGCAAGAGCGTGCTCGCATTCTCGTATCTGACCGTATCGAGTATATCTGAATATGTAAGACCGAGATGAGAAAGCTTGCGTTGAAAGGTACGCGTGCTGACGCCCGCCATCTCCGCAACATTAGCAAGGGCCGGAATTCCCTGGTCGAGATAGGCCGGCAACATCAGCTTGAGGAGTTCAACGATATCATAGGCAGAAGGACCGTCCTCGGGATCGTCTGGTGGAAGACTGAATTCGGCGGGACGACCGGAAAGACTGAGATACGAGATCGGCAGGCTGATCCAGGCGGCATGCTGGCCTGACAGGAACCGCACATTTGGCCAGGATGCCTGCGTCGCCGGGCCCGGTGTGTAACGCGCTTCGAAGGCGATCGTTGGAGGCATCCAATCGGGCCCCGCGAATTGCCGGACGATATATATGGCGAAAATATTCTGGATCCATTGCGCGTGTTCCAGATGCAGGAATCCATTCGTCCTGGCGAGCTTGCTGCAAATCCGCACGTGGTCGTCATCGTGCTCGATCCACATACTCAGGACCGTATCCTCTCGCGAGGCCCATCTGCAGGCGTGCCGCAACGCCACGAGCAGCGTCGGGGACTGAGCGATCAAGGTTCGGGTTTTTCCCCTCATGTGGGAATAGCGGATCCGCTGGGTGGCTAGAAAGCCGAAATCTTCGATACCCTGGCTTCTCTGCGCAGTTTCCGCGAAACGCAGCGTCGGGAGCAAAGGGATATAGAGATCGCTCTTGTCTTCCAGAGACGATGGCAGTCGAAATTTTTCCAGAAGCGAGCTGGTCGGCGCACCAATATCGTCAAGAATTCCAGTGAAAGGCAGCAGAAACTGGCAGCGCGTCAAAGGGATGTTCGCCATCGGATCTCGCCGCAAGGTAGGTTGATACTTCCCATTAGACAGAATTTCGTGGGATTCGCTATCTATGTGAACGGTGAACATCTCCTCGAGCAAAACGCATCTCGATGCATCGACTCCTGTCGCTTGCTTCCAATCAAGAAATGCTTTGGCGATTGGCGCGAAATGGCAAGACCAGCGATCAGCCAATGTCCGAAATGGTCTGAACAAGGTCCATCCGTCGGACCGAAACGATCGGCCCGACTCGGGTGTCGGCTTGCGCCGATGATCCGCCTCCCGGAACGTCGGCCATGCCGTCCGTCCTGCGGCGATCCCTGCTCTCGGCAGCGTGTCGGCGACGGTAAAATTGCCAAGGGAAAATCGTGCGCTATCTCGCTATTGGGATGATTTCGGCATCCTTGCTAACGCCAGTTCGGGCATCCGATTTCTCACGGCCACCCTCGCCGCAACAGCCCCTCGTCGCATCGGGTCCCAGCTTTTTCATCACAAGCTATATCTGGGCGACCGCGATTAACGGAAAGAGTGCAACCTTCCCGCCGCTTCCTGCCGCCCCCATCAATTTGAGCTTCGGCGATGTGCTCAAAGATCTCAACGGCGCGATGATGGCCTCCCTGGAGATGCGTGTCGGCCGCTGGGGTTTTCTGGTCGATGGGCAGTTTTCCCAGGTCACCTCTGCGGGCGCGCTGCCAGGGCCCTTCTTTTCCTCGGTGAAACTGCGTTCCCAAACCACGACCGTCCAGGGCTCCGTCCTTTATCGCGTCTATGAGGGTCCTACCGTTTCACTGGATATGGGCGGCGGCGTGCGGTTCTGGAACCTGAACAACAAGCTGGAAATCCTTCCGGGCCTAGCCAATCTTCGCATCGATCATCGCGACTCGGAGATGTGGGCAGACCCCATCGTCGGCGCCCGCCTCGGGATCAAGCTCGGCGGCCCGTGGAGCCTGACGGTGGCAGGCGATATCGGCGGTTTCGACATCGGCTCGAGGCTGACCTGGCAGACATTGGGCAGCGTCAACTACGCCTGGAGCGAGAGCTTGACGTTGAAAGCGGGCTACCGGGCGCTCCATGTCGATTGTCGCAATGGTAGCTTTTCATACAACGTGACGCAGCACGGACCGGCCGTGGCGGCAACATATCGTTTTTGAACGATCGATCCGTTATATCAATGACGTTGAAAGGAATGGAAATGTCTATGACTGGGAATGCGGTTCGGGCTGCAGGTGTTTCCGCACTTGCGCTGCTCGCGCTCTGCGGGCAGGCCTTGGCGCAATCGGGCGAGGCCCAGCCCAACATCACCGATCCGCATTTCAAGATCGCGCCAGGCTATCTGAAGAAAACCGACCTGCCGGACAGCCTGATCCTGCTGGGCCCGCCCCCCGAAAAGTATTCGGCAGCACTGGCCAGGGACGAAGAGGCGCGCAAAGCGACGATCTCCCTGCGCGGCACCGCCCGCTGGAAGCTCGCTTATACCGACGCCGATCTCGCTTTCCCGCAGGCAGCCGACAATTTTTCCTGCGCGATGGGCATCAAGATCGATGAGAAGCAAACCCCTCGGCTCTATGCGATGATGCGGAAGATGCTGTCCGATCTCGGGCTGTCGACCTACGGCGTGAAGAACAAGTATAACCGCGTTCGCCCCTTCGTCGTTCACAACGAGGCGACATGCAGGGCGGATCAGGAAGCTATATTGCGGACAGACGGTTCCTATCCATCAGGTCATACGGCGGCCGGATGGGGTTGGGCCCTCGTCTTCGCGCAGATCAGTCCCGAACGTTCCAACGAATTGTTCAAGCGCGGCATCGCCTTCGGGCAGAGCCGCGTGATCTGCGACGCTCACTGGCAGAGCGATGTCGATGCGGGACGTATCATGGGAGCGGCGACCGTCGCGCGGTTGCAGACCAATGCAACCTTCCTTGCCGACCTCGAAGCGGCCAAAGCGGAAGTGGCAGCGGCGAAGGCCAAGCACGCTGTTCCGACAGCAGACTGTGCGGCCGAGGCAATTGCACTGTCCGGACAATAAGGCAATTCCGGCCGGGTGAGCCGCCTTCCTGCGCGTCCGTTCGACGCCAGAAGAGCATGAGCACGCAAGAATAGCGTGCTCATGCTGACGGAAGACCAGCGAATGACGGCTTCGATGAGCCGAACAGGCGAGCCATGGCTATGATCCAGCGCCTTCATTGCACGTCAATTCAAAAAACGTGGCAGCTTGAGCAGTGCCTGGCTCGCCTTGCCGTGGCTTTATATCGCCGCTTCGACAAAACTAGCCTGCCTCCCCCTTGAGCCTCAGTTCACGGGGATCGCCTCGGGAACCTTCCACGTCCCGCTGACGATGGATTGCTCCGGACGATAGAGCCGGGTGGTGTAGTTCCACCCCTCGACAATCGGCAGGCAGTTGGGGACCTTGCCGTCACAGCCGCCGAACTGGATTGTCACCGAGTCGTCCGCACTCTTCTTGGCAGTAATGCTGTTGATCGAATAGGCGTTGTAGGCGTTTTTCTCGAAGAAGCCCTTTGGGTTGTAGACGCTGACAGACCAGAAATCCTTCACGGGCACATGCGCTGGCACCTTGAGGATATGCACGGTCTGGCCGTCGTTTTTGGCGGGAGTGAAACTCACATAGGTGGCATCCCTGTCGGGAATACCGCCCCATCCGGCGGCCGTGCCGATCAAGTGCTGGACCGGATCGACTTTGCCGCGGGATCCAAAGGCGCCGCGGAAAGATGACTGATGTTTTGCCAAGGCGAGCAGCGCATTGCGGATATCGGTGAGACTGGCTTCATCCCAGTTGGGAAGGTCAAGCCTGCCTGTCTCCTTCTGGCTAACCTTGATCGCATCCTGAAGCTTGTGGACCTCATCGAGATCCTTCGGATCATTGGGATCGACCAGAGTCCGGACGGCAACGAAGGCATATCGGGTACCAACCGATTTCTGGGTCAGTATCACCGGCGCCGTTCCGTAGGCGACGATCGGTAAGTAGTGGTCCTGGTCAACGACCATCATCGACATATAGCGCTTGCCCACGTCCGGCAGCGAAAGCGTTACCGGCCCACCAGCGAGATCAAACACCGCAAACGAATAGAGCGTATCCCGGTTCATGCGAATGACCGTTTGATTGTCGATCGACGCGGGCTCTCGTGAGTGCTGAAACTTGCCCAGCCCACCTATGACCTTTGCATTCATCGCAAGGTAATGGTCGGTTTCAGCGCGAAGGAAATTGTCGACTGTGACCGGCGTTGCACTGCCTGGCACCTGGGCAGATGCTCCATCAGTCAATGCGATTGAAGCAAATGCGAGGCCGATCCAAACCAAGCGAAACATAAGCATATCTCTCCATTCAAAACCGCGCGGAGTAACGACGTGGAGCGTTTCCACAAGGTGCACCGCGGGGCAACTCAAGCGCTGTCCACCCCGTCACAGTCTGATCGACAAACGAGCTTGTTCGGACCTTTTTGAGCAAAGGCAGACCATCAGTCTTGCCATTTCGCGCCAACTGCCATTCAGCCATCAGTTCCGAACAGGGCAGTGCAACCATCGATCCGATGGGAGAAATTATTGCATCGATTTTTCCGCCGCTCAGGGGCTCGTAGCTCCATCCGAATCGAGGCAGCCTCACGGCGACTAGAGCGTCGTGCGGGAAGTTTGAGTCGAGGGATTCCCTTTTGGGTGGATTCGTGATTCACCGTGTTAGGAGGTGGATCATGGCCCATTCTGACGACTTACGCGTTCGAGTGACCGATGCGATTAGCCAAGGGCAGTCGCGCCGAGCGGCGGGGCGGCGTTTTGCCGTGAGTGCCAGTTCGGCGATCCGCTGGGCTTCACGAGTGGAACGGAGCGGGCAAGTCAAGGCTTCGAAGATGGGGCGGCCGGCGGGCAAAGGGCCGCTGTCGGATCATCTGGACTTCCTCATCGCTGCAGTGGAGGAGACGCCGGACATAACCATGCCGGAGCTTGCCGAGCGTCTCCAGCAGGCGAGCGGGATTGTTGCTCATACCGCTTCCCTGTCGCGCCTTTTGTGCCGGGCCGGGTTCACGTATAAAAAAACAGCTGATGGCGTCGGAGTGCGCACGCGCTGACGTGGCCGAGAAGCGTCGTGTCTGGATCCAGAAGCGTCAGCCCCGGATGCGCCGCCAGCCAGGCCGCCTGGTCTTTATCGACGAGACGAGCCTCAACACCAAAATGACCCGCCTGCGTGGCCGCGCCCCTCGCGGTCGCCGGCTCAAGGCCCGTGCCCCCTTTGGCAAATGGGGGACCCAGAC
>NZ_JBQEPH010000032.1:0-60945 GCF_052045555.1 Labrys sp. 22185 | reverse complement strand
TTAATGGGATGGACGGCTCTCCCTATTCGCCCGAGGTTGTAGGCCTCAACCAGAAGGAGATGGAACATGGATGTGGCATTCGTAGGCATCGATCTGGCGAAGAACGTCTTCCAGCTGCATGGCGAAGATGCTGAAGGCAACGTAGTCCTGCAAAGACGGGTCCGGCGCGATCGGTTGATGGCTGAAGTTCAGGCGCTCTCGCCATGCACCATCGCGATTGAAGCTTGCACTGGTGCGTTCTATTGGCAGCGTCAGTTCGAGGCGGCAGGGCATCGGGTCCGGATTATTGCTCCGCAATACGTCAAGCCGTTTGCTCAGCATCAGAAGAATGATCGCAACGATGCCGCTGCAATTTGCCGTGCCGTGAGACAACCCCATATGAGGTTCGTCCCCGGCAAGACACTTGAGCAACAGGACATCCAGGCGCTTCACCGCGGCCGACAGCGACTGGTGAACCACCGAACTGCGTTGGTCGCCCAGATGCGCGGCCTGTTGCTCGACAGGGGCATCGCATTTGCCCAATCCATCACCCGCGCTCGGCGCGAGATCCGGATCTTGCTGGAGGATGGTGCGTCAGAGATCAGCGCTGTCTTCCGGTCGATGCTGGCGCAGCTCTACGCTGTCTTTCTCTCACTCGACAAGCAGATTGCCTGGTTCGATAGAGAGATCGAGAAAATCTTCCGCTCGAGCGAGACCTGTCGCCGCCTTGCAAAAATCAGAGGGGTAGGTCCAAAAACCGCGACCGCACTTGTCGCTGCCGTTGGCAACGGAGCCGAGTTTACCAATGGCAGACATCTTGCGGCGTGGATGGGGCTCGTGCCTCGGCAGCACTCAAGCGGCAACCGGCAGCGTCTCTTCGGTATCTCCAAGCGCGGAGATCGCCATTTGCGGACCCTGCTGATCCATGGCGCACGAGCTGTAGTGCGCACATCGGCAACTCGCGATGATGCCCAGAGCACCTGGATCAGGGATCTTCAGGTTCGACGCGGCGCCGCCAAAACGATCGTTGCTGTAGCGAACAAGAACGCGCGTGTGATCTTCGCGATGTTGAACAGGGGAACGGAATACCGGGCGGCCTGACGGACGTCCGGAGAGGTGTGAACGATCAGAGAAGTGTACCGGCCGACGTGATCGGTGCGTGAGGAACCTGACTTTTATAATGGCTCTTCGAAGCCGCCCAGTTGTTGAGGCTCACGCCGTGCGGATTACCCATTTGGGCGCGCCAACATCCTGGCGACGCCGGATAGATGTTGGCACCCAAGTCCGCCGGGAAACCGCTCAAATCGCTTGCACCGGGAGAGCCGTCCATAGATATGAAATGGACAGAATGGATCGAGGGGCGTCTGTAGATAAATCCAACCTGGATCACCCCACCCCATTGCGCTGCAGCCGCAGGCGAAAGCAGGCGCCGGGTCCCTCACCGACATAGTCGATACTGGCGCCGCTATTGGCGAGCAGGGAGCGGGCGATCGGCAGGCCGAGGCCGGTGCCGCCATTGGCGCGCTTGGTGGTGAAGAAGGGCTCGAACAGGCGGCTTCGGTCGTGAGGCGGAATGCCCGGCCCGTCATCGGCGACCTGAAGGTCGAGATGGTCGTCGCCGACCGCCGCCGAAATCGTCACCCTGAATGCCCCGGCCTGGCGGCTGTTTTCCACCAGGGTCGTCAAGACCGCCTCCAGGACGTTCGCCGGAATGCGCACGGTGGGCAAGCCGGCATCGATGATGACCTCGACCTTGAATCGGTCGTCGGAGCCGGCATCGGCGATGCGGCGCACGGGATCGGCCAGGGGCGTAGACACGGCCTCGCTCTCATTCGCCATGTCGGCACGGGCGAGCTCGAGCAACCGTGCCACCAGGCGCGACAAGCGCTCGGCGTCGTCCTCTGCATTGGCGATGAAGCGCCGGCGCTCCTCGGCGCTCATGGTGTCGCCATGTTCGTCGAGCAGCTCGAGCACCCCGCGTATGCCGGTCAGCGGCGTCTTGAACTCGTGACTCATCGCGGCGGCGAAATCGCGCAGATAGCGCGAGCGCAGGTCGATGGCCACGGCCATGCGCCGGAAATTGTCGAAGAGCGCCCGGATCTCGATGGTAGCGGTTGCCGGCGTCGGGGGGACCTCGCTGCCGCCACGGCCGAGGTGGCGCCCGACCTCCGCACTCGCCAGCGTCAATTGTTCGATCGGCTTGGCGATGGCCCTGGACAGCAGGCCGGCCAGGCCGATGATCACGGCGAGGATGATGCCGAAACCAAGCGCAATCTTGCCGAGATCGTCATAAATCCCGCGGAACAGGGCGCGAGGCGAGCGGGACAGCAGGAGGACACCGACAGTGCGCTCCCCCAGCTTGATCGGCCGGGCATAATGCACGCGGATGGCCGAGGCACGGCTGAAGACCTCGAAGGCATAGCGCGGCACATAATCTCCGCGCCGCCGCAGGACCGATTGCGAGCGCCCCGCGATGGCCGACTGGACTTCCGGCAGGAAGGCATAGCTCTGGCCCTGAAGTGGCCCGTCGGAGAGCACCGTTCCCCTGGCGTCGAGGATCAGCGCACTCGCAAGCGTGGTGCGCCGGCTCTGCTCGATCAGCGGCGTGATTGCGTTGGCGGCGAGCAGCGCTTCCGCATCCGGCGCCTGCGACGCAGCGATGGGCTGGGGGCGCTGGGACAGGATCGGCATCGTGTTGAGATCGATCGTCAGCTGCTCCGGCGTGAAATAGGGCTCGGCTGACGGATCGTCCCGCCGATAGGAGTCGTTCGGATCGTTCTCCGTCGGGGGCGGTACCGGCAGCGGCTTTGGGCCGGGCCAGGCGAGATCGAAGGCCGCATCGTAGACCGCAGCCTGGGCGATCAGCTCCGCCTCGGTCTGGCGCACCAGGACGTTTTCGTAGACCCTGAGGAAGATGGCACCGATGCCCGGCATCAGGGCGGTGAACAGCAGCACCCCGATCAGGATCGAGCGCAGGCGCAGCGCCGGCCAGCGCGCCTTGATGGCGTCCTTCAGCCGGCTGAGCAGGATCACGCCGCCTTGCCCGCGCAGGCGCCGATGCGATAGCCGATGCCCGCCCGGGTCTCGATCACGTCCTCGGCCCCCACGACCGAGAATTTCTGGCGGATATGGCGAATATGGCTGTCGATGGTACGGTCGGTGATGGCAAAGCCCGGCCCGTGCAGGCGATCGATGATCTCGTCGCGGGAGAAGACCTTGGACGGCGTCGCGGCCAGGATCTGCAGGAGCTGGAACTCCTTGGCGGTGAGGCCTACCGGCTCCCCGGCCCATTGCGTCTGCCAGCCCTCGGGGTCGAGGTTGAGCAGGCCGCGCGCCAGCACCGATGCCGGTACGGCCTGGGCCGGCCTGGCACCCACCCGCTTGAGGATGGCACCGACACGCGCCACCACTTCGCGCGGCGAAAAGGGTTTCACCACATAATCGTCAGCGCCCATTTCCAGGCCGAGCACCCGGTCGATCTCGTCATCCCGGGAAGACAGGAACAGCACCGGCAGTTCGCTCTGCGCCCGCAGCCGGCGGCAGACCTCGAGGCCATCCATGCGCGGCATGTTGATGTCGAGGATGGCAAGGTCCGGCTTGAGGGAGAGAGCCTTGGCCAGGCCCTCCTCCCCGTCACCGGCCTGGTGTGTGGTCATGCCGGCCTTGGCAAGGGCGAAGGCCAGCAATTCGCGGATATGCGGATCGTCATCGACGATGAGAATGGTGCGGGACATGAGCGATGAATGTCATTTCAAGGGGAAGGTGTCAAAGCGGGGTTCGGCGGCGCCGGATCGGGTAAGGGTCCCGCCTGCTGCAGCCGCCAGGCGCCGGCCAGCGTCCACCGGCGCCAATCCACCTGCCGCGCCTCCAGCCTGGTCTGCACCGCCTGCCTCAGTCCGCGCAGTTCGGCAAGATCGCGGCTCTGCGCCGTGTCGGTTGCCATGCTGGCATCCTTGAGCGCCAGCAGCGTGCCCGTGCCGCCGAGGCTCCCCACATAAGATGTGTCTCGCCGCTCGAAGGTTTGCGGCGATCCCTGCCGTTCGAGATTCCAGCGGGCGATCACCCCCTCGAAATTGACGAAGCAGCAGACGCCGAGCACGCTGGCCAGGCACAGGGCGTTGGCATTGATCAGCCACACGCCATCGCGCCGGCGGGCGATACGCCATGAGATCAACGCCAATCCCGTCAACACCAGGAAGAGGAAGATCAAGGCCGTGATACGCAGATAGGTCAGCGAATAGGCCTCGATATAGGCGACGATGCGCAGCATGGTGGAGGCCACCAGCAGCATGGTCTGGCCGATCCACAGATAGACCAGCAGGCGCACGCTCGCCTTGCCCGCCAATGGCGAGCCCGTACGCAGGCAGACCAGCACGAAGCCCGCCGCCAGGAAGGCCGCAAGAACCAGGGCTTGCGTGCCGCGATGGGCATATTGAGAAAAGGTCACGCCTTCGGGAAGCTTGGCGCCGCTCCACAGAAAGGCGATGTCCGAGGCATTCTGGAGGGCGAACACCAGGTTGAAGGCAGCAAGCGCGATCACCACCGGCGCCATCCCGGGCCAGGAAGGCAGGACCGGCAGCGGCGCACGCGTGGAGGCACCGGCAAAGGGGCGCAGGCGCAGCGGCCTGAAGCTCGCCCATAGCGCAACCACGCTCGCCAGGACGAACAGACCATGCCAGAGCAGGCCTGTACCTCCGCTCTGCAGGGCGAGCGCACCCCAAAAGGCAGCGAAACCAAGGCCGATCAGGGGATTGGCGTCGGAGAACAAGAGCAGGAAAAGAACCGAGCCGAGGCTGGCCACGAGCAGTCCCCCCGCGATCCCGCCAAGAGCGAAGCCTCCTCGCCACCGCATGATCCGAACCAGCCGGCCTGCATCGAGCAGGGCCGCCATCGGGCTGAGAACCCCATAAAGGGGCAGGCGCACGACCCAGGCCAGCGCATTGCCGAACTCGCCATGGCGCGGCATCAACAGCGCCAGCGCCAATCCCGTCAGGAAGAGCAGGCCGGCCAGCAGGCTCGGCTCGACGATCAAGGCAAAACCCGCCAGACTGGCGCCGATCACCGCGAAGCGACTGGCCCGGCTGCGGCGCATCAGGCTGTCGCAGGCCAGCAGCGCTCCAAGCCAGGCAAAAGCCAGGAAGCCGATGATGCTGCCCACCTGCGGCAGGGCTTGCCCGGCCGACAGGACGAAGTCGGCCAGGATGGCCAGCACTGTGATGGCCAGGACCTTGAGAACGAAGCTCGGTCGAAGGGGCGAGTGGTTGCGGGCCGGCAGGGTCTGGTCCGGCGAGGCGGATGCGATCGGCATGGGCTCCTCCATGGCCTCCATCCTGCTGCGCCGGTGTTCAGCCGTCATACAGCATTCGTGGTGGCGCGGTGGGCTCCTCGTGCAGAAATCGTGCAGGGACCCACTGCGCCCTTCCCGCGCTCACGCGGGCAAATGCTCCACCACGGCCTTGGCCACGGCAGCCAGGGCGGCATTGCGGCGGTCGGCCGCCGCAATCGTGCCGGTCAGATAGGCAGCAATGAGAAGGGGCGGACGACCGGGCGGCCAGGCAATGGCGACATCATTGGTCGAACCGCGCTCGCCGGTTCCTGTCTTGTCACCGAAGGCCCATCCTGCGGGCAACCCGACCCGCAGGCGGGTATCACCGGTTCTGCTGGCCTTCAGCCAGGCCGTGAGCTGGCTGCGCGAGGATGGCGACAGCGCCTCTCCGACCAGCAGGCGCTGGAGGTCCGCCAGCATGGCTGCGGGGCTGGTGGTATCGCGCGGATCACCCGGCAGCGATTCGTTGAGCTCCACCTCCCAGCGGTCGAGGCGGCTGACCGGGTCACCGATCGAGCGCAGATAACGGGTCAATCCGGCCGGTCCATCGACGGCTTCCAGCAGGAGATTGCCGGCCAGGTTGTCGCTCACGGTGATCGCAGCCTCGCAGAGCTCCGCCAGGGTCAGATGGCCGCCGGCATGCCTGGCCGTTATCGGCGAATTGGGCAGCAGCCTCGCGGCCTCGATCGGGACCGGACGGGACAGTTGTTCATGCCCCTGGTCGACCCGGGCGAGCACCGCAGCGGCAACCAGCAGCTTGAAGGTGCTGCAGAGCGGGAAGAGCTCATCCGGTCGATAAGCCAGCCTCATGCGCGATTTGAGATCGAGAGCGGCAACGCCCAGGCGTCCGCCCACCTCGCCTTCGATCCGCCTGATTGCCGCTGCGAAATCCGTCGAGGCTCGCGATTCGGCCACTGGAAACGCGACGCCGAATGGCAGCAAGAACAGGGCTGCACTTGCTCCAACCATGAAATTCCGTCTGGTCATACCAACTCCTTACACCGTTCGATGTCAGGATGGCTGCGGTCTGAGCGGAGGACAAACGATGATAAATCGCCTCAGACCTGAGAAAAATTTGGGGATCCATGATCCGTTCGCATCTGCCTCTCAATGCCCTGCGCGCCTTCGAGGCGGCGGCGCGCCATCTCAGCTTCACCGGCGCCGGGCTCGAATTGAGGGTGACCCAGACTGCCGTGAGCCACCAGGTGAAGAACCTGGAGGAGATCCTGGGCGTGCGCCTGTTCCGCCGCCTGCCGCGCGGCCTCGCCCTCACCGAGGAAGGCCAGGCGCTCGTCCCTGTCCTCAACGAAGCTTTCGGGCGCATCGGCGCCACGCTCGACCGCTTCGAGAAAGGCCATTTCCGCGACGTGGTGACGGTCGGCGTGGTCGGTACCTTCGCCGCCGGCTGGCTGCTGCCGCGCCTGCGGTCCTTTGGCGAGGCGCATCCTTTCGTCGACCTGCGCATTCTGACCAACAACAACCGCATCAATCTGGCCGGCGACGGCCTCGACTATGCCATCCGCTTCGGTGACGGCTTGTGGCATGGCACCGAGGCGGCGCTTCTGATGCCTGCCCCGCTCTCGCCCGTCTGTGCGCCGGCCATGGCCGAACGGTTGCGCCGGCCGGCGGATCTCGCCGGTGAAGTGCTTTTGCGATCCTATCGCGAGGATGAATGGCAATTGTGGTTCGCCGCAGCAGGATCCAGCGGCCCCGCCACCCATGCCGTCGTCTTCGATTCCTCGGTCACCATGGCCGAGGCCATCGCCCAAGGCATCGGCGTCGGCCTGTTGCCGACAGCGATGTTCTCGAGCGCCTTGGCCAGCGGCCGGCTGATGCGCCCCTTCGAGACCGAGGTTCACGCCGGTTCATACTGGCTGACTCATCTCAAATCACGCCAGCCTTCGCCCGCGATGCTGGCGTTCCGAGCCTGGCTCCTGGCAGGCTGCCAGACGCAAACGACCTTGCCCGCGTGACCTCGAAAAAGCCCCCTCGCGCGCCCCTCCGCCTACGCCAGGGCGTCGCGGATCGCCCGAACCGCGGCCAGGCTGGCGCGCGTCCGCGGTGCGTGCAGGAATTCCGGCCAGCTCGACAGCACCACGGCGGCAAACTCGCCGACGGGATCGATATAAATGAGCTGTCCGAACACACCACGGGCCATATAGGCCCCGCGCTCGACATCCTCGATCCAGAACTGGTTGCGATAGGCGCCCCGAGGGAGAATGTCGCGATAGACGCCCTGGAAGAGATCGGGCCGCGCAGCGAAACGCGTGTCTTCCAGCCAGGAGGACGGAAGGAGGCGCCGGCCCCCGATCTCCCCACCGCCGAGATGCAGCAGGGCGAAACGGGCGTAATCCCGCAAGGTGGCATTGAAACCGCCGTCCGCCAGGCCATAGCCGGCGGAATCGACGGTGAAATAGGCATCTTCCTCGGCCCCCATCGGTGACCAGAGCTCTCGGCTCACCAATTCGGGGAGCAACAGGCCTGTGGCGCTCTGCAGCACGAAAGCCAGCACGTCGGTCTCGACGGAGCGGTAGTTGAAGATGGCGCCATGGACACTTTGGCTGGCCTGGAGCTGCAGGATCAGCTCGAAGACATGGGTCGGCCAGCTCGGATCCTTGCGGGCCTTCCAGCCACTGGCCACGTCCATCTTGGCGATATGCGAATCGAGCGCGGTATAGGTTTCGTCGAACACGACGCCGGTCGTCATGTCGAGCACTTGCTGCACGGTGGCGCCACGATAGGCGGTCGTCTCCAGCTCCGGCAGATAATAGGTGACCGGCGCGGCGGGATCGAGCACGCCGCGCCCGATCAGGATGCCGGCAACCGTACCCACCACCGATTTGGCGACCGATTGCGACAGATGCTGGCTGTGGCTCGTCATGCCGTTGAAATAGCGCTCCGCCACCACTCTGCCGCGATGCAGCACCAGAAATCCGTCGGCGTAATTCGCCTCGAAGAAGCTTCCGATCGTTGCCGGCTGGCCGTCGCTCTCAAAAGCGATCCCATCGATGTCCTGCAAGGCGACCGGCAGCGCCGTGGCCGGCCCCGGCCCACGCCAGACCTGCGCCGTCGGCACCAGTTCCCGCACATGCTGGAACGACCAGCGGTTCCACGGCGCCCGGTCCCAATCCTCGCGTGGAATGGAGGCGGCGCCGAGAACGGTCGGTTCCTGTGTCGATCCTTGGAGCTCCGGCGGGCTGTCATACATTCTCTGCGTCTTCCTTTCGGCTAACGAGGCAAATGAACGGAACGATCCGATCTATTCGATCAGCCGTCCTATTCGATGATCCTTGCCTCCTCGGGCAGCATGATAGGGAAACCATCCCGGATGGGATAGGCAAGCTTGGCGGCGCGCGAGATCAGCTCCTGTTTTTCCGCATCATATTCCAGCGTCGTCTTGGTGAGGGGGCACACCAGCAATTCCAGGAGCTTGGGATCGGTCAGCGGCGGTGGGCGGTGCGGTGTCGGCGTGGGCATCGGCACTCATCCTCACTGCAACGGCGTATCGGAGCCGTCGCCGCTCTTGGCAAGTTCGATCTGCGTGATGGCGACCAGGATCTCGGCGCGCTCCCGCAGGCAGGAGGCCTCGAGCAGCGCCTGTTTCTCGCGCCGCCCGAACGGACTCATCATCGATAACGCATTGACCAGCGCCTCGTTGGAGGCCTCGTGAATGTCGTTCCAGTCAACCTGGAAGCGATTGACGGCAAGATAGGCGCGCAGCGTATCGATCAGGCTCTTGCGGTCGACCTCCTCTTCACCGGCACGCGGGGTGAAATCGATGGCGAAGGGTTCGGCCGTGATACGGCATTGGCGGTAGGCCGTCGTGACGGTTTCCTCCGACAGGACCTTGAAACGCGAGATGCCGGTGAGCTGGATGAGGTAGCGCCCATCGCCTGTCTCGGCGAATTGGGTGAGACGCCCGACGCAGCCGACCTGGAACAGGCGCGGCATCGTCTCGTTTTCCTCGTCCTCGGGCTGAATCATGCCGATCAGGCGCGGTCCCTTCAGCACGTCGTCGATCATGGCCAGGTAACGCGGCTCGAAGATGTTCAGCGGCAGTTGGCCACGCGGCAACAGCAGGGCGCCGGCCAGGGGAAAGACCGGAACGACAGGAGGCAGATCGGCCTCCGTCTTGAACAAGGGATGCATCGGCTGCCATTCCTCAAACGGGCCTGGAGGCTGTCATGGCCCAAGGACGGGGCATGACAGTTTCTCAAGGTCGCGACCGCGACCTCCGGGCGGCATCTTACGGCCTGCTAGCGGGCCGCGTCACTATTTATGAGAACAGGATCGACGACAGCCGGCGGCGACCATAGATGGTGTTTTCGTCCATCGGGCCCCAGGCCTCGAAGAACTGCACGAGCTGCTTGCGCGCGCCGTCCTCGTTCCATTTGCGGTCGCGCCGGGCGATGTCGAGCAGCTGGTCGACCGCCTCCTCGCGCCTATTGGCCGCGGCGAGAGCCAGGGCGTAGTCGAACTTGGCCTGGTAATCCTTTGGATCAGCCTCGACCTGGCGCGCCAGCCCTTGCAGATCACCGACATCGCTGGCCTGTTCGGCCAGTTCCAGTGCGGCCCGGGCGCTGGCGATGAGGGGATCATTCTCCTTGCCCTTTGGCGTAAGCGAAAGCGTGGCCTTGGCCTGATCGAGCTCTCCGGCGGCAAGCGCACAGCGCGCAAGGCCGGCGATCGCCTTCAGGTTCTCGGCGTCCTGCTCGAAAATCTGCGCGAAGAGCTGAGCCGCTGCCGCTCCATCGCCTTCGTTGAGCAAGGCTTCGGCCTCGGCCAGCAAGGCCTCCGTGTCCGGATCGCCGCCGGGACCGGCGATCCTGGTGATGAATTCCTTGATCTGGCTTTCGGGAATGGCCCCCATGAAGCCGTCGACAGGCTGACCCTTGGAGAAGGCGAAGACGGCGGGAATCGATTGAACCCCCAATTGCCCGGCGATCTGCGGATGCTTGTCGATATCCATCTTCACCAGCTTGACCTTGCCCTTGGCTGCAAGCACGGCCTTCTCCAGGATCGGCCCCAATTGCTTGCAAGGGCCACACCATTCGGCCCAGAAATCGACCAGCACCGGCTGCTTCATCGATTCCTGAATCACGTCGGCCATGAAGGTCTGGGTGGTGGTATCCTTGATCAGACCGTTGGTTCCGGCAGCGTCGTTGCTCATCATTCCTACCCGCTTGGAAAGCTTCGTCCGCGGTTAGATGGGGGCAAAACGCCTCGAAGGCAACCGTCAGATGCCATTGCCGTACGAAACAATAAATTTCATCTTGCTTGTTGCGAGAATGGAACAAATGAAACTTGGTACCTATTTTTCGCCAATAACCCCCAAAAGGGGTAACGGCGGTAGTCAACCACCAGCAAAACGGCCCCGCAACATATTGAAGAGCGCCACAGGCTGCCGCGTATAGAAAGAAAAGATTGTTACCTATACACGGACGACTACCGGGATATTTTTGAAGATTAAAGTTTTTTAATCGTATTCGGAAACTTCACTCAAATCACGGCGAATTCACGCCATCCTTAATATAACCTGCATACACGAACCGGGAAGGCTGAAAATCGCCTTTTGCCTCAATATGATACCTTTTGGTGTTGACGATGGGGAAGGTCCCTTTCGGATTAATCCCAAAAGACTTTCGCGAATAGTCGTTTCTGTGAGATAAATGGCACATCGCGATAATCAATATTCTGGCATCCTATTATTCGTGAATCGTTTTACTTTTCGAGCCCCACGGCAAAGAATTTCGTGGCGGCCGATGAAGGTGGCTGCGTGCGACAACCGACCGTGCAGGTTGGCAACGCAGAACAGCCACACAGGTGTAATGGCTAACACCCTAACGACGTATTAGGATGAAGGCCCAACCCACAAGAAGACTTGCAGAGGAAGTAACGCCAGAACTTTCAAGAGGCCAAATCATGAGTCACCACGTCACCTGCAATGACATGCTGGATTGCCATGATCATAGACAAACGGAGCCAGGCGCGTTGCCTGTTGTGGACCGCAAAGTCGTCTTGCTGATCGAGAGCCGTCCCCTGCTGGGCGAGATCTTTTCCCATGCCCTCAAGGAGGCGGCCGACGATATCGATGTCCGCATCATGGGCGCTCCCGGAGAGGGCGGCACGCAAGCCTCGCTCGCCATACTGAGCCTGGTACAGCGCAGCACGGACCCGCTCTTCATCGCCTTCGTCATTCAGCAATTGCAAAACCGTATCGGCAAGCTGCCCCTGCTGGTGGTTACCGACAACAGCGATCCTGCCATCGGACGATTGATGGACGAGGCCGGCGTTCATAGCTGGATCACAGCCTCGATGGGCTTCAATGCCATGGTGAGTGCGATCCGGCAGGGCCTGTCGCTGCCAGCGCGTGAGGAAACGGCTGCTCAGCCTATTTCCTATGCGAGCGCGCCTCCCCTGTTTACGGAACCATCCTCGAGCGTGCCCAAACCGCGGCCCGAACGTCAATTGCGTTCCGACATCCATCTCAGCCTGACCGACCGCGAGATGGACGTCCTGAGCCTGCTCCAGAAGGGCAAGCAGAACAAGATCATCGCGCATGCCCTCAACATTTCCGAGAGCACCGCAAAAGTTCATATCCGCAACATCATGCGCAAATTCCATCTGCGCAACCGGACCGAAGTCGCCCTGATGTGCGGCAGCCAGATGCGTGCGCCCGGCACCACCATGATGATCGGGCCTGATTGCGAAGACAGCCAAATGGCCGTTCCTGCCATCGCCTACTGACGACGGCCACAAAAGACGTCCGATGGACCGAGCTGGGTGTGTTGGGGAACTCTGATCCAGCCGTTCCACGCCTTGAAAATTTTCCTCTCGAACAATCCGGGGCTTTTGAGCTGCATGGCGCGCATCTGCGTTGCTGCGCGGCAATATTTGGCATGCTCAAATCAATTTTTAGTATATCGCCCTTGATTTAATACCCCTTTGTACTAATTCCAATAGACAAGTTTCTCTACACTGAAAAATCAATAAGCTTAAAACTGTAATCACCGCGGGCTTAAAGCAAATGCTTCTGTTGATTACAGCCTTAAGCACCTCACAAGACAGACTGAGTGGAGAGACCATTATGAAATCGCTTCTCATCGCATCCGCCCTGATCCTGAGCGTTTCCAGCGCCGCGATGGCCTTCAGCGTCGGCAGTGGCAATGGCAACGGCAACGGCAATGTCGGCTTCGGCAACGGCAACGGCAACGGCAACGCCAATACCGGCGCCTTCAACGGCAACGGCAACGGCAACGGCAACTGGGGCGCCCTCAACGGCAACCTGAACGGCAACGGGAATACCGGCGCCGTCAACGGAAATGGCAACGGCAACGGCAACGCCGGCATCGGCAACGGCAATGCCAACGGCAACGGCAATACCGGCCTCGGGAACGGCAATGCCAACGGCAACCACAACTTCGGCTTCGGCAACGGCAACGTGAACGGCAATGCCAACTACGGCATCGGCAACGGCAACGTGAACGGCAACCACAACTGGGGCGCCTTCAGCGGCAACGGCAACGGCAACGGCAACCAATAAGCCTTGCTTGCTCTCAGGGAGCTGGCCCGGCTTTCCTCCCAGCCACTGGTCAGCTCCCGCCTTCCCTGGCGTTCAGCGTTCGCTGCTCGAGCCCTGAAATCTGGATGCGGCATTCCTCCTCCCTCCCTGCTCCGGCGTAGCGTCCTGCGGACGGCCGACGGAAGAGGATCCCGCATCCAGGCCTTTCCGGCCGGGCGCCAGGCAGTTCGATCCGAACGGACGAACCGCCTCGAACGCTCCGTGCAGGTCCAGTCAGATTGCATCATGGACGGGCCGCGGCAGCGACAGACCGCACCGCCCGATCATCGAACACGCCTCCCAGCTCCGGGGCCAGGCTGTTTTTCGAGTCGCAAGAAAGGACAGTATCATGCGCACCCTCCTCACGCGGCTGCTGCTGAGTGCGGCACTGGTCTGCACCCCGGTCCTCAGCGCCTATGCGGGATTCGGCAATGGCAACGGCAATGGCAACGGCAACACCGGAACCGGCAATGGTAACGGCAATGGCAATGGCAATTCCGGTACCAACAACGGCAACGGCAACGGCAACAACAACACCGGAACCGGCAACGGCAACATGAACGGCAACGGCAATACCGGGACCGGCAATGGCAACATGAACGGCAACGGCAACACCGGAACCGGCAACGGCAATATGAACGGCAACGGCAATACCGGAACCGACAATGGCAACTATAACGGTAACGGCAATACCGGGACCGGCAACGGCAACTTGAACGGTAACTTCAATACCGGCACGTTGAACGGCAACTACAACGGCAATTTCAACACCGGCGTCAGCAACGGCAACATGAACGGCAACGGCAATTACGGCATGGGTGATCCCAATGATCCGGATCCGCCCGCCGGCGTGACGGTTACTTCGACCAGCAGCACGGCGGGGACCATTGCCGATCGGGCCAGTTGCAACATCATGAACAATGGCTGCACCTCGCATTGAGGTGAAAGCCACCACGCGCCTCCTCAAGCCAGGAGGCGCAATTAACCCCGTTGAGGGCTACGATCATCCGGCAATTGCCAACACCGCTCACGTGGCGCGTGACACCTGGGAAGCGAGGTATGTCGCATGCGCGCCTGCCTCCTGCCACCTCAAGGGATCGGAACACAATCAAGGGAAGGCTCGGCCTTTCCCGAACCCAGTCCAGGAAAGGTAGAACCATGAGAATGACCCTGCTCCATGCGGCGTTGTACGCCGCGCTCGCCTGCACCTCGATCTCCGCCGCTCACGCTTTCAGTTACGGAAACGGAAACGGAAACGGAAACGGTAATGTCGGCGTCGGCAACGGCAATGCCAACGGCAACATGAATACCGGCATCGGCAACGGCAACGGCAACGGCAACGGCAACTGGGGCGGCTTCAGCGGCAATAGGAACGGCAACGCCAATAGCGGCCTCGCCAACGGCAACGGCAATGGCAACGGCAATTACGGGCTCGGCAACGGCAATTATAACGGCAATGCCAATACCGGCACCTTGAACGGCAACGCCAATGGCAATGGCGCGCCGGACGCCAACGGCAATATCGGCTACGGCAATGGCGGCACCGGCAATATCGGCGCCTATAACGGCCGCGGCAACTCCAGTTCCACCAGCGGCAACAACAATATCGGCGCGCTGAACGGCAACAACAATGGTGGCATGTTCAACGGCAACGGAAACGTCGGTTCGTTCAACGGCAACGGAAACGGCAACCCATAGGAGGCTGCCGAGGCAGCTTCGGCCGGATCGACTGCTGGGTCGGTCCGGCCTTTATGGTTTATACTGAACCGCGCCGTCCCTGATCACAGGAATGCAACCATGATCGCAGACCTCGATGTCGGCTGCTGGCAGCCCCCCCTCTCCCTGCAGGTTCCGGCACTTTCCCGCTGCCATGTTCCGGGCCGGCAGCAGGGGACGCCGCAAATCGAGATACTGCGGAGAGATGATATTATCCTTGTTCAATACAGCATTGGACGAGGAAACAACAACGGCAACGGTAATACCGGCAACTTTAATGGAAACTTCAATCAAGGAAACAATAATGGCAATTTCAATTCTGGTAACGGAAACGGAAACTGCTTCACAAGTGACAACAACGAAAACCACGACGAGGCAACGTATAATTGGGACTACAAGCGCCTGATGAAAGAACTTCATCGCTGCGGCATTACTCCCCGTCAGGTTCCTTAGCGATAAAATATTGTATTCATTGCGAAAATCACATTTGTAGCGTAACCTCCTGTACACCTCATAGACTTTCCAAAAGTTTGTGGGCGTGTTTGTGTTTGGGGGAACGCATATGAAATCGCTTGCGAAGGGTATTGTCTATTTCTTCACCATCGTCATCTTCCTTACCGCTGCCTCGCTGGCACAGGCCCAGAACGGGACGGGCAACGGCAATAATTCCGGCGACGGATCGGGCAATGGCAACGGCAATGGCAACATCACAGGCAATGTCGGCGGCGCCACGCTGAACAATCGCGATCGACGCCAGGCTCCCGCGGCGTTTGCCCCGGGCCTCGCGGCGGCCGGCATCGAAGCCTGCCTCGGCAGTGTCAGCGTCGGCGGCTCGGGCGCCGGCTTCGGCTTCAGCTTCGGCACCACCAAGCTCGACCAGGGCTGCAATATCCGCCTCTACGCCCGCACCCTTCAGGCCATGGGCTATCGCAGGGCCGCTACCCAGATGCTGTGCTATGATGCCGATGTCGCCGGCGCCCTGGCAACGGAAGGCATTCGCTGCCAGGTCGGCCCCAGGGCGGCACCATCGGCCGGCGTAGCCGGCGTGCAGCAACCGGCCCAGCGCTATGCCCGCGGGACTACCGCGACCCAAACCGCCTACGCGCCTCGCCGCAAATGTATGAGATACGACATCTTCCGCGGCTGTCTCGACTGAACGGGATCATGCCCGTCGGCAACCCGACGGGCTTTCCACACCATGCGCCGGCACGGGATGTCGGGGCTTGTGCCCAGAGCCATGTTCGGTGGTTCTGGGTGCCTTTGATTCTTGGTGCCTTCTGATGATTTTCGCCGAATCCTCGATAGGACGCCTGATGCCGCCAGGTGTTCGAGCCTCGGATGCGCCAGCATCTTCGAGACCCAGCATCTTCGAGACCCAGCATCTTCGAGACCTGGAATCAGAGCGAGGTGCGCATCGATGGAAGCGCGCTCGGCCTCAGGCGTCCGCCTGCTGAGGCTGCGAGACGGCAAGGATCCTGGGCTCGTGTCCGGTCGCGCGCAGGAAGGCAATGAGGTCTTCGCGGGCGATCGTGGTGGTCTGCGTATTGACCAGCGGATGATGGTTGAGCTTGTCATTCTCGAGCAACGCCTGATCGAGCACCACGGTCACCTGCGCTTCGGTATCGTTGATGGCGCCGAAGGGCGTGACCGCACCCGGCAACACCCCCCAGACCTGCGTCAGCAGCTCGGCCGAACCGAAGGACACCTTGCCCTGGGCACCGATGATCTCGTGGATGCGCTTGAGGTCGACGCTGGCATCCTCCTCCAGCACCACCAGGAACAGCCGGCCCTTGCGATCCTTCAGGAAGAGATTCTTGGTGTGACCGCCGGCGATCTGCCCCCGCAGCGCCTTCGAATCCTCCACCGTGAACAGGGGCGGATGCTCGACGGTCGTCACTGCGATGCCGAGCTTGGCGAAGAAGGCGAACAGGTCGTCAGGCGTGGCCGGCATGGTTCGGGGTCTCCTGGAAAGGCCCCCTGACTAGAACGACGGGCCGGCTGGCGCAAGACCGTGCCGGGCAAAGCAAAGGGCCCCGCCAAACGGGGCCCTCGAAGACAGGATAAATGCTGTCGCGACCGATCAGAACTTGTAGTTCACGCCGGCACGCACCGTGTGCACGGAAACGTCGGTCTTGGCGGTGATCTGGGCGATCTCGCTGTTGGCCTTGATCGTCTCGGCCTTGCCGAGATCGACATAGAGATATTCGGCCCGCACGGTCCAGTTCTGTGTCAGAGCATATTCGGCGCCCGCACCGAGAGCCCAGCCGAATTTGGTCTCCGATCCGGACAGATTGGTGCCGCCGGTGCTGACCTTGGTCTTCACCTGGCCATAGGCAAGACCGCCCGTGCCATAGATCAGGACATTGTCGAAGGCATAGCCGGCGCGCACGCGGGCCGTGCCGAACCAGTTGAGCTCATTCTTCACCGTGACCGGAATGTTCTGAGCACCGATGAAGGTCTTCTTGGTGTCCAGGCCGGCATATTGCAGGTCGGCCTCGGCGCCAATTACCCAATTGGGATCGATCTGATAATTGTAGCCGATCTGGCCGCCGGCGACGACGCCGTTGGCGCTACCCTTGACCTTTGCGGCCCCGCCGTTCAGCCCGAAACCGAGAGCCCTCTCAAGCGTCGGTGCCGTCGCAGTCGGCACCGCCTTCAGATCCGTGTCGAGATTGCCGCGGCCATAGCCCGCACTCAGACCGGCATAGAAGCCTGTCCAGGTGAAGGATGGCACGATTTCCGGCGCGACCGGCTCGACGGGCGGCGGCGCCAGGTCGGCGGCGAATGCCGCTGCCGGCGCGAGAATGACGACGCCCGCAAGCAGAGCATTCCTAAGAATTTGCATTTTAATACCCCAGCACTTGGCACTTGTTACGCTCGAACGCCTGATAGCACCGCCTTTACATGAAATCCTATGACATAAATGCAACACCGGCTTTTTTATTGAGCAATCCATAATGGATATACTTAACAATTATAGTTAACGTCCCAAATGGCACAAAATAATTACGTAGAGTAAGATAGGAACAAACATCGGCAGCGCCGCACCCGGCGGCTTTCGTTCGAACATCGGCGTTCCCCTCGCGGCCAAAATCGCGTAAAGGAGCGCCGTCGCAGAGACCTTGACCCTCTGATGGACGGAAGGATGCCATGTTGAACTCGCTCGACCTGCCGCGCCGGCCGCAGGACACCCGTGTCGTTGTTGCCATGTCGGGCGGCGTCGACTCTTCCGTTTGTGCCGCTCTTCTCAAGGAGCAGGGCTATGACGTGATCGGGGTGACGCTTCAGCTCTATGACCATGGCGCCGCGGTCCATCGCAAGGGCGCCTGCTGCGCCGGCCAGGACATTCACGATGCGCGCGAGGTCGCCGACCGCATCGGCATTCCCCATTACGTGCTCGACTATGAAAGCCGCTTCAAGGAGGCGGTGATCGACCGTTTCGCCGATTCCTATGTTGCCGGCGAGACGCCGATCCCCTGTGTCGAATGCAACCAGCGAGTCAAGTTCCGCGATCTGCTCGGCACGGCACGCGACCTCGGCGCCGACGTGCTGGCGACCGGCCATTATGTTGCCAGCCGTGCGGTGCCCGGAGGGCGCGGCCTGTTCCGCCCGCGCGACGCCGAGCGCGACCAGAGCTATTTCATGTTCGCCACCACCAAGGAGCAGCTCGACATCCTGCGCTTCCCGCTCGGCGAGATGACCAAGCCGGAAACCCGCCAGGCCGCCGAGCGTTTCGGCCTGTCGGTAGCGGCCAAGCCCGACAGCCAGGACATCTGCTTCGTGCCGTCGGGCCGCTACGCCCAGGTGATCGAGAAGCTCAAGCCCGGCGCCGCCGTTCCCGGCGAAATCGTGCATCTGGATGGCCGCGTGCTCGGCCAGCACCAGGGCGTCATCCACTACACCATCGGCCAGCGCAAGGGCCTTGGCATCGCCACCGGCGAGCCGCTGCACGTCATCCGTCTCGATGCCGAGGCGGCACGGGTGATCGTCGGCCCGCGCGAAGCACTGGCGACGCGCCATGTCGCCCTGCGCGATGTGAACTGGATCGGCGACGGCGCGCTTGAAGACCTGCCTTCCGAAGGCCTGGAGGTCGCGGTGCGCGTGCGCTCCACCCGCGCGCCCAAGCCGGCCCTGCTGCATCTCGGTCCGGAAGGCCCGACGATCGAGCTTGCCGAGGCTGAGGACGGTGTTTCACCCGGACAGGCTGCCGTGTTCTACGACCACGCCGATGGCCAGGCCCGCGTGCTCGGTGGCGGCTTCATTCGGGGCGCACGGCCGCAGACCGTCTTCGCCTATGGCGGCCAGACCGCTGCAGCCTGATCCGGCCCGGCGCGCCATTGAGCGCGTGCTTTCGGTCCTTGCATTGCGTTAAGCTCTGGCCGAAAAGGAGAGCCCTCCTGTCGAGGGTTCGCGTGTGGATTGTTGAAACGGCGTGGTGCGATGGCCAGAGACCTTGATCCCTACAAGCTGTCTTCCCCCCGGATCTTCTTCATCCGCATGCTGATCTTCCTGGTGCTGGCAGCCTGCGTCACCGCCGTGCTCTATCGCCAGCTCTATATAGCCTTCATGGCCAATCCCGGCCTCAACGGCCTGATCATCTTCACGCTGCTGCTCGGCATCGTCTTCGGCTTCCGCCAGGTGATCCGCCTGTTGCCGGAAGTGCGCTGGGTCAATGCCTATCGCCTGCGCGATCCCGGCCTGGAGCTTCGGGACCAGCCGGTGATGCTGGCACCGATGGCGACATTGCTGGGTGACAAGGTCGGCCGGCGCTCGATCTCGCTCTCCACCCTGCGCTCCATCCTCGAATCGATCGGCATGCGCCTCGACGAGCAGCGCGAGGTCTCGCGCTATCTCACGGGTCTCCTGGTCTTCCTCGGCCTGCTCGGCACGTTCTGGGGCCTGATCGAGACCGTGGGTTCGGTCGGCAACGTCATCAATTCCATGTCGGTGGGCGGCGGCGACGCCAGCACCGTGTTCGAAAGCCTGAAAAGCGGCCTCGCCGCCCCGCTCAAGGGCATGGGCGTGTCATTCTCGTCCTCGCTGTTCGGCCTTGCCGGCTCGCTGATCCTCGGCTTCCTCGACCTGCAGGCCGGGCAGGCCCAGAACCGCTTCTATACCGAGCTCGAGGACTGGCTCGCCGCCACCGTGACGGACATCGAGGCCGAAGGCCTGGCCCGCGGCGGCTCGGACGGCGAGATGGCAGCCATCAAATCGGCGATCGAGCGCATGGCCGACGGCTCGCGCGAGGCCGGTTCCGGCCGCAATGCCACCGCCGCCATGGCCCAGCTCGCCGAGGGCATCCAGGGCCTGGTGCAGCATATGCGCTCTGAGCAGCAGATGATCCGCGACTGGGTCGAAAGCCAGGCCGAACAGCAGCGCGACATCAAGAGCGTGCTCGAGCGCCTGACGCAAGAGCGCGAGAAGAACTGATGCCGGAGTCAGAGTAATGCCGCTTGGGCGCAGCCGCCGTCGCGGCGAGGGCATCAATTACTGGCCGGGCTTCGTCGACGCCCTGTCGACCCTGCTCCTGTCCATCATCATGATCCTGTCGATCTTCGTGCTCGGCCAGTTCTTCCTGTCCCAGGAAGTCACCGGCAAGGACGAGGCGCTCAACCGGCTCAATGCCCAGATCGCGGAATTGTCGCAGCTGCTTGCGCTGGAACGCACCAATGGCCGCAATGCCCAGGAACAGCTGTCGGTACTCACCAGCGGCCTCGACAAGGCCAATGCCGACAAGACGCGCTTGCAGGGCCTGCTCGACGACGCCCAGAAGGATGCCGCAGCCGCCAGCGCCCAGGGCGG
Organism: Labrys sp. 22185; assembly: GCF_052045555.1. Classification (NCBI taxonomy): domain Bacteria; kingdom Pseudomonadati; phylum Pseudomonadota; class Alphaproteobacteria; order Hyphomicrobiales; family Xanthobacteraceae; genus Labrys; species Labrys sp. 22185. Next base: position 40,561 of record NZ_JBQEPH010000032.1, on the reverse strand, counting down.
ACAGGTCGCGCAAATCCAGGGTGAGCTCGACAGCCAGAAGCGCATTTCCGACCAGGCGATGGCGCAGGTCGAACTGCTCAATCAGCAGATCTCGGCCCTGCGCCGCCAGATCGCCGCGCTGGAACAGGCCCTCGACGCCTCCGAATCCAAGGACCGCGAGAGCCAGACCAAGATTGCCGATCTCGGCTCGCGCCTGAATGCGGCGCTGGCCCAGCGCGTGCAGGAACTCTCCCGCTTCCGTTCCGACTTCTTCGGGCGCCTGCGCGAAGTGCTCGGCAACCGTCCGGATGTCCGCATCGTCGGTGACCGTTTCGTGTTCCAGTCGGAGGTGTTCTTCCAGGCGGGGCAGGCCACGCTGCAGCCCGAGGGCAAGGCCGAGATGGACAAGCTCGCAGCCGCCCTCCTCGACCTGCAGGACAAGATTCCCACCGATATTCCCTGGGTGCTGCGCGTCGACGGCCATACCGACGACCGGCCGATCAACTCGCCGCAATTTCCGAGCAACTGGGAATTGTCATCCAGCCGCGCCATCTCCGTTGTGCAATATCTGATGTCGAAGGGGATCCCGGCACAGCGCCTCGTCGCAGCCGGTTTTGCCGAATTCCAGCCGATCGATACCGCCGGTACCGACGAGGCGCGCAAGAAGAACCGCCGCATCGAGCTGAAGCTGACCGAGCGATGAGCATGACCGCCGTCACGCTGCGCCGGGCCGGCGCAGCCGATCAACCCGCTCTATGCTCGCTGTGGTGCACAGCCTGGCAGGAAACCTATCCCGCCTTCGACTACCGGGCGCGCTGGCCTGGAATGTGGGCCCATTGGCAGGGATCTCAGGCTGAGATCTTCGTGGCGTCACGCGAGGACGCCGGGGCGAGCCCGATCATCGGCATGCTGGTGCTGATCCAGAAGGCAAGCGACGTGCTGGAACTGGAACAGATCGCTTTGCCATCCAGCGAACGGGGCAGCGGCACCGCTCACCTGCTGATGCTGTTTGCCAAGCAGCGGGCTCGCTCCGTCCTGCGCCTCACCGTCAATGCCTTCAACGACAGGGCGATCCGCTTCTATGAGCGCGAGGATTTCGAGCGCATCGGCAGCGGCGTCAACCCCGCCTCCGGCCTGCCGACCTTCGACTATGAATGGCGGCGCTGAAAAGGCAGCGGGCTGTTACGGTTGAAAACATTTTTTGAAGCAAATTTCCGCATGATTTCGGGCATAATCGTGCCGGAAAATCTTGGGGTTGTCGCATGAATCGCAAATATTTCGGCACCGATGGCATTCGCGGTCGGGCCAACAGTGTCATTACGCCGGAACTGGCGATGAAGGTCGGCATGGCGGCCGGCCTCGCCTTCCAGCGCGGCGAGCACCGCCATCGCGTGGTGATCGGCAAGGATACCCGCTTGTCGGGCTACATGATCGAGAATGCGCTGGTGGCGGGCTTTACCGCCGTCGGCGTCGACGTGATGCTGCTGGGCCCGATGCCCACACCCGCCGTGGCCATGCTCACCAATTCGCTGCGCTGCGACATCGGCGTGATGATTTCGGCCTCGCACAACCCCTATGACGACAACGGCATCAAGCTGTTCGGTCCCGACGGCTTCAAGCTCTCCGACGAGACCGAGCGCTCCATCGAGGCGCTGATCGACACCAACCTGTCCTCGCGCCTGGCCGGCTCGCGCGATCTCGGCCGGGCCCGCCGCATCGACGACGTGCGTGCCCGCTATATCGAATTCGCCAAGCGCACCCTGCCGCGCCAGCTCCGCCTCGATGGCCTCCGGGTGGTGGTCGACTGCGCCAATGGCGCCGCCTACAAGGTCGCCCCGGAAGCGTTGTGGGAACTCGGGGCGGACGTCATTCCGATCGGCGTCGAGCCTGATGGCTACAACATCAACAAGGATGTCGGTTCCACTGCACCCGATGCCCTGGCCCGCAAGGTCCGCGAATTACGTGCCGATATCGGCATCGCCCTCGACGGCGACGCCGACCGCGTGGTGATCGTCGACGAGAAGGGGCACGTCATCGACGGCGACCAGCTGATGGCGGTGGTGGCCTCGGACTGGAAGGACGAGGGCAAGCTCACCCAGCCCGGCATCGTCGCCACTGTGATGTCCAATCTCGGCCTGGAGCGCTATCTCGGCGGGCTCGGCCTTCAGCTCGAGCGCACGGCGGTCGGCGACCGCTACGTGCTCGAACGCATGCGGGCGCAGGGCTACAATGTCGGCGGCGAGCAGTCGGGCCACATCATCCTGTCCGATTTCGCCACCACCGGCGACGGCCTGGTCGCCGCCTTGCAGGTGCTGGCGGTGCTCAAGAAGGCCGATCGCCCGGTCAGCGAGGTCTGCCACCGCTTCGACCCGCTGCCGCAGATCCTCAAGAATGTGCGCACAGGTGGCGGCAAGGTGCTTGATGATCCCAAGGTCGCCAAGGCAATCGAGGGCGCGCGCAAGCAGCTCGGAGACAGCGGCCGCCTGGTCATCCGTCCTTCCGGCACCGAGCCGGTCATCCGCGTCATGGCCGAAGGCGACGACCGCGTCAGCGTCGAGACTGCCGTGGACGAGGTGATCGAGGCCATCACCAAGGCAGCGTGAGTCGGGGAGCGGGTCTTCCGACCCGCTCGAAACATCGCGTTCACGAAACATCGCGTTCACCGGAAAGGCGGGTCAGAAGACCCGCCCCCCAAAGCGCCTTCAGGACCGGACCTGCTCCTCTTCGATGGGCAGGAACAGGCTCGACAGCAGAGTAAGCCCGGCGATCACCATGAAGAGCAGCGACAGCGGCAGCCACTGCACGCCATAGGTCTTGACCAGCCAGACCCCGACGACGGGCGTCAGGCCGCTGAAGATGGCACCGCTCAGCGACGAGCTCAGGGAAATGCCGGTATAGCGCAGATGCACCGGGAAGGCGCGTGTCAGGAAAGGCGCCATCACGGCATAATGGGCGGCGACGAAGAAGGTGCCGACCAGGATGCCGATGCGAATATTGCCGAGATCGCCGGTGACGATCAGCATCATCATCGGGATGGCGAAGACGAAGGCAGCGGCCGACATCGCCACCAGCAAAAAGCGTTCGTTGAACCGGGTGGCGATCCAGGAGCCGAACGGAAAGGCGATGAGCTCGAGCACCCCGACCCAGAAGATCACGTTCAGGATGTCGGATTTGGAGATGCCGAGCGACTCGGTGGTGAAGGTCGTCATCAGCGTGGTCAGGAAGTAAAAGCCGGCGACCCCGAGCAGGCACAGGCCCATGCCGAGCAGGAGCGTATAACCGCGCGTGCGGAAGATCTCCTTGGCCGGCACGATGTCGTCCTGCGGCGCTTCCTGCAGCCGCTTGATCAGTTCCGGGCTCTCCTTGATGCCGGCGCGGATGGCGAAGGCCACGATGATCAGCACGGCGCTGGCCAGGAAGGGAATGCGCCAGCCCCAGGCGAGAAAATCCTCGCGCGGCAGATCCGAGACCGTGCGAAAGGCGAGCGCGGCCAGCATCAGGCCGATCGGGCTGCCATATTGCGGGGCCGAGGCCAGGAAAGTCTTCCACTTCGGCGGTGCATGCTCGGCGGCGATCAGCACCGCACCGCCCCATTCGCCGCCAACCGCAACGCCCTGGATCAGGCGCAGCGCGATGAGCAGGATGGCGGCGCTGATGCCGATCGAATTATAGCCCGGCAAGAGGCCGATCAGCACGGTTGCCCCGCCCATGAGCAGGAGCGTGATGATCAGCGAGTTCTTGCGCCCGACCTTGTCGCCGAAATGGCCGAACAGCAGAGCGCCGACCGGACGGGCCACGAAGCCGATGGCGAAGGTGCCGAGCGAGGCGATGATGCCCATGAAGCGATCTTCGGACTTGAAGAAGACATCGCCGAAGACCAGCGCCGCCGCCGTGCCGTAGACGTAGAAATCGTACCATTCGATCATGGTGCCGACGAAGGCGCCGAGTGCGGCACGGATCGGCTGGCGCTCGGGCGCCTGTTGGGCGCCGGCTGTCACAGTCTGTGTCATGATGGTCCTCGTCTCGATTTCTGGATCAGCGTGACGGCCGGGCCGTGCGGAACGCCGAGACGAAGCGCGGCGCAGCTTCCGACACCGCGCTGAGCGAATAGCCGCCCTCCTGTACGATCACGACGGGAAGGGGCAGCGCACCCCAGACGGAACCGATCGCCTCATAGGCGGCGGTGGTCACGGCCAGCTTGGACAGCGGATCCTCGCGATGGGCATCCCAGCCGGCGGACACCACCAGCGCCTCGGCCCCGAACGCCGTCACGGCAGCGGCCAGCGCCCGGTTGGCTTCGACGAAGGCCTCGTCGCCGCTGCCTTCGGCCAAGGGCAGGTTGAGGTTGGTTCCCACGCCCGCGCCCTCACCCGTCTCGTCGGCATAGCCGGTGTAATGGGGGTAGTAGCTGGATGGGTCCGTATGGGTCGAGCCGAAGAAGACGTCGCCGCGGCTGTAGAAGATCGCCTGCGTGCCATCGCCATGATGGGTATCGAAATCGATGATGGCCACGCGCTGATAGCGGGCGCGCAGCCGCTCGGCGACGATGGCGGCATTGTTGAAGAAACAGAATCCGGCCGCGCGATCGACATAGGCGTGATGCCCCGGCGGGCGGCAAAGCGCGAAGCTGTCGAAGGCGCCGGCGATGAGATCGTCGGCGGCCGCCACGGCGCTCTGGGCCGACAGATAGGCGGAGGAGAAGGTGTGCTCCGTCATCGCATTGGACAGGCCGTTGATGTACCAGCCCGTCTGCCCGAGAATGCCCTTCGGGCGCGGGGCAGGACGCGGGCGGAAGGCCGCGTCGGCGCCCTGATAGGGGCTGACGGCCGGCAGGACTTCGGGCCCGGCATTGGGCAGTTCCTGGAAGCGCCGATAGGCCGTCTCCAGGAAGTCGACATAATGGCCGGCATGTACGGCCTCGATCGGCGCCCGACCCGCATCTTTCGGCTCCTCGAGCGTCAGACCGAGCGCCGTGAGAGACCCGACCAGGGTTTGCGCGCGCTCGGGATTTTCAAGGGCGCTGCCGATACGACCATTGATCATGTATTGGGTCGGCCGATGGGCCATCTGCCTGTCGGAAAAGAACAATTTCATCGAGCAACACTCCGGGCAACGAATGCGAGGCCCCAAAGCATTTTCCAGAAAAGCCGGCCGATCTTTCGGCTGAGAAAATGCGTCAGAACAATAAGTCAGAGGAAAAATGCGATTCGGATGAATCGAACTTTGCCCCAATCTTGCAGAAGCTGGCGAGAATGCCACCCATCCGGCTGCCGGTCCTGTGAATTGGACTGACGAAAGGAATATGCCGGAATTGCAGTCGGTGGTTCCGCATTTACCGACGCCCTCGTGAATGCTGCGTGAGGGGAGTGCTTTTCTGCAGGACCTTCAATTTGCAACATTGGCGTGGTTAGCTGGCGGCGTCACAGGCAGCGGGGAACGACGATGGCCGAGATTCTGCTGTTTCACCATGCCCAGGGCCTGACCGCTGGCGTGCGGGCATTCGCCGACGCATTGCGCGCCGCCGGCCATCGCGTGCATGCACCGGACCTGTTCGGCGGGCGCATCTTCGCCAGCATCGAGGAAGGCCTCGCTCATATCAATGAGGTCGGCTTCGACGCCATGCGGGCTCGTGCCGAGCATTGCGCCGACGGCCTGCCTTCGGACCTGGTCTATGCCGGCTTTTCCTTCGGCGTGGTGCCGGCCCAGAAGCTCGCGCAGACGCGCCCGGGCGCCCGCGGCGCCCTGTTCTTCTATTCCTGCCTGCCGATCAGCGGCGAATGGGCGTTCGGCCCCTGGCCGCAGGGCGTTCCGGTACAGATTCACGGCATGGACCGGGATCCCATCTTCGTCGGCGAAGGCGACATCCAGGCGGCGCGCGAGATCGTCGGGAAAGCCGAGGATGCGGAACTGTTCCTCTATGCGGGGGACCAGCATTACTTCGCCGACAATTCGCTGCCATCCTTCGACGCGGATGCAACGCGGCTGCTCACTCGGCGGGTGCTCGATTTCCTCGACCGCATCTAGAGCAAGGCGCGCCAATGGGAACGCGCCCTACTCCAGAACCGGCCAAACCGCATCTCAGCGGGTCAGCAGCTGCTCGCTTTCCGTGATGGCCTCGCCGACATTGGGGCGACCCGCGCCGGTGGCAATCAGGTCCCGCAGGCTGCCACTGACATAAGTGTGCCAGCCGTCCGAACAGGCGTCATAGCATTCATAGTCGGGCACGAGCCCCAGATGAGTGAAGGTGACCTCGGTCTGCTCGCCCTTCCTGGCGATCTCGAAAAGGATGTCGGTGCCTTTCCACTCGGACCTGTCCTGCGTGAAGCTGAAATAATTGTCGAGGACGTGCCAGACGACCCTGCTGTTCGGGATCAACTCTCGTATCTGGATCTCGCAGCGATGCAGATCCTCGTAGCGGTATTTGAATTTCTCGCCGACCCGGCTGGTCTCGCCTTCGATAGTCTCCGACCACCAGCCGCGCACATTGCTGATGGCGGCGAATGCCTGCGCCGGCGTCTGGTCGACCGTGAAACTGGTGGTGTAGCTGCGATCCGTCATGGCTGTCTCCCGTTGCTTGGTTCGATGACGGGATTGTAGGAAGGCCCAGCGAACGGCGTGAGTTACAAGCATGGCGGGATTCGGCGCGTTTCAGCCCACACCCCTTCCAACGCCATGCCCGCCATTCAGGATCGGCCTGTGAAGCCCGGGTCAATCCTGGACGGCCGGCGGACAAGATGTATCGAACCGTGCGGTCATCCGATCCTAGCTATCCCACAGTGAATGGTGTACAACTCCAAAAATTGGAGCGGAGCCAGTGCGTGAGATGCTGGCCTGATTGAGACACGCTCCACGATCGGCGGATTGACCGAAGCTCTTGCAGCATCCTGCCTGCAGGCTGCGATTTTTCCAGGAAACTGCAACTCTTCTCCCGGCCCCGCCGTAGGATGGGTAAGTCCGTGGCTGGCAATAGGGAAAGGTGCCCGCCGCCTTCAGTCCCGACCGATCAGAACGGTTGATTGGTGCAAGACGGTTACGATTCATCTTTGGGCCGGCAATGCGTTCGGCCCTTTTGTTTTTGGTATTTGGAGTTCGTATGCTGATACTCGTTCGTGAGAACAATATTGAACAGGCGCTCAAGGCCCTGAAGCGCAAGCTGGCGCGCGAAGGCGTCCTTCGTGAGCTGAAGCTGCGCAGGGCTTATGAAAAGCCGTCCGAGCGCAAGGTGCGCGAGAAGGCGGAGGCAGTCCGCCGCGCGCGCAAGCTCGCGCGCAAGCAAGCCCAGCGCGAGGGCCTTCTGCCAGCCCCCAAGCCCAAGGCTCAGTCGCGAGGACGGGGAGGCCCACCCAGGAGTGCACCCCCGACCGTCACCAGGACCTGATTGTCGCCGGCTCGACGCGTCGCGGATCGCGATATTGGCGGCACGGCGAGCGCCTCCCGACACCTCCAGAACATCCAAGGAGGAGTGAGTGATGAAGCATGCGTTTGAGGTCGGCGATATCGTCACCCTTCATTCGTCCATCTCAAGGCACGAGGAAGGCCCCTATCAAGTAACCCGGCAAATGCCCGCAGACGGCCCCGAGCCCGCTTACAGGCTCAAGGGCGTGGCGGATTCCCGCGAAAGAGTGGCTCGGGAACATGAACTGCGGGCTTCCAGGCAAGGCGCGGGTGCGATGGCGGAGCCGGGTCAAAGTTCCTTGAGGCCCACGCGGACGAGGCCGACGCGGCGATCGCCATGAGGTAGGCTGGGAAGGGGTGCAAATCTCGGATGGTCCTCCAGGTGGAGGGCTGGCCGTCTGTGGTCTGGGCGGCGGGTCCGCGCCGAGTCCCCGAAAGAACAGGCCTCGGGCGCAGATGCCGGTATAGGCAAGGTTGGTGGCCTCACAATCCTCCACAGTCGAGATTCGGGCCCACGACCTTGATGCATCGCCGCGACATTCGGTCGAACCGGCGATATCGGTTACGATGATGGTAAATTTGTCAGATATATCCAACGTGATCCCGTCGGAAACAGGGCGCAGCTGGCGCAACACCAAGCACGCCGCCGAATATATCCTGCTGCGCGGCCTTGTGGGCCTGCTTCACCTCTTGCCACTCGATTTCGGTTCCTGGGCCATGGGTTCCCTATGGCGTCTGATCGCGCCGCGACTGCGCCGCCACGAGCGCGCCTTGCAGCACCTCGCCGCGGCGTATCCGGCAAAGAGCGCCGCCGAGATCGACGCATTGGCGCGTGCCATGTGGATGGATCTGGGACGAACATTCGCCGAAAGCCTGATGGTGGATCGCATCGTCAAGACCGGACGGGTCGAAGATGCGAGCGGCCCGTTGATCGAGGCAGTGAAGGCCAGCGGCAAGGGCGTGGTTTTCGTCTCGCTCCATACCGGCAATTGGGAACTCGTGGTCATCCCGACGGTGACGAATGGCATCAAGGTCGCCGGCGTCTATCAGCGCATGAAAAATCCGAAAGTCGACGATTATGTCGCGCTGGTGCGCCGCGACCGCTATCCGCGCGGGCTTTTCGTCAAGGGCGCGGATACCGGCAAGAAGCTGCTGCGCATCGTGCGTGGCGGGGGTGCCATCGCATTGCTGGCCGATCTGCGCGACCGCAATGGACTCTCCGTGCCATTCTTCGATCGGCCCGCCCCTTCGACCACCTTTCCGGCCTTGCTTGCCAGGGGAAGCGATGCGCTGCTCGTCGCGGCCCGCGTCATCCGCACGCGCGGCGTGCGCTTTCGGATCGAGGCCGAGATTCTCGACATGCCCCGCACCGCCGATCGGAATGCCGATATCGACGCGGCAACGCACCAGATTCATCGGCTCTTCGAAAAATGGGTGCGTGAATATCCCGAGCAATGGATGTGGGCGCACCGCCGCTGGGGCTAGACACCTGGCGCTCCTTCATCGAGGGCGGTCGCAATTGGTAGGATGGTGCAGACGCTCAATATTTCAAAGAAACCGTAAATTTATCCCGCCGCCATTCTATCTTAATTTTAGATATATAATGACAAATCTGGAATTTAGTGATAGTTTGATATATGTCAAAATTGGATGTTTGCATTCCTTCTGAGCTTTTTGTAAAATCAAAGTCCGCTGGATGGACTCGAAATTCTGTAAAATATCGCCGGTTTGACAGCCTCGCCTCTGCCGTAAAATTTGCCGTGGACGAGTATGGGGCCAATCTTAACGGGGTCTCTATTCACACAGACACGAGCGAATACACAGGCTCCGCCATTCGCTCTCTCTATGACGATGAACACTATCCTCTGAAGGGAAAGCATGCCGTTCAAGCCGGTGCCAAAAACACCTCGCGTTCGGCTAGTGGGGAGCCCGGCCCGACATGTCACAAATTCGGGATCGGTGACACCGTCGTCTATTTGCGTCCCGGCCTGGTGGGGCAGAGTGGGTATTACGAGATCGTCAATATCCTTCCCGTTGAAAATGCCGAGCCGGCCTATCGCATCAGGAGCAAGAGTGAGCGGCATCTGCGCGCAGTCAAAGAGCATGAGATAGCGCGCGCCTGACGGCTTGATTCTGAACGGCCAAATCCGATCGACACAACACCGAATAGATCGAGCTTTTGGAGCAATGAACGATGTTCGAGATTGCTCCCATGTCTACCCAACCAAAAAGGAGATGACTCATTGCAGGTGCTGGTGCGGGACAACAACGTCGAACAGGCCTTACGCGTACTCAAAAAGAAGCTGCAGCGAGAGGGCCTCTTTCGCGAGATGAAGCGCCGCCGGGCCTATGAGAAACCGTCCGAAAGGAAGACTCGGGAAAAGGCCGAAGCGGTGCGCCGGGCTCGCAAGCTCGCGCGCAAACAAGCTCAGCGCGAGGGGCTTCTCCCGCCTCCGAAACCGCGTGAAAATGCGGCTAAGCGCAGCGGTCCAGCGAGAGCCCCTTCACCGGCGAAGCCCGCTCAGGTTTCCTGACATCTTTCAGTTTCCCCCTTGCGATGAACCGCGCTGTCATTGCAAGGGAATGTTTCGCAACGATTATATCGCTTTGGGCAAGTGGATCGCAGATGGCTGTTCCAGTTCCCAATTCAGGCAACGCCCAGGGAAAGGCGACGGCGAGGGCTGTTACTCCCTGTCGCGTGTATTGGCCGCGCCCCGCCGCTATCGTGCCAACTGGAAGACTGGTCCTTTGATGGCAGCCTGACCCGAGAATCCTATCGGAGCGAAGCGATGGTGATCTTATGGGCTCTCGAGGAGAGAGGCTGGTCGCCGGTCGGGCTCGTGGTGAGGAATGATGATCGCTACTCGATCCAATGGCCTTGCACGGGCAATGAAGCAAGCATGCACTTGGCCAAGCTCAAAGCACCCGTGACGACCGACATTCTGCTTGGCGTGGCTTATGACCAAACCAATGATGCTACCGGATAGCGGATGAGGCGCCGAGGGAGTTGATGGTCATTTTGCTGGCCGATGCACAAAAGGCCGGGTGTGAACCCGGCCTCTTCAGAGCGTCTCAACAGACCATGCCGGTACATCCGTGGTCAAAGACTGCAGACGCTGGCTCTACACGGTCTGCAGGTTGTCTGCAGAGGCCTTGCCGCTGCGGCTGTCCGTGACGACGTCGAAACTGACTTTCTGGCCTTCGCGAAGGTCCGACATGCCAGCCCGCTCGACGGCGCTGATATGGACGAAAATGTCCCGGCTGCCATCTTCAGGAGCGATGAAGCCATATCCCTTCTGGGAGTTGAACCATTTGACAGTACCCGTGCTCACGACGATTTCCTTTCAATCGACATAGATAAACCTGCCGCGTTGATGCAGCAGGCGCTAAATTTCTACCGAAATTGTCGGAGGGAATCGTCAAAGGCAATTTGAAACTGCCTGGGAATTCATCAGCAAGATCGATAATTCTCTATATATATTGTAAATTTTCAAAAAAATATAGGCGTAAATTTATTTTTTCATTGAAAGGCCGAATGAAGGAATTATCTTGCTTTTTCGGCATGATCATCTGATTGCGGTGATCGGGCGCCCTCGCGCTATTCACCTGCCCTGCGGAAGGCAGCAAAGGCCGGCAGCCCTGCGATGTCGTTGCCAAGATTACCGCGCATGTTCGCGATGAAGCCCCAAGCACTTTTGGCATTGAAACTGGAAGGCCGATACAGGGAATGACCGTCATACAAGGGTAGCTCCGGCCAGAGGCTCAGTGGTTCGCATCCCCCTGGCCGGCTCCCACCGGGAGAGAGCGAATCCCTGCGACCAGTCCAAGTACACCCATCGGATATGCGGCGCGTCCGATAAATCGAGGGATTCGCTGAATGGCATTGAAATGCCCCCCAGCCGGTCTATTTGGCGCGGCTGGCCCAATGGATCAGGAGGGCGGCAATACGCTGAGTCGATTGACGATCTTCATGGCGCTCAATTCGGACTCCCGGACCCTCCGCTCAAAAGGCTCCCCTATGCTCTTGATCCTGTAAATGGGCTCCGATCCATCAGCTGGTAACAGCCGGATAATTTCATAAGCCTTGTCTTGCTGACGGATGGGAGCAAGCTTCAAGATAACAAGATCGCCAATTCCGAAAGTGTGTATACCCATCCCCTGTCCTTTGTTTCGGTCGTGTTCTGGAATGGATTCGACGCTGACGCCCCATCTTCTCTTGAATCGGATTTCGGCGTGCGACGAAGTAGGCCAGGAAAGTAGAATGCCTTGAGTTTTGGGGTAGAAAGACTTGCGGACGAGCTTAAGGCCCGCCGCATCATGTCTGCCTCTATTTTGATACTTTCATGCGGCCGACATTCCTCGTCGCCAATGACGATGAGCAAGAATTCTCACTCGGGATGCTGGGCCTGATGAGCAATTGTCGAAGGCAATGTCATCAAGCGCCCGCAGCAACCTACCGGGTTCAGCCTACCCTGAGGTCGCCGGCCGAAGATTTTCCCGTCTTGCGGTCACGAACCAACTCGAAGCTAATCTTTTGGCCTTCCGCCAATTCCCGCAAACCCGCACGCTCCACAGCGCTCACATGTACGAAAACGTCTGGTGTTCCGTCGTCCGGCTGGATAAATCCATATCCCTTGGTGGAATTGAACCACTTCACAGTACCTGTGCTCATATCGTGCCCTTCTTAACTTCCTTCGCACCTTCCAGGTGGAAGACCATGCCAAATCACGTCGGTGAAAGGCTGGTTGATTCAAGGGCTTATTGGCCGCTGAAGATCGAGGTCACCGGCCATAATCGACTTCATCAGTGTGCGCCGCACGTCGGAGCCCGTCAAGCCGCAAGTGACAATGGCTTCTCACCGCACCTGAACCTGCGGCATCCATGCCCCCTTTGATCAAGAGCCTGGAAAAGGCAAGATGGCCGCTCTGCTGCCGTCGTCGCCCCGACGGCCGTGACACCCGGGAGTTTGCCATGCCCAAGGTCGACCTTGCCACCGTCCCCAAGCACCAAGGCTCAGGCTATCCGTCGCCCTTCGATGCTCCCTGCGCGGAACGGGTCCGCCAACGCCTCGGCAATGCCGGCGGTCTCCAGGACTTCGGCATCAACCTCATGCAGCTGCCGCCGGGCAACTGGTCGAGCCAGCGCCACTGGCACACGGCCGAGGACGAATTCGTCTATGTGCTGCAAGGCGAGTTGACTCTCGTCGAGGATGGCGGCGAGACGATCCTGCGTGCCGGCGATTGCGCCGCCTTTCCCAAGGACTCGGGCAATGGCCATCACATGATCAACAGATCCGGTGCCATGGCGCACTATCTCGAAATCGGCTCCCGCTCACCCGCCGACGTGATCCATTGCTCCGACATCGACATGATGAGCCCCAGTTCGGACGGTCGCTTCCTGCACAAGGACGGCACGCCCTATGCCGAGACCTGAAAGCAATCCCAGCCGCCGGTATCGATCAACGCCCTGTGGCAGGCGCCTCATCCGCCTGACGCAAGGCGATATGCTCGGCAAATTCGGCGATCAGGGGTTGGTACATCTCGGGCGCCGGATAGTGCTCGAAACTATGACGGGCCGGCGTCGAGGCCCAGGACAGCTTCTCCGCAGTGAAGGTTTCGATGAACGGCTCCGTCCATACCGCTTCGGCCAGCATGGTCGGGCGGACATTGACGAAGAAATCCATGCCCTCGGGCCTGGTGAACAACCAGCTCTTGCAGTGGCCGCAGTAGAAATGCCTCGTCGGTCCATGCAGGGCGCCGATCACGGGCTCGCCGCGGGTGACCCGAAAGCCTTCAGAAGGAATTGCCGCGCTGAGGGAATAGGCGCTCCCGGTCATCTTCTGGCAGCCGCGGCAATGGCAGGCCATGGTCATCAAGGGCGCAGCAGCAACCTCGAACTCGACCTGCCCGCAGCGGCAGCTTCCCGTCATCGGTGTCGGTTGATTCGGCATACTTGCACCTTCCCGGCCATGGCTGTGATCGTTACGCCCCTGCTACTGCGCCGCCGTTGGAATGTCGAGCCGGGGTATCGGTCTCACCCAGCCAGCCCTCGAACAGCGTAACGACGGAATCATGATAGGTGACGTCCGGGCCGGCCTCGAGACCGAGCTTTTGGGCGATCCGGATCGAAGCAGTGTTCTCAGGCGCAATGATCGCCGTGACCCTGCGGCCGGGATGCATGCCGCGCGCCCAGTCGAAGGCGGCCTGGCCTGCCTCGAAAGCGATGCCCCGGCCATGGGCGTGGGAGGCGAACACCCAGCCCGCCTCCAGCGAGCCTACCAGGCTTGGCTCGATGTCGCGCATGGCATCCTGGAAGCCGGTCATGCCGAGATAGCGCCCGCTCGCCTTCTCGATCACCGAGAAATAGCCGAAGCCGAAGAAATGCCAGGTGCCATGGGCCTGGAGAAAACGCTGCCACATGTCCTCGCGGCTGCGCCTACTGCCCGAGATGTGCCGGTAGACTTCCGGCTCCGCCCACATGGCGGCATGGGGCTCGAAATCGTCGAGAATGGGTTTGCGCAGGAGAAGGCGCGGTGTTTCGATCATTATTTCAAATCTCGCTTTGCCATGAAATCGCCGCCCGCTGCGAGACGGCTCCTGGAAGCTTCGCTCACACCTTGATCCGCCAACCCGTGCGGAAGATCAGCGCGATCACGGCCAGGCACAGCAGCATGAAGACCAGCGTCATGCCCAGGCTCTGCCCGAAATCGACATCGGAAGCGGAGGCCCCATAGAAGGCCCAGCGAAAGCCGCTCACCAGATAGAGAACCGGGTTGACGTAGCTGACGCCCTGCCAGAAGTCGGGCAGCATCTTGATCGAATAGAAGCTGCCGCCCAGGAAGGTCAGCGGCGTGATGATCAGGGTCGGCACGATCTGCAGTTTTTCCCAGCCATCGGCCCAGATGCCGATCAGAAACCCGAACAGGCTGAAGGTCACCGAAGTGAGTACCAGGAAAGCCAGCATCCAGAACGGATGCTCGATGGAATAATGCGAAAAGGGCCAGGCGGTGATGAGGATGATGAACCCGAGCAATATGGATTTGGAGGCGGCCGCGCCGACATAGCCGATGACGATCTCCACCACCGAGACCGGAGCCGACAGCACTTCGTAGATGGTGCCGATGAATTTCGGCATGTAGATGCCGAAGGAGGCATTGGAAATGCTCTCGGTCAGGATCGCCAGCATGACCAGGCCGGGCACGATGAAGGCGCCGTAGTTCACGCCGCCGACCGTGGGCATGTGGTTGCCGATGGCCGAGCCGAACACGATGAAATAGAGCGAGGTCGAGATCACCGGCGAGGCGATCGACTGCAGGAGCGTGCGGAAGGTCCGCGACATCTCGAAGACGTAGATCGCGCGAATGGCGTGGATGTTCATCAATGCGCCCCTACCAGGCTGACGAAGATGTCCTCGAGCGAGGATTGGCTGGTCTGCAGGTCCTTGAAGCCGATACCGGCTTCGCCGACATCGTGGAGCAGGCGCGAGAGCACTTCCGGATCGTCCTTGGCATCGAAGGTGTAGACGAGCTGGTTGCCGTTGTCGGCGATATCCAGCCGATAAGCGGCAAGCGCCGTCGGCACCGCTTCGAGGGGCTGCTGCAGGCTGAGCGTGAGCTGCTTCTTGCCGAGCTTGCGCATCAGCTCGGTCTTGTCCTCGACCAGGATGATCTCACCCTTGTTGATCACGCCGATGCGGTCGGCCATCTCCTCGGCTTCCTCGATATAGTGGGTGGTGAGGATAATGGTCACGCCGTTCTCGCGCAGCCCGCGCACCATCTCCCACATGTCGCGACGCAATTCGACGTCGACGCCCGCCGTCGGCTCGTCGAGGAAGAGAATGGTCGGCTCGTGCGACAAGGCCTTGGCGATCATCACGCGGCGCTTCATGCCGCCCGACAGTGCCATGATCTTCGAGTCCCGCTTCTCCCAAAGCGAGAGGTCGCGCAGGATCTTTTCGAGAAAGGCCGGATTGGGCGGCTTGCCGAACAGGCCGCGCGAGAAATTCACCGTCGCCCATACCGTCTCGAAGGCATCGGTCGACAATTCCTGCGGCACCAGCCCGATCTTGGTGCGGGCGGCCCGGTAATCCCTGACGATGTCGGAGCCGTCGGCACGGATCGTACCGCTGGAGGGATTGACGATGCCGCAGATGATCGAGATCAGCGTGGTCTTGCCGGCCCCGTTCGGCCCGAGCAAAGCGAAGATCTCGCCGCGACGCAGGGTGAGATCGATCTGTTTCAGGGCCTGGAAGCCCGTCTTGTAGGTCTTGCTGACGCCGGACACCGCGACGATGACGTCCTCGGCGGACGGTGAATTGTTGGCTTTCATGCGTGCCTCCCTGCGGGGAAATGGCGTCTTTCCAAACCAAGTGCAACCATGTTTCTTCAAAGACGCTGGAGACCGGGAGGGGTCTTAGGGGGAATGAAGATGATTAGCCACAGCCTGAAGGCAGGCTTGTTCTGTATGGCCTTCACCGCAATCTCGGCACTCGGTTCAGCCGGCGCCAATGCCCAGGAGAGCAGACCTGCCGATACGGTTTACCTCAACGGCCCGATCTATACGGCCGACAGCAAGGACAGCATGGCCGAAGCCCTGGCCGTGCGCGAAGGACGGATCGTCTTCGTCGGTACGGGCGCGGATGCCAAGTCCCATATCGGCCCCAAGACCAAGGTGGTCGATCTCGGCGGCCGCATGGCCATGCCCGGCCTCATCGACGGCCATATGCACCCCCTCGGCGGCGGCAAGAGCCTGACGGGATGCAATCTCAACTATGCGGCCCTGACCCTCGACCAAACCCTGGCCGCCATCCAGGCCTGTCTCGATGGAGAGCCGAACGCCTCCGCCGACGCTTTCCTGATCGTCAACAACTGGTTCCGCCAGAAGATGCTGCCGGCAGGTACCGACATGGCCCGCGGCGAGCTCGACAAGCTCAAGACCAAGCGCCCCATCCTGGTGATCAATTTCGACTACCACTCCAAGCTCGCCAACAGCCGGGCCCTGGCGCTCGCGGGTGTCACCAGGGACACCCCCGATCCCAAGGACGGCAAGATCGTGCGCGACACCGCTGGCGAGCCGACCGGCATGCTGGAGGATGGCGGTGACGCACTGGTGATGGCGGCGATGCCCAAGCTCTCGCCCGAACAGGAGGCCGAGCAGAATCTCGCCTTCGGGCGCACTGCGCTCGAGGCGCTGCGCAAGGGCGGCATCACCAGCTTCCTCGAAGCGGCCGCCGACGAGGGCGAGATGACCGCCTGGGCGACCCTGCAAAAGCGAGGCGAGTTGACGGCGCGTGCCCATCTGGCGCCAAAGCTGGCCACCGACACCGACCAGAGTGCCGACGCCCACGTCCAGCGGGTCCGTACGCTCGCCGCCCGCTTCGATCAGGGCCCGCTGCGGGCTGAACCCGGCATCACGCTACGCAACGCCAAGATCTTCATGGACGGCGTCATCCAGGCGCCGGCGCAGACCGGCTATACGCTGGCTCCCTATTTCGTCAACAAGGGCAGTGTCGACAAGCCGGACTGGCAGCCGGGCACGGAGCGCGGCGCGCTCTACGTCCAGCCCGACCGCCTCACCCCGCTGCTGATCGGGCTCGCCGAAGCGGGCATCGATCCCCATCTGCACACGGATGGCGACGGTGCCGTCCACGTCACGCTCAACGCGATCGAGACCATGCGCGCCAAGGTGCCGGGCAAGGACATCCGGCCCGCGCTGGCGCATAACGAGATGGTCGATCCGGCCGACCTGCCGCGCTTTGCCAAGCTCGGCGCCATTCCCGTGCTCTCCTTCCAATGGGGTGCGGCCTCGCCGGACCAGGTCGCCGCCATCAAGGAGCAGGCCGGTCCCAAGCGCCTGCCCTTTGTCGAGCCCTATGGCCAGATCTCCAAGGCTGGCGCCCGGGTGGCTTTCGGCAGCGACTGGCCGGTGGATCCGCTCAACGAATGGTATGCCTTCCAGATCGCCGTCACCCGAAGCGACCCGAGCAATCCGGGCAAGCTCAACGCCGATCCCGGCCTGACCATCAGCCAGGCGCTCAGGGCCGCCACCATCGACGCCGCCTATGAGCTGCATCAGGACGAGGTCACCGGTTCGCTGGAGCCCGGCAAATTCGCCGATCTGATCGTGCTGGACCGCAACCCGCTCAAGATCCCCGTGGAGCAGGTTTCCAAGACCGAGGTGCTGCTGACGGTGGTGGGCGGCAAGGAGGTCTACCGCGCCGAAGGGTTCAAATAGGAGAAGTCATCCCGCACGCATTGCAGCGCGAAGTGATGCGATGCAGATGCGGGACCGCCCTCAAGAGAAGGCGCCTTTCTCCTCTCGCGGTCCCGTGTCTGCGCCGCACCGCTTCGCTCTGTAGCGCGCACGGGATGACCATAGCCCTACCCTTGCCGAACAGCGAAGCATTCGGCTACCAATCCTCGTCCGACAAATCCAGTCAGAGGGAACCTCGCCGCATGGCCTCAGTCGATGTCGTCGACGTCAAGAAATCCTATGGCGCCCAGAAGGTGATTCATGGCGTGTCGATCAATATCGAGGATGGCGAGTTCGTCACGCTGGTCGGGCCTTCGGGCTGCGGCAAGTCCACACTGCTACGCATGATCGCCGGTCTGGAACCGATCACCGAGGGAACCCTCAAGATCGGCGACCGCCTCGTCAACGACCTGCCGCCGCGCGATCGCGACATCGCCATGGTGTTCCAGAGCTACGCGCTCTATCCGCACAAGACCGTGGCCGAGAACATGGGCTTCGCGCTCAAGATCCGGAAGACGCCGAAGGCCGAGATCGACGAGCGGGTAAAGCGGGCGGCCGAGATCCTCGACCTCGGCCCCTATCTGGCGCGCTATCCCCGCCAGCTTTCCGGCGGCCAGCGCCAGCGTGTCGCCATGGGCCGGGCCATCGTGCGGGCGCCGCAGGTGTTCCTGTTCGACGAACCGCTCTCCAATCTCGACGCCAAGCTGCGCGTGCAGATGCGTGCCGAGATCAAGGAACTGCATCAGCGCCTGAAGACCACCACCATCTATGTCACCCACGACCAGATCGAGGCCATGACCATGGCCGATCGCATCGTGGTGCTGCATGACGGCATCATCGAGCAGATCGGCTCGCCGCTGCAGCTTTACGACCGCCCGGCCAATCTGTTCGTCGCGGGCTTCATCGGTTCGCCGGCCATGAATTTCATCAAGGGCCGGCTGGAAACCAGCCCCGCGCCGCGTTTCGTCACCGATGACGGCGTGGAATTGCCTGTCCCTTCAGCGCCGGCCGGCAGCGAGGGCCGGCGCGTCGTCTACGGTATCCGCCCCGAGCACTTTTCCCTCGGCGGCAACCTGCAGGCCAGGATCACCGTGGTGGAACCCACCGGGGCCGAAACCCAGGTCTTCGCCCAGCTCGGCGAGCAGAGGGTGCTGGGCGTCTTCCGCGAGCGGGTTACCGCCGGCTCGGGCGAGACCCTGGCGCTTCAGCCCGATCTTGCCGCCGTGCATCTTTTCGATGCCGAGACGGGTTTGCGGTTGAACTGAGATTTCCGGATGCACGGACGTCCCGTTCGTTCTTGGAATCATCGCGCGCGTTGCGAAAAGAACCGCCAGGATGCCCGTGCACCGGAATGGTCTGACCTTTTTGTTGACGGGAAAACAAGGCCTTCCTAGCATCCTGCCGCTCCGCCACAACCACGCGTTGTCGGAGCGGTTCGAAGAAACATCCCTGCTGCCAGACAGCCAAGAACAAGACGAGCCATCCAGACCGGGAGAATCGACGTGAAAACGGAAGACTACAATCATCTTCTCGCCCTGCAGGCGAGCCGCCGCGGGCTGCTCAAGAGCGCCGCAAGCGTCGGTGCCCTGGCCGCGATGGGCAGCCTGGGCGTCACCGCCGCCATAGAGCCGGCCATGGCGGACGAAGCCAGCGACCTCAGGGCCAAAATCCTGCAGATCCCCGGCGTCGGCAAGGGTTCGCCCACCGATGCGGACTGGCAGAAGGTCGGCGAACTCTGCCTCGGCGCCACCAAGGCCTCTATCAAGGAAGGCGAGTTCAAGGGCGTCGAACTCTCCTTCATGGGGCTCAACAACCAGAACCTGCACAACCTGCTGTTCCGCGGCTTCCTCAAACCCTGGGAGGCCTATACCGGCGCCAAGATCAACTGGATCGATCTCGCCCAGGCTGACTACAATCCCCGCCTGCAGCAAGCCATCGCCACCGGCACGGTCGATTTCGACCTGCTCGAGATGGGCGCCCCCTTCGAGGGCGACGTCTGCGGCAAAGGTCTGGCGTCGGAAATGCCGGACTGGGTCAAGAAGCAGATCGACATGGACGATCTGGTCTCCTACCTCAAGCCGCCCGTCGGCACCTGGGACGGCAAGCAGTATCGCGTCACCATCGACGGCGACACCCACAATTTCAACTACCGCACCGACTACTTCAAGGACGAGGCCCTGGCCAAAGCCTGGAAGGAAGCCGGCAACAGCACCGAATGGGCCGTGCCGCGCACCTGGCAGCAGGTGCAGGCGGTGACCAAATTCCTCAAGGGCAAGCAGGTCGAAGGCCAGGACGCCTATGGCTATCTCGACGCCTGCAAGGCCTGGGGCGGTTTCGGCTTCTACTTCCTCGGCAGCCGCGCCACCGCCTATGCCAAGCATCCCGACGACAAGGCCTGGTTGTTCGACGTCGACACCATGAAGCCGCGCATCAACAACCCGGCCTGGGTGCGCGCCATCCAGGACGTGCTCGACGCCCTGCCCTCCGAGCCCGCCGACCAGCTCAACGCCGACCCCAACACCACCGGCTTCCAGCAATTCCTCGGCGGCACCGGCTCGATGTGCGTGTGGTGGGGCGACATCGGTTCCAACGCCAAGACCAACGACTCCTCGGTCATCGGCGACAAATGCGGCTTCGACATCCTGCCCGGCTCCGACGACGTCTACAATTCGAAGACCGGCAAGTGGGACAAGCTCGCCAGCGGCCCGAACTTCGCGCCGAATCTGGCCTATCTCGGCTGGGGCGTCTATGTGATGGCCCGCGTCGACAAGGACGAGAAGAAACACAAAGCCGCCTGGAGTGCCGCCGCCCATCTCGGTGGCAAGGACCTGGCGCTGTGGACGGCGGTCTATCCCTCAGGCTTCCAGTGCTATCGCAACAGCCAGCACAATATCGACGAGTGGGTGGCGGCCGGCTACGACAAGGCCTTCATCTCCAACTATCTCGACTCGCAGTTCAACTCCTACAACCACCCCAACGGAGCGATCGAGCCGCGTATCCCCGGCATCTTCCAATATTACAGCCTGGCCGAGGACATCCTCGCCAAGATCTATGCGGGCCAGCTCAAGGCCCAGGAAGGCGCCGACCAGATCGCCGCCGCCTGGGAGAAGCTGACCGACCAGATCGGCCGCGAGAAGCAGATCAAGCTCTACAAGGCCTCGCTGGGGCTGTAGTCTAGTCCAGTCGAAAACACGTTCCCTTGCTAGGAGAATCTCCTTCTCCCCTTGCGGGAGAAGGTCCCGGCAGGGGGATGAGGGGTCTTGCGACCTATCCTGAGTCTGCCGCAGCCCCCCTCATCCGGCGCTTCGCGCCACCTTCTCCCACAAGGGGAGAAGGCGGGCGCCGCGCTTTTCAATCCTGTTTCGCGTCCTGGGGACCAGATGCCGCCGACCTCGTCTGCAACCGCTACACACATCCCAAGCTCCATCCCGAGCGGCCGCATCCTCCTGGGCCGCGTCCTGATCGGCCTGGCCTCCGTACTCCTCGTCGTTGCCGCCCTGGTGCAGTTCCTGCACGAGAACCAGGGCCTGGCCCTCGGCTTCGACAATTGGCGTCCCGTGCTCTACGCCTTCGTGCTGTGGTCGGTGGCGCTCGGCGTCGGGCAGGTGCTGATGCGGGGGGAAGCGGGCGAGCGGGCGCTGTTCATCCTGCCGGCCGTGCTGTTCACCGTGGCGATGGTGATCTTCCCCACCATTTTCGGCTTCTACATCGCCCTGACCGACTGGAATCTCTCCTCCTTCGCCGGCCAGCGCTTCAACGGGCTCGACAACCTCGTCGCGCTCTTCCACGACCCCGATTTCTGGAACGCTCTGGCCAACATGGTGTTCTACGTGCTGATGGTGCTGGTGGAATACGCCATCGCCTTCGGCCTCGCCCTCCTGCTCAACGCCGAGATCAGGGCCCGCAAATTCTTCCGCGTCGCCTTCCTCCTGCCCTTCATGCTCAGCCCCGTGGCGGTGAGCTGGATGGTCGGCAAATCGATGATGGAATATCGCTACGGGCCGGTGGCGCGGCTGATGCGGGAGCTGGGCTGGTCGCAGCCGACCTTCTTTACCCAGCCCTGGATCGCCCGCCTCTCGATCGAAGCAATGGATGCCTGGGTCTCGATCCCCTTCCTGATGATCCTGCTGCTCGCCGGCCTGCAAGCTTTGCCCAAGGAGGTGATGGAAGCCTCCAAGATCGACGGCGCCTCGGGCTGGCAGCAGTTCAAGGAGATGATCTTCCCCCTGATGCTGCCCGTCTCGATCACGGCGATCGTGCTGCGCATCATCTTCAAGCTCAAGCTCGCAGACATCGTGATCAACACCACCTCCGGCGGCCCGGGCGGGGCGACGGACACCGTGTCGAGCTTCATCTATCGCGAGTATAGGGATCGCTCGAATGTCGGCTACGGCACCATGCTGGCGATGTTCTATCTGGTGGCGATCATCGTCTTCGTCACAGTGCTCCTGAACATCGCCAACCGCTTCATGCAGCGCAGCAGCTGATCGGGAAGGGATCGACATGACGACGACAACCATCCCGACCGCCGTGCCCCGCGACACCGCCTTTCGCCTAACCACCGTGCTGAGCCGCGTGCTGATCTATGGCGCGCTGGTCGCCTGGGCCTTCATCTGCCTGTTTCCGATCTACTGGACACTGACCACCTCGATGAAATCGGCGGTCGACGTCACCCAGGGCCATCTCATTCCGTGGCTCGACTTCCAGCCCGACTGGAAGGGCTGGCGCTCGCTCGGCCTGTCGCCCGACACGCTCGGCTCGACCTCGACGGTGCGCTCGGAATTCCTGTCGCGCTTCCTGAACAGCGTGATCACCTCGCTCGGTTCCTCGCTGCTCGCCGTGGTGATCGGCTCGCTCGCCGCCTATGGCCTCAGCCGCTTCCAGTACAAATTCGGCTGGATGCGCAACCGCGACATCTCCTTCTTCTTCCTGTCGCAGTTGATCCTGCCACCGGTGGTGCTGGCTTTGCCCTTCCTGGTGCTCTACCGCGAGCTCGCTTTGCTCGATACCCGCATCGGCCTGATCCTGCTCTACACCCTCACCGTGCTGCCGATCGTGATCTGGATCATGCGCGACCAGTTCGACACCATCCCCACCGAGCTCGACGAGGCCGCTTTGGTCGACGGATTGTCACTCTGGGGCGCCTTCTGGCACATCATCCTGCCGATCGCCCTCCCCGGCATGGTCGCGGCCTTCATCCTGGCGCTGGTGCTGACCTGGAACGAATATTTCTTCGCTGCCCTGCTGACCTCCTCGGATGCCAAGACCCTGCCGGTGATGGTGGCCAGCCAGACCGGCTCGCAGGGCATCAACTGGTGGTCGATGGCCGCGCTTGCCACCACGGCGATCGCCCCACTCGCTCTGATCGGCATCTTCCTGGAGCGCTACATCGTCAAGGGTCTGACGGCCGGCTCAGTGAAGTGACGGTGAGTAACAGGGTGGCCGTGGCGTTTCTGCCACGGTCGCGCGCTCGAAAGGCTTACGCCAAAGTTTCCTCTATCCGACCATCAAAAGTCTCTTGACGCCATCCCCGCCGCAGCGCATACGGGCTGCGGGACATTCCTCCCCAACGAGGAACGCCCATCTGCGAGGATGGAGACATCGCGATGACACTGCCAATGCCAGCGGCCAAGCCCGCTGTTGTCAACTTTTCGTCCGGCCCCTGCGCCAAGCGCCCCGGATGGACCCCCGAAGCCCTGAAATCCGCCGCCCTCGGCCGCTCGCATCGTGCGAAGCTTGGCAAGACCAAGCTTGAGCAGGCAATCGAGCTGACCCGTGACGTGCTGGGCGTGCCGGCGGACTACCGCATCGGCATCGTGCCGGCTTCCGACACGGGCGCCGTCGAGATGGCGTTGTGGTCGCTGCTCGGGGCCCGCGGCGTCGACGTGCTGGCCTGGGAATCCTTCGGCGCCGAATGGGTCACCGACGTCGTCAAGCAGCTGAAGCTCACCGATGCCCGCATCTTCAAGGCCGGCTATGGCGACATCGTCGATATCAACGAGATCGACGCCAAGAACCGCGACATCGTCTTCACCTGGAACGGCACCACTTCCGGCGTGCGCGTGCCCAACGCCGACTGGATCCCGGCGGATCGCGAAGGCCTGACCATCTGCGACGCCACCTCGGCCGCCTTCGCCCAGCGTCTCGACTGGGCCAAGCTCGACGTCACGACTTTCTCCTGGCAGAAGGCCCTCGGCGGCGAAGCGGCCCATGGCATGCTCGTCCTTTCCCCTCGCGCCGTCGCCCGGCTGGAAAGCTATACGCCGGCCTGGCCGTTGCCCAAGATCTTCCGTCTGACCAAGGGTGGCAAGCTGATCGAGGGCATCTTCAAGGGCGAGACCATCAACACCCCCTCGATGCTCTGCGTGGAGGACTATCTCGACGCGCTGAACTGGGCCAAGGCCACGGGCAGCCTCGACGGGCTGATCGCCCGCGCCGACGCCAACCTCGCCGCCATCGAGCGCTTCGTCGAAAAGACGCCCTGGATCGATTTCCTGGCCAAGGACCCGGCCACCCGCTCCAACACCTCGGTCTGCCTGAAGGTGGTGGATGAGAGGGTGGCGGCACTCCCGCCCGAAGGGCAGGCCGCCTTCGCCAAGGCGCTCTCCTCCGCCATCGAGGCGGAGAAGGCAGGGCTCGACATCGGCTCCTATCGCGACGCGCCTCCGGGCCTGCGCATCTGGTGCGGCGCCACGGTGGAGACCGCCGACGTCGAGGCTCTGATGCCCTGGCTCGACTGGTCGTTCCACAAGGCGATCGCCACGCTCGGCTGAGTTCTTCCCTGGGACCGCCGGCATCCTGCCGGCCCTTCGGAAACACGACGTTTCCGGAATGAGGCCGACAAGAGATCGGCGGCCCCAGCAGCATCATCTTCTGCAAAGAATCCCGTTTCCATAAGCGGGCAGATGCCCGCGCTCCAGGAGAGCTTCCATGACTGCTCCCAAAGTCCTGATTTCCGACGCCCTCTCCCCCGCCGCCGTGCAGATCTTCAAGGATCGCGGCATCGAGGTCGATTTCCAACCCGCCCTCGGCAAGGACAAGGACAAGCTCGCCGAGATCATCGGCAATTATGACGGCCTTGCCATCCGCTCGGCCACCAAGGTCACGTCTGCCATCCTCGCCAAGGCCACCAACCTCAAGGTGATCGGCCGTGCCGGCATCGGCGTCGACAATGTCGACATCCCGGCCGCCACCGCCCGCGGCGTGATCGTGATGAACACGCCCTTCGGCAATTCCATCACCACGGCCGAGCACGCCATCGCCATGATGTTCGCGCTGGCCCGCGAGATCCCCGCCGCCGACGCCTCCACCCAGGCCGGCAAGTGGGAGAAGAACCGCTTCATGGGCGTCGAGATCACCGGCAAGGTGCTCGGCATCATCGGCTGCGGCAATATCGGCTCGATCGTCGCCGACCGCGCGGTGGGGCTGAAGATGCGCGTCATCGCCTTCGACCCGTTCCTGAGCGCCGAACGCGCGCTGGAACTCGGCGTCGAGAAGGTCGAACTCGACGATTTGCTCGCCCGGGCCGAGATCATCACCCTGCACACGCCGATGACGCCGCAGACCCGCAACATCCTGTCGCGCGAGGCGCTGGCCAAGACGCGCCCGGGCGTGCGCATCATCAACTGCGCCCGCGGCGGCCTGGTCGACGAGGAAGCCCTCGCCGAGCTCCTGAGATCCGGCCATGTCGCCGGCGCCGCCCTCGATGTCTTCGTCGAGGAGCCGGCGACGGCGAACCCGCTGTTCGGCCTGCCCAATGTCGTCTGCACACCGCATCTGGGTGCCTCGACCACGGAAGCCCAGGAGAACGTCGCCCTGCAGGTCGCCGAGCAGATGTCGGACTACCTCCTGCGCGGCGCCATCTCCAATGCCGTCAACTTCCCCTCGATCACGGCGGAAGAGGCCCCGCGCCTCAAGCCCTATATCTCGCTTGCCGAGAAGCTCGGCTCCTTTGCCGGCCAGCTCACCGAGACCGACATCAAGACCATCCGCATCGTCTATGAGGGCGATGTCGCCCACATGAAGATCAAGGCGCTGACGTCGGCAGCGGTGGCGGGCCTGCTGCGCCCGGCCCTGGCCGACATCAACATCGTGGCCGCCCCCAGCGTCGCGCGCGAGCGCGGCATCGTCATCGAGGAGACCACGCGCGAGAAGACGGGCGACCACGACAGCCTGATCACGCTGGAGGTCGAGACCGAGAACCTGACCCGGGCCGTGGCCGGCACCATCATCGCCGGCACCAAGCCCCGTATCGTGCAGATCAAGGGCATCAATGTGGAGGCGGACCTGCTGCCGCGCATGCTCTACATCACCAACCACGATCGTCCCGGCTTCATCGGCCGCATCGGCACGCTGCTCGGCGAGAACGGCATCAACATCGCCCATATGCAGTTCGGCCGCGATTTCGAAGGCGGCAATGCCATCGCCCTGGTCGGCATCGACCAGGTCGTGGGCGAAACCCTGCTCAAGGAAATCAACACCATCCCGAACGTGGTGCAGGTGAAGGCGCTGACTTTCTGAGACAGCGATCATCATTGACAAGGCGCCGGTGCCTGCTGTCGTTGACAGGGCGCCGGCAAAGGGAGGATGCGATATGGACGGCGTAACACTCTGGCGTCCAGTCGGTCCGGCGGAGTTGGCGCTGATCCAAGCGAGCGGAATGAAGGCGTTTCCGCCACGCCTGCCGGACCAGCCCATCTTCTACCCCGTCACGACGCACGCTTACGCGGTGAAGATTGCGCGAGACTGGAATGTACCGGCCAGCGGCTCCGGTTTCGTGACCCGTTTTGACGTCGATCAGGCCTTCCTTGAGCGCTATGCGGTCCAGGATGCCGGTGGCAAGGATCACCAGGAATACTGGATCCCGGCCGAAGATCTTCCCGCCTTCAATGCCGCGATCATCGGCGAGATAAAGATCGTCGATTCATTTCCCTGAGCGGAACCTTGCTCCGGCGGGTTTGCGCCGAAAAATCTCCCAAGGGCGCATACCAAACGCTTCATTTTGCCGCCCCGGCCCCCATCTTGTACGGATCGTTACTCTTCACCCTTTCCCGCCGGCTCGCGGGCTGCTAAACCCGGTCGCGGCAAAATGTGATCACAGGTGAGCAATGCGTCTCCTCGTCGTCGAAGGCAATGTCCGTGCAGCGCGTGAACGTCACCGCGCGACCTACGGCCTCACGCCGTCGGAATCCTATGCGGCGGTACTGAAGAGCCTGGCGCCGGATGCGATCTGCGACATCGCCCTGCCCGCCGACGAAGGTGCCAACCTGCCGGATGCCGCCGGCCTCGAAAGCTATGACGGTGTCGTTATCACCGGCTCCGGCCTCAACATCTGGAAGGCCGAACCCGAATCGATGCGCCAGGTCGAGCTGGCCCGCGAGGTCTACAAGTCCGGCACGCCCTTCTTCGGTTCCTGCTGGGGCCTGCAGGTCGCCACCGTCGCCGCCGGCGGCTCGGTGCGATCAAATCCCAAGGGCCGCGAAGTCGGCATCGCGCGCGACATCACGCTGACGGCCGAGGGACGCGACCACCCGCTCTACGCCGGCAAGGCGCCCATCTTCACCAGCCCCTGCGTGCATGGCGACGAGGTCGAGGCGCTGCCGGAAGGCGCCATCGTGCTTGCCAGCAACACGGTGAGCGACGTACAGGCGGTCGACATCAGCCATGATGGCGGACGTTTCTGGGGCATCCAGTACCATCCCGAATTCTCGCTCAACGAGTTGACGGTGATCATGCGGCGCTACAAGCCGACCTTGCTCGCCGAAGGCTTCTTCCGCGAAGAAAGGGCTGCCGATGGTTGGATTGCCGACCTCGAGGCGCTGGTCGCCGACGTCAGACGCACCGACATCTCCTGGCGCTACGGCATCGGTCCCGACATCCTCGACGCCCGCCGCCGGCTGAGGGAAATCGAGAATTTCATCGAGCTGCGCGTGAAGCCGGTGATTTCCGAACGCGGGCGCGGCTGATCCCAAATTGCCCCATGCGATCGGCGCCACCCCGCCGGTCGCAATGCGGTTTTGACCTGCCGATCTTCCGGCCCCCTCGCCGGCAAGGCCGACGCTCTCTGTTCCCCCCGATACAGCTCGAGGTTGCGGTCGCCATCGCGCCGCAATCCTGCCTTCCCATGGCGGTCCCGCAACGGAGATCCGTCATGTCCCCCGTCCCTCGCCTCGCCCTTACTGCCTTTCTGCTCCTGGGTACCACGCCGGTCTTTGCAGCGGATCTGGGGGTGCAGTCGAAGATCGATGCCGTTTCTGTCTATCCCGACGGCGCCACGGTCACCCGGGTGATCGAGTTCGACATACCGGCGGGCGAGAATGTGCTGGTCGCCAAGGATCTGCCCGCAGGTCTCGACGCAGCCTCGATCCGGGTCGACATGCGTGAGGCCTCTGGCGTCTCCCTGGCGGGAATCGACATCGCCAATGCCCTGAGCGACGGCCCCGTACCCGATGCCGCGGCGAACAAGACCCTGCAGGATCTCAAGGATCAGCGCGACGGCCTGGCCGGGATCGGCAAGGCCCTGCTCGCCAAGCGCGGTCTGATCGAACGCTTCGCCAATGGCGCCACCTTCAACGCGGCCAAGGAGGGCAGCAACATCGCCGCCTTGCGCGGCGCCTGGAACGCCGTCGGCGACGACATGGCAGAGGTCAATGAGGCACTGCGCCAGAATGCGCTCAAGATCCGCGATCTCGACGAGGACATCGCCAGGCTGCAGAGCCAGCGCGATGGCCGGCCCGAGGGCCAGAAGCGCACGCAGCTCCGCCTCTCCGTCAATGCCGAGCAGGCCGTGAAAGGCCGCATCGCCGTCTCCTACCTGATCGGCAATGCCGGCTGGTCACCGCTCTACGATGCCCGCCTCGACAGCGAGAAGGGTGAACTCGAACTCGTACGGCGGGCCAAGATCACACAAGCGACCGGCGAGGACTGGAGCGACGTCGCCCTCACCATCTCGACCGCCCGCGCCACCACGGGCGCCGCGCCTCCCAAGCTTGCCAGCTATGTCCTCAATTTCCAGCCCGACTATGACGTGCTGCCGGCCGATGCTCTGGCGCGCAGCCGTGCCGAAGAGAGCGCAGCGCCCCCGGCACCGAAAGCTTCCGCAGCGGCGCAGGCCCAGCCAAGGCCCGGGCGGGAGACCGAGGCAAAGCTCAACACGGCCGGCTACCAGAGCGTGTGGGCCCTTCCGGCCCGCGCCAGCGTGCCCTCGGGGCCGGGTTCCAAGGCATTGCGCCTCGCCTCGGCCACGCTCACGCCGGAAATCGTGGCGCGTGCCGTCCCCTCCCTGCAGCAGACGGCCTTCCTCGAGGCCAGCTTCAGCAATGGCGAGGATACGCCGCTTTTTCCGGGTTCCGTCTCGATCTATCGTGACGGCCTCTATGCCGGCCAGACCGCCATGCCGCTCGCCACCAAGGGAGAACCCGTGCGCCTCGGCTTCGGCGCCGATGATCGCATCAAGGTGGAACGGGCAGTGACGCGCAAGCTGGAAAGCAACACCGGCATCGCTCGCCCCACCACCAGCGAAAGGCGCGACTACAAGATCAGCCTGCGCAATGGCCGCGCCAATGCCATCAAGCTGTCGATCGAGGAAGCCCTGCCGGTCGCCGAGAACAAGGACATCAAAGTGGAACCCTCCGCCCAGATGACACCACCGACCCAGCGCGACGCCGACAATCGCCGTGGCGTGCTGGTCTGGACGGTGGATCTCGCCCCCGGCGCCAGCAAGGACATCAATTTCGGCTACAAGGTCACCTGGCCGGGCGCCGAGACGATCAACCTGGATTGAGGCTTGTCAGGATGGAGGGCGACGGCCTTCTCCCTCTGTGGGCTACCAGATTCACACTTCTCTCGCATCCAATATAGGCGCGGGAATCCTTCCCCGGTTTCGGGGAAGGTGTCGTTGCGCAGCAGCGACGGAAGGGGGGAGATTGGTGCTGCCTCGTCAATTATAGCTGGACTTGTGCCACCCTCCCCAACCTGTGCCGGCTTTGCCGGCCCATCCCCCCCGAAACCGGGGAGGGATCCGCGCGCTCCAATCGGCGGAGCCGAGATGTGTGATCTGGTAGCCTCTGCGGGAGAAGGTGGCACGCGGCACCGGATGAGGAAAGATACGCCACTTTGCAGGGGATGACGGACGCCATGATTTCCCCTCACGCCGTCTCGACCAGCAGCGCCTCCAGGGTCTGGCCCGCCGAGGTCGCCTGGATGGAGGCGACATAGCCGGCATAGAGCTTGGCAAACTCCAGGTGCTCGGCGAGGCCGAGCTTGGCGAAGGGGCTGGTGCGCAGCAGGTCGAGCGGATTGCCGCCGCGGACGAGCTCCCAGTCTTGCTCGCTGAGGCGCGGCTCGACCACATCGAACGCCTCGCCCCTGTCGTCCTTGCCGGTCAGATAGGCGCCGAAACAGGCGAGGAAGAAAGCCTCGCGCCGAAGATCCCCACCGTCCGCCAGCAGCATTTCCAGGGTCTTGGAGTGGAAGACCGGGATCTTGGCCGTGGTGTCGAAGGCGATGCGCAGCAGCTGGTCGTTGATGGCCGGGTTCGAGAAGCGCTCGAGCACCGCGTTCTTGTACTCTTCCAGCGAAACACCCTTCGGCCCCTCGATGCGCGGAATGGCGTCGCGGTCGAGAAAGGTTTCCAGGAGCCGATGCAGGCGGGTGTCGGCGAGCGCCTCGTGCACGATGCGGTAGCCCATGAGAATACCGGGCATGGCCAGCAGGATGTGGGAGGCATTGAGCATGCGCCCCTTCATGAACTCGAAGGCCGGCACGTCGTCGCGCATCTCGACCCCGACCTCTTCGAAGGGCGGGCGCCCGGCCCGGAAATCGTCCTCCAGCACCCATTGGCTGAAGGTTTCGCCCAAAGCGGGCACGGCATCATCGATGTCGCTGCGCTTGTTGAGGCGCTCCTTCACCTCGGGCGGAATCTGCGGCGCGATGCGGTCGACCATTGAATTGGGGAAATCGACCTCGGCTTCGATCCAGGCCGCAAGCCCCGCGTCGCGGGCGCGGGCAAAGGAGACGATGGCCTTGCGCGCCGTGCCGCCATTGTGACGGAGATTGTCGCAGGACATCACCGTGAACGGTTTCGTGCCCTGTTCGTGTCGACGCCGCAGCGCCTCGACGATGTAGCCGAAGGCCGTGCGCGGCGGACCGCCGGCCAGATCGAGCGCCACCTCCGGCGTATCGAGCTTGAACACGCCAGTGGTCTCGTCGAGATTGTAGCCGCCTTCGGTGATCGTCAGGGAGACGACGCGGGTATCGGCGTGGCTGAGGCGGGCCAGCACGGCTTCCGGATCATCAGGCGCATGCAGATAATCCACCATGGCGCCGATCACCCGCGTGCTGGCCGCACCATCCGGCGCATATTCGGTGACGGTGTAGAGGCAATCCTGGGCGCGGTAGGCCTCGGCCTTGGCCCGGGTGGCGGGGACGTCGATCAGTTCGACGCCGCAGATGCCCCAGCCTTCGTTACCGGGCTTGTGCAGGCAGCGATCGACATAGACGGCCTGGTGAACGCGATGGAAATTGCCGAGGCCGAAATGCACGATGCCAGGGCGCACGGCGGAACGATCATACCCGGGAACGGCGATGGCAGCGCCGAGGCTTCCGAGGGTCTTCGAGGAAAGCTTCTTCAAGATCGTCTCCATGATGGTAGCGGCAGCGGCGATCCGGCGCCGTCGGTCGCGAAAGCGTTTTGCAATCTGACGCATCATCAAGAATCGTAAAGACGCGTCAAAACAAAGAGTTAGAGCAATCGGGCGTTTACGTTCAAACGCGTTTTGCTCTAGCTCGAGCCGGCAGAACGGGCCTGCCCGAGCCTCCATGCCTGGGTGATGGATGCCGGACCGGGAACGGGGCTGCCCCTCCTGTTCTCGTCCGGCTGAAAGCGGCGACGCCTGACCGCAATTCGAAGGCGTGCCTGCAATAGCTGCATACTTGGCCCTGCTTCCGACATTTTGGCAAGGACTTGTTGCAGAGGGTCATTTTTTGGCGCGCAAAATTCGTTTGCACACTAACGAGTTTTGCCTAAAATCAGGACGTCCACCGTGGATCGGTTCTAATTCACGCAATTCCTTGTTTATTTATTTGATTGCCAGATTATTTGCGGATATCTCCTCGGTGAGAATGAGTGACGACCTGAACAGAGTGCCCTGGCGAGGCCCATGGACGAGCCTCGCCAAGACACTCTGGAAAGTTTGATATCCTGCAGGTTCCTCCTGATCGGACCGCGGCCCGATCAGGAGGAACCTGCCTAGTGGCAAGGCGGCCAGCATGAGCAATTTCAACGAGGAACGGGTTCTGAGCGTCCATCATTGGACCGACAGGCTGTTCAGTTTCACCACCACGCGTGATCCGGGCTTCCGCTTCGAGAACGGCCAGTTCACCATGATCGGCCTGCCGGTCAATGGCCGCCCCCTGCTGCGTGCCTACAGCCTGGTCAGCGCCAATCACGAAGAGACGCTCGAATTCTTCTCCATCAAGGTGCAGGATGGGCCGCTGACCTCGCGGCTGCAGCATCTGAAGGAAGGCGATGCCATCATCGTCGGGCGCAAGGCCACCGGCACACTGCTGCTCGACAACCTCAAGCCCGGCCGCTACCTCTACTTGGTCGGTACCGGTACGGGCCTGGCTCCCTTCCTCAGCCTGATCAAGGATCCGGAGACCTATGCCCGCTTCGAGAAGATCGTGCTGATCCATGGTTGCCGCCAGGTCCAGGAACTGGCCTATGGCGAGCGCATCACCCACGAGCTTCCCGCCCATGAATTCCTGGGCGAGGCCGTGCGCGAGCAGCTCATCTATTATCCGACGGTGACGCGCGAGGCCTTCCGCAACACCGGCCGCATCACTGACCTGATCAAGTCCGAGAAGCTGTTCGAGGATATCGGCCTGCCGCCGCTCGACATCGAGCAGGACCGCGTGATGATCTGCGGCAGCCCCGAAATGCTGCGCGACCTCAAGGCCCTTTTGGAGGAACGCGGGGCCGTCGAGGGCAATCATGGTGAGCCGGGCGATTTCGTGATCGAAAAGGCCTTCGTGGACAAGTAGGCTCAGCGTCCACGTCTCGATTCGCCTCCAGGCAGATTCCTCCCGATCGAACCACGGGCTCGATCGGGAGGAATCTGCAGAATTTCAAACGCTTGCAGAATTTCTCGATATCGCCCATTCGTGGGCAATATCGAGAAATTCTGCTTGGAATGCCATGACCGATTACAGACTGGACGATCAGATTGGCTTCATTCTGAGGCAGGTCTACCAGCGGCATGCCGTCCTGTTCTCCGACGGGCTCGGCGAGGACCTGACGCCGATGCAATGGGCGGTGCTGGCCAAGCTTGCCGAACTCGGCACCTCCTCCCAGAATCTCTTGGGCCGGCTCACGGCCATGGACGTCGCCACCGTCAAGGGCGTGGTCGAGCGGCTGTCGCGCCGCGGCCTGATCGAAACCCGGCCCGATGCCGAGGATCGTCGCCGCCTCGTCGTCTCCCTCTCCGCCTCGGGCGAAGCGCTATACGTCCAATTGGTGGCCAAGGCTTCCGCCGTCACGGACCTGACCCTGGCGCCGCTGAGCGAGACAGAGCGCGGCACGCTGCGGGCGCTGCTGGACAAGCTGCGCTGACGCCGTTCTGACAACAATGCCGGAATTGTCCCCAACGAGGCCTGTCCCGAGCGCCGCAGGACTAAAATCGTACCGTCGCTCGATGCTGAGGCTTGCGCCGCTACCCGATGAATGCATTCTAGGTTATAAAACTGGGCGTTCGCAACCAGCCTGGGCAAATACTCAGAGGGATGGGATATCATGAGCGACCTCGCAGACCTGCAGAACCGCAAGCTCGATCTCGCCACCCGCGCCGCCTGGCTCTACTACATCGACGGGGCGACCCAGGATGAGATCGCCGCCCAGTTCGATATTTCGCGCCAGAGCGTGCAGCGCCTGGTCGCTCTGGCCGTCTCGGAACGCGTGATCGAGTTCCGCATCCAGAGCCCCATCGCCGAATGCACGGCGCTGGCCAAGCAATTGCGCGACAGCTACGGCCTGACCATCTGCGAAGTCGTACCGAACGGCCTGCACGACCCGCTCGCAGCCGTGGGACTGGCCGCCGCGCAGATCCTCGAGACCCAGTTCGGCCAGCGCGGCTCGGGCGTGTTCGGCTTTTCGACCGGACGCACCCTGCTGCGCATGGTCCGCGAGATCTCGGCCAAGCCGCGCCCCGACCTCAAGATGGTCTCGATCGTCGGCAATGCCGCGCGCGACGGCTGCGTCAGCCCCTTCGAGATCGCGATGCGCCTGGCCGACAAGCTCGACGCCAAATGCTACCCGCTGCAAATGCCGGTGCTCGCCGACACCGTCGAGCATTGCCAGGCTCTGAGAAGTCAGCCGGTACACACTTTGCTGCAGGATCTGGTGGAGACGGCACGGGCCGTCTATGTCGGCGTCAGCGACGTCAGCTACGGCTCTCCGATCCACCAGGACGGCTTCGTGCTGGAGCAGGAAATGCATTATCTCATCGAGAATGGCGCCATCGGCGAGATCGCCGCCTGGCCCTTCGACCGCAACGGCCGCATCCTGCAGAACGATTATACCGAGCGCCTGCCCGGCTTCCGCCCGGACCGGCTGGCGCGTCTCGTGCCTGTGGTCGGCGTCGCCGCCGGCCAGCGCAAGATCGCCCCGATCCGCGCCGCCCTGAAGGGCGACCTGCTTTCCGGTCTGATCACCGACGAACAGACGGCCATCGCTCTGCTCGAATAGACCCACCCCTGCCCAGAGCCGAAAATCGCCCGACGCGCGGCCCCTCTTCCGCGCGCGCTGGCGCTTGCCTGCCCCGCAGGCGCAATCCCGGCGCATGACTCAGCTTGACATTAAGCCGCGCCGCTGAGAATATGCTCTCGTATTGGGCGTCTGCCCACGCCCACAAGCCGTGACAAGCGGTGCGCATTTTTGACGGGAGGTTCTGGTGCAAACGGCAAAATCACTGATTTCGCTTGCAGGCGCGCTTGCCTGCGGCGTTTCCCTCGCCTGGTCTACGGTGGCCGGAGCCGCCGAGACACTGACGATCGCCACGGTGAACAATGGCGACATGGTCCGGATGCAGAAGCTTTCGGAGGATTTCACCAAGGCCAATCCGGACATCACGCTGAACTGGGTCACCCTCGAGGAGAATGCCCTGCGCGAGAAGGTGACGACCGACATCGCCACCAAGGCCGGCCAGTTCGACATCCTCACCATCGGTACCTATGAAGTGCCGATCTGGGCCAAGAAGGGGTGGCTGGTCTCGCTCGACAAGCTCGGCGACAACTATGACACCAATGACCTGATCAAGCCGATCCGCGACGGCTTGACCTATGAAGGCAAGCTCTACGCCGCTCCGTTCTACGGCGAGTCCTCGATGATCATGTATCGCAAGGACCTGTTCGAGAAAGCCGGGCTGAAGATGCCCGACAGCCCGACCTGGGACTTCGTGGCGGATGCCGCCAAGAAGCTGAAGACCGCCGACACCTACGGCATCTGCCTGCGCGGCAAGGCCGGCTGGGGCGAGAACATGGCCTTCCTCACCGCCATGTCGAACTCGTTCGGCGCCCGCTGGTTCGACGAAAGCTGGAAGCCCCAGTTCGATCAGCCCGAATGGAAGGCCACGCTCACCTTCTATGTGAACCTGCTCAAGGAAGCCGGCCCGCCGGATGCTTCCTCCAACGGCTTCAACGAGAACCTCACCCTGTTCAACCAGGGCAAATGCGCCATGTGGATCGACGCTACGGTAGCGGCCGGCTTCGTGACCGACCCCAAGCAGTCGACTGTGTCCGACAAGGTCGGCTTCGCCCTCGCCCCTAATACCGGCCAGGGTAAGAACGCCAACTGGCTGTGGGCCTGGTCGCTCGCGGTCCCCGCCGGCTCTCAGAAGGTGGAAGCCGCCGAGAAGTTCATCGCCTGGGCCACCAGCAAGGACTATTCGGCCCTGGTTGCCAAGACCGAGGGCAACTGGGCTGCGGCACCTCCCGGGACCCGCACCTCGCTCTACAACAATCCCGACTACCAGAAGGCTGCGCCCTTCGCCAAGCTGACGCTGGATTCGATCATGTCGGCTGATCCGACCCATCCCACCGTCAAGCCGGTGCCCTATGTCGGCGTGCAGTTCGTCGCCATTCCCGAGTTCCAGGGCATGGGCACCTCGGTGGGCCAGCAATTCTCCTCGGCCCTGGCCGGCTCGGCTTCGATCGACGATGCCCTGGCCGCATCGCAGAAGCTGGTGACCCGCACCATGACCAAGGCCGGCTACATCAAGTGACCCCTTCCTCCCGGGACGGGGCTCATCGCCCCTCCTGAAACTTGGCTGTCCCGGCTCTTCATCACCGGGACAGCCCCCTTTCGAAGACTTGAACGAACGCTTTTTGGGGATTCGAAGGGGTCGCCAAAGAAGCCAAGACGCGTCGAAGCAAAGATTGGGCTCACATACGGGGTTCGAGCCTGAACGCGCTTTGCTCGGAAACATTCAAGATTTGGTCTGTGGGGAGGACCTCAAGATGGCAACGCAGCAGACGCGTGTGCTCGCCAGGGTGGCCGTCGCGCCCTCGGTCATCATGCTCTTCATCTGGATGATCGTTCCGCTCGTTCTGACGATCTATTATTCGTTGAACAACTATACGCTCGACGATCCGACGAATTTCTACTGGAACAGCTTCGGGAACTATACCTACTTTCTGACGGACCCCACCTTCTTCAAGTCGCTGGGCGTCTCGCTGCTGATCGTGGGCTCCGTGCTTGCCATCACCATCGTCGGGGGCATCCTGATCGCCCTGCTGATGGATCAGCCCTTCGCCGGCCAGGGCATCGTGCGCCTGATGGTGTTGGCGCCGTTCTTCGTGATGCCGACAGTGGCCGCGTTGATCTGGAAGAACCTGTTCATGAATGCCGACGGCGGCATGCTGACCTGGGTCTCGCAGGTGCTCCACCTGCCGGTGGTCGTCTGGTTCACCAACTGGCCGCTGCTGTCGATCATCATCATCGTGGCCTGGCAATGGCTGCCCTTCGCCACCCTGATCCTGCTCACCGCCATCCAGTCGCTGGACGAGGAACAGAAGGAAGCCTCCCAGCTCGACGGCGCCAAGCCGATCTCCTACTTCTTCTACATCGTGCTGCCGCATCTCTCGCGCGCCATCACGGTGGTGATCCTGATCGAGACCATCTTCCTCCTCAACATCTTCGCCGAGATCAAGGTCACGACAAATGGCAGCTTGAACACGGCCAATCTGCCCTTCCTGGTCTATCTCACCGAAGCGGGCGACCACGATATCGGAGCGGCCTCGGCCGGCGCGCTGGTCGCCGTGGTGCTGGCCAATATCGTCGCCTTCTTCCTCGTCCGCATGATCGGCAAGAATCTGGAGGCCTGAGCCATGGCACGCGCAGTTTCCACCCGGCGCAAGGTCGTCGTGACAGCCGCCGCCTGGATCGTCGGCTTCCTGATCTTCTTCCCGATCCTCTGGATGGTGATCACCAGCTTCAAGACGGAAGGCGAGGCAGGCATCCTGCCGCCAAAATTCGTCTTCTTCGAATGGACGCTGGAGAACTATCGCAACATCTTTACGGAATCCAACTATGGCAGGGCCGCGCTCAACTCGATCTTCCTGTCGGTCGGCTCCACCCTGCTCGGCCTGATCTTCGCGGTTCCGGCCGCCTGGGCCATGGCTTTCGCGCCCGGCAAGCGCACCAAGGATCTCTTGATGTGGATGCTCTCCACCAAGATGATGCCGGCGGTGGGCGCCCTGATGCCGATCTTCCTGCTCTTCAACCGCTGGGGCCTGCTCGACAGCCGCTGGAGCGTGATGGTCGTCCTGTTCCTGCTGAACCTGCCGATCGTGGTGTGGATGCTCTACACCTATTTCAAGGAGATCCCCGGCGAGATCCTGGAAGCGGCCCGCATGGACGGCGCCTCGCTCTGGCGCGAGATCGTCTATGTGCTGACGCCGATGGCCGTCCCCGGCATCGCCTCCACGCTTTTGCTCAACACGATCCTGGCCTGGAACGAGGCGTTCTGGACCCTGAACCTGACCACTTTCGACGCCGCGCCGCTGCCGCAGTTCATCGCGGGCTACTCGGCCAAGATGGGGTTGTTCTGGGCCACGTTGTCGGCCGCCTCGACCCTCGCCATCCTGCCGATCGTGGTGCTCGGCTGGTTCTCGCAAAAACAACTCGTCCGCGGCCTGACCTTCGGCGCCGTGAAATGACGAACAACAACATGTCAGAATGGGGAGCTGCGTAAATGGGCCGCTTCAATCTTCGCAATGTGCGCAAGGCCTTCGGTGAAGTCGTGATCATTCCCGATCTCGACCTCGACATCGAGGATGGCGAGTTCGTGGTCTTCGTCGGTCCGTCGGGCTGCGGCAAGTCCACTTTGCTGCGCCTGATCGCCGGCCTGGAGGACACCACCTCGGGCGAGAT
The DNA here is from genome assembly GCF_052045555.1 of Labrys sp. 22185. Taxonomy (NCBI): domain Bacteria; kingdom Pseudomonadati; phylum Pseudomonadota; class Alphaproteobacteria; order Hyphomicrobiales; family Xanthobacteraceae; genus Labrys; species Labrys sp. 22185. The sequence continues at coordinate 2,512 of NZ_JBQEPH010000032.1, read as the reverse complement.
CAAGATCGACGGCGTCGACATGGCACAGGCCCCGCCGTCCAAGCGAGGGCTGGCCATGGTGTTCCAGTCCTACGCGCTCTACCCGCATATGAGCGTGCGCAACAACATCGCCTTCGCCTTGAAGATGGCGGGCGAGAGCAAGGACGTCATCGACCAGAAGGTCGCCAAGGCCGCCGCCTCGCTCAACCTTACCAACTATCTCGACCGCAAGCCGCGCCAGCTCTCCGGCGGCCAGCGCCAGCGTGTCGCCATCGGCCGCGCCATCGTGCGTTCGCCCAAGGCCTTCCTGTTCGACGAGCCCTTGTCGAACCTCGACGCGGCGCTGCGCGTCAACATGCGCATTGAGATCTCGCAGCTCCACAAGGACCTGAAGACCACGATGATCTACGTCACCCACGACCAGGTCGAGGCCATGACCATGGCCGACAAGATCGTGGTGCTCAATGCCGGTAATGTCGAGCAGGTCGGCTCGCCGCTCCAGCTCTACAACAAGCCGAGGAACCTGTTCGTCGCCGGCTTCATCGGTTCGCCCAAGATGAACTTCCTCAAGGATGGCGCGGCGGCAAACTACAACGCCACCACCATCGGCATCCGTCCCGAGCATCTCAACCTGTCCCCGAGCGAGGGGCAATGGAAGGGCAAGATCTCGATCTCCGAGCATCTGGGCTCGGACACTTTCTTCTATGTCGATCTCGACGAGGGCACCCGCGTCACCGCGCGAGCACCCGGCGAGTTCAGCCTCACCACCGGCGATACCATCTATCTCACGCCGCAGCCCGACCGCCTGCATCGCTTCGACGACAAGGGCCTGTCCCTCGCCTGATTCTGGAGGACAGGTCTCCAGAGACGGACTCAAAATTCGCGATGGAACCGGAAAGGGCTCCAACTTTTGTCATGTCCCGGGCGTCCGGCTTGGCGCAACCCGTCGAGATTGCGGCCCCTGGATCTACACCGGACACCTCGTCCAGTCGGGGACGAGATGTCCGGTGATGATGAAGGTCGAGCTTCCTGTGACGTTCGATCCGGCTTTGAAGACAGCCCACGAAATGCTTGTCCAATTGTAGGGCCAATGCAGGATTGACTTCGTCGAATCGGCATGCCGCATTAGATTGATCCGTAGCTGCACGGGCTTTTGTCCCGTTTGCAAAATCGATGCAGCAAACGGGAGCGACGCATGGAAAGGATCCGCGATGTATAAGAAGAAACTCGATCTCACTGGCCGGCATGCCCTCGTCACGGGCGGCGGGCGTGGCATAGGCCTGGCCTGCGCCGAAGCCCTGGCCGAGTTCGGGGCCGAAGTGGTCATCGCCGATTTCGACATGAAGGTCGCGGCAGAGGGGCAGGCCGCCCTCGCAGCCAAGGGCTACAAGGCCGAGACGGTGAAGATGGACGTCACCAATTCGGCGGAAGTGACCGCCGTGGCCGACGACCTCGCCGCCAAGGGCCGCACCGTCGAGATCCTGGTCAACAATGCCGGCATCGCTCGCTCGATGACCCCGGCCGAGGACGTCGCCGACGAGCATTGGCTCAACGTGCTCGACGTCAATCTGAATGGCGTGTTCTGGTGCTGCCGCGCCTTCGGCAAGCACATGCTGGCCGCCAGAAAGGGCTCGATCATCAATATCGGCTCGATGTCCGGCATCATCGTCAACAAGCCGCAGGAGCAGTCCTACTACAACGCCTCCAAGGCCGGTGTGCATCACCTCACCAAGTCCCTGGCGGCCGAATGGGGCCTGCGCGGCGTACGCGTCAACTCGGTGGCGCCGACCTATATCAACACGCCGCTGACTGCCTATGCCGCGACGGACCCGGCCAATGCGGCAATGTTCAAGACCTGGTTGGAGATGACACCGCAGGGTCGGATGGGCGAGCCGGAGGAAATCGCCTCCGCCGTGCAGTTCCTGGCTTCCGATGCCGCCAGCCTGATGACCGGCTCGATCGTCACCGTCGATGGCGGCTACACCTGCTGGTAGGGGCAGCACGCAAAGGCGCTACCCTAACCTTCTCCCCTTGCGGGAGAAGGTGTCCCGAAGGGACGGATGAGGGGTTTTGCGACCCATCTAGGTCACCTCCGGAGAGGTCACCAAGAATTGTTAGAGCATCGTGCCGATATTATGAAGCATATCCTGCATCCTTGAAGTAGTTTTGACATTCGCGTGGCTCGAAGAGTTTGCAGATGTCGTGGAGGGCTTTGAACAGGGTATCGAAGGTTCGAGCTGCGGCTTTTCGCAAATGCGCCTTGAGCTTGGAGAAGGCCATTTCGATGGGGTTCAGGTCTGGCGAGTACTGCGGCAGGAACAGCATCCAGGCCCCGCGCGCCCGGATAAGGGCTTCGGCCTTTGCACTTTTGTGGACACTGAGATTGTCGAGGATAACGATGTCGCCAGGCCGCAAGGTCGGCGCCAGCTGGGTTTCGACATAGACATTGAAGGCGGCACGATCCATCGCGCCCTTGATCACCCAAGGAGCGCTCAGCCCTTGGTGACGCAGGCCCGCGATCAGGGTCTGGGTC
>NZ_JBQEPH010000031.1:0-62986 GCF_052045555.1 Labrys sp. 22185 | reverse complement strand
TCACAAACTGACGCCTTCCGTAGCCCCTCACCTCCATCCTCTCCCCGTAAACGGGGCGAGGGGGCTCATATGTCGAGCTCGATCTCCAACTGCCTCATCTCGCCCAACCCCTTATCTTAGCGCCTATGGACGGGGACGTCCGCGCTCCCAGGAGTGGAGCCTATTCGGCCGCCTCGGCCAGGACGGGAGTCCGGGCCGGTTCATGCGCCTCGGCATTTGCCGGAGCCAGGATCTGGGCCTGGGCCGGAATACCGGTCCACACCGTCGAGGCCGGAAGCGCCTCGCCCTTCATGATCAAGGTCAGCAGCTCGACCTGGGCGAAGGGGCCGATCTCGGTGTCGTAGAGTACGGTCGCGCCGGTGCCCACCGTGGCGCCGCGGCCGATGCGGATGCGACCCACCTTCATAACCCGGTCCTCATAGAGGTGGGTCTGCGGGCAGGCGCCCATGTTGAGCACGGCATGGTCGCCGATCTCGGTGCAATCGAACTCGCAGATGTCGGTGGTGTTGATCCAGGTGCCCCTGCCGATCTTGGCGCCGAAGGGGCGCAGCAGCCAGGGCAGGAAGGGCGTGCCCCGGAGATAGTCGAGCAGCATCTTGCTGGCGAGGCCGCCATAGATCACCGCAACGCCTTCCGTGCGCATGGCCCACCAGGACCACATCGGCCGCATTATCGGCTTGTAGGTGCCGATCAGGAGCCATTTGACCGCGACGGCGGCCAGATACATCAGGCCGGAGATGGCGAGACCTGCGATCAGGAAGATGCCGATGGCGGCAAGCCAGGCACCCTCAGAGATCACCGAGGCCAGGATGTCGGCGGTGATGTAGGCGGCGGCGATCAGCACCGCCGTCGGCAGTGAGGTGTGCAGCGTCTCGAACACCACGCGCAGGAGCTTCATACGGAAGGGAGGCGCATAGGTGGTGCCGGCGGCGGCCGCCACCTTCTGGCGGGTCGGCATGGCGATGGGGGGACTGCCGAGCCAGGTCTCACCGGTGCCGACCTTGAGGGAATCGGGCAGGCGCGACTTGATGCCGATCAGCGCATCGTCTTCAACCACCGAACCCTGCGACACCACCGAGGAATTGCCGAAGAAGCAGCGGTCACCCGTCTTCAGGCGCTTGAGAATCATGCGGCCATTGCGGATTTCCTCGTCGCCGAAAATGGTCTCGTCGCCGATGAAATTGTCGCGGCCCATCTCGATCAGGTCGTAGCGCCCGGCAAAGCTGGCCGAAATCTCGGTGCCCTTGCCGATCTTGGCGCCCATCATGCGATACCAGTTGCGCATGAACACGGTGGCATAGAGCGAGTTGAGGGTTTCCAGGAGGGATTCGGTGGAAAGGCCGATCACCCATTTGCGGAAATAGAGCGAACCGAAGATCGAATAGGAGCCCTCGCGCACCTTGGGCAGCAGCAGCCAGCGCAGGGCCACCATCACCGCCATCGAGACCACGATCAAGGCGAGCGCCGCCGGCCAGGCCGCGACCGCCACCAGGCTCCAGGACAGGGGCTGGTCGGGATCGGCGCCGAACAGGGCTTCGACTTCCGAGAACAGCGAGAAGGCCGGGAAGATCGGCAGGAGGCCGATGACCAGGCACAGATTATAGGCGATGAAATAGCCGATGGCCTGCACGAAACGGCCGAAACGGCCGAGATCGGGATGGTCGGCCGGATCGTCCTGCTCGGCAGGGCCGATTTCGGCGGCAGGCGCGCCTTCCCAATGGGTGCCCGGTGCCACCATCGTGCCTTGCGGCAGGGCCGTGAGGTCGCCGATCTCGGCGCCGTCCCCGATGACGACGTCGCCGCCGATCACGCTGCCATTGCCGATGCGTGCACCGGTGCCGATCTCGATGCGCCCGACATGCACCTCGTTGCCGATCACCTCGACATTGGCGAGCTTGAGCTTGGTGCCAAGGCTCGCCCGGTCGCCGATGGTGACGAGGTCGATCGCGCCTTCCTCGAAGTCGTCGATCATGGCGTCATGACCGATGCGGGCACCGAGGGCGCGCAGATAGACGCGGATGAGGGGCGAGCCCTTGAGGAATTTTGGCGTGGTGAGCTGCACGATGCGCTGCATCAGCCAGATGCGGAAATAATAGGCGCCCCAGAGCGGATAGACGCCCGGCCTGGTGCGGCCGATCACCAGCCATTTCAGGCCGATGACGGCGAGCTTGGTGGCGAGGTTGAGGCAGATATAGACCCCGCACAGCACGGCGAGCTCGGTCAGGATGGAAGCGTTGTCGCCCACCAGCAGCATGCTGGCGAGCAGGAGGCCGATCCATTGCACCGAGACGAGCGCGACGATGAAGGGCAGCGTGACCGCCTGGGCCAGCCCGCACAGGAAGCGCCGGGCGAGCGGCACCGGTTCGAAGCTGCGGTCCGGCGGTGGCGCCGCCGCTGCAGCAGCCGCGCTCTCGTCCAGGGCCTTGGCGAGATTGCGCAGGGTGCGATGGGTATAGAGGTCGCGGATGGCGATGCCGGACAAGGCCGGCACGCGGCGGACCTCGGAGACGAAGCGCGCCGCCAGCAGCGAGTGGCCGCCGAGGTCGGTGAAGAAATCGGCCTCGAAGTCGACCGCCGGGGCGCGCAGCAGTTCCTGCGCAGCCTTGAGCAACTGGGCTTCGGTCCAGGAGCGTGGAGGTTCCTGGTCGCCGGCCGTGGCCTGGCGTTCCGGCACCGGCAGGGAGGAGAGCGCCTTGCGGTCGACCTTGCCCGACGGCAGCACGGGCAGCGCGTCATGGAGCTGGAAGGCCGAGGGCAGCATGTAGCGCGGGATCTTGGCGGCAAGGTCACGCTTGATGCGGTCGAGATCGATCTCGCCCTGCGGCACCAGATGGGCGACCAGCGTATCGCCGGCCTCGCTCTGGTTGGCCGTCACCACCGCGGTGCGGATGGCGCGATCGGCGGCCAGCAGGCTTTCGATCTCGCCGAGCTCGATGCGATAGCCGCGGATCTTGACCTGGCTGTCGATGCGGCCCTGGAAGACGATCCGTCCGTCGGGCTTGAGGCTTACCGCATCGCCGGTGCGGTAGAGCACCGGGTCGGAGCCGTCCAAGGCAAAGGGATTGGCAATGAACTTGGCCGCCGTCATCTCCGGCAGGTTGAGATAGCCCATGGCCACGCCCGGGCCGCCCACCAGCAATTCGCCGGTCTCGCCGGGCGCCAGCAGGTTGAGCTGATCGTCGACGACATAGGCGGTGTAATTGGGGATCGGGCGCCCGATCGTGATGTCGTCGCCGGCTTCCAACTCTGTCGAGGTCGCCACCACCGTGGTCTCGGTGGGGCCATAGGTGTTGAGCAAGCGTCGGCCGGGGCGGGCAAAGCGGGCGACCAAAGCGGGCGGGCAGGCTTCGCCGCCCAGGATGATGGTGTTCAGCCCGGCGACGTCGCGACTGAGCATGGAAAGCAGGGTCGGCACCGTATCGATCACGGTGATGCCCTCGGCTTCCAGCATCTGGGGCAGGGCGTCGATATCCTGCAGCACGGCCGCGCTGGCGATCTTCAGCGTGGCGCCGACCATATAGGGAATGAAGATCTCTTCCAGCGACAGGTCGAAGGCGATCGAGGCCTGCTGGAGCACCACGTCATCGGCCGCGATACGCAGGCGTTCGTTGCCGGCGCGCAGATAGTGGCAGATGTTGCGATGAGAGACCTTGATGCCCTTGGGCTTGCCGCTGGTGCCGGAGGTATAGATGGCATAGGCCGCATCGGTCAGGGCGGGGGCAGGACCGGCGGGAACCTCGCGGCCTGTGTCCGCCAGCAGGGCTTCGAGCGTTACCGTCCCGGCCTCGACGGCGGCATATTTCTCGGCCTGCGGCGCATGCGAGATCAGAAGGCCCGCGCCGGCATCGGCAAGGCTCGCCGTCACCCGCTCGGGCGGGATGTCGGCATCGAAGGGAATGAAGCTGGCACCGGTCTTGATCAGGCCAAGCAGCGCGACATGCAGGTCGATCGAGCGCTGGAACCAGAGGCCGACGAACATGCCGGCGCCGACGCCGCGGCGGGCCAGGGCGGCGGCGACCCGATCGGAGCGCTCGTCGAGCTCGCGATAGGTCAGGCGCTCGCCGGTACCGATCGCACCGAGGGCCTGCTTGTCGGGAAAGGCCGCGGCGGACGCCTTGAAGATCGTCGCCAGGGTTTCGTCGCGGAGAAGGTCGGGACGCTGCTCGCCGCGAACCACGGCGAGGGGCCCGGCGGCATTTACTGGTACAGGAAAAGACAACACACGCGTAATCCTTCGGCCGGCGATTCGGATGGTGGCCAAAATCGTTTCCAGCTATTCTAGCGAGGTGCGCGTTGCGAGCGTCTGACAGCGCCTGCAAGCCAATTGCAAGCTTGGTTTCGGTAGACTGTCGATCGGGAAACTGTGAGTGACTCAACAGTTGCGGAATGCTCGGCGAGGCCCGTCGGGAGCCTTGCCAGCTACTCTGCTTAGGAGATTCATGACGGCTTTTAGCGCCAAGGCTTTTAGCGTTAGGTCCGGCGCCTGTGCCGGACTGCTGCTGACAATCGCTTGCTTCATGCCGCCGCTCGAAGCGGCGATGGCCGGCCCTGCTCATCACGGCCAGCCCAGCGGCGTGTTGATCCGCCGCCCCGGGGCACATTCGTTCAAGGATATTTCCGCGGCGGTGGCCCGCGAGGTGCCGGGCCGCATTCTGCGCGTGCGCGAGCTGCGCCGCGGTGGGCGCCTGCTCTACATGGTCCGCGTTCTCAGGCCGGACGGCAAGAGGCGCGACGTGCTCGTCGATGCGGTGACACTGGCCTTGGTCGATAAATAGGCCTAATGTCCGGCCCGGCTCGGCAACGCATTGAGCGCCCGGCCAGTTCCGCCCACGAGATCCCAGCCCCGAACCATGCGTATTCTGGTCGCCGAAGACGAACGAGCCATCGTCGACGATATCCGTCGCAGTCTCGAAGCCCAGCAATATATCGTGGTGACGGTGTTCGATGGAGAGGAGGCGCTCTTCGCCGGCGAGAACGAGCATTTCGACCTGGTGATCCTCGACCTCGGCCTGCCCAAACTCGACGGGCTGACGGTGCTCAGGCGCTGGCGCCTGGCGCGGCGCGGCATGCCCGTGCTCATCCTCACCGCGCGCGACGATTGGCGCGACAAGGTCGACGGCATGGATTCCGGTGCCGACGATTATTTGACCAAGCCCTTCCGCATGGAGGAACTGCTGGCGCGTGTCCGAGCCTTGGTCCGCCGCGCTTCCGGCCAATCCTCCCCCGTTCTGTCGAATGGCGTGCTGGAGCTCGACACCCGCCAGCGCGCCGTCTCCTTCTATGGCAGCCCGGTGCAGGTGACGCCGCTGGAATATCGCCTGCTCGCCTATCTCCTGCACAATGCGGGCACCGTGATGTCGCAGTCGCAGATCACAGATTCGATCTACGACCAGGATGTGGAACATGATTCCAATGCCCTCGAAGTCGTGGTTGCCCGCCTGAGGCGCAAGCTCGACAACAGCGTGATCGAGACGCGCCGCGGCCAGGGCTATGTCATCCCGGCCGAGCCTCAGTGACCGTGACTTCCTTCTCCCTCAGGCGGCGCATGCTGCTCGGCTCGGTGGTGGCGATCGTGGTTGCCACCATCCTGGCCGGCATCGGCATCGATGCCATCTCGGGCCTGGCGATCCGGGCGCTCGAACTGTCCGAGATCGAGGACGAGATGCGCCTCCTGCTCGGCAGCATCGAGGTCAATGCCTCCAACCAGCTCACCATCGACGAGGGGCCGCAGGATCCGCGCTTCGAACTGCCCAATGGCGGGCTCTATTGGCAGGTCGGCCGGGGCGGCAATGTCGAGCTGCGCTCGCAATCCCTGTGGGACCAGGGCCTGCCCTGGCTGCAGGCGACGGCGGCCAAGGGCGGCGGCAAGGTCAATGATCTCGTCGGGCCGAATGGCAGCCAGCTCCTGGCGGTCGAACGCTCGATCGTCATCTCGACCGCGAGCGGCGACCAGACCGTCAATGCCCTGATCGCCCTCGACAATGCCCAGCTCTCGCCGGTGAAATGGCGCTTCTTCTATGCGATGGCGCCCTCGCTCGCCGTGCTGATGGCCGCCCTGCTCGGAGCGGTGATCGCCTTCCTGCGCTACGGCTTCCGCCCGCTCGACAAACTCAGCGTCGAGTTGCTGTCGCTGCGCAGCCGCCCGGCCCGCAAGATCAGCGGGCGCTATCCCGACGAGATCCAGCCGCTGATCGACAACCTCAATGCACTGATCGCCTCCCGCGAGGCGCAGCTCATCGAGGCGCGCAGCCGGGCGGGCGATCTCGCCCACGGCCTGAAGACGCCGCTTGCCGTGCTGGAAGCCACTGCACGCTCCCTGGCCGATAGCGGGCAGGCCACCGCGGCCAATGCCATCCGTGACGAAGTCTGGCGGATGGATGCCCAGGTCAAGCGCACTCTGGCGGAGGCGCGGGCGAGTCTCGCAGCGGCGCAATTGTCGGGACGCGTCGACACCCATGCCGTGCTGTCCAAGCTGGTCTCGACCATGCACAAGCTCTCGCGCGACAAGGACATGACGTTCGGCCTCGAAGCCCCGCAGGGCATCGTGATCGCCATGGATGAGAGCGATTTCACCAACATCGCCGGCAATTTGCTGGACAATGCCCGCAAATGGGGGAATTCGCAGGCAAGGGTGCGCCTGATGGCGCAGACGGCTTCGCCCGTCATCCTCTTGTCGATCGAGGATGACGGCCCCGGCCTGCCGCCCGATGCCGAAAAGTCCTTCATCGAGCGGGGCAAGCGCCTCGATGAGACCGTGCGCGGCACCGGCTTCGGCCTCGCCATCGCCAAGGACATCATCGAGGCCTATGGCGGCGAGCTTCATATCGCCAAATCGAGCCTCGGCGGCCTCGGCGTCGAGGTGCACCTGCCTAAGCGGCTTGTCGTCACCGACACGGGTGATGACGATCCTGCCGCCGAGGGGCGACCTTCCGCCTGAGACCCGGTAGTTGCCGCTCACAATGCGAGCCGCATCACCTGCCGACGCGAGCCGGCCTTGCCGACGGGAACAAAGCCGCGCCCTGTAAACAGCTCGACAAACCCCATGAAACGATAGCTGGGCGAGCTGGGATCGACCGGATAGGCTTCGACCACCTGGGCGCCCTGGCCGCGGGCATAGGCGATGGCAGCATCGAGCAAGGCGTGCGACAGGCCGGCCTTGCGGTGGTCGCGGCGGACAAAGAAGCAGGTGATCGACCAGATGCCCGTCTCCCCATCGTCCTGGTCGGACGAGAGCCTGAGGAAGCTCTCGCGTGGCGCCACGGAACACCAGCCAACGGGCTCGTCGTCGAGATAGCCGAGCAGGCCGATCGGCACATCGGTTTGGACCCGGTGGTGGAGCGCCTGCTTGCGGGCGGCATTATCGGCCGAACCCCGTTCGGCCATGGGGCGCCAGGCCATGCACCAGCAATATTTCGGCGCGCCCTTGCCTTCGAACAGCGCTTCGAAATCAGGCCAGGTGGCCGCGATGACGGGTCGGGCGGCGAATGTCGGAGCGATCATGCCGGCTGTCCCCCTGACTGTCTGCTGCGCCGGCTTCACCCATGCTCGGCTCCCTGCGGTCCAATCTCCGGCATTTGGGGCGGCGCTGCCAGCCGTGATTTTGGATCCCTGCCAGGCGAACCGTCATATGGCTGTCACCTCGAAGCGGCAGGGATAAAACGTGGCATTGCTCCTGCACAGCTGTGCAAGAAGGAATAGGCCCGTCGCTAAATTCGTTTCCACGCCATGGGAGCGGATTTCAACCTCTCAGGACCGGGCGGATGGTTTCAATGGAATGGCTCTGCGCTATTGACAGGAGTTTCGCGCAGAGCGAGCATTGCACAGCTGTGCAATCAGACATGGCGATGAGGAAACGAGAGGGAACGGTGTCCGCTGCAGGCTTCTTGCCTGAGCCGAGGACGCCGGGACCTGCCCGCGGGAGGTTGCGCCGTGAAGCCGAGTGATCAGCCCCTGGTGGCGACCCCAACGACGCCGGTGCGGCAACCCTTGCTCGAGGTCGACAGGGCCTCGGTGCGGCTCGGCAACACCCAAGTCTTCGAGAATCTGAGCCTGACAGTGGGGGAGGGCGAATTCGTCGCGCTGCTCGGTTCATCGGGCTGCGGCAAGACTTCGCTCCTGCGCACCATCGCCGGCTTCATCCAGCCGCGCGCCGGCACCGTCCGCGTGCGGGGACGCGACATTACCGACGAGCCGCCCGATCGGCGCGGCATGGCGCTGGTGTTCCAGACCTATGCGCTTTGGCCGCATATGACGGTGGCGCAGAATATCGGCTACGGCCTCAAGCTGCGCCGGTTGCCGCGCGCGGAGATCGCCGCCAAGGTCAAGGACATCGCGGCCCTGCTGGGCCTATCCGGGCTGGAGGAGCGCAAACCGGCGGCGCTCTCCGGTGGCCAGCGCCAACGCGTGGCGCTCGGGCGGGCACTCGCCATCAGCCCCGACATTCTGCTGCTCGACGAACCCCTGTCCAATCTCGATGCGCGCATCCGCCTGACGGTGCGCCAGGAGATCAGCGCCCTGCAGCGCCGGCTCGGCATCACCGCTATCCATGTCACCCATGATCGCGAGGAGGCCATGGTGATGGCCGATCGCATCGTCATTCTCGATGCTGGCAGGATCGCGCAGATCGGCACGCCGGAAGAGGTCTACAACCAGCCGGCCTCCGCTTTCGTCGCCGCCTTCATGGGGGCCGAGAACAGGCTGCGCCTCAACGCCGGCCCGGCGACGGAGGGCGATGGCCGGCTGCGGCTTCAAGCCCAGGGGGGCACGCCCGCTCTGATCGCGACTGTACGGCCGGTCGCGCCGGGGCCCTGCATCGCCCATTTCCGCTCCGAGGCGGCCGAACTGCATGAGGCCTCCGCCGCGGCGGAGCCGACCGCCGGCTTCCTCGTCCTGCCCGGCGAGGTCGGCCAGGTCAGTTTCCCAGGCGGGTTCTGGCGTCACGTCGTGGCCACACCAGCCGGTGCCCTGGTCGTCGACGCGCCCAAGGCCTGGCCCGCCGGTTCGAAGGTCGATGTTCATATCCCTCAGACAGGCCTGTTCGTCTTTCCCGACGAGCAAGGCTGAATTGCCATAAGAGACAGGAGAGTTCGGATGAGACTGACAGCATTGTCCGCCGTCGCGGGGCTGCTTGCCGCCGCGTTGCCCCTGGCAAGCACCACGGCATCGGCCGAGGAGCTGACGGTGATCACGGCAGGCGACCAGAACATGGTCGACTACGTCAATAATTTCCTGGCCCCGGCCTTCGAAAAGCAGAATCCCGGCACCACGGTGCGCGTGGTCGGCACCGGCCCCGGCGATGCCGGTTCGCAGAAGATCGTCGAGCGCCTCGATGCCCAGAAGAAGGCCGGCAAGGACGTCTACGACGTCGACGTCGCCGTCATCCACGAGAAGGTGGCGGGCAAGCTGGTCCAGGACGGGCTGCTCGACAAATATCGCGGCAATATCGACACCGGCAAGCTGGTCACGCGGGGCAACGCCAGGCTGGCACTCGGGGCCGATGTCGACGGCTATGTCATGCCGATGTTCAACAGCCAGACCGCCATCGCCTACAATCCGGACCTGGTACCCAATCCGCCCAAGACCTTCGACGAACTGGTGGCCTGGACCGAGAAGAACCCCAAGCAGTTCGGCTATAACGGCATCAAGGGCGGCGCCTCCGGCGTCTCCTTCGTGATCAGTTGGATCTACAACTATGCCGGCGACGCCAAGGTCCTGCAGGAAGGGCCCTATGACGCCAACGAGAAAGCCAAATGGGATGATGCCTTCGCCAAGCTGAAGGCCTTCAACAAGAATGTCGCGCTCACCCCCGGCAATGCCGGCACGCTCGACATGCTCAGCCGCGGCGAGATCGCCATGGGCGCGGTCTGGGTCGACATGTTCTATTCCTGGAAGGCCAATGGCCAGCTGCCGCCCACCATGAAGCTGGTGCTGCCGGCGCCCGGCATGCCCGGCCAACCGATGCATTACGTCATCCCCGGCAAGACCGCCCACAAGGCCCTGGCGGAGAAGTTCGTCGCGCTCGCCACCAGTCCCGAGGTCCAGGCCAACGGCATCGTCAAGCAGTTCAACTGGTATCCGGGCATCGACGCCAAATATGTCCAGGACAAGCTCGACCCGGCGATCTGGCAGAAGCTGTTCACCGACATCTCGCCCGATGACCTCGCCAAATACGGCAAGTCCTTCCCGATCGGGCCGTATTACGCCGACCTGCTCGAAGCCTATGAGAAGAAGGTGGCGGAGTAGGGGGCGACGTCGGCACCCCTCATCCGGCTGCCGCCACCTTCTCCCGCAAGGGGAGAAGGGGCCTGATTGGGAGTCGTGAAGCTCCTCGACCCAACCGAAAGAACGCCTTCTCCCCTTGCGGGAGAAGGTCCCGGCAGGGGGATGAGGGGAGTGGTCGCCACGCCATCATCCCCCTGCCGGATACCATCATCAGGATCTCCACCATGGCTCCTTCACGCACCGCTCCCTCCCTCGCCGGCCTGATGCTGGTGGCGCCGGCGCTTGCGGTGGTGATCCTGCTCTTCGTCGTGCCGCTGGCGAGTTCGGTCACCGGCTCCTTTGCGACGCCGGAGGGGCCGGGGTTCGGCAATTTCCGCAAGGCCTTCGAGCTCTACTGGACCGACATGGTCTTCTCGGTGGTGATCATCCTGATTTCTACCGCGCTGATCGTGCTGATCGCTGTCGCCATCGCCGGCTATCTCACGCTCGGCAACAACCCTCTGGCGGTTGCGGCCTTGCGCTGGCTCTATCGCTGGCCGCTCTTCGTGCCCTTCATCGTGGTTGGCCAGATCCTGCGGACCTTCCTCGCCAAGAACGGGCTGATGAACAGCCTCCTGGTGAATGCGGACCTGCTGTCGCCGCTGCAGGCTGTCAGCTTCCTCGACTGGCGGGGCATCGTCATCGCCTTCGTCTGGAAGCAGATGCCCTTCGTCACCCTGCTCACCGCCGGCGCCATGGCCTCGCTCGACCGCTCCACCATCGAGGCCGCCCGCAATCTCGGCGCCTCGCGTCTGCGCATCCTCCTGGAGATCGTGGTGCCGCAGGTGGCCTCCACGCTGCTGGTCGGGGCCGTGCTCAGCCTGGTGACGATGATGTCGGTGCTTTCCGTGCCACTGATGATCAACGCGCAATCGCCCACCATGATCACCGCCGACATGGCCTTCCGCATCAATTCCTATGGCGACTACGGCGTCGCCAATGCTCTCGGCTTGCTCTCGCTCGCCTTCACCGGCGCGGTAGCCTGGATCTATCTCAGACAGACCATGAAGGAGAATGCGCGATGAGCGATGCCGGTCACGCGCTTGCCGCCCGCAGCTGGCGAATCGACTGGCTGTGGATCCCGCGCGGCATCGGGCTCGGCCTGCTCGCCTTCGCCATCTTCGGCCCACTCGCCAATCTCCTGCTGTGGACGGTGGCGGAGCGCTGGTATTTCCCGCATAGCCTGCCGCTGCAATATGGCTTTTCCTTCTGGCCGCGCGTATTCGCGCCGCGCGGCGATGCCCTGGCCTCGCTCGGCACCAGCGTTTCCATCGCGCTGCTCACCGTGGCGCTGTCCCTCGCCCTGGCGGTTCCCGCCGGCTATGCGCTGGCGCGGCTGAAACTGCCTTTCCGCGCCGGCATCCTGCTGCTGCTGCTCCTGCCCCAGGCCTTTCCGAACCTGCCCGTCTACGTCAACATCGCCCGCCTGTTCTACGAGATCGGCCTGAACGGCACGGTGCTCGGCGTCGTGCTCGTCCACACCACCCATGGTCTGGTCTATGCGGTGTGGATCGCCACGGCTTCCTTCTCCGCCGTGCCGGTCGACCTGGAAGAGGCCGCCCGCTCGATCGGAGCCAGCGCCCCCCGCGCCTTCCGCGATGTCGTGCTGCCGCTGGCCGCGCCCGGTCTGATGGCGAGCGCCATCTTCGTCTTCCTGGAATCGCTGGACGAGTTCACTGGCACCTATTTCGTCGGCGCGCCCGACATCAAGACCATGCCGCTGCTGCTCTACACCGCCAGTGCCGGCGGCAATTACCAGATCGCCTCGATCACCGCTTTGGTGCTGCTGGTGCCCTCCATCGCCTTCATGTTCGTGGTCGAGCGCTTCCTCAGTGCCGACGTGCTGGCCAAGGTCGGGCGCTGAAATGGCGGAGGGGATGTTTTCCGTCTGGCTGATGCCGGTGGCCGAGGACGAGCGCCTGCTTGCCGGCATCGTGGCCGAACTGGCGCAGACCTTCGGCACGCCGCGCTTCCAGCCGCATCTGACCCTCGTCGAGGACAGGCTCTGCGAGGAGGACGACCTTGCGCGCCAACTCACCACTGTCGCTGCCGGCATTGCGCCCTTCGCCGCCGATATCCAAGCGGTCGGTACCAGCGACCTGTTCTTCCGAGCCTTCTATGCCCGCTTCGAGCGGGCGGGACCAGTGCTCGAACTGAAGCGGCGGGCCATCGCTTCGATCGCGGCTTCGGCGATCGAGAGTTTCATGCCGCATGTCTCGCTGGCCTACGGCGTGGAAGACGGGCCGCTCAAACAGGCCGCAGCCAGGGAGGTCGAGGCACATCTTACCGGGCGGGCCGTCCGTTTCGACCGCATCGCCGTGGTTCGGTCGGCACAAAGCATTCCGGTCGAGGATTGGACCGTCGGGGCCGTTATTCCGCTTGGTTGACGAGCTCATGGACAGGGCTGGCGCGGCTCGTCAACACGAGCTTTCCTCCTGGCCCCTGCCAAATCGTTGCAACAGCAAGGTTTGGTTTCGATCCCTCGGTGTTGAGGCATCTGATAACTATAATGAATTTCCTTATTTCTGACAGTGTCGGCACCAATAGGTCGAGCGTCCCGATTGCACCAGGCGCTCGATGGTGCCGCGGCAGTCCGGTGTCGGGCAGGCCTCGCCCTCGCGGTCATAGACGCGGAAACGGTGCTGGAAATAGCCGAGCGAACCGTCGGTGTGCCTGTAATCCTTGAGGGTCGAGCCGCCGGCCTCGACCGCTTCGGCCAGCACCTCGCGGATCACGTCAGAGAGGCGTTCGGCCTGCCCGTCGGCCAGCGTGCCCGCGGCCCGCTCGGGCGCGAGGCCCGCACGATGCAGCGCTTCGCAGACATAGATGTTGCCGAGCCCGGCGATCAGGCCCTGGTCGAGCAAGGCGGCCTTGAGCGGCGCCAGCTTGCCGGCGAACAGGCGGGCGATCGTCTCTCCGCTCAATTCGTTGCCGAGCGGCTCGATGCCCATGGCCTTGAAATGGCGCGAGGTTTCCAATCCGGTCCGCGGCACCAGATCCATGAAGCCGAAGCGGCGCACATCGTTATAGGTGATGGTGAAGCGGTTGGAGAGGCGGAAGACGACATGGTCGTGCTTGGCGTCCTCCTTGACCTCGTTGGCGAACTCGCCCGGTTCCGCCACGCCACCATCCGGCGCCGTGATCAGGAAGCGGCCGGTCATGCCCAGATGCATCACCAGCACGTCGCCGGAGGACAGGTCCGCCAGGAGGTATTTGGCGCGGCGCCCCATGGAGAGGATGGTCTGGCCGGTAAGGCGGCGGGCGAAACCGGCGGGCAGGGGAAAGCGCAGATCCGGCCGCCGCGCCTCGATCTCGACGAAACGGGCACCGGTCATGGCCGGCTCAAGGCCGCGGCGGACGGTTTCGACTTCGGGTAGTTCGGGCATGATTCCTCCGGCGCGGACTGCCGGCCAGAGATAGGACGAAGGGGAGGCGTTTTCCAGCCAAGCATTCAGCAGGGCGTCCGGCGTCGTTGAAACGGACCATTGAATGGACTAAATAGGATGTCGACCAAATATTCCTGCGAGGACAGTGTCATGCGGATCTCGGTGACCGAGGCGAAGGGACAGCTCACGGACCTTGTTCGCCGCGCACAGGCGGGGGATGAGGTCATTCTGACGCGACATGGTCATGCGGCGGTCCAGCTGGTGCCGGTCAAGCCCCTGGTAGACGCCAAATCCCGCAAGGCGGTGATCGCCGCGGTCCGCCTCAGCGCGGCGGCGAAGGCGACGGCCGGTGCGGATGCTGCCCGTAGCCAGGATTTCCTCTATGACGAGAATGGCTTGCCCCGATGATGGCCGTCGACACCTCGGCCTTGATGGCGATCGTGCTGAATGAACCGCAGGCCGATGACTGCGCGGTCACGCTCGAAACCGAAGATCGTCTACTGATCTCGGCCGGCACGGTGGCAGAGATCCTGATCGTGGCCGGATGCAGGAATGTCCGGGACGAGGTCGATCGCCTGATCGAGGGACTCGGCTTCGAGATCGTCAGCGTAACCTCGGCGTCGGCGCGGCGCATTGCATTGGCCTACGACAAGTGGGGAAAGGGGATACATCCGGCGGGGCTGAACTATGGCGATTGCTTCGCCTATGATGTCGCGAAGGAGTATGGCTGCCGGTTGCTCTATGTCGGGGACGATTTCGCCCGAACGGACATTCAGGGCGTCTTGTGAGCATGAGCTGGAGAAGTGGCGATGTCGTGCCGCATTCTCCTTCCCCCGTCTCGGTTTTGTGCTCTATAGAGGCAGCGACCTTATCCGGAGTTCACCCGATGACCGCCAGCACCGACACTCATTTCGGCTTTTCCACCGTGCGGCTGGAGGAAAAGCAGGGGCTGGTCGACGATGTCTTCCACAAGGTGGCCGCGCGCTACGACCTGATGAACGACCTGATGTCGGGCGGGCTGCATCGGCTTTGGAAGGACGACCTGGTCAACAAGCTCAACCCGCCGCGCCAGCGGCCCTTCCGCCATCTCGACGTGGCCGGCGGCACCGGCGACGTTGCCTTCCGCATCGTGAAGGCCGGCGGTGCCGATACGCATGTCACCGTGCTCGACATCAACGGTTCGATGCTGGAAGTCGGCCGCCAGCGCGGCGAGGAGCGCGGCCTGGCCGGCCAGCTCGATTTCGTCGAGGCCAATGCCGAGGAACTGCCTTTCGAGACGGGCAGCTTCGATGGCTACACCATCGCCTTCGGCATCCGCAACGTGCCGCGCATCGACAAGGCGCTGGCCGAGGCCTATCGTGTGCTCAAGCGCGGCGGGCGCTTCCTCTGCCTGGAATTCTCCACCGTCGATCTTCCCGGTCTCGACAAGATCTACGATCTCTATTCCTTCAACCTGATTCCGCCGATCGGCCGCATGGTCACCGGCGATGCCGAGCCCTATCGCTACCTGGTCGAGTCGATCCGCAACTTCCCCAAGCCCGCAGCCTTCTCGGCCATGATCCGGGAAGCCGGCTTCTCGCAAGTCAGCCACCGTTCGCTCACCGGCAACATCGTCGCCATCCATTCGGGCTGGAAGCTGTAGCCGGAAGCACCTGCGATCTTGGGGGCACGTCATTTGCCCGAAATTAATGCTTGTCCGCTGCGATTTTCGGTTGGCGAAGCAGGGTCCTTCGTTGTTCGATAGGCACAATCGAACAATGTGGGGGCGGGTTTGGCTGGAGCGGTCGATCTCTCGGCTTTGAAGGATGCTTTGGTGGTGCTCGGTACCGCCGGCGTCGTGGTGCCGCTCGTGCGCCGCCTGCATGTCAGCCCGGTCATCGGCTTTCTGGCCGCCGGGGCCGTGATGGGCCCGACCGGCGTCGGCGCCCTTTCTTCCTATGTGCCCTATATCGACTGGATCGCCATCAGCGAGCGCGAGACCATCGCGCGCATCGCGGAATTCGGCGTGGTGTTCCTGCTCTTCGTCATCGGGCTGGAGCTCTCGCTCGCCCGCCTGATGACCATGCGCCGCCTGGTTTTCGGCCTCGGGGGCCTGCAGGTGGTGGTATCAACCATCGTCGTCGCCCTGCTCGCCCGGCTCGTGCTGCCATCCGAGGCGGCGCTGGTGGTCGCTGCAGGTCTGGCGCTGTCGTCCACGGCGATCGTGGTGGAGGTGCTGGCCGGGCAGAAACGCATGGCCTCGGCGACGGGGCGCGTCAATTTCGCCGTGCTGCTCCTGCAGGATCTGGCCGTGGTGCCCGTGCTGTTCCTGGTCGGGACCATGGGCGGGCATTCCGACCGTTCCGTGCTGGTCGGCCTCGGCTATGCCCTCGGCCTGGCGGTGCTGACCATTGCCGCCATCGTGGTCGCCGGGCATTTCCTGCTGCGGCCTTTGTTCCGCCTGGTCGCCAATCCGGAAAATCCGGAACTCTTCATCGCCGCCACCCTGTTCGTGGCGATCGGGGCCGGCGTCGCAGCGGCGAGCGAGGGGCTGTCCATGGCCCTCGGCGCCTTCATCGCCGGGCTGCTGCTGGCTGAGACCGAATATCGCCGCGCCATCGAGGCGACGATCGAGCCCTTCAAGAGCCTGCTGCTCGGCGTGTTCTTCTTCACCGTTGGCATGAGCGTCGATCTCGGCGTGGTGGTCCGCTACCCGCTGTTGATCGTGAGTGCCGTGCTGGCGCTGGTGCTGGTCAAGGGCCTGCTGATCTTCGGCCTCTGCCGTCTTTACCGAGTGCCCAAGGCCGTCTCGATCGAAACCGCCTTCCTGCTCGCCTCGGCCGGCGAGTTCGCCTTCGTGGTGTTCACGCTCGCCACCCAGCTTTCCATCCTCACGCCGGAGCAGTCGGCGCTGGTGGTGGCCATCGCGTCTCTTTCGATGGCTTCGATCCCCCTGCTGGGCGTGCTTGGCCGGCGCATCGCCAAGCGCTACGAACTGGCCGTGCCGGTGGAAGCGGCCGCGTTGGAAGGCCCGCCGGAGGACAAGCAGCGCCGTGCCATCGTGGTGGGGTATGGCCGCGTCGGCCGCCTGGTGGCCGAAATGCTCGCCGAGCACAAGATCGCCTATCTCGCCGTGGATGCGAATGCCAAGGCCGTGGCGCGCTGGCGCGAGGACAAGAAGCCGGTCTATTGGGGCGATGCCACCAACGCCGCCTTCCTGGAACGCTGCGGCCTTGCCGAGGCCTCGGCCCTGGTCGTGACCATCGACCAGCCGCGCCAGATCGAGGCCGTGGTCACCACCGCGCGGGCGCTGCGGCCGGATCTCGTCATCGTGGCGCGCTCGCGCGATGCCGATCACGCCAGCAAGCTCTATGCGCTGGGCGTCACCGATGCCGTGCCCGAGACCATCGAGGCGAGCCTGCAACTGTCCGAAGCAGCCCTCGCCGGTCTCGGCGTGCCGGCCGGCCCGGTGATCGCCTCCATCCACGAGCGGCGCGATGTCTTCCGCCGCGAACTGCAGACGGCGGCCGGCCGCGAGACTCACGCCGTCAAGCCCAAGCGCGGCCGGCGTTCGGCGGTCACACCGTCATAGATCCGGCCACAGCGCCCGGCCGATCGGGGGGCGGGTCTTCAGACCCGCCAAGTCTGCAGACCCGCAAGTCCCGTCGGTGGCGGTCACGGGCTGGTCTGAAGACCAGCCCCCCAAACATCCTCACCCCTTCAGGAATTCGGCGAATTTCCCGGCATAATCGGGGTGCCAGCGCGACAGAGGCGGACGGTTCTCGATGATGTCGCCGACGGCCCAGGCGATGCGGCGTTCGTCGAGCGAGCGCGGCACCTCGTTGTCGGGGCAGAGGATATAGAAATCGCCGGCTTCCAGGCGTCCCAGCATGAAATCCACGGTCTGCTCCGGCGTCCAGGCCCCGGCCGGCTTGTCGGTGCGGCCCTTGGCGGCGAGCGGGGTGAAGACGAAGCCGGGGATCAGTAGATGGGCGGATATCCGGCAGCCCTCGGTGTTGCGCAATTCGTGCTGCAGGGCTTCGGTGAAGGCCTTCACCGCCGCCTTCGAAACATTGTAGGCGGGATCGCCGGGAGGCGTGGTGATGCCCTGCTTGGAGCCGGTGTTGATGATGAGGCCAGGGCGTCCGCGCGCGATCATGCCGGGCGCGAAGATCTGGGTGCCCTGGATCACGCCCTTGAGATTGACGGAGAAGATGCGCTCCCAGGTCTGGTCCTCCCGGGCATCGAACAGCTTCGAGCCTGGCTGGATGCCGGCATTGTTCATCAGCACATCCGTGCCGCCGAAGCGCTCATTCACCTGCCGCTGCAGGTCGAGCAGGGCCTCGACGTCGCTGACATCGGTGGCGGAGGCGAGCACAGCCTGCCGCCCCTCCGGCGCAGCTGCCGCGATCTTCTCGGCGGCTGCCGCAAGCTTCTCTTCGCCGAGATCGGCGATGGCGACCTTGAGGCCGAAGGAGGCAAACTTGACGGCCGCGGCGAGACCGATGCCGCTGGCGCCGCCCGTCACGACGGCGACCGAGCCGGGAACGAGTGCTGGATGAGACATGGGGGTGCTTCCTTGCAATGCCGACGGGGAGGGCGACCGGGCATCGCCCACAGCGGAAAGATCATGCGCTGATAGCGAAAATTCGGCGCGAACACCATCGCGCCGGACGAAAACCCGCAGCTCGTCAGAAGGTCTCGGCGAGTCGGAGGCCTTGGGTCAGGCAGTCTTGCCGAAGGAGGCGATCACCCCCTCTGCCATGCGCACGAAGCGGGCGCTCGGGCCTTCCGGGCCGGCGCTCTGGCGGCTGACGCGGGCGCCTTCCAGCAGGAGATGCAGCGTATCGGCGACCAGATCGGGCTGGTCGAGGCCCGCCTCCCGGCAGAGCAGGGCCAGGCGGTCGCGATGCCTCTTCTTGAACTCTTCGACCAGGCGCCGGGCCGGATGGTCCTCGCCCGAGAGCTCGACGGCCGCATTGGCGAATTCGCAGCCCCGGTTGTCGGCCTCGATATAGTCGGCGCATTTGCCGACCCAGGACAGCAACTGGGCGTGGGCATCGCCCGGATGCTCGGCCTCGAGCTGGGCCCAGCGCGCCTGGTTGTCGATCTCCGCCGCCCGCAGGCATTCGACGATGAGATCGTCCTTCGAGCCGAAATGACGGTAAAGCGTCATCTTGTTGGTGCCGGCGACCTTGGCGATGGTGTCGACGCCGATGGTGTTGATGCCATGTCGGTGGAAGAGGTCGCGCGCAGTGACGACGATGCGGTCTCGCGGACGCTGTCCGGGGCAGCAGAGTGACTCTTCGCTTTGTTCCAAAATTTTCTGGCTCATGGCTTGACCAAACTGTTACCGACCTGTAACAGTGTCGCTGTTACTGATCGGTAACAGCTTGGTAAGGCGTCGTCAAGGCCGTTTCGTCATCGCACTGCGATGCAGCCTTGTTAGAGAGACAATTCACCCGAGCGTCTTGTGATTTGATTGAATCTCTTCAAATCGCAAAGGCGCGTCGAACCAGAGAGCTAGAGCAAAGCACGGTCACGCCTGAACGCGCTTTGCTCTGGCAAACGACACATCGTCAAACGGATTCGGCGGAGCATGGACCCATGTTTCCGCGCTGGAGGAGTCATGGCTCAGCAAGGCTGCAATATGACCATCGATCAGTTGCTGAACGATCCGCTGACGCTTGCCCTCATGCGGGCCGACAGGGTCGATCCGGTTTCATTGAGGACGATGCTCACCGGTCAGGCCCGCCGTCTCGCCGAAGCGCAGGACATGCCGCCGATCCTCCTGACATTTTCTGACACCGTCATGCCACATGGTGGCATCCAAGGCGGCTGACGCAGAGCTTCACCATGGTCAATTATTTCATTCAACGTCCGATCTTCGCCTCGGCCATCGCCATCATCATGGTGCTGGCGGGGGCGATTGCCTATTTCCTGCTGCCGGTCGCCCAGTTTCCCAACATCACGCCGCCCCAGATCCAGGTCAGCGCCTCCTATCCCGGCGCCAGCTCGCAGGTCGTCGCCGATACGGTGACCACGCCGCTCGAGCAGCAGATCAACGGCGTGCCGGGCATGATCTACATGTCCTCGGCCAGCTCCAATGACGGTTCCTCCAACATCACCGTCACCTTCGATGTCGGCTATCCCTTGAACATCGCGGCGATGGACGTGCAGAATCGCGTGGCTCAGGCGGCCTCCTCGTTGCCGGCGATCGTCAACCAGTCCGGTGTCTCGGTCACCAAGGCCAATCCCAACTTCGTGCTGATCGTCGACCTGACCTCGCCCGACAATTCGGTCGATTCGGTCGCGCTCAGCAACTACGCCTATCTGCAGATCGTCGATCCCCTGAAGCGCCTGCCGGGCGTCGGCGACGTCAGGATCTTCGGCGAGCGGCGCTATTCCATGCGCATCTGGCTCGATCCCGACAAGCTTGCCAATCTCGGCATCACCGCCGTCGACGTACAGAACGCCGTCGCCGAGCAGAACGTGCAGGTTGCGGCCGGCAAGATCGGCCAGAACCCGGCTCCGGCGGGCACCGCCTTCGAAATGCAGGTCAACGCCACCGGCCGCCTCAGCGATCCGGAGGAGTTCGGCAACATCGTCGTCCGCGCCAATCCGGCCGGCGGTTCGGTGGTGCGCCTGCGTGACGTCGCCCGCATCGAGCTCGGTTCGCTGCAATATTCGTCCTCGGCCTATCACGGCGAAAAGCCGATGGTGGTGCTCGGCGTCTTCCAGGCACCCGGCTCCAACTCGCTCAAGCTGAAGGAAGCCGTCGAAGCCAAGATGAAGGAGCTCTCGGCGCGATTCCCCAAGGGCATCGAATATTCGATGAAATACGACACGACCCGCTTCGTGTCGGCCGCGATGGAGGACGTCGTCAAGACACTGGTCGAGGCGCTCATCCTCGTGGTCCTCGTCGTCTACATCTTCCTGCAGAACTGGCGCACCGTGCTCATCCCGGTCATCGCCATCCCGGTGTCGCTGATCGCGACCATGGTGGTAATGCTGGCCATGGGCTTCTCGCTCAACATGCTCTCGCTGCTCGGCATGGTGCTCGCCATCGGCCTCGTCGTCGACGACGCCATCGTGGTGGTGGAGAACGTCGAACGACAGCTCGAGGCGGGACATCCCCCGCTGCAGGCGGCCAAGATCGCCATGAAGGAAGTCACCGGCCCGATCGTCGCCACCACGGCGGTGCTGATGGCGGTGTTCGTCCCCGTCGCCTTCATTCCCGGTGTCGCCGGCCAGCTCTACAACCAGTTCGCCCTGACCGTGGCGATCTCGGTCGGCATCTCGGCCTTCAATTCGCTGACCTTGAGCCCCGCCTTGTCGGCGGCGTTCCTCAGCCACAAGCCGGCCTCGCGCTTCTTCCTGTTCCGCTGGTTCAATGCCGGCTTCGACAGGCTGTCGCACGGCTATGCCGCCTCCGTGCGCGGCTTCATCAAGCTGCGCTGGCTGATGATGGGGGCCTTTGCCATCGTGCTGGCCGCCACCTACTGGATCTCGACACGGGTGCCCTCCACCTTCCTGCCTTCGGAAGACCAGGGCTATTTCTTCGTCGTCCTGCAATTGCCGGACGGTGCCTCGCTCGAACGCACCGATGCCGCCGCCAAGCAGGTGCGCCAGATCCTGATGGCCGAGCCCGGGGTCGAGGACATCATGTCGATCTCCGGCCTGAACTTCCTCACCAATGCCCAGCAGTCGAGCGCCGCGGTTGAATTCGCCATCCTCAAGCCTTGGGATGAGCGCGGCCCCGGCCTCAGCGCCACCGATATCGTCAACAAGGTGCGCCCGAAGCTGTTCGGCATTGCCGATGGTTTCGTGCTGGCCTTCGAGCCGCCCTCCATCCAGGGCCTCGGCACCACCGGCGGCTTCGAATTCCAGATCGAGGATCTGAACGGACGCGGCCCCTTCGCGGTCAACGAGGCGGCGCAGGCCCTGCTCGCCGAGGCGCGCAAGCAGCCCGAGCTCAATCCGCAGACCCTGTTCACCACCTTCTCGACCTCGACGCCGCAGTTCAACTACGACCTCGACCGCAACAAGGCCAAGCTCCTGGGCTTGAACCTGCCCGATATCTTCAACACCCTGCAGATCTATCTCGGCTCGCTCTATGTGAACGACTTCAACCAGTTCGGGCGAACCTTCCGCGTCACGCTGCAGGCCGACAAGGATTCGCGGGCCGATCCCGGCGACATCAGCCGCCTCTATGTCCGCAACGCCACCGGCAACATGGTGCCCCTGTCGACCCTAGGATCGCTGAAGCCGATCGTCGGGCCGGAGACGGTCACCCATTACAACAATTACGGCGCTGCCCTGATCAATGGCGCCGCCGCGCCGGGCTATTCCTCGGGACAGGCCATCGAGGCGATGCAGAGGGTCGCAGCCCAAACCCTGCCGAACGGCTTCAACTATGAATGGACCGGCATCACCTTCCAGGAGCTCAAGGCCGGCTCGATCGCAGCGGCGGTGTTCGCCCTTGCCATCGTGTTCGTCTTCCTGATCCTGGCCGCGCAATATGAGAGCTGGTCCATGCCGTTCATGGTCCTGCTCGCGGTGCCGCTCGGCCTGTTCGGTGCGCTGCTCGCCATCTGGCTGCGCAGCATGCAGCTCGACGTCTATTCGCAGATCGGCTTCGTCATGCTGATCGGCCTCGCCGCCAAGAACGCCATCCTGATCATCGAGTTCGCCAAGCATCTGCGCGAGCAGGGCCATGGCATCGTCGAGGCGGCGATGGAAGCCGGCCGGCTGCGCCTGCGCCCGATCCTGATGACGGCCTTCGCCTTCATCCTGGGCGTGGTGCCGCTGGTGAAGGCGACCGGGGCCGGTGCGGCCAGCCGCCAGTCGCTTGGTACCGCAGTGTTTGGCGGCATGCTGGTGGCCACCGTGCTGACGCTGGTCTTCGTGCCGGTGTTCTACGCCATCATCGAGCGCTGGCGCGAGCGCCGGCTCTCCGCCAGGAAAGATTCACACCATACCGATAGTACGCCTGAGGAGTCCGAGGAGGCCGTGCCGCCCCGGATCCAGGCCGCCGAATAAGGGGATACCGATGCGTATCTGGAAAATCGCCACCGCCATCGTCGTGGTCGCCGCCGCCGGCGGGGGCTACTACCTCAAGGACAAGCCGCATCTTCTGGCTGCCGGTCAGGAACTCCTGGCTGGGGTGCTGAGCAAGCCGGCCTCGGCCAATCCGGCACCGGCCATGCAGGCCATGCCGGTGCCGGTGGCCTCCGTGGTCAAGAAGTCGATTCCGCTCTTCCTCAACTACCCGGCTCGCACGGAATCGATCCGCAGCATCGCCCTGCAGGCCAAGGTCTCGGGCTATATGCTCGACCAGGCCGTACCTGACGGCACCGATGTGAAGCAGGGTGACGTCCTCTATCGCATCGACGCGCGCGACTATCAGGCCGCGCTGGCGCAGGTGAAGGCCCAGGCCGAGCGCGATACCGCCGCGCTCGACTATGCCAAGACCAGCCTCACCCGCGGCAACGACCTCACCAAGACAGGCTTCCTATCGAAGGACCTGTTCGACCAGCGCACCAGCGCGGTCAAGCAGGGTGAGGCGACCCTCCTAGCCGACAAGGCGGCGATCCAGGCGGCGGAACTCAATCTCGATTATACCGAGATCAAGGCCCCGTTCGATGGACGCATAGGCCGCAACCAGGCCGCGGCCGGCACGCTCGTCAGCCCTGGCGGCACGGTGCTCAACACGCTGGTGCAACTCAGCCCGATCTATGTGACCTTTACGCCGACGGAAGCCGAACTCACCCAGATCCTCAAGGCCAAGGCAGCCGGCAAGGTGCTGGCCGATATCATCGTGCCCGGCCAGAACGAGGCGAGCCATCAGGGCGAGCTCACCTTCCTGGACAATGTCGTCGACCGTGCCACCGGTACCATCACCGCCCGGGCCACCACGGCCAATGCCGATCGCAGCCTGTTGCCGGGGCAATATGTCAATCTGCGCCTGAGCGTCGGCGAGCGGCCCGATACGCTGCTGGTGCCGCAGGCGGCCCTCGGTTCGAGCCAGCTCGGCAAATATGTCTACGTGGTCGGCGAGGGCAGCAAGGTCGAGATGCGTCTGGTCGAGCTTGGTCCGGCGCAGGGACCGCTCATCGCGGTGACCAAGGGGGTCAAGGAAACCGACCAGATCATCGTCGGCAATGTCCAGAAGATCTTCCCCGGCGTGCCGGTGCAGCCCCTGCCGCAGAAGGCGGGAGCCTAGGACATCCCTAGAGCAAAGCGCGCGTTCGAGTGTGAACGCTTGTTTGCTCTAGCTCCTTGTTCCGACGCGTCTTTGCGATTCTCAGTGATTTCACCAAATCGCAAAACGCTTTTGCGCATGACGGGCCTCCGCCTCGGTCCGTCGCAGCGCGGCTTGGCCGGCCCCGGACATCGTTCCAGGCCGGCCTTTTTTATTCGGGGCGCAGGGATTTCGCCGTGCAGCGGTGCCATTGATAGGCGGCCGCGTCGGGATCGTCCTTGCGGCCGAAGCACCAGCCGGTCTCGGCGAGTTGCCTGGTGAGGGCGTCGCGCTGATCGCAGGCATGCCGGGTGACGGGATCGTCGCCGCTGCCGCCTCGGCATTGGCTGTTCAGGGTTTTCCATTGAGCGATCGAAGCCTTGGCCTGCGCTGCCAAGGCCAGCTGTGGCGCAAGGATGAGGCCCATGAGCAGGAAGGCGGGTGCAGCAATTCTCATCCGTGCAACCTCCGATACTGTCTGCCATCAGAGATGGGGGAAGGTCGAAAAACAAGCTGTTTCATTGGAAACCTCCGCTCGGATTCGTATCCTTCGGTGCCGCCAGCTGGGCGCGACGGCCTGCATGGTGCCCGTCGCCGCGAGCTGCACTCCGGGTCAGGCCGAGGGAATTTCCGGCAGCTTGGGAAGCTTGAGGCGCACGCCTCGTCCGCCCTCGCGGCTGACGGCATTATCGCCGATCAGCTCGACGCCGGCGCGATCGAGCGCCTCGATCACTTTCGTCAACGTATCGACCACACCGCGAACATTGCCTTCGCTCGCCTCCATGCGCTGAACCGTCGGCAGGGAAACCCCCGACAGGTCGGCGAGCTGGCGCTGGTCGATGCCGAGCAGGGCACGGGCAGCGCGCATCTGGGCAGCGGTGATCATAGGCAGCCTCGCATTTATCAAATACCAAATTTTAATATTGATGTTTAAAGCATCAATTAGGATGTTTAAGCCATCGATATCTGCAGTGCCCGGGCGCAGGAGAGGGCGGATCTCCTCGCTCACGGCCACCGCAACGCCCTATAGCCGAAGCAGTTTGCGATTTCACCGTCTCACCTCGAATCGCAAAGACGCATCGAAGCGAAGAGTTAGAGCAAAGCGGCGTTTTCGCCTAAATACGCTTTGCTCCGAGCGTGCCTTACCCCCTGGGAAAGGCCGCCAGTGCCAAAAAAATGCGGGTATGAGCGAGCGGCGCAGCCCGAATTCGCGTATCAGCAAAAAAAGATCTGATTGCTAGTGGCTGACATCATGGCTGTTTTGTTGGGTATCGATACGGGCGGAACCTTCACCGACGCCGTCCTCTATGACGAGGAGAAGGGCGTTCTAGCCAAGGCCAAGTCGCTCACCACCCATCATGATCTGGCCATCGGTGTCGGCGGCGCCGTCGGCGCGGTGCTGTCTCAGTCCGACATTGCGCCTGCGCGCATCGCCCTGGTCTCGCTCTCCACCACGCTCGCCACCAACGCCATGGTGGAGGGTCAGGGTGGGCGCGTCGGCCTCGTCTATATCGGCTTCGATGCCGCCGATGCCGAGCGGCCGGATCTCAAGGCGGCCTTGAACGGCGACCCGGTCCTGCTGATTGCCGGCGGCCATGACGCCATGGGCCAGGTCCGTGCGCCGCTCGACGAGGCAGGCCTGGTCGAACAGGCCCGCGCTTTGGCGCCGGGGCTGACCGGCTTTGCGGTGACCGGCCGCTTTGCCGTGCTCGACCCCAGCCATGAGATCGTGGCGCGCGAGATCCTGCGGCGTGAAACCGGCCTGCCGGTGACCTGCGGCCACGAGCTTTCGGCCAAGCTGGACGGGCCGAAGCGCGCGCTCACCTGCGTGCTCAATGCGCGCCTGATCCATCTCCTCGAGGCGCTGATCGCGGCGACCGAGGGGCGCCTCGCCGCGCTCGGCATCGCCGCGCCCTTGATGGTGGTGCGCGGCGACGGCTCGCTGGTGGCGGCCGAGGTCGCCAAGGCCAAGCCGATCGAGACGATCTTCTCCGGCCCGGCCGCCAGCGCGGTGGGCGGCGCCTTCCTGGCCGGCGCCCCGGACGCCCTGATTTCCGATATCGGCGGTACCACCACCGATGTCGTCGTGCTGCGCGGTGCCAGGCCCCGCATCGATCCGGCCGGCGCCCTGATCGGCGGTTTCCGTACCATGGTGGAGGCGATCGCCATCCGCACCTGCGGCCTCGGCGGCGACAGCGAGGTGGCGATCGAGCAACACGGCCTGGATACGTCGCTCAAGCTCGGTCCGCGCCGTGCCGTGCCGCTGTCCCTGCTTGCCGACAGCCATGCCGACCTCGTGCATTCGACGCTCGACCGGCAGCTCCGGGCCGATCTGCCCAACGACCTCTTCGGCCGCTTCGCCCTGCGCCTGCACCCGCCTTTGGCGGAACTGCCGGCGCTGGAGGCCGAGGTGCTGGCGCGGCTGGAGGCTGGGCCGATGGCCGCCGACAAGCTGATCAACAACCGGCGTGAACTCAATGCCCTGCAGCGCCTGGTCAATCGGCGCCTGGCCATCATGTCCGCGCTGACACCGTCCGACGCGGCCCACCAGCTCGGCCTGCATCACGCCTGGGACAAGCCGGCGGCCGAGAAGGGGCTGACCCTGTTCGCCAGGCGGCGCAACGCCATGGGGCTGCCCTATGCTGATGGCGCCGAGGACCTGGCACGGCGCATCATCGAGACCCTCACCCGCCGCTCCGCCGAGTTCCTGCTGGAATGCGCCTTGGCCGAGGACGGCTTCCGCGAGGCGGGCCTGTCGCGCCATGCCTTGGCGGTGGCGGCGCTCGACGGCCATAGCGGCCTCGTCAAGATCGGCCTGTCGCTGACGGCGCCGGTGGTCGGGCTCGGTGCCTCGGCCGCGACCTATTACGGGGATATCGCCGGCCTGGTCGGCGCGCCTTCGCTGGTTCCCGAACATGCCGAGGTCGCCAATGCCGTCGGTGCCGTGGTCGGCGGCGTGCATGTCTCGGCAGAGGTGAAGGTACTGCAACCGGTGGAGGGGATCTTCCGGGTGTTCACGCGGTCGGGCACGCGAGACATCCTCGATCTCGGTGAAGCGCTGGTCCATGCTCAGGAAGCGGCGCGGATCCAGGCAGAGAGCGATGCGCTGACCGCAGGTGCCGCCACCGTCGAGACCTCGGTGAGCGTGGACGAGAAGAAGATCCTGGCCGAGGGCCGCGAATTGTTCGTCGAGGCACTGGTGACGGCCCGGGCCTCGGGCCGGCCGAGGATCAGCGCCTAGAGCATTTTTCAGAAAAGCTGGTAGACTTTTCGTTTAAGAAAGTGCGTTAAAACAAAGAGTTAGGGAAAAATGACAGTTCGGAGAAAAGTCATTTTGCTCTAGACGGAATTCCGAGAGCTCACCTCGTGCCTTGATTGGGCGGATTGTCCGCCGAGCGGTGAGCATATCGCGCGTCATGTGCATTCGTTTGTTGCATCTCGTGCGTCTGGCGCAGGCTATTCGCCTCGGCCTATTGCTGGCCGATCACACCAGCAGCGAGCCTTGAAGCCATGCCTCATACCTTATCTCCAAAGCCCGCCGGCTCCGTCCTGCTTATCGGAGCCTCCCGGGGTCTCGGCCACGCCATGGCCGCCGAATTCGCCGGGAAGGGCTGGCATGTCGTCGGTACCGTCCGTGCCGGGGCCGGCCGAACGAGACTGCATGATCTTGCCGACGAACATGGCGACCGGGTCGAGATCGAAACCGTCGA
Source organism: Labrys sp. 22185 (assembly GCF_052045555.1). Lineage (NCBI taxonomy): Bacteria > Pseudomonadati > Pseudomonadota > Alphaproteobacteria > Hyphomicrobiales > Xanthobacteraceae > Labrys > Labrys sp. 22185. Next base: position 35,408 of record NZ_JBQEPH010000031.1, on the reverse strand, counting down.
CATCTGCGCGCCGGCCGAGGTCGCAGCGCTCCGCGCCCGGTTGGAAGGGCGCCGGTTCGACATCCTGTTTGTGAATGCCGGCGTCACCAACAATCCCGAGGAAACCATCGCGGAAGTGACGACCGAGGAATTCATCCGTGTCATGGTCACCAATGCCTTGAGCCCCCTGCGCGTCATCGAAACCTTGGGAGACCTCGTCTCCGGAACGGGCCTGATCGGCGTGATGTCGTCGGGACAGGGCAGCGTCGGCAACAACACATCCGGCATGCGCGAAGTCTATCGCGGCAGCAAGGCGGCCCTGAACATGTTCATGCGCAGCTATGCGGCACGCCATGCCCTAGAGGCGCGCCCGATGGTGCTGATGGCGCCCGGCTGGGTTCGTACCGACATGGGCGGTCCCGGCGGACGTCTGTCCATTGAAGAGAGTGTGCCGAGCCTGGTGAATGTGCTTCTCGAAAAACGCAGCAGGCCCGGCCTGGAATATCTCGACTATCGGGGTCAGACGGTTCCCTGGTGAGGGTTCCCTGAGGGGATGCCTTCAATTGCCAAACATCTCGAGCCAAGCATTCCTGACGGATTGAATCACGCTGGCACTCTGCGCGATGTTGACGCATCGAATAGTAAATTCGTTTTCCAAAACGTTTTGGATGGCGATGAAAATCGCAACTGCGATTGACAGGGCAGGAAATTCCAGCGGAAGATGCCGTTAACCGCGTCGATGCCGGGGAGCGGCCTTTCGGGCTCCCCCTATCGCAATGCATGCGGAGGGCGGAGCGAATGCCAGGAATGGGTAAGTCGGACCGCGTGCATCATGCGGATCTGGTCTATGCAACCTTGAATGACGGCACCTCGGGTGCCCAGTCCGCGGTCGCGGCCTCCTGGTCGCGCTCCCTCAGCCATTATGGTCTCGACCCCGACCACTCCCCTCCGCCCCTGCGCCTCGGCGACAGCGAATTCAAGGCGGCCTTGTCGCGCATGGAACTGCTGGTGCGGCTGTCGCAGGCAACCCTCGACCGCCTGTTCCAGGCGGTCGGCGAGGCCGGTTGCTGCGTATTGCTTACCGATGATGACGGCGTGCCGCTGGATCGGCGTGGCGTCGCGGGAGACGATGCCGATTTCGAGGCCCTCGGCCTGTGGACCGGCATGGTCTGGAGCGAGCAGAGCGAGGGCACCAACGGTGTCGGCACCTGCATCGCCGAAGGGCGGGCACTGACCATCCATCGCGACCAGCATTTCCTCACCCGCAATATCGGCCTGAGCTGCACGGTGGCGCCGATCTGGGACGCGAATGGCCGGCTAATGGGCACGCTCGATGTCTCGACCTGCCGTTCCGATCTGACGCCGGCCCTGCTCAAGCTGGTGGCGGCGGCGACACGGGACGCGGCCACCCGTATCGAGACCCAGCATTTCCGCGAGGCCTTCCGCCATGCGCGCATCCTGGTCGGTCCCGACGCCGGCAATGGTCCTGCCGGCCTGCTGGCCGTCGATCGGGAAGACCTCGTCATCGGGGCCAGCCGCGCGGCCCGCCTCGTCTATGGGTTGACGGACGAGCATCTGCGGAATCCCTTCCCCGCGAGTGATCTCGTCGACGGTGAAACGGTGCTGCCCGGCGAGGGGTTGCTTGCCGGCGAGCGTGCCGCCGTGCGCCAGGCACTGTCGCGGGCGAAAGGCAATGTCTCTGCCGCAGCCCGGCTCCTCGGCGTCAGTCGCGCCACCATGCATCGCAAGATCGCACGACTGGGCCTCGGGCGGGAGAGCTGAGGGGGCTGGTCTTCGGGCCGGCCTGGAAACGCAGCGTTTGCAGGAAGGCCCCGGCGGGTCTGAAGACCAGCTCCCCAAATCTGTCTCACCGATGAGACACATCGTCCCCGCCATCGTGCATCCCCATCCTGACAAGCCATCCCGTCACGCCCATCCTCCCAGCCAGACGACGCCAGTCCCAGAACCTCAATTGGCGCGCTGAAGGAGGAAATTGATGAACAAGCCCGAGATCGTCCGCTCGCCCGGAACGCTGTTCAAGCCCCGCTACGGCAATTTCATCGGCGGCCAATGGCAGGAACCGCGCAGCGGCAAATATTTTGAGAACACCTCGCCCGTAAACGGCAGGGTCCTCTGCGAGATCGCTCGTTCCGATGCCGCTGACGTCGAAGCCGCCCTCGACGCGGCCCATGCCGCCAAGGACGCCTGGGGCCGCACCAGCGCGACGGAACGATCGCTGCTGCTGCTGCGCATCGCCCAGGTGATCGAAGACAATCTGGAAACGCTCGCTCTGGCCGAGACCTGGGACAATGGCAAGCCGATCCGCGAGAGCACCGCCGCCGATTTGCCGCTCGGCGTCGACCATTTCCGTTATTTCGCCGGCGTACTGCGCGCCCAGGAAGGCGGCATCTCCGAGATCGACCATGACACCGTCGCCTATCATTTCCATGAACCGCTCGGCGTCGTCGGCCAGATCATCCCCTGGAACTTCCCGCTGCTGATGGCGATATGGAAGCTCGCCCCGGCACTTGCCGCCGGCAATTGCGTGGTGATCAAGCCCGCCGAGCAGACCCCCGCCTCTATCCTGGTCCTGGCCGAACTGATCGGCGACATCCTGCCGCCCGGCGTACTCAACATCGTCAATGGTTTCGGATTGGAAGCCGGCAAACCTTTGGCCTCTTCCAACCGGATCGCCAAGATCGCCTTTACCGGTGAGACCACCACCGGCCGCCTCATCATGCAATATGCCAGCCAGAACCTGATCCCGGTGACGCTGGAGCTGGGCGGCAAGTCGCCCAACATCTTCTTCAAGGACGTTGCCGCCGAAGACGACGATTTCCTCGACAAGGCGATCGAGGGTTTCGTGATGTTCGCCCTCAACCAGGGCGAGGTCTGCACCTGCCCGAGCCGCGCGCTCGTGCATGAAAGCATCTATGACCGCTTCATCGAGAAGGCGCTGAAGCGCGTCGCCGCCATCAAGCAGGGCGACCCGCTCGACCCGACCACCATGATCGGTGCGCAGGCTTCCTCCGAACAGCTCGAGAAGATCCTGAGCTATTTCGATATCGGCCGCCAGGAAGGCGCCGAAGTGCTGATCGGCGGCGAGCGCAACGAACTGCCGGGCGAACTCGCCGGCGGCTATTACGTCAAGCCGACGGTGTTCAAGGGCCACAACAAGATGCGGATCTTCCAGGAGGAGATTTTTGGGCCCGTGGTCTCCGTCACCACCTTCAAGGATGACGAGGAAGCACTCTCCATCGCCAACGACACGCTCTACGGCCTTGGCGCCGGCATCTGGACACGTGACGGCACGCGCGCCTATCGCTTTGGCCGCGCCATCCAGGCCGGTCGCGTCTGGACCAATTGCTACCATGCCTATCCGGCTCATGCGGCCTTCGGCGGCTACAAGCAGTCCGGTATCGGCCGCGAAAACCACAAGAAGATGCTCGATCACTACCAGCAGACCAAGAACATGCTGGTCAGCTACTCCCCCAAGAAGCTTGGCTTCTTCTGATCCGTGCCGGAGCACTTTGCTCCGGGGATCGCCTTCGCCGCCCGGTTCACGCCGGGCGGCCTTTTTTGACGGCGCTGCTGAAGCTAACCGACTATCGTCCTTGCGAACGTAGTGAAGCAATCCTGACGCCACAATACGGTACCCGGCGAAAGCTGGATTGCTTCACTGCGTTCGCAAGGACGAGGGGCGCGATGCATTTCGGTACGGGAGAAGCATCATGGACGACATCACTATAGAGCGCGTGACGGCGACACCGGCCGCCCTCGCCCTGATCGCCAGTCTCCAGGCCCGCTACGGCCCCGTGTTGTTCCACCAGTCGGGCGGGTGCTGCGACGGCTCCTCGCCGATGTGCTACAGCCAAGGCGAGTTCATCATCGGGGACCAGGACGTGCTGCTGGGCAGCATCGGCGATGCCCCCGTCTATATCAGCGCCCCGCAATTTGCTGCCTGGAGTCACACCCAGCTGATCATCGACGTGGTGCCGGGGCGCGGCGGCATGTTCTCCCTGGAGAACGGCACGGAAAAACGCTTCATCACCCGTTCGCGTACCTTCTCTGGCGAGGAGATCTGCGCGCTGCCCGCGGCGAGGAGAGGGGCCTGAATACAGTAGGCCGTCCCGCGCCTGATCTTGACAAAAGCACATAATTTCATATCATATGCGATATGAAATTGGTGCTGGATACCAATGTCCTGGTAACGGCTCTGCGAAGCCCCACTGGCGCGTCCGCCGAAGTGCTTCGTTTGGTGCTTCGCGGTCAATTGGCAATGGCTGCCAGTATACCGATATTCCTGGAATATGAGGCGGTCCTGAAGCGGCCAGAGCATCTTGTCGGCTGTGGCATCGATAGCAGTCAGGTCGATCGGTTTCTGGCGGCTTTGGCCGGTGTAATCGAGCCGGTCACCATCCGATTCCTGTGGCGTCCGATCTTACGGGATCCAAATGACGACATGGTGTTGGAAGCGGCCGTCAATGGGCGAGTCGATGCGATCGTGACCTTCAACAGGCGCGATTTCCTGCCCCAGGCGTTGCGGTTCGGACTTGAAATCCAGGCACCGGCCGAGGTGCTCGAAAGGTTGTGACCATGGCTCATTCCAGCAACTATGCTTTGAGAATGCCGACTTCCTTGAAGAAGGCCGTCGAGGAGTTCGCGCGGCAGGACGGCACCACGATCAATCAGTTCATCGTGTCGGCTGTTGCCGAAAAGCTTTCGGCCCTGACCGCAGCGGAGTTCTTTGCACAGCGACGGGCCGATGGTGACATCGATTGGGCATTGGCTTTCCTCAGCCGCGAGGGTGGCGAGGCGCCAGCTGCGGATGACCGGCTGCCCGCCAAATATCATGGCAAGCCGGGAGCCTGAAGGCGGTTTCCCGGGTGCGCGGGCATCACAGCGACATGCGTGTCGCGATGCCCGCTCTTCCCATCCTGGATATACGGTGCTTCCAGATGCGCGCTGTGATGCCCGCGCACCCGGATACTTCGCTTACCCGCGCCCGACCAGCGGCATCTTGGTCGCCATCACCGTCATGAACTGCACATTGGCCTCGAGCGGCAGGCCGGCCATGTAGACCACCGCATCGGCGACATGCTTCACGTCGAAGGTCGGCTCGGGCTTGATCGAGCCGTCCGCCTGCGGCACGCCGCCCGGCATCTTGGACGCCATCGGCGTCAGCGTGTTGCCGATGTCGATCTGGCCGCAGGCGATGTCATATTTGCGCCCGTCCAGCGACGAGGATTTGGTCAGGCCGGTGACCGCATGCTTGGAGGCGGTGTAGGGCGCCGAATTCGGGCGCGGCGCGGTGGCCGAGATCGAGCCATTGTTGATGATGCGCCCGCCGCGCGGTTCCTGCGCCTTCATCACGCGGAAAGCCTCCTTGGTGCACAGGAACACGCCGGTGACGTTGGTATCGATCACCGCCTTCCACTGCTCGAAGGGCAGGTCCTCGATCGGCACGCCGGGAGCGATCGTGCCGGCATTGTTGAAGACGAGATCGACACGGCCGAGGGCGGCGACGGTGGCATCGAACAATGCCGCAACCGAAGCGGGATCGGTGACGTCGGAGGGGATGGCGCGGGCGGAGGCCGTATGCGGGCTTTCGGCGATCGCCGCTTCCAGGGCCTCCTTGCGACGCCCCGTGAACACGACGGACCAGCCATCGGCCAAAAGGGCATGCGCGACGGCCTTGCCGATGCCGCTGGCGGCGCCCGTGACGATGGCGATCTTTCCTTGACCCGACATGGGTTCCTCCCGATTCCAATTCGATTTGTGCTGCAACGCGCAGTCCGACCCGGCCAGGTGAAGCTACGCATGGCAGGTCGGCGCTTCCGTTGTCTGACAAATATCTCTAATCGGAATTTTCGGATAGGGCGAGCCTCCAAGAGAGACAACATGACAGATCTTCACATCCGTAAGCTTTGCAACGCCCTCATTCCCAATGCGACGCCGTCGCGCTTGGTGCCAGGCGTCGCGGTCGATGCGGCTAGGCGGGTGAGCAGCAAGGCGGGAGGCCTGTGGGTCGGCGGTCGCGTCGAGATCACGCCGGATGGGCTGTCCTTCGCCGCCAATGGCCTGAACAAGGCCTTTCACACAGGCCTGCAGCCCGTCCACATCCCGATGGCCGCCATCCGCAAGACCTGGCGGGAATTCGGCTGGGTCACCGGCATCGTCGCCGTCGAGCATGACGAGGGCACGTTTCGTTTCCGCTGCTTTGGTGCCGGCAAGGTCGCGGCGGCGCTGGAAAAACATATCGCGGGGCGGCAGGAGCGGTGATCGATCGCTCGGTGAAAGAGCTTGCCTTGTCCGTAGACTCGCAGCGTTCCAAGATATGGCGCAGAGATCCCTCCCCGACTTCGGGGAGGTCGCACACACAATTTGTGTGTGCTGGGGCCGGCGAAGCCGGCTTGGGTGGGGGAGAGTGGCGCTGAAGAAAAGAAGCTCGCTCGCGCCACTCTCTCCCTTACGCCGCTGCTACGCAGCGCTACCTTCCCCGAAACCGGGGAAGGATTATTGTGTTTTGTCCGGCTCGGCCGAGATATGCGAAGCAGATAGCCGAGGGCGATAGAGCGTACTTTACCAAGGCGCAGGAGCTCGCCGTTGTGAAGCGCCTCAGTTTCTTACCCCAGGCAGGCGATGATCGTCTCGATCACCCGCTTGGTCTCCTCCGGATCCCTGACGCGGATCGAATCGACGCCGGCCTCCTTGGCCGCATAGTCGTTGCCGCCGGGGAACAGTGCGTCGCCGGCGAAGATCATCTCCTCGATGGCAATGCCCAGCCGGTCGCGCAGCTTGGCGATGCCATAGGCCTTGTCGATGCCCTGCCGGGTCACGTCGATCGAGGTGGCGCCGCCCATGCGCACCGAGAAATCCGGGATCGACTTGTCGAGATAGGTTTTCAGGATGGTGCGCTTCTTGAAATCGGGATCCCAGCTGTGTTTGGCTTCGAGCGGTGCTTCCTGGCCGAGCGCGGACATGGTGATCTGGCTGCCGCGATCCTCGATGCGCTCGCCCCAGATCCGCTCGGGCTTGAAGCCGGCCTGCTCGAAAGCCGCCTCCAGCGCTGCGACGATGCGCTGCTTGTCCTCGGCCGACAGGTCCTCGCGATAGACCGGGACCCAGTTGCCCCCGTCGAAATGGAAGAATTTCGTGCCGCAGGTCGGCAGCAGATGCAGCCGGTCGAAGCGATCACCGGCGGGCAGATTGGCGAGGAACTGCTTTTCGAATTGCGGCCAGTCGCCGCCCGAGATCACGGCGACCTGGGCGACGGTGAGAAGCTGGCCCAGAAGGGCGGCCATCTCGGCATCGATGGCCGATTTGCTCTTGGCAAGCGTGCCGTCGAGATCGAAAATGACGAGTTTCTTCATGAAGAGCTTCGATGTCCCTGGGGAAGGAAAGAGTCCGGCCGTTATAAACGAGTTGGCCGGATGCGCCACTCTACGATGGTGCAGTCGGGCTCACCCTTTCGGGGCAGACGCCATAATGCATCCTTCCCTGGGCCCCAGCATCCTGCCGGCTCCTTGGTGCCGGGGCGTTCGTCAGAAAGAAGAGCCAGCAGGATGCTGGCGGTCCCAGGAAGAGGGCCGGCCGCTCTTCAGTGATCCATACCGGTGATCACCCGCTCCACCGCCTCCACGCTGGTCTGCTTGGGATCGATGTCGTCGGCGACGACGCGCCCGCGGCGCATGACCACGATACGGTCAACCACCTGGAAGACATGGTGGATGTTGTGGGCGATGAAGATGCAGGAATGGCCGGAACTGCGGGCATTGCGCACGAAATTCAGGACGCCCTGCGTCTCCGCCACGCCCAGATTGTTGGTGGGCTCGTCGAGAATGATCAGGTCGCTGTCGAAATGCATGGCGCGGGCGATGGCCACCGCCTGGCGCTCGCCGCCGGAAAGCGAGCCGATCGGCGTGGTCGGTGCGATGTTCTTGGAGATGCCGACCCTTTTCAGCAGCGTGGTCGCCACCTCGTTCATCTTGGCCTGGTCGAGGCGGTTGAGGAAGCGTGGTCCCTTGATCGGCTCGCGTCCCAGAAAGAGGTTGCGGGCGATCGAGAGTTGCGGCACCAGGGCCGAATCCTGGTAGATCGTCTCGATGCCCTGGGCGATCGCATCGGTGGTGGAGCGCATCTCCACCTTCTTGCCGCGCACGAAGATGTCGCCGGAGGTGGCCGCCACCGCCCCCGACAGGATCTTGATCAGGGTCGACTTGCCCGCCCCGTTGTCGCCGAGCAGCCCGACGATCTCGCGCCGGTTCACCGTGAGGGTGACATCCTCGATGGCGCGGATGCGGCCATAGGACTTGGCGATGTTCTGCATGCGGATGAGTTCGCTGGTCTCAGCCATCGCTCACCTCCCTTCCTGATGCCGGCGGTCGAGCCATGAATGCAGGGCCATCATCCCTAAGATGATCGCGCCGATGAAGATGTTGTAGGCCAGGCCCGGCACGCCGATCAGCACGATGCCGTTGCGCATCACGCGCAGGATGAAGATGCCGAGCACCGTGCCGATGATGGTGCCTCGGCCGCCGGTGAGCGCGGTACCCCCGATCACCACCATGGCGATCACCTCCAGCTCATAGCCCGTGCCCGAATTGGGATTGGCCGAGGAGGTGCGGATGGAGGAGATGATGCCGGCCAGGGTCGAAAGCACGGAGCACAGGATAAAGAGCCAGACCTTGGTGGCGTCGACATTGACGCCGCGGGCACGGGCCGCATTGGGATTGCCGCCGGCCGCCTGGATCCAGTTGCCGGCCTTGGTCTTGGTCAGCACATAGCCGAGCACGATGGCGGCGATGGCGAACCAGAGCAGGGACATGTAGACGCGAAAGCTGCCGACATAGAAGGTGCCGACCAGGATCTCGGCCAGCGGCTGGTCGCCGGCGTTCCAGGTGCGCTGGGGAAAGCCGTTGGTGACGAAGAGGGCCGTGCCGCGCACCACCAGCAGCATGCCGAGCGTTACCAGGAAGGACGGGATCTTCAGCCGGGTGACGAAGAGGCCGTTCACCCAGCCGATCAGTGCCGCGACGACGAGGGCGATCAGAAAGGCTGTCCACAGCGGGGTGGCGCCGGAGTTGAACAGCGTCCACATCAGCACCGGCGAGAAGCCGAAGAGCGAGCCGACCGAGAGGTCGAACTCGCCCGAGGTCATCAAGAGCGTCATCGCCAGGGCGATCAAGCCGAGTTCGACGGTGAAGGCCAGGATGTTGCTGAGATTGTCCGCGGAGAGGAAATCGGGGTTGATGCCGCCGAAGATGGCGAGTTCGACGACCAGGAGCACGAAGGGGCCGAATTCCGGCCGGGCGATCGCGCGCTGGAGCAGGGAGCGTTGTTCCACGAGAAGTCCTTGGCGGGTGATGGTGGCGGATGCGGGGCGCTTCGGGGGCGGTGTGGCGATATTGGGATTGGCTCGACTTTTGTCATTGCCGGGCTTGACCCGGCAATCCAGCCTGCCGCGCAGGCGGTGGCCCGCCCGCCTGGATGCCCGGGGCAGGCCCGGGCATGACAACGGTCGGTGTCTCCGACGATATCAAAAGAGATCACCGCGCTGGACAGCCATTCCCGGCCGTCCGCGCCTGTGAATGCCCTATTTCTTGCCGCTCAGGATGTCGTCATATTGCTGGGCGGCATCCTTCTCATAGAGCGCGCCGGTGATGACGTTGAAGCCGGGGCGGATGCCGCTGGAGGCCATGGCCGCCATCGACAGGGCGATATAGCTGGTCGCCTGCGGGTCCTGCCACTGCGCGGCGTTGACATAGCCGTTCAGCACTTCCTGGGTGGTGTCGAGCGAATTGCCCCAGCCGACGACCGGGATTTCGCCGGGCTTGACGCCGACCTGGTCGAACACCCGCTTGATCGAACCGGTGACGAGGTCGCCAAGGCCGATGATCGCCTTGATCTTCTTGCGGTTGGTGGTGAGGTAGTCGGTCATGCGCGAGATGACCTCGGCCTGGTCGAGCGTGGCCTCGGTGACTTCCCAGGTGATGCCGAGCGGCTTGAACACGCTGGAAATTCCCTGTTCCTCCTGCACGCCATAGGTGGCACCGGGGATTTCCACCGGCATCCAGACGAAATCGCCCGACTTCACCAGCTTCTTGTCGACCAGATATTGGGCCCAGGCCGCACCGAACTTGACATTGTCGCCGCCGACATAGGCGCCGAACTTGGCCTGCGGGTCGGGCGTGTTGAAGTTGATGATCGGGATCTTCTTGGCGTTGGCTTCCTCGACCACCTTGATCAGGCTGCCGGGATCCGGGCTGGTGGTGACGATGCCGGCGGCACCCGCCGCGATCGCCGCGCGCACCGCTTCCTGATGGGAGGCAACGTCGCCATTGTGGAAGGAGGTGTTGACCGTGTTGCCGGTGTCACTGGCCCATTGCTTGGCGCCCGCCAGGAAATAGGTCCAGACCGGGTCGGCCGGGCCGCCATGGGATATCCAGTAGAAGGTCTTCGGGGCGGCGTGCGCCATCGGGAGGGAGGCTGCCAGCGCCATTATCGCGCCGGCAACAGCCAAGACGAATTTCCTGATCATGGGAGTGCCTTGCTCGTGTTCCGGGTCTCTGGAGGACCAACGGGCACGATCATTGCAATTGTATTACGATTAATCAATGCGATCTTTGATATGAGATCGTATCATCGCAGAGCATTCTTTGGGGTGATCCAAAGAAACGGCTCTATTTTACTTCAAAGGGTTATCTTGCGATGCGAAAATTATTTGCTGCAATGCATCAAAGTTAACACGCTATCGTTCGGCTGGGCCTGAATGCTGCCGATCTGAAGCGCTTTGATAAACAAAAAGCCCTTCCCTGGGGAGGGAAGGGCCGCGATCAACTTCAAATTCGATGCGAACCGGATCAGACGCCCAGCTTGCGCTTGCGGCTGCCGAGGGTGCGCAGGCGCAGGGCATTGAGCTTGATGAAGCCGGCGGCGTCGCGGTGGTCATAGGCCACGGCGCCTTCCTCGAAGGTGACGAGGTCCTGGCTGTAGAGCGAGTTGGGACTCTCGCGGCCGATGACATGCACGCCGCCCTTGTAGAGCTTGAGGCGGACCGAGCCGGTCACCGCTTCCTGGCTCTTGTCGATCAGGGCTTGCAGCATCTCGCGCTCGGGGGAGAACCAGAAGCCATTGTAGATAAGCTCGGCATATTTCGGCATCAGCTCATCCTTGAGATGGGCGGCGCCGCGGTCCAGCGTGATGCTCTCGATGGCGCGATGGGCCGGCAGCAGGATGGTGCCGCCGGGCGTCTCGTACATGCCGCGCGACTTCATGCCGACGAAGCGGTTCTCGACCAGGTCGAGGCGGCCGATGCCGTTGATGCGGCCGAGTTCGTTGAGCTGGGCGAGCAAAGTGGCCGGGCTCATCTTCACGCCGTCGATGGCGACGGCGTCGCCCTTCTCGAAGTCGATGGTGATGACGGTGGGGGTATCCGGCGCATCTTCCGGATTGACCGTGCGCGAATAGACGTAATCGGGCACTTCGACCGCCGGATCCTCCAGCACCTTGCCCTCGGAGGAGCAGTGCAGCAGGTTGACGTCGACCGAGAAGGGAGCCTCGCCGCGCTTGTCCTTGGCGATCGGGATCTGGTGCTCCTCGGCGAACTTGATCAGGGCTTCGCGCGAGCGCAGGTCCCATTCGCGCCAGGGGGCGATGATGGTGACGTCGGGCTTGAGGGCATAGTAGCCGAGCTCGAAGCGCACCTGGTCGTTGCCCTTGCCGGTGGCGCCGTGGCAGACGGCATCGGCCCCGGTCTTCTCGGCGATCTCGATCTGCTTTTTGGCGATCAGCGGGCGGGCGATCGAGGTGCCGAGCAGGTAGACCCCCTCATACTGGGCATTGGCGCGGAACATCGGGAAGACGTAGTCGCGCACGAATTCCTCGCGCAGGTCTTCGATGTAGATGTTTTCCGGCTTGATGCCGAGCAGCAACGCCTTCTGGCGCGCCGGCTCCAATTCCTCGCCCTGGCCGAGATCGGCGGTGAAGGTGACGACCTCGCAATTATAGGTGGTCTGCAGCCATTTCAGGATGATCGAGGTGTCGAGGCCACCGGAATAGGCGAGCACCACCTTCTTGACGGATTTGGACATCTAGGGAGCTTTCGGGTTGGGATTGGCGCCGGGCGGATAACCCGGCGACGAAAATCGCGCGCGACTATAGTCAGCCGGTGCGACAAGACAAGCATGGCGAGCGCTTTCTAGCGCGGCCTGTCCGGAGCGTGCCAGTCAAGAAAACTGATGGATGACAGCAAGGTCCTTGAAGTGTCCACGCCGAAAGGCACGGCACAAGGAGGGGCGATCGCCACAGCCTGATCGCGAAATGGAACGGGATCGCCCCTCCAATGCCGGGCTATCGCCGCACATCACGGCCGATGAGCCAGTCGCCGGCGCTCTCCGAAAGTCAGACGTCCTCGGCAAGCTCGGTGATCTCCGAGAACTTGACCCCGGCCGCGGCAGCCAGCAGGGACAGGCGCTCGCTTACCGCCTCGCTGTCCGGCACGCGGGCCGAACGGCCGACTTCCAGCCGCAGGCGGTTCGAGCCGATCGACAGGCGCGAATTCGCCAGCACGGCGGGCGTGCCGCCGGACAGGCGATAGGCCACCAGCAGGGCCCGTCCGAGGATCTCGGCACGGCGGCGTTCCGCCGGCGACAGCAGTTTCAGCGCCCCGGCGAGATAGGGGGCGTCGAGCCGTCCGGCGTGGCGGGCGTGAAGCGCGATGGCCAGGAAGGCTCGCTCCGGGTGGTCCAGGCCGATGAAGGGAAATTGCAGCACGCGGCGGTGGCTTTCCTCCGCCCGGATGTCGGGATGGTCGCGCCAGCCCAGATCCGAAAGCGCGCACAAGGTGACGCGCAGGCGCTTTTCGGCCGGGCTTTCGTCCGCGAACAGACCCTCGGTCCAGGCAACCAAAGCGGGCGGAAAGTCGGGGACGCGCGAACCCGGCAGCCCGATCAACTGGGCACCCTCGACCAGCGGATCGAGATAGCGCTCCTCGGCATCGAGTTGCGAATAGAGCCAGCCTTCCCGCAGGCCGAGTGCGGAGAACACCACCTCGTCCGGCGCGAGATATTTGAGCACGCGGTCCAGCACCAGGGCGGCGGCCGGCATGGTGCGGGCGCGCCGACGCGATATGCCCGGCAATTCGGCGATCTTGGCGAGGGGCAGGCGCAGCAATGTCTTGGCAAAAGCGCGGGCCTCGCTCGCCGGGATGCGGTAGCCATGCACCACCGGGACCGGCGCGGCATGCATTGCCATATGGGCCTTGGCGAAGGTCCGCCAGCCTCCGCCGACCGCAAAGAAAATCGGCTGCTTCAGGAAGGAAGTCGGCGTCTTCTCCTTCAGCAGCGCATCGATCCGCCGCTTCGCATCGTCCGGACCCTGCATCAGCGCTTCGACCGGCAGGGCTCCCAGGGGGAAGCTGACCCAGTCCTCGCCGACCCGGTCATCCAGGGCAGCGGCCAGTTCCAGGCTGCCCCCGCCCATGTCGCCGACGATGCCGACGGGACGGTGGAAGCCGGAGATCACGCCGAGCGCCGCAAATCGGGCCTCTTCGGCGCCGCTGAGGATACGCACATCGATGCCCGCCTCCGTCCGGATGGCCTCGACCAGGTCCTTGCCGTTCTCGGCCCGGCGCACCGCCTCCGTCGCGGTGGCATCGAGACGGGCAACGCCCATGGCGTCGGCCACGGCGCGGAAACGGCGCACGGCCTCGACCGTCCGGCGGAACCCCTCGACGGAGATCAGGCCGGTCTGCGCCAGGCCTTCCCCGAGACGGCAGAGCGATTTTTCATTGAAACGCGGCAGCGGGGCGCGGCCGAGCTGGTCGTAGACCACGAGGCGGACCGAATTGGAGCCGATGTCGATGATGCCGTAATGGGCCCGATCGAGGCGTCCCGCCCGCTTTGGATCGAGGTCGAGCGGGCGATGAATGGCTGCCGTGCCGGTGCTGGTCCCCATGAAGCGCTCCCCAATGCATGCCGGGAATCTGGTGTTGGTCCCAGAATTGCGTGCAAGGGATCATGGAGGAACCGGGCCGCTTCGTCCATCCGCAGCGGTGAGTGGAACATGGCCCATCGCCGGGAACGTCTTTTCAGATCCGCTCGCCCGTCAGCCGGTGGGCGAGCATCTCGATGAAGAGACGGGTCCGTGCCGGGGTGCCGACATTGGCGGGCCAGACCGCACTCACGGGGGTCGGTGGCGGCTCGTAGTCCGTCAGAAGCAATTCCAGCTGGCCGTCATCGACCTCTTGGCGCACCTGCCAGAGCGGTGCGATGCCGATGCCGGCACCGAGAAGGACAGCGGCATTGGCGGCGGCGGCGTCATTGCATTTCAAGGGGCCCTTGACCGGGATGCGCACAAGGCCGCCGTCGACCAGGAAGGGCCAGGCATCGCCCTCCGGTCCGATGGTGCGGATGACGCATAGATGCGTCGAGAGATCGGCGGGGGTACGCGGATAGCCGTGCCGCATCAGATAGGCAGGGGCAGCCACGATGACACGGCGAAGCTGCGTGATTCGGCGGGACCGCAGGCTGGAAGCGCCGAGATCGCCAACCCGGATCGCGACGTCCAAGCGCTCCTCGATCAGGTGGGAGAGGGCGTCGTCGAGCACGAAATCGATCTCGACTTCCGGAAAGCGCTGGGCGAATGCCACCGCGGTCGGCACCACGAAGCGAGAGGCAAAATGGATCGAGGCGCTGATACGGAACAGGCCGCCGATGCGTTGCGCCTCGCGCCGGGCTTCCGACCGGGCATCGTCGATGTCCTTCAGGGCGGCGCGCAAGCGCTCGCGCAGGACCATCCCGGTCGGCGTCGTCTGCAGGCGCCGCGTCGTTCGCCGGATGAGCTCGACACCCAGTTCCTCCTCGAGCGACGCGATCGCCCGGCTGACCGCCTGCAGGGATCGGTTCAGATGATGGGCAGCGGCCGTGAGGCTGCCGCGTTCGACCGTCTCGACGAAGGCTTCATATTGCTCGATGCTGGCCATATTATCACAAAATTCGGAATAATTATTCAATAATAATAGCTATTATCACTCCATTAGGATGGATGCAAAATCGCACCTGATCTTCGCATCGGGAAACAGCGCCATGTCTTCCATCTCGACGTCTTCCATCTCGACATCTTCCGTCTCGACCACCGAGGCGGGACCGACGCCGGCCGAACCGGTTTCCGGTCTGCCCGCCGGACTCACATTCCTGTTCGCTGTCTCCGTCGCGATCGCCGTGCTTGGTCTTTTTGCGTCGCAATCGCTCATCGGCCTGATTGGCCCTGCCTTCGATTTCAGTGCCAGCGAAGCGGGGTTCGTCACCACGCTTACCTTGCTCGGTTACGCCAGCGGTCTGTTTCTCCTGGTGCCTCTGGCCGACATCGTCGAAAATCGAAGCCTGATCGTCGCGACGCTGGCGGTCGAGGCAGTCGCCCTGGCGGCTGTCGCCTGTGCGCCGACACCAGCCTTGTTCCTGGCTGCTTGCTATGTCTGCGGCCTGGCGGCGAGTGCCATCCAGATGATGGTGCCGGCCGCTGCCCAGTTGAGTTCGCCCGCCTGTCGCGGTCGGGTCGTCGGCAATGTAATGAGCGGCCTGATGATCGGCATTCTGCTCTCGCGGCCTGCCGCCAGTCTCGTGGCGGAGATCGCAGGCTGGCGCTGGTTCTATGGCGGCCTTGCCGTTCTCGTCGCCGTCCTTGCGGCGATCCTGGCCTTCGTCATCCCACGCCGTCAGCCGGCGGGCGCCGTGAGCTATGCGCGGCTGATCGGGTCGCTGTGGACGATACTGCGCCAGGAGCCGGTATTGCGGCGGCGTGCGACCTACCAGGCGCTATGCATGGGTGCCTTCGGCGTGTTCTGGACGTCTGTGGCGCTTCGTCTCGCTCAGGCCCCCTTTGGTCTCGGCCAGACCGGAATCGCCCTGTTCGCTTTCGCCGGTGCTGCGGGTGCCGTGGTGGCGCCGCTCGCCGGACGTGCGGGAGACAAGGGGAGGACGCGCGGCGCCACCCTGCTCGCTCATCTCGCCGTGATCGGCGCCATGGTCCTGGCCGAGATCGGCGGCGACTTCCTGGCGCGCGGGGCATCGCCGGGAACGTTCCATGGCGCGCTTGCGACCTTGGTCGCCGCTGCGGTTCTGCTCGACCTTGGCGTCGTCGGCGACCAGACCCTGGGGCGGCGCGCCATCAATTTGTTGCAGCCGGAGGCGCGCGGGCGCGTCAACGGCCTGTTCACGGGTCTGTTTTTCATCGGGACGTCGACAGGGGCGGGGCTGTCGGGCTTTGCCTGGGTCCATGCCGGTTGGCCGGGTATATGCGCGGTGGGCGCGGCCTTCGGCGTCGCCGCGCTCATCACCTTTCTCACGGAGCAGGCCGGGGGCGGCGCCTCTCGAGGCTGAATGGCTCGCTTCTGCCGCTCGTCACAGCTTGCGGAGCGAGACCTGCTCGATGTCGTGGCTGTCGCCCTTGCGCAGGATCAGGTCGGCGCGCGGGCGGGTCGGCAGGATATTCTCGATCAGGTTGGGCTGGTTGATGCGGCTCCACAGGCCGAGGGCGGTCTCCAGCGCTTCGGCCTCGGTGAGGTCGGCATATTTGCGGAAGAAGGAGAGCGGATTGCGGAAGGCCGTCTCGCGCAGGGTCATGAAGCGCTCGACATACCAGCGCCTCAGCAGCGCCACCTCGGCATCGAGATAGATGGCGAAGTCGAAGAAGTCCGAGGTGAAGGGGATCGCCTTGCCGTCGCGGGGCAGGCGGGCAGGCTGCAGCACGTTGAGCCCTTCGACGATCAGGATGTCGGGCTGGTCCACCGTGACGATCTCGCCCGGCACCACGTCGTAGACGAGGTGGGAGTAGACCGGCGCCGTGACCTTGCCCTGGCCGGCCTTGATGTCGGCCAGGAAGCGCAGCAGGCGCTGGGTGTCGTAGCTTTCCGGAAAGCCCTTGCGTTCCATCAGGCCGTGTTCGCGCAGGAAGGCGTTGGGGAACAGGAAGCCGTCGGTGGTGATCAGGTCCACCTTCGGCGTGTTCGGCCAGCGCGTCAGCAATTGGCGCAGTACGCGGGCGGTGGTCGACTTGCCGACAGCGACCGAGCCGGCCACGCCGATGAGATAGGGCACCTTGCCCTGGCTGGTGCCGAGAAAGCGCTGGGTGGCGCGGTGCAGGCCCTGCGTCGCCGCGACATAGAGCGAGAGCAAGCGCGACAGAGGCAGGTAGATTTCCTCGACATCGGTCAGCGAGACCGGGTCGTTGAGGGCGCGCAGGCGGTCGAGCTCGGCCGCCGTCAAGGTCATCGGCGTGTCGGCCCTCAGCTTGGCCCATTCGCTGCGGGTGAACACCGAATAGGGAGACACGGGCGACTTCACGAGCTGGTCCATGGCGTTTGCCTGCCCCTCAACTGTCGGCGTCATCGAGGACGGGACGCTTTTTCGGCAAGGCCGGATTGGCCGGTGCGCCGCTCGAGCTCCTGCAGGACCGCAGCGAGCGGGATGTCGCGCGCCTTGAGGCCGACGAGCAAATGATAGAGCACGTCGGCGGCTTCGGCGACGATCGGGCCTTCCTCGCCCTCGGTGAGGGCGATGACGAGTTCCACCGCCTCCTCCCCGAACTTCTTGGCGGCACGTGGCGGTCCGCCGGCCAGCAGCTTGGCCGTCCAGGACTGCTCAGGCGGCGCCTTGGCCCGTTCGGCCACCCGGGCTTCGAGATCGGTCAAGGAAAAGCTCATGCTGCCAATCCGTCGAGACGCATCGGCAGCCCCGCTTCGGCCATATAGGTCTTGGCCTGCCGGATCGAGAAGGTACCGAAATGGAAGATCGAGGCGGCGAGAACCGCGCTGGCATGGCCGTCGCGCACGCCCTCGACCAGATGTTCGAGCGTGCCCACGCCGCCCGAGGCGATCACCGGCACGCCGACCCTGTCGGCGATCGCACGGGTGAGATCGAGGTCGAAGCCGATCTTGGTGCCGTCGCGGTCCATGGAGGTAAGCAGCAATTCGCCGGCACCGAGCCGCACGACATCCTCGGCGAAGGCGACGGCGTCGATGCCGGTCGGGCGGCGCCCGCCATGGGTGAAGATCTCCCAGCGGGCTGCCTCGCCTTCGGTCGAGACCCTCTTGGCGTCGATGGCGACGACGATGCATTGCTGGCCGAACTTCTCGGCCGCACGGGCTACGAACTGCCTGTCGGCGACCGCGGCCGAATTGATCGAGACCTTGTCGGCGCCGGCGAGGAGAAGCTGGCGGATGTCCTCCACCGCGCGCACGCCGCCGCCGACGGTGAGCGGCATGAAGCAGGCCTCGGCGGTGCGGCTGATCACGTCGAGCAGCAGGCCCCGGTTCTCATGGGTGGCGGCGATGTCGAGGAAGCACAATTCGTCGGCGCCGGCCGCGTCATAGGCACGCGCGCTCTCGACTGGATCGCCGGCATCGACGAGATCGACGAAATTTACGCCCTTGACGACACGGCCGTCCTTGACGTCGAGGCAGGGGATCACGCGGGCTTTGAGCATCGACCTTCTTGACCGAGATTGCGGGCCGTTGGTGGCACCATGACAGAATTATAGAGGAAAATCACGAGAGGATGGTCATCCTGTGCGCGATGCAACATGAAATGTTGCGGCGCAGACACGGGACCGTTTCCAGAATGAAACTCATTCGGCACGCTCTCCCATGTCTGCAGCGCATCACTGCGTGCTGCAGACATGGGATGACCCGCCCTCTCAGGCCCCCCTGCTCAACAGGGCGAGAGCCTCATGCGGATCGAGGCGGCGGTCATAGAGCGCGCGGCCGGCGATGGCGCCTTCGAGCAGGGCGGCATCGGGCTGCACCAGGCGTTCGACGTCGGCGATCGAGGCAAGGCCACCCGAAGCGATCACCGGGATCGAGACGGCCCGGGCCAGGGCCAGCGTGCCGTCCCAGTCGATGCCCTTGAGCATGCCGTCCCGCGCGATATTGGTGTAGATGATGGCGGAGACGCCGGCATCCTCGAAGCGTTTGGCGATTTCCTCCGCGGTCACGGTGGAGACCTCGGCCCAGCCCTCGACCGCGACGAGGCCGTCGCGCGCGTCGAGACCGACGGCGATCTGTCCCGGAAAGGCCTTGGCAGCTTCCTTGACGAAGGCGGGATCGCGTACGGCGGCGGTGCCGATGATCACCCGCGCGATGCCCTTGTCGAGCCAGGCCGCCACGGTCGTGAAGTCGCGGATGCCGCCGCCGAGCTGCACCTTCATGGTGCAGGCGGCAAGGATGCGCTCCACGGCTGCCGAATTCATCGGCTTGCCGGCGAAGGCGCCGTCGAGGTCGACGACGTGGAGGTGGGAAAAGCCCATATCCTCGAAGGCGATCGCCTGTTCGGCCGGATCGTCGTTGAAGACGGTGGCCTGGGCCATGTCGCCCTGGACGAGGCGCACGCAGCGCCCTTCCTTGAGATCGATTGCAGGAAAGAGGATCACGGGCGCCACCGCAGGAAGTTGGCGATCAGGGCCAGGCCGAGGGCCTGGCTCTTTTCGGGATGAAACTGGGTTCCCACCATGTTGGCGCGGCCGATCATGGCCGTGACCTGGCCGCCATAATCGGCCTCGGCAATCACGTCGGCCGGATCGGCAGCCGCCAGATGATAGGAATGGACGAAATAGGCGTGCAGGCCGGAAGGACCGGTCGGGATGCCGGCAAGGAGAGCGTGCTCACGCCTGGCGGACAGGGTGTTCCAGCCCATATGCGGCACTTTGAGAGCGGGATCCGCAGGCTGGATCGCCTTGACGTCGCCGCCGATCCAGCCGAGCCCTTCGGTGGTCTCGAATTCGAGCCCGCGTTCGGCCATCAGCTGCATGCCGACGCAGATGCCGAGGAAGGGGCGTCCCTTGGCGGTCACGGCATGGCCGAGCGCCTCGATCATCCCTGATACGGCGCTCAGGCCGCGCTTGCAGTCGGCATAGGCGCCCACGCCCGGCAGTACGACATGATCGGCGCCGGCCACCCGCTCGGGATCATCGGTCACTTCGATGGCGACGGGCAGGCCGGCTTCGGCTGCGGCGCGTTCGAAGGCCTTGCGGGCGGAATGCAGATTGCCCGAGCCATAGTCGATGATGGTTGCGATCAAGGCTTTGTTCCATGCGGTTCGGGAAAGACGCCGAGCACGTTCGGCGAGCCGCTGTTCCGGCCCAGGGCCGAGGACCAGGGGCCGGGGAATTCCTGTCCGGGAGGGTGCGTGCCTGCCGTCGGCGGGTTCCGGGCAGCCGGAACGGCGAGGGAACGACCTTCGAAATGGCGCTGTTCGGCTTCCGCGAGGGTATGGCCGGAGGCGATGCCGCTGAAGCGCCAGCCCTGGCGGCGCATGGTCCAGGCGCGCAGGGCATTGGCCTCCAGGGCAAAGCACAGGCTGACCAGCAGGGAGACGATTCCGGCGGCACGCTGGTCCAGGGAGAACGCCGATGTCAGCACGGCGAGCGCTACCTGCAGCCCCAGCCAGGCCAGGAAGACCAGCCACATCCTGCGCCACAGCAGCCAGACCGGCGTGACCAGAAAGGCGCCGAAGCTGAAGCCGTCCTTGACGAAGACGGATTTGTCGGCGGCCTCCAGCGTGTCGGGAGCGTTCTTGGCGGGCTCGAAAACGAACCAGCTCGGCATCGTCTCAGCCTCCGAGCTTGCCCTTGGTGGTCGGCAATTGGCCTTCCAGGCGCGGGTCGATGGCGACAGCCGACTTCAGGGCGCGGGCCAGCGCCTTGAAACAGCTTTCGGCGATGTGATGGGCATTCGAGCCATAGAGCGTCTCGACATGCAGCGTGATGCCGGCATTCATGGCGAAGGCCTGGAACCATTCGCGCACCAGTTCGGTGTCGAAGGTGCCGATCTTCTCGCGCGGGAAATCGACCTTGAACACCAGGAAGGGGCGGCCGGAGATGTCGATGGCGGCGCGTGTCAGCGTCTCGTCCATCGGCAGATAGGCATCGGCATAGCGCGTGACGCCCTTGAGGTCGCCCAGCGCCTTGCGGATGGCCTGCCCGAGGGCGATGCCGGTATCCTCGACGGCATGGTGGTCGTCGATATGCAGGTCGCCCTTGGTGCGCACGGTGATGTCGATCAGCGAATGGCGCGCGAGCTGGTCGAGCATATGGTCGAAGAAGCCGACGCCGGTGGCGATGTCGTGCTTGCCTGTGCCGTCGAGTTCGACGGTCACGGACACCGACGTTTCATTGGTGACGCGCTCGATCGACGCGCTGCGCATGACTGACCCCGCTGGAACCTTGTGCCGGAAGGCGCTGGCGACTTTCGGCATGGGCGATGCAACGACAAGGAGGGCGCGGGCCGGGTTCGAAGGTCGAGCCTGGCCACACCCCGAGAGGCAGCCTTATAGCGGGGCGGCGGGTGCGGGGAAAGCCCGTATTGTGCGGTGCATTCACGCAGAAAGGTGCTCTGCGATACAGCGCGTCCATGGCATCATGCTTAACTGGGGCAGTGACCGGGCATTGGTGCCCGTTGAGGAGGATGGGGCATGGGCCGCCGCGCTGAGTTTGCAGTATCGAGGAGAGCCTTGATGATCCTTGGCTTGCTCGCCGCCATGCCATTGCCGGCGGAGGCTGCGCCCAAGCCCAAATCGAGCGACGCCAGATCGACGGATGCGAAGCCGGCCGAGAAGGCGAAATCGGCTCCGAGCGCCGTGTCCCAGGCCTCCGCCCGCTTCGGCTTCGACCTCCTCGTTGCGCTGGGCAAGACAGCGGCAGGCGAGCCCAATCTCGCGGTTTCTCCGGCCAGCCTCGCCGCCGCCTTCGCGCTGCTCGATCTCGGGGCCAGCCCGAAGCTCCATGCCGCGCTGCTCAAGACGCTGCGGCTCGAAGGCAAGGCCGGCGATTTCGCCAAACTGCGCCAGGCCTTGTCGCCCCTGATCGCGGGCGGCAAGGACGAAAGCCCGCTGACCGGTATCGGCGCGGTCTATTTCGACCGGGAGGCCACCCCCAAGCCGGCCGCTTTGGCGAAGCTGAAGCAGGCGGGCGCAACGGTGGAGGTCACCGATATCGCCAGTCCGGCAACGCGCGATGCCATCAACGCCCTGGTCAAGGAGCGCACGCGCGGCCTCATTCCCAGCCTCATCGACAATCCCCTGCATGGAGGCAGCCTCGTCCTGCTTAACGCCCTTCATTTCAAGGATGAGTGGCGCATGGCCTTCGATCCCGCCCAGACCGGCGAGGCCGATTTCCATCGTGCCGATGGCGGTCCGGCCAGGGTGGCGATGATGCATTCGGGCTCGGCGTCGCGGCTGGCCCGCCAGGAGGGGCGCTTCGTCGGCGTTTCCCTGCCCTACCGCACCAAGGGCTACGCGTTGATCCTGATCACCACAACGGACAAGCCGGCCGGCCTTGCCGATTTTTCGGAAGTTTCGGGCTGGCTGACGGGGGAAGGGTTCGCCGAGACGACCGGCACCGTCGCCCTGCCGCGCCTCACCATCAAGGCCGGGGGCGACCTCAGGGCCAGCCTGGACGGCCTCGGGCTCGATCCGGCCGCGGGGGCGCCGGACGCGCTGCGCCAGTTCTCGGCCAAGCCGCAGAAGATCGACGAGATCATCCAGAAGGTCGCCATCGCCATCGACGAGAAGGGAACCGAAGCGGCGGCGGCCACGGCCATCACCTCCCGCAGCCTTGCCGACAAGCCTGAGCTCGCCTTCGTCGCCGACAAGCCCTTCCTGTTCGCCTTGCGTGACGAGGCGAGCGGCCAGACCCTGATGGCCGGCTATGTCGGCGACGCATCCAAGGCGCAATAGGGCGCACGGCGGCCCGCCTCTTTTTTTATAATGATCCTCCTCGGCGTCTGTTGCGGCGCGGCGTCGACAGCTATCTAACTAGCAGTCCTTTTTCGAGACCCTGGAAATCCGAGGAACTGCCTGATGAAGCTCAACGTTGCCGTGCAGATGGACCCGATCGAGCGCATCAACATCAAGGGGGATTCCACTTTTGCCCTGATGCTGGAGGCCCAGGCGCGCGGCCATTCGCTGGCGGTCTATACGCCCGATACCCTGTCCCAGCGCGACGGCATCGTCTCCGCGCAGGTCAGGCCGGTCACCGTGCAGGATGTCGAGGGCGATCACGTCAAGGCCGGCGCGGAAAGCCGTACCGACCTTTCCGGCTTCGACGTGGTGCTGCTGCGCCAGGACCCGCCCTTCGACATGGCCTATGTCACCACCACCCACATGCTCGAGCGCATCCATCCCAAGACATTGGTGGTGAACGATCCCTTCCACGTGCGCAACGCGCCGGAGAAGATCCTGGTCACCGAGTTTCCGGACCTGATGCCGGCCACGCTGATTACCCGCGACCGCGTCGAGATCGAAGCCTTCCGGGCCGAACATGGCGACGTCGTGATGAAGCCGCTCTATGGCAATGGCGGTGCGGCCGTGTTCAAGGTGAGCAGGCAGGATCCGAATTTCGGCTCGCTCTACGATCTCTTCGCCTCTCTGTCGCGCGAGCCCTGGGTCGTGCAGCATTTCCTGCCCAAGGTCTCGGAGGGCGACAAGCGCATCATCCTGGTCGACGGTGTCGCTGCCGGCGCCGTCAACCGGGTGCCGCAACCGGGCGACATTCGCTCCAACATGGTGCGCGGCGGCGCCGCCAAGCCGACCGACCTCTCGCCGCGTGAACGGGAAATCTGCGAACGAATCGGACCGACCCTGCGCGACAAGGGCTTGCTGTTCACGGGAATCGACGTGATCGACGGCCATCTCACCGAGATCAATGTGACGTCGCCGACAGGTCTGCGGGCGATCAAGCGGCTCGGTGGCCCGGATCTGGCCGCCCAGATCTGGGATGCGATCGAGGAAAAGCGCCGCTGAGTGTCTTTTGCGTGCATTTCTGTGCGGCTTCCGTAGGGAAAGCCGCACTTTGCGGTGGCGCCTGCGGGCAAATCATGCCCTAATATTCCACGGTTGTTTCGACCAGCAAATAACTGTGTCCGATGCATCGTGATCCAGGAGGAATGCACGCCGATGTCTGATCTGGCTACCTATGTCGCTGATATCAAGAAATACACGTCCAGTGTGAACGAAGCCGCTGCTGCCGGCATCGTGAAGCATCTCGGCATTGCTCTGCGTAATCGTGATTCTTCGCTCGTTGCCGGCAAGGACCCTACCGAACTTGCTCGTGTCCGCGACAGCTTCCTCAAGAAGAAGCTCGCCTTGACGGATGCCGACGACAAGCTTGACGCGGCCGTTGCCGCAGTGATCGAGAAGCTCAAGGCCGACAATTCGAAGTCGCGCGTGACGGTCTATTATCTCCTCGCCGAGCACTTCAAGAAGCTCGACCTCTTTGTGAAATCCGCCTGATTCTTGCCGCGGCGCGTCCATCGCGCCGCTCGCTCGGGTAACTTTATGTTACAGAAAAGCCCCGTGGAATAGCCGCGGGGTTTTTCGTTGGTGCTTCCTGATACAAAAATTACAAACGCCACGAAAATGTCAGATTCCGATTGCCGAAAACGCATAAAAAGGCTTCCATACGCGCCAACTGGGCAAGGGGCGTAACGTCGGGTATGGTTTGGAGCTAGATGAGGCCAAAAATGGCCGGACGAGAGGCGCAGGCACGGTCGGGACATGCATCCCGGGAGGCGGAGCGGCGCTGCGGAAAGCCATTCATCGCCTCACCGCCTTCGGTGGCGCTGTGGCTTTGGCCGATGAGCAGATCGTTTCAGCCATGGGTTTGGCCCATGGCGGGCGTAACAAGTCGGAAGGCTTGCGTCCTCGAACCTCTTCTCCTCGGCTCGAAACGCCTCTGTCTGGCCTGAAACGATGACCGGCGGCGCGCCCTCAATGCCCGTTCGGCGTTTGCGTTCGCTTGGAGGCGGACGGAACAATGCACCATGACAGTGGGGAACAAATGTCAAAACTGCTGAAGACAGGCCTTCTGGCGGCCGGCTTTGCCGCGTTGCTGGGAACGACGGCAATGGCCGCGACCAAGACGCTGGTCTATTGCTCGGAGGGAAGCCCCGAGAACTTCACCCCGGCCCTGAACACCACCGGCACCTCGCTTGACGCCGCCCGGCCGGTCTACAACCAGCTCGTGGAATTTACGCCGGGCACCACCGACCTCCGGCCTGGCCTCGCTGAGAAGTGGGACGTTTCCAAGGACGGCACCGAGATCGTCTTCCATCTGCGCAAGGGCGTGAAGTTCCACTCCTGGAAGGGCTTCAAGCCGACGCGCGACTTCAACGCCGACGACGTCCTGTTCTCCTTCAATCGCCAGTGGAAGGATGACAATCCTTATCACAAGGTTTCGGGTGGTTCGTACGACTACTTCAACGACATGGACATGCCCAGCCTGTTGAAGTCGATCGAGAAGGTTGACGACTACACCGTCAAGATGACCCTGACCAAGCCGAACGCGCCTTTCATGGCCAATCTCGGCATGGATTTCGCGACCATCCAGTCGGCCGAATATGCCGACTACCTGCTCAAGGCCGGCACGCCCGAGAAGTTCGACCAGGAGCCCGTCGGTACCGGCGCCTTCCAGTTCGTCGCCTATCAGAAGGACGCGGTGATCCGCTACAAGGCCTTCCCGCAATATTGGGCCGGCAAGGTCAAGCTCGACCAGCTCGTCTATGCGATCACGCCGGATGCAGCCGCCCGCTATGCCAAGCTGCAGAAGAACGAATGCCAGGTCATGGTCGGCCCCAACCCCGCCGACCTCAAGTCGATGGAGGCCAACAAGGACATCAAGGTCCTGACCAATGAGGGCCTGAACGACATGTACTTCTCCTTCAACACGGAGAAGCCCCCGCTGGACAAGAAGGAAGTACGCCTGGCCCTGGCCAAGGCGATCAACCTGAAGGCGATCCTCTCGGACGTCTATGAAGGCAGCGGCAAGCCCTCGACCACGCTGATCCCCTCCTTCATGCTGGGCTACAACGACAAGATCCCCGAATACGGCTATGACCCCGAAGCTTCAAAGAAGCTCCTGGCCGACGCCGGGGTGAAGACCCCGATCGACATCGACCTGTGGTACATGCCGGTCTACCGGCCCTACAATCCCAACGGCAAGCGCATGGGCGAGCTGATGCAGGCCGATCTGGCCAAGATCGGCGTCAACGCCAAGCTCGTCACCTATGAATGGGGTGACTACCGCAAGCGTCTGCAGAACGGTGAGGCTACGCTGCCCCAGATGGGCTGGACCGGCGACAATGGCGATCCCGACAACTTCTTCTTCCTGTTCGCCTGCGACATCGAGAAGAAGAAGCCCGTCAGCCAGAACTATCCGCGCTGGTGCAACAAGGACCACCAGGAGCGCCTGGAGAAGGCCCGCGCCAGCTTCGACAAGGCCGAGCGCACCAAGCTCTACCAGGAGATGCTGCAGATCGCCCATGACGAGGTTCCCTATCTGAACATCGCCCACACGGTGGTCTACACGCCCGTTCGCAAGAACGTCGAAGGCTTCAAGCCCTCGCCGCTCGGCCGCTTCGAGTTCTTCGATACCGACCTGAAGAAGTAATCACGCTTTCAGGCTGCCAGGTCTTCATCGGCCTGGCAGCCTTTTTGTATCCTGTTTTCTACTGCTGACCCGCGAGCGCCCATGCTGACCTTCCTGCTCAAGCGTGTCGCCATGACCGTTCCGACCTTCATCGCGCTGGTCGCCTTGGCATTCTTCGCCATTCGAATGGTTCCCGGCGACCCGGTCGAAGTGCGTGTGGGCGAAAGAGGTATTTCGCCCGAGCGCCTGGCCGAATTCCGTCACCAACTCGGTCTCGACCAACCTGTCTACGAGCAGTTCGGCCGCTATCTCTGGCAACTCCTGCATGGTGATTTCGGCACCTCCATCGTCACCCAACGGCCGGTGCTGACCGAGTTCTTCACCCTCTTTCCTGCCACGGTGGAACTGGCCTTCGCAGCCATGATCTTCGCCGTCGGGCTCGGCATTCCCTTCGGAATCCTTGCCGCCCTGCAGCGCGGCAAGTTCGCCGACTACATTGCCACAGCCTTCGCCGTGATCGGCAATTCCATGCCGATCTTCTGGTTCGGCATCCTCCTGATCCTACTGGTTTCCCTCAAGCTCGATCTGACGCCGGTCGGCGGGCGTATCGACACGGCGTTCTATTTCGACGAGGAAACCAGTACCGGCTTCATGCTCTGGGACGCCTTCTGGTCCGACCAGGAGGGCGCGGTCTGGTCTGCGCTGCAGCATCTCATCCTGCCCGCCATCGTGCTCGGCACCATCCCTCTGGCGGTGATCATGCGCATCACGCGCTCGGCCATGCTGGAAGTGCTGAACGAGGACTATGTCCGCACCGCCCGGGCCAAGGGATTGTCGCCGCTGCGGGTGATCGGCCTGCATGCCCTGCGCAATGCCATGATCCCGATCGTTACCGTGGTCGGCCTGATGATCGGCATGCTGTTCGCCGGCGCGGTGCAGACGGAATCGGTGTTCTCCTGGCCCGGCGTCGGCAAGTGGCTGATCGATTCCTTCTCGCGCCGTGATTATCCGGCGCTCCAGGGCGGCATCCTGATCATCGCCATTCTCGTCACCTTCATCAATCTCTTCGTCGATCTGCTCTACGGCGTCATTAATCCAAGGATTCGCCATGGCCGCTGACACGCAAGCCGCGGCGGCAATCCGCCCGGCCAAGCCGCCTTCCGCCACTGCCGAGATCTGGGACTCGCTCAAGCAGAACAAGGGCGCTGTCGCGGGCCTTGTCGTGCTCGTCCTGGTGGTTCTCGTTGCCGTTTTTGCTGATTTTCTGGCCCCCTACGCACCCTATAATGCGCCGGGCTGGCCGGATGCCGGCCATCCGGGCCATGTCGGCCAGCCTCCGGCCTGGGTCGAGGGTGGCAGTTGGGAGTTCATCCTCGGCACCGACAAGAGCGGCGGTCGTGATGTGCTTTCGCGCCTGATCTATGGTGCCCGCTACTCGCTCGGCATCGGCCTGACCGTGATGGCGGTCTCGATGCTGCTCGGCGTGATCCTGGGGCTGATCGCGGCCTATGTCGGCGGCTGGTTCGACTTTGTGCTGATGCGGCTGATGGACCTGATCATGTCCATCCCGGATCTGGTGCTTTCCATGGTGATCGTCGCCATTCTGCAGCCCGGCCTGGTGCCGACGGTCGCCGCTATCACCATCGTCTTCCTGCCGCGCTATGTGCGCATCGTCAGGGCAGCCGCCCTCGGGGAGTTGTCGAAGGACTATGTCACCGCCGCCACGGTCGTGGGGGTCAAACCGCCCCGGCTCCTGTTCCGCACCATCCTGCCCAATTGCATGGCGCCGCTGATCGTGCAGGCGACACTCGGCGTCTCCGATGCCATCCTGCAGGCGGCGGCACTGGGCTTCCTCGGCATGGGTGCGCAGCCGCCCATCCCCGAATGGGGCGCCATGCTCTCCGACGTGCGCCAGGACATCCAGAGCGCGCCCTGGCTCGCCATCGCGCCCGGCATCTGCATCCTGATCACCGTGGTCGCCATCAACCTGTTTGGCGACGGTCTGCGCGATGCGCTCGATCCCAAGTTGAAGCGAGGGTAGACATGTTGGGGCAAGAATAGACATGGCGCTGCTCGAAATCTCCAATCTCACCGTCGAATTCCAGGTCAAGCACGGCTTCTTCCGGGCCGTGGACGGGGTCTCGCTCACGATCGATCCGGGCGAGATCGTCTCCATCGTCGGCGAGTCCGGGTCCGGCAAGTCGGTCGCCATGCTGGCGCTGATGGGCCTCTTGCCCAAGACGGCCCGCATCACCGCCGACAAGCTGGCCTTCAACGGGCTGGACCTGCAAAAGATCACGCCGCGCGAACGGCGCAAGATCATCGGCCGCGACATGGCGATGATCTTCCAGGAGCCGATGACCTCGCTCAATCCCTGTTTCACGGTCGGCTTTCAGCTCACCGAGGCCATACGCGCCCACCTGTCGATATCGCGGCGCGAGGCGCGGGATCGGGCGGTGGAACTGCTGAAGGCTGTCGGCATCACCGATCCGGCGCGCCGCCTGTCGGCCTTCCCGCATCAGATGTCGGGCGGCATGAGCCAACGCGTGATGATCGCTATGGCGATCTCCTGCAATCCCAAGCTGCTGATCGCGGACGAGCCGACGACGGCGCTCGACGTCACCATCCAGGCGCAGATCCTCGATCTTCTGGTCAAGCTGCGCGAGGAACGCGGCATGGCCGTGGTGCTGATCACCCATGACATGGGTGTCGTCGCTGAAACGGCCGAGCGCGTGGTCGTGCAATATGCCGGCCAGCAGGTCGAGATGGCCAAGACGGGCCCCTTGTTCCACACCCCGCGCCATCCCTATACATCAGCCCTGCTGGCAGCCTTGCCGGAGCGGGCCACCTCGCAGATCCTGCCGTCGATCCCCGGCGTGGTGCCCGGCCAGTATGACCGTCCCCGCGGTTGCCTGTTCTCGCCGCGCTGTTCCTATGCCACCGATGAATGCCGCGCCGCGCCGCCCAAGCGGGCCGGCGTGGACTATAACCAGGCCTTGTGCATCCACCCGCTGACTGGTGGCGAAGCGGCCCGCATGGAGGCCGTGTGATGGCAGTCCTCGTCGAAGCGCGTGATCTCGCGCGCTCCTATGAAGTCAAGCGCGGCATGTTCGGCGGCACGGCGACCGTCAAGGCGCTGGCCGGCGTGAGCTTCACGCTCGATGCCGGCAAGACGCTGGCGGTGGTGGGTGAGTCCGGCTGCGGCAAGTCGACCCTCGCGCGTTTGCTGACCATGATCGAGCAGCCCAGTGCGGGATCGCTGACCATCGGTGGCATCGATGTGAAGCTGGCGACGGCGGAGCAGCGCAAGACCCTGCGCCGCGAAATCCAGATCGTGTTCCAGAACCCCTTCGGCTCTCTCAATCCGCGCCAGACCATCGCGCAGGCGCTGGAGGAGCCCCTGCTGGTCAACACCAGGATGAGCTCGGGCGAACGGCGCGAAGCTGCCCTTGCCATGATGAAGCGGGTCGGCCTGCGTCCCGAGCAGGCGCTGCGTTATCCGCACATGTTCTCAGGCGGCCAGCGCCAGCGCATCGCCATCGCCAGGGCCCTGATGCTCCGACCGAAGATCCTGGTGCTGGACGAGCCGGTCTCGGCCCTGGACGTCTCGGTGCGCGCGCAGGTGCTCAACCTGCTCGCCGAACTGCAGCAGGAGTTCAAGCTCGCTTATATCTTCATCAGCCACGACCTGTCGGTGGTGCGCCACATCGCCGACGACGTGATGGTGATGTATCTGGGACGGGCGGTCGAGATGGGCACGCGCGACGCCCTGTTCTCGGCGCCGCAGCACCCCTATACCAGGGCACTGATGTCGGCGACGCCGCAGGCCGATCCCGACCGCAAGCGCGAGCGCATCGTGCTGCAGGGCGAGTTGCCCTCGCCCTTCGCCCCGCCGACGGGCTGCGCCTTCAATCCACGCTGCCCGATCGTCAAGCCGCATTGCCGGGACGAACGACCGGGCCTGGAGCTGAAGCACGATCGCCTGGTCGCCTGTTTCGAGGTCTGAGGGCGCGCGCGCCGGCCCCCCTCATCCGGCTGCCGCCACCTTCTCCCGCAAGGGGAGAAGGGACCTCATTTGGCACGGCCTATTCCCATTCAAGCTCCTTCTCCCCCTGTGGGAGAAGGTCCCGGCAGGGGGATGAGGGGTGAAGCTCTCCTCTCAAAGCGCACTCCCACTCCCTACTTCCCCGGATTGAAGAAGAAGTCCTCGCCCGGCAGGGAACCGTAGGTGAAGGGCTCCTGCTGGCGTTCGGTCGCCTTCATCACATCGTCGCGCACCAGGCGGAAGAGCTTGCCGATCTCGACATTGGGCTTGCGCAGATTGGTGTCGAGCGCGGTGACGAAGGGCGAATTGCCATCCGCCCCGTCCAGCGCCACCTGGCCGGCCTTGGCGGCATAGACAACCAGGCTCGCGCCGTCGGGCTCGACGCGGCTGAGGCCGCGCGTGACGGCCCGCGTCGCGCTCTTCTTGGCCATCGAGCCCTCGAAGGGATTGTTGCGGCAAGCGTCGAGGATGACCAGGCGCAGCGACTTGGCGCCTTCGCCCGCTGCCATCACCCGGTCTAGCGGTACGGCTTCGAACAGGATGTCGCGCTCCTTCTCGAGCTTGGCGTCGACCGGGATGAGGTAGTTGACATTGTCGACCTCCATGCCGTGGCCGGCATAATAGACGACGGCCCAGTCGGCCTGCGCCGCCTTGTCCGAGAATTCCTGCAGGGCGCGGTTGAAGCCCTGGACGTCGAGGTCCTCCACCAAAGTGACGTCGCTGAAGCCGATGCTGCGGAAGGTCTCGGCCAGCCGCGCCGCGTCACGCTTGGGATTGGGCAGGGGGCTGGTGCCGGTATAGGCACCATTGCCGATGATGAGGGCGATACGCCTGCCCATCGACACCGGTGCCTGGGCCGGCGTCGAAGTTGCCGGCGTGGCCTGTCCGGTCGCCGGCGGATTGGCGGACCCGAACTTCTGCACCAGCGCCTGCTTGGCCTTTTCCAGGCCGGCGGCTGCCAGCGGATTGGAGGGAAACTGGCGCAGCATCGCCAGATAGTCGGCGGCGGCGAGGTCGGGCTGGCCGGCAGCGAGATAGGCATCGCCGCGCTGGCGCAGGATGAAGCTCTTGCGCCCGAGGCTGATGGCCTGGGTATAGTCGACGATGGCTGCGGCATAGTCCTGCTTTGCCGCCTGGGCCAGCCCGCGCGCGTGGAAAGCTTCGGGGGATTGCGGCGTGGTCGACAGGAAGCGCGTCGCATCGGCGATGGCACCATCCGGGTCGTTGCCATAGGCCTTGGCCATGGCGCGGTACATCAGGCTATAGGCATTCTTGCCGGGATCGGCCGTCAGTTCATCGTTGGCGGAATCGACGGCGCGGCTCAGATCCGATGCGGCCTCGTCCTTGCGGCCGAGCTCGAGCAGCGCCACGCCGCGATTGAGGTAGTCGGGGGTGGCGGCCTTGCCGCCGGCGACCACCGAGGTGATGTTGTCGACGCTTTCCTGCAGACGACCGAGCCTGAGGGCGGCGGAGGCGCGGTAGCTCAGCAGTTCCGTCCGAGTGGGTTTCAGGCGCAGGGCCTGGTCGAAATCGGCAATGGCCTGGGCATTGTCGCCCTTGGCGAAGCGGGCATAGCCACGCCCCGAGAAGGAGAGATCGTCATCCTGGCGCAGGGCAATGGCTTCGTTGTAATCGGCGATGGCCTTGTCGTAGTCGCCCTTGAGGTAGAAGCCCCAGCCCCGGTTCGAATTGGTGACGGCCAGCGTTTGGGGCAGGAGCAGATCACCCACCGCCAGCACGTCGCTGCAGGCCTTGACGATGTCGTCGGCCACCTTGGCCTGTCCGCAGAGCTGGCGATTGGCCCTGAGATCGGCGATCTCGGAAAGCGGCGCCTCCGCTGCTGAGCCACTGTCGTCGTCATCCAGCCGCAGCGAGCCGATCATGACCCCAAAGGCATCATAGGCCTCGAACATCTCCACCATCTGTGTGGTGTCCTTGCCGGTGTCGGCGTTCCAGCGGATGATCATGCCCCGCGCCGAACCGTCGGCGCCCTTGATGAAGCGGGCATAAAAGCCCAGGCTGTCCTTGGTGCCGAACAGCACGAAATAGGTGGGGTTACGCCCCGCCCGTGCCTTGAACAGCTTGGCCTGGACGATTCGGGTCACCTCCGGCGTGGCCTTCATAGCCTCGAAGCGCCCCTCGAATGGCATGTCTCCTGCCGAAAAGGCCTGTAGTTCCACGCTCATGTCCCAGCGTGGCGCCCGCAGGCGCAGGCCCGTCGGCGTTTCCTCGCGGGCCGGCAGCAGCGAGGCCGGATAGTCGATGGTCATGCCCTGGGCACTGGCGGTCCTGAAGTCGAGCAGAGCTTTCTGCTTGGCCGCCTTGGTGCGGGCGAGCTTGATCAACTCGGGCGAGGGAATGCTGTTTTCCTCGAGCGGCTTGATGTTCAGGCTTCTCAGATTGTGTGATTGGAAATTCCGGATCGCGACGAAGGTCGCTTCGTCAAAACTGCCCCAGAGGGGGAAATTGGTGAGGCTGTTGTAGCCGGTGTTCCACGACAGGTCGGATTGCAACTGGCGCAGTTGCGTGCTGCTCAATTGATCGCCGATCCTCTTGGCTTTCTCGAAGCGGGCATAGTCGATGATCTGCGCCGCGGCCGGAGTGGCGATGGCCAGCGTCAGCCCGATCAGGGCGGCGATCGTCTTCAAGCGCAACATTGGGGAACCCCGGATCGATAGGTTTGGCCAAGATTTTGATCGTCAGGCCGCAGGGGCCTGAGCTTGGGCGCATTCCTGCACCTTGGAGCTTCTCGCCATAGCTGCGGGAGGCTGCAGTTCCCTGGAGAACATGGATGGTCCACACCCCAGCCCTCACCCCGGATTGAAGATGAAGTCTTCGCCGGGCAGGGAGCCATAGGTGAAGGGCTCCTGCTTGCGGTCGGTCGCCTTCATCACGTCGTCGCGCACCAGGCGAAACAGCTTGCCGATCTCGACGCCGGGCTTCTGCAGGTTGGTGGTGAGGGCGGTGACGAAGGGCGAGTTGCCGCCACTGCCGTCGAGGGCGACCTCGCCGGCCTTGGCGGCATAGACCACGAGCGTACCGCCATCCGGCTCGACCCGGCTGAGGCCGCGCGAGACGGCGCGTGTTGCCGTCTTGCGGGTCATGTTGGCCAGGAAGGGATTGTTGCGGCAGGCATCGAGGATGACCAGACGCATGCCCTTGGCGCCTTCGCTGGCAGCCATCACCCGATCGAGCGGCACGGCCTCGAAGGTGACGTCGCGATCCGAGGCGAGCTTGGCATCGACCGGCACCAGATAATTGGTGTTGGCGATCTCGATGCCATGGCCGGCATAGTAGATCACCGCCCAATCGGCCCCGTCGGCCTGGCTGGCGAAGTCCTGCAGGGCGCGGTTGAGGCTGCGGAAATCGGTGTCTTCAGCCAGTGTCACCTCGGCAAAGCCGATCTTGCGCAGGGTGTCGGCGACCTTGGCGGCATCGTTCTTCGGGTTCGGCAGGGCGGCGACATTGGCGTAGTTGGAATTGCCGATCACCAGGGCCACCCGGCGGCCGAGCTCGGCTTTGGCCTGGGCTGGCGGGGCGCCGCCGGTGGCCGGGGCACTGTTACTCTGTGGCGGCGTGGCGGAAGCCTGCAGCTTGGCGGCCATGGCCTGCTTGGCCTTTTCGAGCCCGGTCATGGCCAGGGCGTTCCCGGCTATCTGGCTCAGCTGGGCCTGATAGTCGGCGATTGCCAGTTCGGGCTGCCCAGCGGCCAGATAGACATCGCCGCGCTGGCGTAGGATGAACAATTTCTTCCGATCCAGATTGATGGCCTGGGAAAAATCGGCCAACGCATCCCGGTAGTTCCGTTTGGCTGCATAGGCGAGGGCCCGGGCTTGAAAGGCATCGGCGGTCTGGGCCTGGGTCGACAGATAGCGGGAGATATCGGCGACGGCGCCGTCCGGATTGTCTCCGAGCGCCCGCGCGAAGGCGCGGTCGACATACCAATAGGCCTCCGGCGTACTGGTTCCTTCGATCTTTCCTGTGGCAAGCGCTTCGGCCTTGGCGAAATCGGCCTTTGCTTCGTCCGCTTTACCCAATTCGATCAGAGCAAAGCCGCGATGGGTGTAATCGCCCGGGATGACATTGTTTCCTCCCTTCTCGATCTGAAAGGTGAGGTCGGTGACAGCCTCGTTGACCCGGCCCAATCTCAGCAGCGCCACGCCACGGTAGCCGTGAACCATGGCATTGTCGGGTGCCGTGCGCAGGGAGGTATCGAAGTCGCCAAGTGCCTTTTCATAATCGCCGACGTCGAAATAACTCCTGCCACGGTCGGCATAGTCTCCTGCGCCCTTCGCTCCCTTATTGACCGCCTCTTTGAAATCGGCGAGAGCCAAGTCGTTCTTGCCCTGTTTTCTGTAGAGGAGCGCGCGTAGCGTATAGTGTTTCGCCGATTGAGGGGTGAGAGCCAGCCCCTTGGTGACATCGGCAACCGCCGGGTCGAATTGCTGTAGCTTGGTATAACCGATCGCGCGGCTATAGAGCACCATAGCGCGGTTGGGTTTCGACAATTGCTTCTCGCCGGCGGAGAGGGCGGCCGTGCAGGCTGCGACGTTTTCGTTGCCATCCTTGGCCTTGAAGCAGATATCGATATAGCGCTGCAGCTCGGTGGCCGTGAGTTTCGTTTGCCCCTGGGCCGTCGTGGCGGCGGCCAAGCTCGTGCCGAGGATCACGGCAAGGAGTGTTCCGAGAATGGGCGGTTTCAATCGACGCATTGCGGCGGTTTCCGGTTTCTCACTCCGACTCATGCCTGTTGTCCTCAGCCCGGATTGAAGATGAAATCTTCGCCGGGCAGGGAGCCATAGGTGAAGGGTTCCTGCTTGCGGTCGGTCGCCTTCATCACGTCGTCGCGCACCAGGCGAAACAGCTTGCCGATTTCGATGCCGGGCTTCTGCAGGTTGGTGGTGAGGGCGGTGACGAAGGGCGAGTTGCCGCCACTGCCGTCGAGGGCGACCTCGCCGGCCTTGGCGGC
>NZ_JBQEPH010000030.1:0-63302 GCF_052045555.1 Labrys sp. 22185 | reverse complement strand
GCGACTGCCAAACCCGGGTTTCGATCCGTGCCCGGATCTGCTCGGCCTTGCCATGAACGACCACGAAGTGCTCCCTGTCGAAATACAGGGTCGAGCTGTCGGGCTCATTGCCCTCGATATAGCAGATGCGAGTCACGTTCACTTCGATCGGATGTCGGTCGAAACTTCGTTCGAATGTGCAGAATATCGGGATTTTGGTCTCTGTCCCTTCAGAACGACCCGTCGTCTCCTGCGCTTCGTCCATTCCTACCATCCCACACAAACGCGAGCGCAATGATGGCTCTTCCAGTGCGGAAATCTAGCAATGGCGTTTTCGGGATCAAGACCGCCTGAAATCCCATGGTTAAAAAAAAGCCCGCCGCGCATGGGGGCAGCGAGCGGGCAAGCAGGGGAAGGGAGCAATGCGGGTTTCCTGCCGGCGGCAATTGCTCCTTGTTTTCAGGCTGCGACGTCCGCCGGCGGGGTCATCGACGTGCAGGTTTCGATATGCCTGCGGGTGTCCGCGAGGGTGCCCCTGACGACCACGAATTCGTCTCTCCTGAAATACATGGTCGTCGTGCCGTCGTCATTGCCCTCCAGATAGAGGATGAGATTCACGTTCACCTCGATCGGATGGCGGTCGAAGCTGCGTTCGAAAATACAGAAAATCGGTTTCACCGGTCCTGCTCCTTTGGGGTTAGCAGGCCCTGTACTAGGACCGTGGGCATGATGCCCACTGCGTGTCGCTTCTCGCGTTCGCGAGCGCCCTCTACGCCTTCTCCTCTTGGAAAAGAACAGCCCGCCTGCCTGTCAGGCAGCGGGCGAGTTGGGCTGTATAAAGTCGACAAGGACTCAACCGATGAGCGGCGCGATAGTTCCTCACGTCCGTCTCATCGGCCGTCGCCCTGGCTCGGGGATGCCTGCTGCATCCCCCAAAAGTCCTGCTGCCTTCTGGAGCAGATTTTTAGGCTTTGGTTCCGTTATTGGTCATGCCCGAAAATGGCCGGCGTCGACGGTCGAAGGCGATCTAGGGGGCCGATCGGGCCTGCCTGTTGCGCTACTTCTCCGCCTGCAGCGCGGTTCTGCCAGCCTCTGTAATTTCCCAGTAATTGGCCGATGGCCGGGGCTTGATGGCAACGAAGCCCAGGATACGCAGACGCCAAAAGGTCCGATGTGATCGAACGCCGTCGGGCATGTGCCCGATCGGCACGCCACCGGGCGTCATCCTGACTTCGACGCCCGCCTCGAGCGCGGTCAATGCACGGATTTGGGCAGGGGATAGCTTTGCCATCTAAGCAGTGCCGTCCTGGCATATGAGCGCCGATTCAAGCCCTCGGGACGCAGCCTCGCTATGTCTGAGACACGCATTCTACATGAGATCGGGACGATGCGGGAGAAATTGCCTCCTGGCTACGCTGGTGGGGCTGCCGGCGTCGTCGAGACACATTACGCCGGCGGCCTCTCCGGTGTTTCAAGCGTCCAAATTGCGGTCCAGGCGCCGAGCGTTGCGCCCTCCCATTGACCTTCTGTCCAGATGGGCTGGCCCTGGATGGCCGTCTCCATCGGCTTCGGCGTGTCGCTGAGATTGAGAACGAGGCGGAGCACCGTTTCGCTGGTGCTGCGCCAATCGACGCAGACGACCCCGTTCTCGTCGACTGTGTACATACCGGCCTGCAGGAAGGTCGGTATGAGCGGTACGATCTTCGTGGCTCGAACCGATAGGATGTGCCGGTACCAATTCAGCATGTCCGCATGCAGGGGCCTCTCCCGTTCCGGCCACAGCAATTTGGCTGAGCGAAAGGTCTGTTCGCTGACGGGATCGGGAATGGCTTCGCGCGCTTGCGGATCGGCATAGTCGGGAAAGCGCGAAAACTCGTTGCGCCGCCCCTCGCGCACCGCATTGGCCAGTTCACCCTCGACGTCGCAGAAGAACGTGAAAGGCGTAGAGGCGGCCCACTCCTCGCCTTGAAACAGCATGGGGATCTGCGGTGCCAGGAGATAGGCCGCCGCGGCGGCCTTCACGGCTCGGAGCGGATAATGGTGGTGGATGCGGTCGCCAAAGGCGCGATTGCCGATCTGGTCGTGATTCTGCAGGAAGGCGACGAACGCATCCGGCGGCAGATGGGCCGAGGGTTGCCCGCGACGACTGCCGCGATAGGCCATCGTTTCGCCTTGGAAGGCAAAGCCCTGTGCCAAGGCGCGGCCGAGCAATTCAGGCCGATGGGCATAGTCCCCGTAATAGCCTGCATTTTCGCCGGTCACGGCCACATGCAGTGCGTGATGGACGTCATCATTCCATTGTGCGGTGAAGGCCGGTGTTCCTTCCGATTGCCGGGCGAGCCATTCGGCGCTGTTTTCCTCATTCTCCAGCACGAGATGGACAGGACGATTGCCGATGAGGGTGCCGACCGCGGCGCGGATCTCGGCAAGGAGATGACGGTCCCCGGCATCGCGTATCTCGTGCACAGCATCGAAACGCAATCCGTCGAGGCGGAACTCTTCCAGCCAATAGAGCACGTTTTCGATGGTGAAGGCCCGGATCTCGGCAGACCCTTCGTCGTCATAGTTGACGGCAGGGCCCCAAGGGGTCTGGTGGCGTTCGGTGAAGACGGGAGCATAGAGCGGCAGATAGTTCCCCTCGGCTCCGTAGTGATTGTAGACGACGTCGAGCAGCACCGAGAGGCCGAGGCCATGTGCTTCGTCGATGAAGGCTTTCAGTTGCTCCGGCCGCCCATAGGCTGCGTCCGGCGCGAAGGGAAGGACGCCATCATAGCCCCAGTTGCGCTTCCCCGGAAAATCGGCCACCGGCATGAGCTGGATGGTGGTCACCCCCAGTTCCTTGAGATAGTCGAGCCGTTGCGCCGCGCTGGCGAAAGTCCCTTCCGGCGTGAAAGTACCGATATGAAGCTCGTAAAGCACCGTTTCGTGCCAGGTGCGTCCCTGCCAGTCCGTATTGCGCCAGCGATAGGCCGCCGGGTTGACCAGCTCGCTCGGACCATGGACGTCCTCGGGCTGGAAGCGGCTGGCCGGATCCGGCACGGTCATGCCGTCTTCCAACACGAAGCGATATCGGGCACCAAAGTCGGCGGCCACCGGCAGGCAATGCCAGCCGCCATGGTTTTGCATCGGATATGTCGTCTGTCCCAATTGCAGGCCGACCCGGCATTGCCTGGGTGCCCAAAGGCGAAACAGAACCTTGCCGTCGCGCAGGACGGGGCCGAAGCGTGGTTCGTAGCGGCCTGGCGGCATGATCATGGCTGCGAGTGCCGGATTGCCGGCGGTGTCTGCGGCACCAGCACGGCGGCGGGCAGCTCTGCCAGCAGCATAGCAAGATCGATGCCTTCCTTGCCGGAGGTGATCTGGCGTCCAGAGAGGAGATCGCCATAGACGGGGCAATGGTGGGCGAGGGGCAGAAAGCCGTCGATGGCGCCACGACCGGGGAACCGCGCGGCCACGACGACGAGGGCGCAGTCGCCATGCTGTCGCGAGAAGGCGATGACGCGATCGCCTGCCATCTCGATGGGCCGATAGTCTCCTGCGGCAAACAAGGCTTCATGCCGGCGGCGCAACTCGAGCAGCTTGGCGATGGTGGCCAATTTGGCGCTTCCATCGAGAAGGTTGTCTCGCGCGACCGGCCGAATGTTTCCCAGGCTCTCTCGGCGCCAGGCCCAGTCGACCGGGCGGCGATTGTCCGGATCGACCAGGCTGAAATCGTAGGCCTCGGCCCCCTGATAGATATCGGGAACGCCGGGCACGGTGAACTTCAACACGGTCTGCGTGAGACTATTGGCAGCACCGAGTTCGATGACGCGTTTTTCGAAGCCGATGAAATCGGCAAGAAAATCCTGGTTCGCGAAAGCGGCCGCAACATAGTCGTGCAGGGACTTTTCATAAATCTCGTCGGGCGCTGCCCAGTTGGTGTGAACCTTGGCCTCGCGCGCCGATTTGAGCATGGCCAGCTGCAGGCGCTCCTGGAACCGCTCCAACGCCCCGATATCGGTGGAGACGAGGTCCACGGGCCAGGCACCCACGAGCAACTGAAAGAGCAGGAAGATGTCGTTGCCATCAGGCCTGGTCTCGTTTCCGTCGAGCATGGACCGCCAGCGGGCGGTGGCTTCGGTAAAATCCACCGGGATCTCGCTGAGAACGGCAAGGCGTGCCCGGCAGTCCTCGCCACGTTTGGTGTCATGCGTCGACGTCGCGAGCATGGCGCCCGCATGGCGGGCGAGATTGGCGGTATGGAAAGCCTCGACGCTGGCGCCGAGATGGCCGGGGTGGCCGCCAACCTCATTGGCGGCAATGAAGCGGTTGTAGCGGTAGAAGGCGGTATCCTCGACCCCCTTGGCCATGATCGGCCCGGTATATTGCTGGAACCGCATGGCAAAACGCATGACGTCCTGCCGGCTGAAACCGCTGCCGGGCTTTGCAACGGCCTCGCCGCCGAGCAGTGAGAACAGGAAGTCGAACACCGAATGGTCTATGCCACGCCCCGAGCGCCGCGCCTGGGTGAAGGCACTTTCGAGTTCCTGAAGGTCGGCAGCGCTGGCACCCTCCGCATCGACATAGGTCCGATAGACACGAAACCCGGCGACGATTTCCCTGAGTGCACGCTGCAGGACATTGCGGGTGAAATCGGCAGTGCGCGGATTGGAACGCGCAATGCGGGCAGCCTCGCGAGCCAGCCCGTCGAGTTCGCCGGCCATTTCGTCTGCCATGATGGCCAGCTTGCCCTCGCGGCTGATGGCCTTGAAGCTGTGCCGCTCACCGGTGAAGCGGCGATAAAGCTCATCAAGCTGCGCCTGGCCGCTCGGGTCGATCAGCAGATTGGTAAGGAGGTTGGCGAATTCGTAGCCGGTCGTGCCGTCGGCATGCCAATCCTCCCGCAGTTCCTCGTTTTCTCCGAGGATCTTCTCGACGACCAGGTAGATTGGCCGCGGCGCTTTCTCGCGCAAGCGCCGGCAGTATGTCTTGGGATCCAGCAGGCCATCGATATGGTCGATGCGCAACCCGTCCAGCACGCCCTCGGCGATCAACTCGAAGACAAAGCGATGGGCGTGGTCGAACAACTCCTCATGTTCGATGCGCAAGCCGGCAAGATCGCTGATATTGAAGAAGCGGCGGTAGTTGATATCGTCGGCGGCCACACGGAAATGGGCCACGCGCCAATGCTGGTCGGCGATCAGCCGGTCGAGCCGTTTCCAGCTCTCCAGCTTTCCGGCCATGCCGGCGAAACGCCCCAGACGCTCCGCGACGGCCTCCGCCACCGTCGGTTCTGCTGCGACCAAAGCGGCGAGATCGGCCTTGAGTTGTCCGGCCCTGCGCTGTTCATGCGGGTGGAACCCTTCGAGGTGGGAGAAGGCATCGCTCAGTTTTTCGAGCGCGGCATGGTCGATCCCAAGGACACGGCCATAATGTCCGGGATGGATGGGGAGCTTGTGGGCGCCGTGAGCCCAGATGGCGATCTCCCCGGCCCTGGCATCGAAACATAGCTCGAGACCACCACCGGCAAGCACTGCGCCGTACTGGTCGCCGAGAACGGGGACCAGGACCTTGCCCCTGAGATGCGAAGGTTCGGGCTGCCAGTCGATGTCGAACCAGCCGGCATAGGCCGACTCCTGGCCCCATTCGAGCACGTCGAGCCAATAGGGATTGTCGGCACCGTTCACGCCCATATGGTTGGGGACGAAATCGAGGATCAGGCCCAGGTCGTTGGCGCGTAGGGCCTGCATCATCAGATCGAAATCTTCCTTGGTGCCGAGGTCGGGATTGAGGGCCGAGTGATCGACGATGTCGTAGCCATGGCTGCTGCCCGGCCTCGCTTTCAGGAACGGGGAGGCATAGACGTGGCTCACTCCCAATTGGGCGAGATAGGCGGCTATGGCTTCGACCGCCGCAAAATTGAAGCGGGCGTTCAGCTGCAAACGATAGGTCGCCCGCGGCGGCGGGCAATCGGCTTCTGGCATGGAACTTTCCCGATCGCGTCGTTTCCTGGAACCAGCGGCGAGGCTGAAAGTTTCGCGTGGCATTGCTGCAGATGAACGTCGCAACGGGATCTTTCGTACCGTTCGCGGGTTCGATGCTGGGGAGGGCAGCACAATGACCTCGATGTTTGATTACGATCCCGAAGAAATCGTCAGTTTCGAAGGCCATGACATCAGCTTGAAGGAAGCCGTGATGCGGTATCGGCAGGCCAGGGCCCACCCAGACCAGTTCACGGATTTTTCGGCTGTTCGGGATCCCGGCAAGACACCTCAGATCTTCGAAGTCGAACACTTCGACGCGTTGATGACGCGACCCGAATTTGAGGGCTCGGCCTGAGCGCAATGCAGCAGCAGCCATACTACCCGCAGCGATATCGCTTGAAGACTTTCGCGGCACCTGAAGGAAGAGCACCCATGGTTTCCGACATTCCCGAGCCTCTTGCGGTGGGGAGCATCGTCACATTCTCCCCCGCCCCTGGCCATAGCCAGCCTGACTTTTACGAAGGTGCTCCGATAACGCTGGTGCCAGGGGTGGGAGAACCCCTGATCGGCCGTATTCTCGCTCATACCGCAGAAGAAGTGGCGGTTGCCGCGGCTGGTGCGCAGCTGGTGCTGACCCCTGTCGCGGCGACGTTGGATGAGCATGGCAGTCTCGACTATAAGGGAGCCTGGGCGGTTCGATCGACAATGCCGCTAGGCTGAGGCCATCGGCTCCGGA
This sequence comes from Labrys sp. 22185, assembly GCF_052045555.1. NCBI lineage: Bacteria > Pseudomonadati > Pseudomonadota > Alphaproteobacteria > Hyphomicrobiales > Xanthobacteraceae > Labrys > Labrys sp. 22185. Next base: position 56,624 of record NZ_JBQEPH010000030.1, on the reverse strand, counting down.
GCCAGTCGTGCTGCTTGGCAATGGGGTGTTGCCGACGAGGCGGCCTGGCCAGCGTTCCTCCCAGAGAAAGTTTCGCCGAGCCGTGTGTTTCACGCATTTTAGCGGGAACAGCCATGGTCCCTCATGGTTCGGAAAGGGTGAGGTCGTGGATGCCTTTTGTCGCCCAATGACCGGCCTCGCAGTGTAGAGTCCGGCGGTCCGGTTCCTCGTTGCCGACCTTTCCCCCAGGTCCGAGAGCCGGGCCGTTGCACGAGTAGGGAACAAAGAATCGAGATACCTGTTTGGAAGGTGCGAGACGATCGATGCGAAAGCATTCGGCGTATCGTTCGGCTGATGGTGAGATCAGCCGAGGCGGCTCGGCCAATGCCGATCACACCGACCTCGGCGGCCGAGCCGCTCAGACCGGTGCTTCCATCCGGGTGTTCCCCTCTTGCGAAAAATGCGCAAAGCCTTCTCTGGCCCGCTACCCTCGATGGCGGGCGGTGGGCAGAAGCCATTCGTCGTCTTTGGAATGACGGCGAGCGGGATGGCCGGGTACCAGCGTCGGAGCGCCGTCAGAGTACATGCATCCGATCAGTTCCGCCTTTCCTTCTCTTGGCGGGCTGCGGATAGGGCTCCAGGACAGGTTTATCGTCCGCCTGGGCAGGATAGTCGACCTTTGGCCGTATGATCGGTGTTTCGTCCGGTGAAATCTCTTCGACGCCAGGCCCCTTCTTCCTGGTTCCGCGGAACGGACCGTCCAGTGGTTTCCGATGCTTCGAAGCGGCCATCCGAACCTCCTTCACGGCATCACGCGTATATCGGCTTCCTTGCAGGCCGCGACGAACGCGGTTCTGGCATTGTCGGGTTCGTCCGCGCCCGCCATGACGTCGAGGCAGATACGGCGAGCGTCGATAAGCCGCGGTCCAGTGACTTGGGGCCAGTCATTGAGCAGAAAATGCGATGCTTCTTCCGTCGAGACGAGAATGCGGTATCGCCCGACATCGGTCTCAAATCGGACCGGTCGACTCCAGGGCAGGGTATCCATAGTGTTCCTCTCGTCCATCAGGCCGGAAACGGGCCGAAGGCTCCGACATATCGTATGAGGTTACGGCATGCTGGCCTTCCGCCAGCGCTCCACGCCAACCGTGGTGAGCTTTTCGGGAAGGATGTCGGCTCGGCTTGCCGTTGTCTTCCCTTCAAAAGCGAAGCGTCATGCTACGCCCGCAGCGTAGCATGAAAGCAAATGATGTCCGAGCTTATTTGGAAGGCATCGTCAGGGGCGCTTTCGGTCATATCTGGTTGGGATCGACCAAAGGGGGCATCTCCGGCGGGTTGGGCACATCCGGCGCGATCGGCGTGTTTCCCGGCGGCGGCGGCACGATGGGCACTTCATTCGGGGGTTTCGGGTTTGGCTCCGGCATGGGCGGAGGGCTTTCCGTCGGCGCTGGAGTCGCGGGCTTCGGTTCTTTCGGATCGGGCATCGTACTCTCCCTCATTGCGTGACATGCATGCCGGATTCTTCACAGGCTTCGATAAAGGCCCTGCGGGCGTGATCGGCGGGGAGCGATCCGGCCAAGGCATCGAGACACGCGCGTCTGGCAAGCAGATGTTTGTCTCCGCCTTCGGTTGGCCAATGATTCAGCAGGAAGTCAGAGGCTTCCTCGCATGAGGCAACCACTCGGAACTGACCTGCGCCGATCTCGAATTTCACGGGGCTGCTCCAGATTTTCATGGCCATGGCACACCTCCTAAACTCAAACGTTGTCGGTGCATGCCGGTTCCTGCAGCCATGGCCTCGGGCTTTTCCTCTCCGATCATCCGATCACATGCATTTCGAGTTGCAGGCAGGCCTCGATGAACACGGCCCGGGCATCTCCGGCCTCCGCTCCTTCAAGGGCCTCCAGGAATCCCTGACGCCCTGCAGCCGGTTCGCCATCGGAATCGATGGGCCAGTGCTTGAGCAGAAAGATGACGGCTTCGTCCGTCGAGCCAACTATGCGGTAATCACCGATATAGGTCTGGAGCTCGACCGGGCGCAGCCAAGCGCGGTTATACATGTCAACCCTCCGGTTAATCGAACTGCGGTGGGGACATTTCGTTCCGATGGCAGGGAGTGATCATGTGAGGATCACCCCGGCTTCCTCCGCGGCGAGCAGGAAAGCGGCCCTGGCGTCTTCGGGATCACGCTTGCCTTCGATCGCCTCGAGACAGACGCGCTTGGCGAAGTCATACCGCTCGCCGCTGTCGGCGGGCCAGTTGTTGAGCAGATAATCCGCGGCCTCGTTTGCGTCGCCGATGGTGATGCCGTCGATATTGATCGGCTGGGTGAACATTGAAGATGTCATCTCCTACCTCCTTGCGAGAAACACGAGGGGAGGGCGATGGTTCCGGCGCGGGCCGTCGAATGGCCCGTTGGCCAGGAAGGCCGGTCCCATCATTCGGATGCGCGGCCATCACTCCCGCGGTGGCGAAAGAGAGCTTGGCCGCTCGCGACCGTCTGCCTTCGTACCGGCATTGCGCAAGGCACTGGAAACCAGGTGATAGCGGGCCTGGATCACCCGATAATCGCGATACCAGTTCACCAGATCGCTCCAGGGATCGTTGATCTTTGCGAGCCCGGCGACGAAGGCGACGACGGTTCCGATCTCCGTCCGGCCCTGAACGACGAAATAGCCGCCAATTCCCAGGATGACCGCCGTCCCCAGAGAGTTGAGCCAGTTCATCGTGAAGCTGAGCACGAATTTGAGCCTGAAGATGCTCATGTTCAGGCGGAATACCTGGTCGACGCGTCTCGATTGAGAATGATTGGTCGTCTCGTCGCGTTGCAGCGTGTCGACCAGCATCACGCTGATCTTGCGCAGCACCCAGATGCGAGCCCCCACTCGGCGGTTAATCGCCCCCTGCATCAGCGGCACCAGGAAACACTGCGGCAGAAACACGAGGACGCCGACGAGGGCCATCAACGGCTGGAGATAGATGAGATAGCCGAACACCGACAGCAAGATGCCGATCTGGAGGATCGGGTCAGAAAGGCTCGCGCCGACAAAGCCGCCGATCGGATCGACTTCGGCGACGACCATGGCGATTTCGACGCCGCCGGCCTTACCCGAAGGCAGTTTGGAGTCGGGACGCTGCGCAACATGTGAGATCTCGTTTCGGAGCCACCGCACGGCCGACTCGCCGATCCAATTGCGATAGAGATTGAGGCCGATCTTGATCAGGCCCTGCAGAAAGGTCAGGGCGGCGAACATCATCGCCAGTATCAGCACGTTATAGACATCTCCGCCCTTCACGGCGGCGTTGACCAGGCGCCGCTGCACCTCGAGCGGCACCGTATCCGCAACGAACAGCAAAATGGCGCATAGGCCGATCCAGATCTGGTGCCGGCCCGAGACCCAAATGATGAATCCGACCAGGGTCGGTGGCATTTGAGCATTCGGGGAGGTATGCGGGCTCTCATGCGGGCCGGCCTGTGCCGTAACTCGCCTGCAGATCAATGCCAAGAATCGTCGAAGCAATGCTTTGCGACCCAGACTGTTGCATCTTTCAACGTTACCGGAATGCGCGCTGTCGATCGGCATCAAGGCCAGACGATCTGCCGGCGCGCACCCAGGAAATGGCTGGTGATCGAGACCTTCCAATCTCGGTCGGAGGAAGGAGCACGGCGCGCGGTGGCTGCACGCGTCGCGGTCCGGAGCTGGGAACAGCTCCGGACCGCAACATCAGTAATAGGCGGTGCATACACGGTTGCCATACTCATCATATCCGATCCGCGCGCATGACCGGCCGCTGCTGGGCGGTGTCGTCGCGGCACCTACGGCAGCCCCTCCGACGGCACCGATGGCGCCGCCAATGAGCGCACCGCGGCCGGGATGCCGGTTCGAGACGGCAGCACCCACAGCTGCGCCACCGACGCCGCCGATAACCGCGCCGCCGGCGGCGCGATCACCCGGATTGTCGCTCGCGCAGGCTGCGACGGAGATGGCCATGCCGGCCGCCGCAAATATTCTAAGCAAATCAGCCATGATCGTTATCCCTGGTTGCAACAATGCAAAAACTGCGCAGCCGGGGGATCGTTCCGCTTTCGAATTTGCGAGGTCTCCGCGTCCAGAGAATGTCAGGCATGGCTCCTGATCGAGACGAGCAGGCAAATCGGAGCACCCTACTAGGGGTGGAGAGTATTTCCGAGCTGAAATACTCGGATACACAGCCCCTGCCAGCATTCGATCGGTTGAACCCAAGTCAGCTGTCAGGATTGGTGCAGTCTCGGTGGCGGGGGCGGGAACAAAGGCCGGCCGTCGAGGTTCGATAGCGCCACATCAAGGAGGTGCTACCATGCTTCACTGGATCCTCATTCTGTTGATCGTTGCTGCCGCAGCCAGCTTGTTGGGCATGCCCGCGCTTGCGGGAGCGGCCGCGACGGGAGCCCGGGTCTTGATCGGGATCGCCCTGATCGTATTCCTGTTGGTGCTGTTGGGTGTCCTCACCGTTGCCTAGGCCCGACATGGTCCATGGGCGTCGGCAGGATCAACGGGGGGAGAGCGAGGGGTTCGCCCTCGCCGTTACGGGCGATGATTGCTCTGCCGATGCCGACGAGGCAGCGAAGGTTCTGCTCAGGCGGCGGTCCGGTCGATTTGAGCGTAGTGGGCGTGAACGAGCGAGGAGGCGGCGCATCTGGCCATCGGGCACTGCCGGAGGATCAGGCCGGCGCGATTGGCTTCCGGTCTGTCGTCCACCCTCAGTGCCGCTTGAAATACTGGATCTCGCGTTCGTGCTTTTGGGCAGCTTCCTTCGATTGAAACGTGCCGAGATTGCGCCTTTTGCCCGTCTTGGGATCCACCTTTCGCGAATAGATGCGATACTCTCCTGATTTCAATTTTCGGATCATCGTTCGAATTCTCCCTCATATCGAAGATTTCGATTCATCGGCCGATCCCAGGCACGGATACCGAGCCACATGGACGATGGCCGAACGGCCCGACCCCGGGGATCTCGGGTCGATCTGTAGGGGCCGAGCCGCCACGACCAACGCTTGCGTCGGTCGAACGAAGCCTGGAACGCCTGGCGTTCCGTGCTTCGCATCTTCCCAACCTGGTTTGGGCCCGGATCGTTCCATGCAGTGCTTCCCCGGCATCGCTCGTTTGTCCACCGATCGATCGACCGTCCATCCACGTGCAAATCGGAACGAATGCCTTCGGCTTGCGTTCGAATTCGATGTGGCGTTCTGCCATGGAGGGATTGGAAATGATCACCGGCAGCCTGAAATGGTTCAATTACGACAAGGGCTATGGCTTCATCGCGCCCGATGACGGCAGTATCGACGCTTTCGTGCATATCAGGGAGCTCGAACGCAGCGGCATCAGTACGGTGCGCGAGGGCCAAAGAATGGGCTATGAGCTGGTGGTCGATGCCAAGACCGGCAAGTCGAAGGCGGGCAATCTCAAGATCCTGCCGTCCGAGGGAGCCGCAGGATCTTGAGGGCACCTTGCCAAGGGAAGGGGCCGAGGCGGTTTACGAGGCGATGACCAGCGTCACCTCGTCCGTGTCATCGAACGTCATCGCGATCACCGAGGACGGCGCCGAGCCATAATCTTCGAGTGCGGCTTGCAGGCGGGGCGTATCGGCGATGACCTGTCTCAAATGTTGCAGTTCGCTCGGGCCTGTTTCGGCGATCTGCTGATTGGCCGCGATACGCTGCGGAATCGAGAGTTCGTCGAGAGTTGAGACCGTGACGGCCCTGATTTTCCCGGGAGCACGCTCGATAACGCCGTCATTGGGTGTGTCCGCCGGATTGGTGGCGGGTTGGGCCAAGCCGGTGGCAATGCCCGAAGCCAGGACGATCGTGGCGAATGTTGCGGACATGAGCTTGTACATGATGTCTCCTTTCCGCTCTGTGGTCAGGGATCATCACGGATAAGCATCGCACGGAAAGGGTTCGATCGTTTGCCGCTCGAATGGCAATTTTGTGGGATCGACACCTGTCCCGAATGCTTAGCGGCGTGCCGCTCCGCCGGCTGGAAAGGATGGGTTCTTGCGAATGCCATGGAGCAATTCAACAGCGGCATTGAGCTGCATATCGTCCTTCTCGTTGTCAGGGACATAGGCAGACGAGCCGCCCTGCTCGGTGTCGCCTTGGCTGTCGAGATGTCCCTTGAGGCCGGCTTCACCGCCGGCGGCATCCTGCTGGTTCAGATTGGCTGGGATGGCCTGCTTCACCACGATTTCCGGATCGATGCCCTTGGCCTGGATCGATCGGCCCGACGGCGTGTAGTAGCGGGCAGTCGTCAGCACCAGGGCGCCGTTGTCGCCAAGCGGAAAGACGGTCTGAACCGATCCCTTGCCGAAGGAACGCGTGCCCAGAATCGTCGCGCGGCGATGGTCCTGCCACGCGCCTGCCACGATTTCGGCGGCGGAGGCCGAGCCTCCATTGACGAGCACGATGATCGGCTTGGTATGAACGAGGCCGCCTCCCGTAGCGCTATAACGCAGAGAATCGTCGGGCCCACGTCCGCGCGTGGAGACGATTTCGCCCCGCCCGATCAGGGCACCCGCCACCTCGACGGCCTGGCTGAGCAGGCCGCCAGGATTGTTGCGCAGGTCGATGACGAAACCGGCAAGGTTCCGGCCTCCCTTGTCCGCCCCGGCTTCCATCATGGCCTTGAGGAAGTCGTCGAACGTATTCCCACTGAATTGGGCAATACGGATATAGGCGATATCGCCGCCGATCTTCCTGGTCCGCACGGAAGACAGCTTGATGGTATCGCGGACAAGCTTGACGTCCACAGGCTGTGCATCGCCCCCACGCCGCACCGTGAGCGTGACCGTGCTGTTCTCCGGCCCGCGCATCTTCTGGCTGGCCTGCTGCAGGGGCATGCCCTGCGTGGACTTGCCGTCGATGGCCGTGATCATGTCGCCGGAAAGAAGGCCAGCCTTTGCGGCGGGCGTATCGTCGATGGCGGAAACGACCTTGAGCCGATCACCCTCCATGGTGACCTCGAGGCCAACTCCCGAAAATGCTCCGGAAGTCTGGGCCTGCATGTCCTGGAAACCGGCGGCATCGACATAGCGCGAGTGCGGATCAAGGCCGGAGACCATGCCGCTGATGGCACCGGCGACGAGCTTGGCATCGTCGGGCTCGGTCACATAGCTCGCGCGCACCTGCTCATAGACGTCACCAAAGCGATTGAGCTCGCGATAGGCATCGCTGGCGGAGGCGTTGGCGTGGCCGAGCAGGTCGGAATGCGTGACGGCGAATGCGGTTGCCGCGCCCATTGCGATGCCGCTCAATAACAGGGAAACTTTGCCATACATTGCATACCTCTTCCCGGAGATGCGAAGGCTACGCCTCGCAAGTAAGCGAGTGTAAACAGCGGTGCGGATGACGTCGGCCTGCTGCGCCGGCCTATTGCGAAATCCGCGCTGCGCCTATCCCGCCGGCTCGCGGCCGGGACGCTTGGGCGTCAGGCTGCCTTGCTCAGCATGACCACGGTATCGGTCTTTTGCGGTACCTGCGGCACCAGGCTGGAATGATATTCGTCGCACCAATGGGCCAGCCTTACCAACCGGGCCACTTCCATCTTCTGGGCGCTGTCCTTGTCCGATGCCATCGGCTCGACAATGTTGAGCCCCTCGTCGTCGACAAAGAACGTATGCTCCCCGAACAACCGGGCGAACTGGCTGTATACGGGATGGCTTTCGGCGACGGGTTCGGCCCTGATCTGATTCAGTGTTTGTGTGACGTGCGTGGGCGACAGCTTCATTGGAAGAACTCCCATCTGTAGCCACCGTAAAGGCGACCAATCGGATGTCTGCCGACGACCTGGGAAAGTCATAACGCCGTTGCCACCCCATCGGGGCCAAATCCCATTCCCTGGGCCGGGCTCACAAGCTGTCCAATTATCCTGCCATATCAATCCGACCACATTCTGGCCGCTGGAAGGCCATTGCATGAAGGGGGCTCGTCGGACGATTCCAGCCAAGCGATAGACAGGGTGATCGAGGCTTGCACTCCGCGTTTCAAGGGGAGAGGAGGGCGAGCGCACTTCCTGGTCAGTCTGCCTTCTTGGCGTCCCTCAGGGCCTTTTGGAGCTTGAAGGCAAGTTCGAGCAGACGCTGGGGAATGGGTTCGCGCTCGACTCGGGCCAGAATGCGCGCCACTTCCTTGTCTGCGGATCTGGCCTTGTCGCTTTTCTGATCGCTGTCCACTGAACTGCTCGTCTCGCCGTTGGTCGGGGGCAACTTGCACGAGCCAGGGAAGATCAAGACGCAGTTTCCTCGCTCGCCTGCCGACAGACTAGGAGGTTTGTGCCGGGAAGTCACTTGCAAAGGTCCTGTCGCATGTGTCGCCCACGCATGCGGCGGGGGCGGGGAATTGCTATGGCCTTGCTAACCATCCTCGCACGACAATGTTCCAGGAGAAGCGGTGTTCCAGGGGAGCAGTCCGCATCGAGGGCAGACGGAAGACCAGCGCTGAGGCGCCTGGCACCGCGGCTCAGTCGGACGGCCCTTTGATTTTTACGCCCTGGTTTCCGATGGTAATCTGCACAGTATTCTTATTCTGCTCATGGTAGATATAGGCACCAATGCCGGCTACCGCGACGATTGCGACAATCAGCAATAAGACGATGTTGCGGCTCATATCTTCTTCCGATGCAATTGACCATGAAACATCAACGCGTCGTCGTCCGCTCCGGTTCCGCCGTGTTCGCGGCTGGCGGGCTCGGATGGAAAAATAGCAGAAGAAACTCGGGCGAACCGTTCAGTCGAGCAGCTGATGGCCGACGGCCCTGAAGGTCCTGTCCATGAGGTCGCAAAGCCATGGCAGCGTATCGCGGTCCGGCGGCTTGCGGTCTGCCAGATCGATAGCGGCGAGCAGCGTTTGCTCGACCAGTCGGTCGGCAGCGGCCCTGCCGTCAAGATAGTGGCGGGCCCTCAGCCTGAGTTCGGGGAGAAGCCCGGCGATGTCAGCGCTCGGGTCCCCGTCAATGCCCTTGATTTCGTCCTGCGTCCTGCGGCGCGCCACGAACAGGGTTTCAAGCAGAGCGTGACGGCCACCCGACTTGCGAACATTGTCGACATGCCTGAGATGGGTGGGAATGATGTCTTCGTCATAGCTGCTGAAGAAGACGAATGGGATGCCCAGGGCGAGCAGGCGGTCTGCGATCGGAAAGACCATCTTGCCATTGATGTTGACGTCGAGAATGGCTGCATTGGCTGAACTCACATGACATTGCGCAGCCTCGATCGTCGACGCCGGTCCGAGGATTACCGCTCCCCTCTCTTCGAAATAGTCAGCCAGATCGCCTGCGAGCAATATCTCGTCCTCGACGATCAGGAGACGCATGCCCTGGAGTTGCTGCATGGATCGTCACTCGTTTTGAGCCGGTTCGCTCGAATGCGGATGCTGTATCTTCCGTCCCGGTGAATCTTCGCGCTGGAACGGGCTATCACTCCGCTTTCATCTCACCCGGTGCTTCTGTGTAACGATGCAAACTTGCACATGTTCCCTGCAGCAATTGGGACGGTTTGCGATGTCCGGGTGGCGATAGGGCGGATCGCTACTCCTTGGTCAGGCGCACAAGGGTTTCAAGCAGGATCTGATGCAGAACGGGTTTGACCAGAACCGGCGCGTCGGGAACCTTCTGCCGCAAGGTCTCGGGAAGCACTTTGCCCGTGCAGAAGGCGATGGGAATGCTACGCGCCGCGAGCAGGTCGACGACAGGCTCGCTCGTGTCCTTGCCGAGGCTGATATCCAGAACAGCCGCTGTGATGGGTTGCTGGCTGGCGGTCTCCAATGCGGAGGCCAGGGTCAGGCAAGGGCCGGCAACCTGGGCTCCGGCTGATATCAGCATGTCTTCGATGTCGAGAGCGATGATGATTTCGTCGTCGGCGACCAGGATCGTTTGGCCCTGGAGGATGGCGTCGGCGGGAATCTCGGTTCTGGTCATGGCACTTTCCTTCCGCGTGGGCCGGCAGGGATTCGCTCAGGTTCCTGTGCCCCGACGAAGAAGACAATTCGAAAGTGGTGCAGCTGCCTGGACGGAGCGCGTGTTGGGATCTCCTGATGCGCCGCCGGCTCGGGAAAGCCGACGGCAGGGAGGCGAGAAGGAAAATCTAGAACGTCGCCTGGCTGTGCTCGCCACCTGGCCGGGCAATTTCGCCGAGGGCGACTCCTGCCTTGTCAGGCGCTCTGGAGCGGGCGAGATCGCTCAGCGAGACGATGCCGACCAGACGCTTGTCGCGATTGACGACGGGGAGTCTGCGGACCTGGATCTCACCCAGATTATCAAGAACGTCTTCTATCTCATCGTCATCGAAGCAATATTTGACATCCTCTGTCATCACGTCTCGAACCGGCGTATCGGCGCCCCGGCCTGCGGCGACGCCGCGCACGGCGATATCGCGATCCGTGATCATGCCCACCAGCCGGTCTTCGTGAGCAACGGGAATCATGCCGATATCGAGGCCCAGCATGAGCTGGGCCGCCTTCTGGATCGTCTCGTCCGGCGTGGCGACACAAACTTCGGTCGTCATGGCCTGCCTGATATTCATCACATCCTCCTTTTGCCTTTGAGCGCCTGACGGCGTCACTTCGCCTTGCCGAGGGGGCTGTCGAATTCGGCACGCTGAAGCGCAGGTTCGGATCCGCTCGCCAGGGCTTCGGTATCTTCGGGGCCTTCGGGGAATTGCACGGATATGGTGACGTCCCGGCGTTCCTTGAGATCCAGGGAGGCCGCGGCGACCGCGGTTTCGAAAGCCGCTTCCGGAAGCTCATATCCGCCGCCGCGCTTGCCATCATGCTCGATGACCCAGCCATCGGCACTGCCCGTGATGCGATAGGATGCTTGAGGCATCGTCGGTCTCCCTGTCGGATCGGTTGCAAACAGGCGAACCGCGGGCCCAACGCGCCGGTTTCCACGGCTTATGGCTCGTTTCGATGCCTGTTCGTCTACCGAACGACCCCCGCCGAGGAGGGTTCCACCAGGCATGGGCCATTTTTGCGGACGTCTGAAATGCCGGTGGGTCTTACAGCAGGGCGTGGTGGGAACTTTCGCGGGCGCGAATGGTTGTCGCCAGCAGCAGGGTTCGGAGGGGATCGACGGGTTCGGGGATGAACGAGCAGGCGGGCTGGCAATTTCTCAATCACGGCGGCGAGGTGCTGCCATCCGTCCGCGTGGACGGCTATAATATCGGCCTGCGCGACAAGGAGGGCTTTGTCGGCGACAGGGCCAATACGGGGGCCTTTCTCGAAAAGCTGGAGGAATTGCGCCTGCTCTACCGCAAGGCCGGCGAGGATCCCCTGGGCGAGGAAGCCACCGAGGAAATCAAGCGCAAGCAAATCGACGAGATGCTGACTGGCGACGATCTGAACAGCGCCGCGTTGGTACACGGAGCGTTGGAGGAGTTCGCGCGGTCTCTTTCCGGGGTCATCCGCCGCTTCCTGCGTACCGCCTCCTGGCGGCGCACCGAGCGGATCGTCATCGGCGGAGGTTTTCGGGAAAGCCGCGTAGGGCGGCTGGCGATTGCCAGAACCCAGGCGCTGCTCAGCGGAGAGGGGGTCTCGGTGGAAGTGGTGCCGATCGCCAATCACCCCGACGAGGCGGGGTTGATCGGCAGCCTGCATTTGCTGCCACCCTATGTGCTGGCCAATCACGACGGCATGCTGGCGGTGGATATCGGTGGACGCAACATCCGCGCCGGGATCGTGCTGAGCCAGGTGGACAAGCAAGCCGATCTCGGCCGGGCCAAAGTGGAAAAGCTCGCGATCTGGCGTCATGCCGATGACGAGCCGGCGCGAACGGCGGCGATCGGCCGTCTCGGCGAGATGCTGCAGGACCTGCGCTCGCGCGCCGAGAAGAACAAGATCAGGCTTACCCCGGTGATCGGCGTGGGCTGTCCGGGAGCCATCAGATCCGACGGTTCCATCGCGCGTGGAGGTCAGAATCTTCCGGGTTCCAACTGGGAAGGCGCCAATTTCAACCTGCCGGCGGCCTTGCTCAAATTCGTGCCCAAGATTGGCGGGCAGGCAACCCACATCGTTCTGCATAATGATGCGGTGGTCCAGGGCCTGTCGGAGGTGCCTCGCATGGGCGACGTCAAGCGCTGGGGCATATTGACCATCGGCACGGGGCTGGGCAATGCGCGCTTTACCAACAGGAAGAAGGAAGAGGGCAAGGCCTCGGCGCGGTGATGCTGGCAGGCTGGTGTCTGGTATTGGAACCGAATTGTCGCCGGACCGTTCAGGAAGTCCCTACCTCAACGGAGTGGAGTACGATGCCCGAGAAAAAGACCAGGACGAAGGAGCCTCCGGGACGCCCCAACGACAATGGACGGAACGAAGAGGCGGAGAAGCTCAAACATGGCGAAACGCCGAAGGATCAGACCGGTGCGCCCAAAGGCAGGAACCGCAGCAATGCCGGCGAGACCACGTCGTGAACAGGCCGGACCCGGATAGAGGTCCTCTCTCGCTTCGGTTGTGATACGGATGAACGCAGTCTCGGCCTTTGCCGAAGCGGCCGAAGATCGGGCTGGCCGAGTTTTGGATTGTCTTTATCCGAACGGCTTGGCTATTGTGATCGTGATATTCTCCATGCTTCGGGCGCGCGGCGCATTTCATCTGCCGCTTGGTCTGGGAGCGGATATCAGGCAATAGGTCCGGGTCTTTGAAGCAATCAGGGCTGTGTCGGCGTTGAAAACCAAGAAGGAGCCGAGCGGTAGGCCGGCGCTCGTCTCCGGCGTGACGGATCCGGAGCAGGATGAACAGGCGCCGCTCGCGCATCCGATGCGCCAGCAAAATGCGCTGTTCCACTTCACCGATCTTCTTTATCGCGCGCGCACTCTCGATCAGATCTACGACGTGGCCCTGGACGTCATCCACGACATGCTGGGCTGCACGCGGGCAGCGATCCTGCGTTTCGATGGCAAGGGTGTTCTGCGCTTTGCGGCCTGGCGGCGACTTACCGAACAATATCGCGCCGGCGCCGAGGGGCATTCGCCATGGCGGTCGGATGACCAGGAACCGGCGGCGATCTATATGGGTGATATCAGCCAGGCCGATCTGCCGCCCGACCTTGCAACCCTGATCCGGCACGAGGGCATCGGCGCACTCGCCTTCATTCCGATCATGGTCAGCCACGGCGTGGCCGGCGAGTTCGTGCTCTGTTACGACACGCCCCGTCCTTTCACCGATGAGGAGCGTGAAGCGATATTGATCGTCGCCCGCCAGCTGGGCTTTGCGATCGAGCGCCAGCACAGCGACCAGACTGCCCGCCGCCTCGCGGCGCTGGTGGAATCTTCCGGCGATGCCATCATCTCCAAGAATCTCGAGGGGATCATTACCAGCTGGAATGCCGGGGCCGAGCAGCTTTTCGGCTATACTGCCGCCGAGGCGATCGGCCGATCCGTAATGATGCTGATCCCACCCGACCGGCATAATGAGGAACCGGCCATATTGGCGCGGATCCGGGCGGGTGAACGGATCGACCATTACGAGACCATCCGCCGGCGCAAGGATGGCAGCCTTGTCGATATCTCGCTGAGTGTCTCTCCGATCAAGGATGCCGAGGGCGTGACCATCGGGGCTTCCAAGATCGCGCGCGACATCACCGAGCGGCGCCGGGCCCACGAGCAGCAGCAGCTCCTGCTGCATGAGATGAACCACCGGGTGAAGAACCTGTTTGCCCTTGCCACCAGCATCGTCAATCTGAGTGTTGCTTCCGCCGAGACGCCGGCGATGCTTGCCTCGATCGTCGCCGATCGATTGGGGGCGCTATCGAGGGCACATGCCCTGACCCTGGCTTCCGGAACGGCCGATACCGGCTTCAGGAAAACGGCGACGCTGCACGCGCTGATCGAAGCGATCCTGGCTCCCTATGTGGAAGGGGCGCAGGGAGAGCGCAGGCGGTTCACGATTGAAGGCCTCGATATCGAGCTCGCTGAGAATGTGATGACGCCCGTTGCGCTTCTCCTGCATGAGTTCGCAACGAATGCTGCCAAATATGGCTGCTTTTCGACGTCGACAGGCCGATTGACGATCGAATGCCGGCGGCGGGACGGCGATGCCGTGATCATCTGGCGTGAGATCGGCGGGCCAGAGGTGCAGCCATCGGACGCGGAAGGGTTCGGCAGCCGTCTCGTGCGGCTCGCCGCGAGCCAATTCGGCGGATTTTCACGCCAGTGGCGTCCGGAAGGGCTTGTCATCGAACTGAGAATGGATCTGAGTCGCGTCGCCGCCTGATCCTGGCTATGGCCTCTTTGGGAACCTAAAGCCTTCTGTTGGGTTCTTGTTGCGCATTCGGAACATGAGGGATGCGCAATGGGAAGAATAGTCGGGGCCCTTGCCGGCCTTCTGTTGCTCGCTGGCGTGGCCAGCGCCCAGACGACCAGCACCGCTCTACCTCCACAGGGCAGCCTGAAATTGTCGCAGATCATCGCCAAGGTCGAAGCCCGCGATGGCTTTGCCTATATCTCGGAGATCGAATGGAGCCAGAGCGGCTACTATGAGGTTACCTATATGACCACCGACAAGGCCAAGGTCGAACTGCATCTCGATCCGATGTCCGGCGCCACGCGATAGGGTAGATGCGCCGGCGAAGCCACGGTTGAGGACCTGTGCTCGACCCACCCGGGCGGGTGCCACCACGTCCCCGATTTCCCGCGTGGGAGATTGCTCGGTACGAGAGCCTCACCAACGAGGACATTGGCGCGATGGAAGAGCGGATCATCGATGGCGAGGGCGTAAGGATCCGGACGCAGGCTTTCGGCAATCTCGACGATCCCCCGATCCTCCTGATCGCGGGTGCATTCGCCTCGATGGTCTGGTGGCCGGAAGACTTCGTGGAATTGCTTTCCTCTGGCGGGCGCTATGTCATCCGCTACGACAGCCGGGATACCGGTGCGTCCACGGCCTACGCGCCCGGAACGGCTAAGTATACGCTTGGAGATATGGCCAAGGACGCCATGGCCGTGCTCAGCGGTTACAACCTCCAGGCAGGTCATCTGGTCGGCATGTCGATGGGAGGCGTCATCGCGCAATTGGCGGCCCTCATCCGGCCGCATCGGGTCAAGACGTTGACCGTCGTCAGTTCCACGCCGCTCGGCGTCGAGTGGTTGCCGCCGCCTCGCGAGGATTACAGGCAGCACATGGCCATGCTCCACCATCTCGATTGGAACGACAAAAACCAGGTGGCTGATTTTCTGGTCCGCGATGCCGAAGCGGTTGCCGGCAGGCGCCACCCGCACGATGCCGATGCCGCCCGGCAGCTGATCGACAGGGATCTGGCCCTCTCGCCATCCTTTGCCAGCCTGCGGAATCATTTGGCGGTGGCGGCGCCATCACCTGTTCAGGCCAAGGCCGCCGATATCCAGGTTCCCACCTTGATCCTGCATGGCACGGCCGACCCGGTATTTCCGATCGCGCATGCCGACGCCATGGCGGCGGCCGTGAAGGGTGCCCGCATGGTCGCCATCGAGGACGGTGGCCACGAATTGCATCCCAATGACTGGCCGCAGATCGCACGGGAGATCCTGCTCCATACCTGCGTCATTCACATCGGAAGGTTGTGAGAGCCAGGTCCAACCCGCGGGCCTTGGTCGCGTGCCTGGATACCCTCTGGTTGCGCCTTGTCCAGCTGCCTGTGGCGATGCCAGAGAGGCAGGACATACCACAGCCCCAGCAGCAACATGGCCGAGAGGCCGGCAAGCAGGTTGGCGAACCCGTCGCTCAGGGTGATCTTCTGCACGACGACATGGATGTCCGCGCAGAGGCCGAGAGCGAGAAGGACGGTCGCGGCCAGGACGAGCCGGCTCGCCATCGCATGAAACCCTTCGGTGTCCTGCCCCTGGTAGCCCAGCCGGTGATAGGCCGCCGGCGCGATCAGCAGGACGGTGGAGAGCGCCACCAGGCCAAGCGCCAAGCCGTGCACGAGCTTGGCGGATGGCGGGAGATGCTCAAAGCCGTCGGTCAGGATGATGGCCAGCTGAAAACCCAGCAGCGCCTGCGCACCGGGCAGGACCACGCGCGCCTCCGTGAGGACGTGCTCCACCTTGGTACCGATAGGGGTCTCCTTGGCGATCGGCATGGCTTGTTCTCGCTGTTGCCGGTGGTGAAGGAGCGGCAGGCCGTACCAGAAGCCCAATGCAAGGGTGGTTCCAGCCGCCGCCGCCACCACGCCGGTCGTGAAGCCGGCGACGCGGTTTCCGGCGATGTAGAGGTCCAGCCCCAGCGCCACCGCGAAGGGCAGCAGGGTCGCAGCCATAGCCCATTTGACTGTCCCTTCAACACTCGGAGCTGCATGTCCCCGGTGGACGATGCGGTGGTGTGCACTGGGACAGACGAGCAGGCCCAGAACCAGCACCATGATGCAGAGCACGACGATCTCGATGGCCTTTTCACCGGGGGTGAGATGCTCGAAGGCGTTCTGGAAAGGAGCCTGCAATTGAAAGCCGAGCAGGATCTGAGCCCCGAGCATCAGCGTGCGGGATTCGTCGAGAGCAGCCTTGACCTTGCCCATCTGTTCCTCGTAGCCCCGGCGAGCAGGCTCAGCCGGTGGCGATCGCCAGAGTGAGAAGGCAAAAGGCCAGCACGGCGGCTCCGGGTTTCCAATCCAGGCCGGGGACCGCAGCCCCGATCACGGCGGCCAGGATCGACAGCCCCAGTTCGAGGCAGGCCAGAACCCACAAATGGGCCACTCCCCCCACGGCAAGCGCGACAAGATGGGAGAGTAGCAGGAAGATAACGATCAGTGTCAGGCGTTTGAAGCCGTCATAAGCCTGGCGATGCTCGGCGAAGTCGAGGGATTTTCTCTCCGGTTGTATCATTCGAACCTCCGTCATCGATGACTGAAGCCGGGGCGATGCCCTCACTTGCGGCGGATCGCGATCCCGGACGCAAGGCCTGGCTGGACGCAAGGCTCCATCGGGTGAGGGCAGGGTCCCGCAGCCGACGACGTCGGCTGCCAGCCGCATTCCTAAGCCGGCTACGGCAGGCTTGTTCCCCTTCACAATGCGAGATTGTCTTGAGGCAAGGCAGGTCTGGCCGGTCCGGTCCGGCTTCGCGTTGATAGCTATTTCCCGAGGACCGTGTGGATCTTGCGCAGATCCTCGATGAAGGCGGCGCGCGCGCGTTCGGCGGCACCCGAATCCGGGATGCGCAGCAGATAGCTGGGATGAACGGTTACGAGAACCTGGAGCCCGTCCGGGCCGGGCAGAACCTGGCCGCGCTGCTTCATCACGCCGACGGCGCGCCCGAGCAGGGCCTGGACCGCCGTTGCTCCCAGGGCCACCACCAATCGGGGCTTGAGGATTTTCAGTTCCCTGTCGAGCCACCATTTGCAGGCCTGCACCTCGCCGGCATTAGGCCTTTCGTGGATCCGGCGCTTGCCGCGGCGTTCGAATTTGAAATGCTTGACCGCGTTGGTGACATAGCATTCGTCGCGGTCCAATTCCGCTTCCTGGAGACATCGATCCAGCAATCGGCCAGCCGGCCCGACAAAGGGGCGCCCCTGCAGGTCCTCCTGATCGCCCGGCTGCTCACCGACCAGAACCAGGCGGGCGTGCTCGCTGCCTTCTCCCGTCACGACCTGGGTGGCGTGCTCGTAAAGATCACAGCGCCGGCAGCCGCCCGCCAGTCGCCGGATATCGGCGAGCGTGGCGATCTCCTCGCGATCCAAAGCCGAGGTTTCCGCCTCGATCGGAGGATGGGTGTCGGCACCTGTTCGAGCTTGCCGGGCCGTCATCGATCCGGACCGTCCGATCGGCGCGGAGGAGGTCCTTTGTCCGGCGGGCGCTTGATGCCGCTGCCGGGCTTGCTGTGGGCTTGCCTTTCTTCCGGATCGGTCGGCGGTTTCACCTTGTCGAACCGATATTCCTCCCGCTCGGTGGTGTAGGGCTGGTCGCGCTCCCTGTCCGTCCGTTTTGGCTGCCGGGCCATGATATCCTCCCTCATGCTGCAGACATCGCCTCAGGCATTGTGGGCTTCGTGGCGTTTGCGCGTGGCGGCTGCCTTCTTGGCCGAAGCGGAGCGCGCGGCTGCCGGGCGCGAGGCGGAAGCCTCACCACCGAGCTTGCCGCCCTTGTGGGATACCGGATGGCTCGTGGATTTGCCACGTCCGGAACCGCCGCTTTTCTTGCCGCCGCCATCGTCCTTGTTGACGGTGGCCCAGGCGCGCCTTTCGGCCTCTTTCTCGGATACGCCACGTGCCTCATAGCCTTCGGCGATATGATCGGCCTTGCGTTCCTGCTTGTCGGTGTATTTCGACTTGTCTCCACGGGGCATGACGGGCCTCCTTTGTGCTGGCCTTCCTAACCGGCACGGCCGCCCCGGGTTCCCGCGCCTTCTCGGCGTGACGGCCACCATGGAGGCTTGCCGTCGATGCGAGGGAAGGAGGAACCGGTACCGGCATCGGGGGTTCGAAGAGCATGACAAGCCCGCCGACAGGAGGTTTCCATGCCCGATATCAGGCACGCCAGGATACTCATGATTGCCACGCATGGCTTCGAACAATCGGAACTGGTCGAACCGCGCAATCAGCTGCGCAGCATCGGGGCCGAGGTCGACCTTGCAACGCCCGACGGCCTGCCCATTCGTGGGTGGAACAGGACCGACTGGGGGGAAACGATCGAAGCGGATCTCAAGATAGGAGAGGCCCGGCCGGATGACTATGATGCTCTCGTCCTGCCCGGCGGCGTGATGAACCCGGACAAGCTCAGGACGGATGATGCGACCATCGAGACCGTCCGCAACTTCATCGACACCGGCAAGGTCGTCGGCGCCATTTGCCATGCCCCCTGGCTTCTGGTCCAGGCCGATGCCATTCGGGGACGCGACGTGACGTCCTATCAATCCATCCGAAGGGATGTCGAAAATGCCGGCGGCCAATGGATCGATCGGGCCGTCGTCGCCGACAACGGCATCGTCACAAGTCGGGGACCGCAGGACATTCCGGCCTTCGTAGCGAAGATCGTCGAGGAAATTCGAGAAGGCCCGCACAAGCGGGCGCGGGGGATCTGATCAGACCGTCTGCTCCTTCGCTGCCAGAAGACCCAGCGCCGCCTCGGAGCGGCGCCGATAGCCGCTCGAGCGGGCCTTCATGAAGGCTGTGTGCAGCCGGCCCGTCTTGAAGGAATCGATGATCAGTGCCGGCACATAGCTCTTGCGGACGACGGCCGGCGTGTTGACGAGGTGATACGAAACCTGCCGCATGACGGCAGCAATCTGGCGTT
This sequence comes from Labrys sp. 22185, assembly GCF_052045555.1. Lineage (NCBI taxonomy): Bacteria > Pseudomonadati > Pseudomonadota > Alphaproteobacteria > Hyphomicrobiales > Xanthobacteraceae > Labrys > Labrys sp. 22185. The sequence goes on along the minus strand of NZ_JBQEPH010000030.1, from coordinate 37,421 downwards.
TCCGGCCGGCCATGCTGCGGGCCGGAGTCAAGGCGGCCAGTTCCTCGACGGCCCATTTGCTGGCGCCCAGCAGGCGCAGATCCTTAGCTGTGACGTCGATGCCGGAAATGCTGCGCAGATAGGCATTGATGTCGTCAGCCTCGATCGCATGGCGGGCGCCTTCCGCATCCACGAACTGGAACAGCCTGGGACCGGACAGGGTGCGCAAGCGGGCGAGAGCACGGGCGAGGGCGGCATCCTCAGCCCTGCGACGGATGGGCTTGCCGCCCTTGCCGCGGAAACGCAGTTCCACCCGGCTTGCCGTGATGGTGACGTGCCGCTTGAGCAGGGTGGCGGCGCCATGGCTGCCATTGTCCCGCGCATAGGCTGCGCCGCCGACCCGGATATGCGTGCTGTCGATCAGGGCGACGGCACAGGCGATCGCCTTGTTCCGGTCCAGCTTCGGGGAGGCAAGGTCACGGCGGATGGCGGCCCGGATCCTGGGAAGCGTCCGCACGAGCTTCATCATGTTCAGGGTTTTGCGGTTTTCTCGCCTGCGTTCCCATTCGGGATGATAGCGATATTGTAGCCGGCCGGCTTCGTCCCGGCCGATCGCCTGGATATGGGCCCGTTCGTCCGATGCAATACGCACCTGTGCATAGGCCGGCGGAATGGCCAGGGCGCGAAACCGTGCCAGGGCTGCTTTGTCTGTGATGCGATGACCCGCCGCGTCGACATATGAAAATCCGCGCCCGCAACGGCGCCGGCGCAGATCGAGTTGGTCGGGCGAGACGATCTTCAATCTTGGCATGGGTTCCTCCCCGCAGCAGGGCAACGGCTGAAAAACAAACGGGTTCCGAAGGTTGGGAACGGATCAAACCATCTGCCGCGCCGGGAACCCCTGCGGGCATCGAAGGTTCGGAGAGGAACGTCGCGCCATGGCGCGGCTCAGATCGCAAGGCCCGGAGGAGCGATTCCATGAGGTCCAAACAGGACGGAACCGGCATGGCCCCCTATGCAGCCGAATCCCGGCGTGAAATCCGCACCCTTGGCCCCGGCGGACGGGGAAATGCCGAGGGGTTGGCGGATTCCATCCGGCGTGGCGTCACGCCGGCGCGGGCGGCCGAGGCTGCCGACAGATCGGCTTCCAGACCGGGGGATGCAGAAGAAGGCGGCACGAGACGCAAGCGAGCGCCGCCCTCTTCCCGCCCTCGATAGCTTCATAATCGGCCGAGCAGGACGAGCAGAAGCACAATGACGACGACAAGGCCGAGGCCGCCGCTGGGCCAATATCCCCAGCCGGCGGAATAAGGCCAGGTTGGCAGCGCGCCAAGCAAAGCAAGTATAAGTATAATGAGGAGAATTGTGTATAGCATGGAAATCTCCTTTCTATTGGCTCATATAACTCGTTTGCACCGAAAATGGTTCCATGAATTTGTTGGTTACTGATATGTTTCTGAATTTTTGATCGAAAATATTGGGGCGTCTCGACCGCTTCTGGTGAGGGTTGGCGAATGCCGGCAACTGACAGCTGGCAAGGCTTGCCCTAGGTCGATCTTGCCCTAGGTCGATATCGGCTCAGCTCAGCCAGTGATTTTCCTGTTTGAGGAGGATGTCATGTCCGGTCTTCGTCTTCTGGCGTCGCTTGCAACTGCGTTCACCATCGCCAAGTTGCTGGACGAAAATCGCCGCTTGCGGGCGGAACTGGAGGCCCGCATTGCTCGGGAACTGGCCCTGGATGAGAAGGCCAGGCGCGGATTGGGTGGGGAGCGCCATGCCGGAACCGAGGAGATGCGCTATCCTCCCCGGCATTGGGATGAGGTTGATGAGGCGGCGGATGAATCCTTTCCCGCCAGCGACCCTCCAGCCTTCAATGCCCGCAGCACGACATAGCCGGGCGACAGAACATTTCGGCTCTTGGAGAGTTTGGGGGCCGTCTCGAAACAGGAGGACGACATGGACTGGAACCGCGTGGAAGGAAACTGGAAGCAGCTCAAGGGGCAGGTGAAGGAGCAATGGGGCAAGCTTACCGACGATGATCTGGATGTCATCGCAGGTCGGCGCGACCAGCTCGAAGGCAAGCTCCAGGAGCGTTATGGGCTTACCAAGGACAGGGTTCGCTCAGAGATCGACTCCTGGTACGCCAGCCAGAAGTGGCAGTAAAACCATCGCCCCGGCTCACCTTCATGTGAGCCGGGGCGTTCCATGTCCCAGGGCGGGGAGGCCGGTGCCATGCGTAGAGAACGCATCAATCCACGACAAAGATGAAGCGCGTCCGCCCCCGTCTATCCCGACACCACCAATAGCCGCGCAGCGCATCGTAGCCATGCTCGCCTTCGAAAGCCTCTATTTCCCTGCTGGCACGTCCGCGGGCTTCCTGAAGCGTTGCATAGCTTTTTTCATGCACGATCCGTTCGTTCGAGCCGGGGCCCAGTTGTACGATATGAAACGTCATGACCTGTTCCTTTCGGGTGGACACGGCCTGGCTGGAGGCCTCAAGCCGCGGAAGTGAGGCGCCTGACCGGCTGCCCCAGCCGCTCCATCAAGCCCTGGGCGTCATGGGGTGCCTGCAACTTGTCGGTATTGTCGAAGAAGACGAAGACATCGCGCCGTCTTGATATGTCCCTGGCCGGCCCGATGAACCGGCTTTCGACGGGCTTCCTGCCCTGGGCCCATGCCTTGGCCCGCTTTGCCCAGAGATCGATCGCCTTGGCGCCGTAGGCACTGCGATACAGTTGCTTCGATCCGTGCAGCCGGCAATAGGTGAAGTCCGACGTAGCGTCCATAACGAGCGGCCAATCGACACTGTCGGCGCAGACCAGCGCCACGTCGGCCTCGCGCAACAGGGTGATGAAATCGTCGACGAGGAAGCTTTGATGCCTGATTTCGAGAGCGTGCCGCATCGGCTGTTCGCCGGCGGTCTTCAGCCAGGGTTCGGTGCGAAGTTTGTCGTCATGCTGCCTGGCGATACGCAAGGCAGAGGTGGTGTTCCGGGGTAGCCGTCTCAGGAAGTCAGCGAGCAGATCCGCATCGAACCGGAAATTGGGCGGCAACTGCCACAGGATCGGCCCCAGCTTGTGCCCCAGCCGCAAGACCCCGGACGCGAAGAAGTTGGCGAGCGGCGCCGAACTATCGCGCAGTCGCTTGACATGGGTGATGAAGCGGGGACCCTTGACGGCGAAGGTGAAATCCTCGGGGGTCTGGTCAAACCATCGCCCGAAGGTTGCCGGGCTCTGCAGACGATAGAAGGTACTGTTGACCTCGATCGTCCGGAACATGGTGCTGGCGTAGGCAAGTTCGTCCCTGTGCGGCAGTCCTTCCGGATAGAAGTCGCCGCGCCAGGGCGGATAGGCCCAGCCCGATATGCCGACGCGAATATCTGCGTGACGCATGCAGCCTCCATTGACGGACACAGCTGGTGTCGACCAAACCTGCATCGGCCCATGCTGTTCCAGACTGCCGACGAAGAGGGGAGATTCATCACGAAGTTCGACCCGGCGACGGAACAACCACCGTTATCTTCGCGTTGATCCAGGACATCCCATCATTTCAGCCGTCAAACGAAGGGGATTTCCTTTGCAGGATAATCACGTGACTGAGAATGCTGAGCGGGCCGACATCGTAAAGCTGATCCCAGCCTTGCGGGCCTTTGCGCGTACCTTCTGTCAGGAACCCGCCGATGCCGACGATCTGGTCCAGGAAACACTTCTCAAGGCTCTTGCCAATATCGACCAGTTCGAACCGGGTACCCGTTTGAAGTCCTGGCTCTTCACGATCATGCGCAACAGCTATTGCACGAAGGCCAAGAAGCGGAGCCGCGAAGTGCTGCGTGGTGACGACACGTTGTTCGACAGTGCGGCGGTGCCGGGCGAACAGGAATGGAATGTCAGGATCGGCGAGGTCGGCCGGGCGTTCCAGAGCCTGCCCGACAAATACAAGGAGATCATCGCCCTGATCGTGGTTCTGGGGGAATCCTACGAAAGCGCGGCCGGGATCTGCGGCTGTGCCGTAGGCACGGTCAAGAGCAGGCTCAACCGGGCGAGGGCCCGCCTGAGCAGTGAAATGGGCGAGGATGACTACAGGCAGGCGAGCTAGCGGCGCCTGCCACGATATTGCTTGCCGAGCAGGGGCGCTGTTCCTGACGAGAGGCTAGGAGGCCGCGAAATGAGGCCTCCCCTCAAGGCACGACGTCGATTTCGGCTTCCTTGCAGGCCTCGAGAAAGGCGGCCCTTGCATCGTCGGGGCCTCCGATGCCTGCCAGAACATCCAGGCAGGTACGCTGTGCTTCGATGAACTTCGGCCCGATATCGGCAGGCCAGTCGTTCTGCAGATAGTAGGAGGCCTCTTCAGTCGACGTCAGGATTCTGACCGCTCCTTCCTCGGTTCCAAACTGAACCGGGCGGCTCCAGGGCTGGGTGTCCATATCATATCTCCTGCTCAACAACCCGAGCGGGATCGGAAGGTTCCGGCATGGCCGGAACAGGAACGTATCGCCAGGAAAGAAGTTGGGAGCGCAGGGAGATCGAAAGAAGGAGGCTGACATGACCCCCACGGTCGAAAAGGACAATGTCCAGCCGGCACCGCCCGATGGGCGGGAAACGCAGAACATCACGACCGATACCGTCCGGCAGGGGCCTGCGGGATGGCGGGTTCTCTACGTCCTGATCCTGGGAATGGGCGGTGCGGCACTGGCCTGTTTCGTTGCCTACATGATCTGGACATATGTCCGATAGGCAGGTCCCTTGGCTTGTCGCAGGGGTTGCCTTTGGCGATGATGCCGACATCGATGGCCTGCCGGAACAATAGCGCCGACGCCCGGTTTGAGAAACGGTCGCGGGCACCGGCTCAGAGCTTCTCGCGACGTTCAGCGTCGAGCCCGGAGGCGGATCCATGGCACCACGAGCGAATTGGAAGGGGTTCTTGAAAATCGCCGAGGTCACGTGTCCGGTTGCGCTCTATACGGCCGCATCGGCTTCCGATCGCATCGTGTTCCACACGCTCAACCGTGCAACCGGCCACCGCGTCCATCGCATCTTCATCGATGGCGAGACCGGCAAGACCGTGCCCCGGGAGGAACAGGTCAAGGGCTATGAGACCGCGCCTGGGGACTATGTGGTGCTGGAGCCCGAGGAAGTCGCCTCGGCCGTCCCGGAAAGCGACAAGACGCTCGCCGTCGAGGCCTTCATCCGATGCCGGGAGATCGATGATGTCTATTTCGACAATCCCTATTATCTTGCGCCCGCCAATAGCGAGGCTACGGAAGTCTATGCCGTGATCCGCGACGGCATGAGGGACAGCCAGGTCGCGGCGCTGGCCCGAACCGTGTTGTTTCGGCGGGTTCGGACGGTGTTGATCCGGGCGCAGGGACCAGGCCTGACCGCGACCACGCTCAATTTCGACTATGAGGTGCGTGCGGCCGAAGAGGTCTTCGACGAGGTGCCGGACCTCGCCATCAAAGGCGAGATGCTGGATCTGGCCGAGCATATCATCCGAACCAAGTCCGGCCGGTTCGATCCATCGAAATTCGAGGATCGCTATGAAGAGGCTCTCGCCGACCTGGTCAAGGCCAAGATCGAGGGAAAACCGGTTCCGATCCGCAAGGAGCCCGTGCGCGAGAAGGTGGTCGATCTGATGGCCGTGTTGCGGGAGAGCGCCGGGCTGGCTGGAGGTAAAGCGGCGCAGCGCTCCTCGCCGCCGGCCAAGGCTGTACGCAAGACAGCCGCGCGCAAGACGCGTGCGGGCAAGATCCGTACCGCCCGGCGCAAGGCGAGCTGACATGAGTGCGCTCGAACCCTATCACCACAAACGCGATTTCAAGGTGACGCCCGAGCCGGAGGGGCGCGCCGGACGCAGGCGCGGCAACAGCTTCGTGATCCAGAAGCACGATGCCAGGCGGCTGCATTATGATTTTCGGCTCGAAATGGACGGCGTGCTCAAGAGCTGGGCGGTGACCCGGGGTCCTAGCCTTGACCCCGGCGAAAAGCGCCTTGCCGTGCATGTCGAGGACCATCCGCTCGACTATGGAGATTTCGAGGGAACCATCCCCAAGGGGGAATATGGCGGCGGCACGGTGATCGTCTGGGATCGCGGGACCTGGCAGCCGATCGGGGATGCGCATCGGGGCTATGACAAGGGGCATCTCGAATTCGAGCTGAAGGGCGAGAAACTTGCCGGCCTCTGGCATCTGATCCGCATGCGCGGCAGGCCGCGCGAAAAGCGCGAGAACTGGCTGTTGATCAAGGGCGATGACGAGGCCGCTCGCCCGCCGGACGCTCCCGACATCCTCGAGGAGCGGCCGGAATCGGTAAAGACGGGCCGCCAGGTTGCAGAGGTCGCTGGCGAAGAGCCGGGCTGGTCGTCGAGGACCGGCAGGATCGCGCCCAAACGCAGGCGAGCTCAGCCATTGGAGGAGCGACAGGAGCCTGGCGCCGTCTCCGATCCGGCCTCGATCAAGGGTGCCAGGAAGGCGCCGATGCCGGATTTCGTCGAGCCGACGCTCGCGACGCTGGTCGCCAAGGCGCCGGCAGGTTCCGATTGGATCCACGAGATCAAATTCGATGGCTACCGCCTCCAGGCGCGCATCGAGGCAAAGCGAGTGAAGCTGCTGACCCGCAGCGGGCTCGATTGGACCGAAAGGTTCGGCGAGCCGGTACGGGCGGCGTTGCAGGCCTTGCCGGCAAGCTCGGCACTCCTCGACGGCGAGCTGGTGGTCGAGGCGGGTACGGGCGCTTCGGATTTTTCCACCCTTCAGGCGGATCTGAGCGAAGGCCGTTCCGACCGCTTTGTCTATTACGGCTTCGATCTGCTGTATCTCGACGGCTATGATCTCAGGGCCCTGCCGCTCATCCGGCGCAAGGCGCTCCTGCAGCAATTGCTGGCTCAGTCCGCAAAGGAACTCCGCTTTTCCGATCATTTCGAGGAAAGCGGTGCCATGGTTCTGCGCCATGCCTGCCGGCTGAGCCTCGAAGGCGTCGTCTCCAAGCTTCGCTCCGCCCCCTACCAGTCTGGGCGAGGCCGGAGCTGGGTGAAGTCCAAATGCTCGGCGCGCCAGGAATTCGTGGTTGGTGGCTACGTGCCGTCCTCCACGTCCCGAACGGCGATCGGTTCGCTCGTCCTTGGCGTCTATCAGGGCGACGAGTTGGAGCCGGTCGGCCGCGTCGGCACCGGTTTCACCCGTTCGGTTGCCGAAGACCTGTTCCGGCGGCTGGAGGGCATGCGTATCAAGCAAAGCCCGTTCGGCCGGCCGCTCACGGCCGAGGAAGGCCGGCAGGTACGCTTCACGCGTCCAGACTTGGTGGCCGAGGTGGAATTCCGGGCCTGGACGGCCGATCGTCATCTGCGCCATGCTGCCTTTCGCGGTCTTCGTGAGGACAAGCCGGCAAGAGAGGTCGTCAGGGAGACCAGAAAAAAGGCAGGAACCATGGCTGCAGCACCGCGCCGTACCGTGAAGCTCACCCATCCGGACCGACTCTATTGGCCCCAGCAAGGCGTGACGAAGGAAGGACTTGCCGATTATTACGCCGAGGTGTGGCGCGTCATGGCGCCCTTCGTCGTCGGCCGGCCGCTTGCCTTGCTGCGCTGCCCCGATGGCATCGAAGGACCGCGCTTCTTCCAGAAGCATGCCTGGAAGGGGGTGAACGAACATATCCTTCAAGTGAGCGATCCCAAGGACCGGAATGGCGAGCCCCTGATCGCAATCGAAGATCTCGATGGCCTGGTCGGCCTGGTCCAGGCGGCCGTCCTGGAGATCCACCCCTGGGGATCGACGCTCGCCGACTGGGAGCGGCCCGACATGATCACCATGGATCTCGATCCGGGTGATGATGTCGCCTGGAGCGAGGTGATCGCGGCGGCCGAACAGGTGAAGGAACGCCTGGAACAAGCCGGGCTTGCCGCCTTCGTGAAGACATCGGGCGGCAAGGGGCTGCATGTGGTCGCTCCCCTGAAGCCGAAAGCCGGTTGGCCGAAGGTCAAGGCCTTTGCCAAGGCCCTTGCCGACGCCATGGCCGCCGACAGTCCGGATCGTTTCGTCTCGACCATCACCAAGGCCAAGCGCCATGGCAAGATCCTGATCGATTATCTGCGCAACCAGCGTGGCGCCACGGCGGTTGCACCCTATTCGACACGGGCGCGGCCCGGCGCCGCCGTCTCCATGCCGATTGCCTGGGAGGAACTGGCGCCGGCGATAGGCCCTGCCTATTTCACGGTGACGAACACGCCGACGCGGCTATCGGCACTTGCTGCCGATCCCTGGGCGCGTTTCCGCGAGGCGGCCGTGCCACTCGAGGCCCGCGCGGCGCGCAAGGCTGCCTGAGCAGGCGAGCGCCGTACCTGCTGGAATCAGCGCCGCGCCTCGCGCGCCAGGCTCTTGCGCAGGGCATCCATGATACTGACGACCTTGCCGGGCTGCTCGCTCTTGCGCGCGGCCGCCGACCGACGCCGTCCTTTCTTCTTGGCGGCGATAATCTCGAGAAGGCGCTCCTGCACCGGGTCGCGAACCATGTCCCGGTTCCAGTGTTTGGTACGCCCGTCGATCAGTTTTTGCATGAGCTGCATCGTGGGGCGATCAGGGCTGAGATCGCCGAGATCACCGAAATAGGCGCGGGGATCACGAACCTCATCGCCGAAACGCAGGGTCCACACGACGATGCCCTTGCCGCGGGGCTCCAGCATCACCGCGCGTTCGCGCCGATACATCACCAGGCGGGCGATGCCGACCGTCTTCGTGGTGGTCATGGCGTCGCGAATGACCGCGAAAGCCTCCTCGCCGACGGGATCGTCGGGCGTGAGATAATGCGGCTTGTCGAGCCAGATCCATTCGATGTCGTCATGCGGGGTGAACAGATCGATGTCGATGGTGCGGGTGCTCTCCAGGGCGACGGCTTCGATCTCGTCCTCCTCGAGCATGACATAATCGTCCTCGCCGCGCTGATAGCCCTTGATCTCGTCCTCCTCGTCGACGCGCTTGCCGGTGACCGCATCGACATATTGGCTGACGATGCGATTGCCGGTTGCCCGGTTGAGCGTATGGAAACGGACCTTCTCGCTTTCCGAGGTCGCCGGTGTCAGCGCCACAGGGCAGGTGACCAGCGAGAGCTTGAGGTAACCTTTCCAGAACGGACGAGAAGCCATGGGGTTTTCTCCTGGAGGCGGGCACTTTCATGCCAGGGCGCCTTTTTTTGCACTCTGTCGCGACCGGTCTTCACCTCGGGTTCATCCGGCCTCCCGAACGAAGGTGTCGGCATTCGTCGTCACCGCATGCGGCCAGGGGCGCTCGGTGATGCGGGCGTCCGGATCGAGCCGGCCGGCGGAGATGACGTGCCAGACCGTGTGGAGGCGGTCGTCCCGCAACAATCCGCTATAGGAACACAGCAGGTCCCCGCCAGCGGTCGACGCCGTAAAGGCAAAGCTGATGCACTGTCCCAGATGAATGCCGCAGACCGCGATTTCGGTGCCGTAGAAACCGCTATCGAGGAGTGCCGTCTTGAAAGTACCGATGATCCGGCCTTCTGCATCTTCGGTCACGGTGAGGATCGAGCCATACTGATTTTTCCATTTGCCTATCCAGCCCATGCCATCCTCCATATTGGCCCTTCCGCCGCTGCCGGCGCAGTCCCGCGGGGAGAGGGGGAGTCGTGGCGGCGGGATGGCGTGCGTTCGGGACGCATGCGAAAAACCTCTTCTGAAGGAGAACGAGCCTGGACAAGGATTGTTTCATGCTGCGGCCCGGCAGCCGGCAGAAGCCAGTTGGTCTGGGTTTCGACGGGCCAGCCGATGTCGCCTCTGCGCGATGCTCGAGGAACTTCGCATCTGCCTGGTGGTTAGGTGCTCGTTTTCAACGCGAGCGGCACCCCATGATGGATATCCGAGAAAATATGGAAGTCGTCGATGCCAATGACCAACATGTCGGTATCGTCGAAAAAGTGGAAGGCACCCGGATCAAGTTGAGCAGCCATGACATGCTGGATCCCCGGAAGCCCTTTCTCGACATGTCTCAAGTCTCCACCGTCGAGGGCAACCAGGTGAAGTTGCGGCAGAAAGTGTCGGCTGTTTCGACGCGAGCTTTCCTGTCTTCCGAAGGATAGGCGCTCCAAGGACCGATGACATCAAGCGAAGACCTTTTGCTTTCAGCGAGCCACGGGAAGTCGCTAGGACTTCCCGTGGCATTTCAGTGCCCCTGCCGGGGCATGATGATGCGGTTTCTCCTCGTGGCGGCGGAGATGTTCTCAATTCTTCGTCAGCGACGTATCATTCGGGGGTGTATCAGGTGCGGTGCTTGGACTTGAAATCGCCCTGGCGGGAACATAGGAGCCGGCTGATGCCGAGCATGCGAATGTCACAGGGCGCTTGACATGGGCATGACGCCTCGCCCGCGAACCACTGGCTTGCGGCAATTCCTCGAGCTTGAGCAGCAGCGCGAATGGATAAAGGGCAAGATCGATTTACCGGACATAGCCGATCGCTCGGAGTCCCTGGAGCATCGGTTCAAATATGCCGCTCGATTTGCAAAGCTGCTTTGCCGTCCCCAGGCAAAGGAAGTGCTGGAGATTCTACAGCTATACGGCCCAAACTGTATTCCGATCCTGCGCCAGACCGAGCGTTACTACTGGTCGGTTTCCTGTCTGCCGTCGACCTCGGATAAACCGCTGATACGCGTCAATGCGAGCTGGATGGAGCTTTTTACACTCTATGCCCAGGGTGAGGATGTCCGCGCCAGGTTCATCGTGCATCTTTCGGATTTCACCAAAGATCGTTCTGCCACGCCGAGCCAGCTGGACGAACCCTTTCTCGAGCAAAGCGTCGCGGCGCCGGAGGACGTCAGTTATTTCTTCCCGCGCGGTGCGGACATGTTCGGCATCAATGTGCGCGGCTCCGTCTCGGTACGCCAGTTCCTCGCGAGCGGCCGCGTCTTGCGTGCCATTCGGACCTTCAACCTGACGCATATGAACCGGGGTCGGAACGCCTACCAGGCGAGCCATTGCTACAGCGTGGCGGACTACATGCTGGCAGATTGAGAGGCTGTCAAAGGCGTGCCGGCCCGGCGAACGCCGCAGCGCCGCCGATCGAGAAGTCGAAATCACAACGAGAGTACGTTTATGCTTGGCCGTTTTGCTCGAACGATGACGCCAAGCTCGCCCGGTTTGCACCCTCATGTCGGTTGGGACGGTCGGAATAGCCATCATCCTGACAGCAGACATATCAGAACATGGGTCGATGAGAGGGAAGTGTCTGCAGACCTGGCTCCGCTTCTTGGACGTGTCGGACATCGGTATCGAGTTTGCCGTCCCTGTCCTTGCTTATGGGATCTTGTGGAAAAATCTGGGGTACAATCCCAGTTTTCGCGTCATTTCACCGATTGAAGAACTTATTATCTTTAGTAATTTGCAGCGATAAATCTGAATTTCGATGCAATCATACCCCTTTGGGTAATAGTAATCTGAAGATTTATTGGGGATGTTGTTGTTCATCCACCGCGACGCAGCGTGTGGAATTTGTCAGCGGCCGGCACAACCATGCCCGGTCCTGACCTTCCAATAATCAGTCGACAGCCGCCGGGGGCATTGAGGTGACTCCGTTGGACGGTGCGGTGCGGCAAATTTTCGCCCACTCAACCTCCCTCCCGGCCATAAGGAGCAAGAAATGGGCTACGTTCCTGTGATAGTCGGCGACCAGGTCGAGGTCTCCGGCGGCAATATTCCGGTCGGGACCACCCTGACCGCAGGTCAATGGGTCATCAGCACAGCCAATACCTATCTGCTGACCATGCAGACGGACGGCAATCTCGTGCTGTACCAGGTGATCGGCACGCCTCCCGAGAGCGGCGGGAGCTTTACCGGCTTCGCGCTGTGGTGGACCGGCACCGATGCCAATGGCGGCAAGACCTTCTCCGTCCAGACGGACGGCAACCTGGTCGTCTATGACGGCAACGGGTCCCCCGTCTGGTCTTCCGGCACGGTCGGCGAGCCGGCGGCCAATTTGACCGTGCAGAATGACGGCAACCTGGTGCTCTACTCCGCCCAGCTCGCGGTGCTATGGGCAACCTATACGAACGACAGCCAGGTCTGGCCCAAGTCGAACTGGAGCTACATCCAGTACAGCCTGTCCGAGCAAGGGCAGGCGCCCCTGGTCCTCACCGCAGGCAGCGGCGGCCTGACGCTCACCCCGCCGCAGACGGCAGCGCCTTCGCAGATGTGGCAGCTCACCCCGGACGGGCGCTTGCTCAGCGGCCTGCTGAGAGGCCAGGTGCTGACCTTGCAGACAGCCAGCGACGGCTCGGCCAGCCTGGCCCTCGCCGCCCAGACCATGCCCCCGGCGGGTGCGCAGATCTGGGTCCTCAGCAGCACACTGGAGGCCGTGGCCATCACCGCCTTGGATGCGGCTCTGGCCCTCGGTGTTGCCGGCGACGGCATCTCCGTGCAACCGCAATCGCTCACCGGTGCGCAGGCGCAACAATGGTTCGTGATGCCGGCCAATCCACTGCAGGCGATCATCGCGCTGCCCCCGGCAAACCCGTCCTTTCCGGTTTTCACGACGGAGCAGCAACAAGTCTATGCCGAGATCAACCAGCGGCTGAACCTCGCGCCTTCGACCTTGCGCGAGCAGTACACCAATTTGAATGCTGCCATCGGCAGCTATCAAACCAGCGTACTCGGGATGAAATTCGACTCCTTCCAGCCTGACGTCTGGAAGCCCGTCGTCGAGCAGCTCAATCGTGAGATGACCGCCGTCATTGTCGTGCACAACCTGTTCAACAATTATAGCACCTTCCACAACGCCCTCTTCGCGGACCAGAGCGACCTGCTGTCCGAACTCATTGCCCTGGCCGGTTTCGAGACCGGGGACGATCAGACCACGGGGGTCTGGGGCGTCATCATCAACATCCTCTCCTCGATCGTGTACACCGTACTTTCGGCGGACCCGGCGACCGCGGTGGCGGCCAATATCATCCAAAGCGCGGTGAATGTTGCCGTGGCCGCGAGCGATGTCAGTACGCAAAGCATTACCGCAAGTCCGTTCCAGGTCACTGCCGCCCAGCTTGCGGGCCAGCTCAGCGATTCCCTTGAGGCCCTTCTGACGACCGTCGGGGATATGGCAACGACGATCCTCACCGATTGGACCAAGCTCCAGGCGGCAGCCAAATTGGGCATATCGTTTGCCCCCAATGGGCTGGCGTGGCCGCCTCTTACCACCGCGGAACTCGTCAAGCAGGCCAAGCCGAGCTACGTCGCCTCGGTGATGCAGATGCTGTTGCAGGCCAAATTCCGCATCTATCAATACTCAACCAGCAATGGGAGCGGATCGGGCTTTGCCGGCCAATATGGCGATGCTCCGAGCTACGGCAAATACGCATCGTCCCAGCCCGATGGAAGCAGTGTTTGCTATTGGATTGCCGACGCGAACGACTATGGCACCTATCCGTCCAGCCAGGCCATGGATGTCATCTGGGGCGCAGGTGTTCCGCAAAATGACTTCTTCGCCGGCAATAATGGCTGGGGGCTGCCTAAGGCCGTCTATGAACCGGCTGGCGCTCCTCCTTTCGACATTCTGGCGGTCGCGATCACCAATCTCACGCCCAACATGCTGACGATCGCGGCGGACTGCACGGAAGGCTCGCTGCTCTCGCCGGCCAACACCGTACTGGCGCCTTACAGTACCGTGTTGCTGCTGGGACAGTGCCTTAGCAATATCAAGGGGCAGGCGATCACCTTCACGCTCTATGACCCGTCCGCCGGCCCGACCGCAGGCGATCTGATCGCCCAGTTTTCGACGCATCAGCATCCTGGCGGGATCGTTGTCGGCGATGTCTGGGCCGATGGCCAGATCGAGGCTGGCAACTACACCCTGACCTCGCCGGTCTGCTACACGGGTTCCATCGGCCAGGGTTATTCCGGTTCCGTGCAGATTGCGGTGGCCCGGACCTGCTGACGGCACCATCCGGCAAAGCCGGTGGTGGAATTCGATGAGTGCGGGGGCAGTGTCACGTTGGCAAGACTTTGACGTGGCAACAGCGTGGCTGGCCCTCGCGCTCATTTGTACGATCTGTTCCAGCCTATCTGCAGGTGTAGCCGCCGTCGATGGGAAGCGAGACGCCGGTGATCATCGATGCCGCATCGCTCAGCAGGAACACGATGGGGGCGGCAATCTCATCCTCCGTCGCCCAACGCCCCAGCGGCATATTCTTCAGGAAGGGCTCGGCGACGTGGGGCTGGCTCCAATGTCCCGATGATATCGGCGTCATGACCACGGTCGGGTTCACGCTGTTGACGCGAATATTGTATTTGCCGAGCTCAAGCGCCGAGACCCGCGTGATGTTGTCGAGCGCGGCTTTGGACGAGCCATAGGAGATGTGACCGTCCAGGGCCACAAGGGCGGCCTGGCTGGAAACGTTGACGATCGCGCCGCCCTTGCCAAGCCGGACCATCGACTGGGTCGCATATTTGGTGACGATCAGAGCCCCGCGGGCGTTGATGCTGATCACCTTGTCAAAAATCGCGATATCGCTGTCCATCGGGGTGGCGATTTCTCCGCCAAAGCCGCCGCAATTGACGACGCCCCACAGGTCGAGCCCTTCCAGTGCGTTGCGGATCTCCTCTTCGGATGCTAGGTCGAACGCCAGCGTGCTGCAGCCTGTTTCCTTCGCGATGGCATCCAGCGCACTGTGCGAACGTCCGCTCGCGATGACCTTGGCGTTGGCCTTGACGAGATGGCGCACGGTGGCGCCTCCGATGCCGCCACTGCCGCCCGTGACCAGGATGGTGCGCCCGTTGAAGTCGGTCATTTGTCGTCTCCTTTGCAAGTCCTTGTGGTGTCCGAGGCATCTGCGCGGCGTCGCCGGCGGCACGAAGCCGGTTCGTCAGTTCGTCTGTGAAACGCGCAGGCCTTCCGCGTTGAACAAATGGCAGGCTTGCCGAGGGAAGGACAAAGCAACCTGATCCCCCGCCCGGGCGCGGCGGCCCGCGCTGTCGCGGATCACCAGGGATTCGTCGTTGCAGCGCAGATGAATGAAGGTGTCGCTGCCCAACATCTCGACCATGTGGGCCTGGCCGACGTAATCGGCAGGCCCCCCGTCGAGGGAATAGGTCACATGCTCCGGCCTGATGCCCAAGGTTACCTGGTCTCCGGGCTTCAAGCCCGTGGCCGGGAAGACGCGCACATGGGCCCCGATTTCCAACCCAATGGATATGTGTCCGTCGTCGAGGGTTTCGACCTTGCCTTTCAGCAGGTTCATGGCAGGTGAGCCGATGAAACCCGCGACGAAGAGATTGGCTGGCTTCTCATAGAGCTCCAGCGGTGGGCCCACCTGTTCGATGCGGCCGGCATTCATCACCACGATGCGGTCAGCCAAAGTCATGGCCTCGACCTGGTCATGGGTGACGTAGATCATGGTGGATGCGAGTTCTGCCTTGAGCCGGGCGATCTCGAGCCGCATGCCGACACGCAACGCCGCATCGAGGTTCGACAGAGGCTCGTCCAGGAGGAAGAGCTTGGGCTTGCGCGTAATTGCGCGCCCTATCGCCACGCGCTGGCGTTGGCCGCCCGAGAGCTCCCGTGGCCTGCGGCGAAGATAGGTGGACAGGCGCAGTTTATCCGCCACCTTGCCGACCCGGTCCGAGATTTCGCTGCGCGGTGTGCGGGCGATTTCCAACCCGAAGCCGATGTTCCGCCTGACATCCATGTGCGGGTAGAGCGCATAGGACTGGAAGACCATCGCCACGCCGCGCTCCGTCGGCTCGGCCGCACTCATATCGGCGCCGTCGATGAGGATCCGGCCCGAGGAGATCGGCTCGAGCCCGGCGATGATCCGCAACAGGGTTGACTTCCCGCAACCCGAGGGCCCGACGAGCACGCAGAACTCCCCATCGGGTATGGTCAGCGAAAGTTCCGGTATGACCGAGTAGTTTCCGAACCGCTTGGTGATGTTGTCGATCGATAGCGTGGCCATGCCTCAGCCTTTCACCGCGCCAGCCAGCAGACCTCGGACAAAGGCTCGCTGTACCAGCACGTAGAGGAAGATCAGGGGGAGCGCGATCAGGGTGAGGATCGCGAACAAGGCGCCCGGATTGGCCATGTAGAGGCCGGAATACTGCATCGGAACGATGGTGAGCGTTTTCATCTCGGCCTTGGTCAGGACGATCAGGGCCAGGAAGAATTCGTTCCAGGTCACGATGAATTGCCAGATGGTCACGAAGACCAGGGCCGGGCGCACCAGTGGCAGGGCCACGTGCCAATAGGTCTGCCAGGGGGTGCACCCGTCGACGCGCGCCGCTTCGAAGAGTTCCTGCGGCGAGTCCTCCATGAAGGCCTTGAGGATCACCATGGCAAAGGGCACGCCAAGCGCGGCATAGGGCATGATCAGGCCGATATAGGTGTTGATCCAGCCGAAATTCTTCAAAAGGATTGCAAGGGGCAGAACCAGCGAGGCGAGGGGCACCATCAGCGTGGTCAAAAGGGCAGTATAGATGAAGATGGTCCCTCTCAGGCGCAGTACCGCGCAGGCGAACGCAAAAAGCGAAGAGATCGCCACCACGATCGCCACGGTCGCAACCGTGACGATGAGGCTGTTCAGGAAGATCCTGCTGAGAGGATTGTCCCGGATCACCGTCACGAAATTGTCGAAGGTGACGGGCCAGGTGACGAGAGAGGGGGCGAAGGCCTGGGCAGGCGTCCGCAGCCCGATCGAGAGCATGTAGATCTGTGGAACCATCCAGAGCGCCAGCACGATGAACAGCACGAGGTGGATGACAAACGAGCGGACCTGGTTGCGCGTGAGGCTGTTCATCATCCCTCCTTCTGCGCAGGCGTGAGGCGGGCGCCGAGGAGAACGATCTGGATCAGCGAAAGCGCCAGGGCGAGCAGCAGGACGATAACCGAGAGCGCCGCTCCACCTCCGCTATCGTTGAGGATGAAGCTTTGCTTGAAAATGTAGGTGCCGAATACTTCGCTGGCGTGGTTGGGACCGCCGCCGGTCATCAGATGGACGATCGGGAAGGTCTGCAGCGTACCGATGATTCCGAGCAACAACAGCGACTTGGTCGCCGGCGCGAGCATCGGTATCACGACATTCACGGCTAGGCGCCAGCCGCTGGCGCCGTCGATACGGGCCGCATCGAGGATTTCGCTCGGCATGTTCGCAATGCCGGCGATGTACATCAGCATCGAAAACCCGGTCCACTGCCAGATATTCACGATGATGAGGGCATAGATCGCGGTCTTGGCATCGCCGATGGGCGAGGTCGACATCACGATCCCCACATGCTTCAGATATTCCTGGGCGATGCCATAATAGGGAGCGTAGATCTGGACCCAGACGAGGCTGACGACGGAAACCGATGTCACCACGGGCAGGAAGAACATCGTGCGGAAAAAGCCGCGCAATCGATTTGTATGGCGTTCGATGAAATAGGCGAGCAGGCCGCCGATCAGCATCTGCACCGGGATGGTGATCACGGCCCAGAGCGTCATGTTGCGGACGACCACCCAGAATGTCGGGTCGCGCAGGACGCCGATGTAGTTTGCCGACAGGCTCAGCGAAGGCACGCCAGCCGCATCCTTGGTATAGAAACTCTGGCCCAGAACCCAGAGGATCGGATAGGCGATGAAGACGACGAACAACGCCACTGCCGGGATCACGAAGCCGTAGAGACCCAGAGCCCTCCTCGAGGAGAAGGATTTCGTCGTCGCGATCGCATGTCCAGCCATCCCGGTTCCTACTGCCATGTCTTCTTCTCCGGGAAGGACCGGGTGCACCGCACCCGGTCCTCTGGGCTTCTCACGTGCCGGGTTACTTGCCGAGCGCCTTGTCCGTCGCAGCCTGCACGGAGGCCAATGCCGCCTCCGGCTGCACACTGCCATCCGCAACGCCGGCGAGCGCATTGTCCAACGCCTCGGCGACGGCGGGCGAAGCGAAACGCTGGTTCTCGGCCTTTGGCAGATCGGCCATGAACCGAGCCGACATCTGCTTGACGTGATCGGTGATGTCGCCCTTGGGTTCGTGCCCCTCGAAAGCCGGCAGGTCGTTGAGGTCGTTCAACGCCTGCTGCAGGCCGACGCCATTGGTCAGCTCGGAGAGGAAGGTCCAGGCCTCTGGATTCTTCGCGCCGTTCTTTGTCAGGCCATAGCCGATATCGATGCCCCCGATCGGCGGGCTTGCAGAGCCGCCATCCTTGACAGGCGGGAGATAGAAATAGTCGAAGCCATCCATGTTCTGGACATATTCGGAAAGCGGCGGCGGAAACTTGCTTTCCTGCATCCACCACGAGCCGAGTGCCATCATGCCGACGCGACCCTGCGCGAATAGCTGGGCACCGGTGGGATAGGCATGCGCGCCCAGGGCCCCCTGCTGGAAGATGCCGTCGTCGAACAGGCCCTTCCAGGCCTTCATCGCAGAGACCAGTTCCGGTGCCGACCAGGGGGCCTGGCCGGCCTGGGCCTTGTCGACGATCCCTGGCGAGAACTGATTGGCAAGCATCAGGAAAACGTTCTCGTTCTGCCAACCATCGGCAGCCCCCTGGAACATCGGGATGTAGCCGCCATCGGTGAGAGCCTTCGACGCTGCCTTCAGATCGGCATATGTCTTGGGCACAGCGATCTTCAGCTTTTCAAAGAGCTTTCTGTTGTACCAAACGCAAAGAACCTGTGATTCCTGAGGGACAATATAGGTATTGCTGTCTCCCGCCGGATTGCCCATCTGCATCTGCTTGCGATTGACGGCGAAGACCTTGTCCTTCCAGTCCTTGCCCCACGTCTTTGCCGCGAGCTCGTCGACCGGGGCAAGATTGTCGCGATATTGCTGGGTCAGGGAACCCGGCTGCAGGCCAATGACGTCAGGCAGGCTGTTGGAGGCAGCCGCCGCCTTGAGCGCCGTTATGTATTCCGGCGAGTAATTATAGTAGGTATAGGTTACCTTGACGCCCGGATGCGCCTTCTCGAAGGCGTCGATGGACTTTTGCATGGTGCTCTGGATGAACCAGGACCACACCGTGACTTCCTTTTGTTGCGCAAACGCCGACACGGTCGACAAGGCAAGCACAAGCATGCTTGTGCCAAGAAATGCTCTGCGTCGCATAACGTCTCCTCCTCCTGGATATTTTTATATTTATGGTGCGCACGCTCTGCGCTGTATTTGCGCGTAAACCTCCCTCGCTATGGTTGCATCAAGACAAGGGAACGAAGGCGTTGCAGTGTCGATGGCTGGCCGATCCATCGGCGTCGCGGCTCGTAGCGTCGGTCAAGGCCAGTGTCATATGCAGCCGTGCCGACATCACTGCTCTTGTCGCAGCCAGCGCGACGATTTGCCAATTTCTGATCAAGTCTGGTTGACACCGGATGAACCTCGTTGGAGGGCATAGCTCTGGCTTGCTCGTCATAAAAGCAAAATTCCAAATTCTGTCAATCTCTATCTAATTAGCGCAGAGAGATTGAGCGAGCGTCGCGTTGGAGTTCTTGAGGGCGACCGTATCCTTCGATTTCTTTCAATGGTTTGGAGCAAAATTCGCCGACATTTCCTTCTCTCAGGAGGCAGCTCGGATTTGCGGCGATCTCCGCTCTTGATTGTGTGTTTTGCCCATCTTCGGAAAATTATGATCAAATGGCGATAAAAACACGCAAGGCAGATCAAATGATCCAGATTATTGCGTTTCTACTAAAGACGGCGATATCGTTGGCGGGGGCTCGATTGCTCGGTTGACCGATAATGATAGAAATTGAAGGATCAGGTACGATGACCGGATCCGATCTGATCGCAGATTGCGGGTACGCGATTTGATGGTGGCAGCGGAAAGCCTGCAGGCTTGCGCGCTTGTCGGAAGGCAGCAGGGATAACCAAGGTGGAGCCATGGAATCAGCGAGCAAACGAGTGGACATGGTTCCTGCAAAGCGCAGGGCGATCATCCTGGAGCATCTGCGGGCGAATGGTGCAGCCAGCGTACAGGAATTGGCTGATGCGACGGGTGGATCCCAATCCACCGCACGGCGCGATCTCGAATATTTGATGGAAAAGGGGTACCTTGAGAGAACCCATGGCGGCGCCCACCTGGTTCAGCCGGCGCGCGCAACCTTCGAGCGCGAGAATTCGCTCAATGCCCAGCTGCAGCGCGCCGAGAAATTGGCAATCGGGCGGGAGGCTGCATCACGGCTGAGCGCCGGACACAGCGTCATCCTGGACAGTTCCTCGACGGTGATGGAAGCTGTGCGGGCGGCGGCCGAGCGCGACCTTCCCCTGACGATCGTGACAAATAGTCTTGAGATCGCCGATTTTGCCGCCGACATCCGGTCCTGGCGGACGATCATGCCCGGTGGGAGCATCCGTGCCGGCTACAGGCACCTTGCCGGAGAGCCGGGGGAGAGCTTCATTCGCACGCTGCACGCCGATCTTTGTCTCATGGGGGCATCGGCCGTTACCGGCACCCTCTTGACCGAGGCGTCGCTGGAAGTGGCCTCGTTGAAGCGAGCCATGATTGCCTCGGCAGGACGCAAGATCCTGCTTGTCGACAGCTCCAAATTTACCTCACCGAGCTTCTGCACCCTTTGCGAAGTCTCGGAGATCGACGAGATCATCACCGATGACGCGGTTGGCGCCGAAGCCCTGGCGCCTCTACGCGCGGCCGAGAAATCCGTGACGCTGGTGCCGGTGCAACGCGTGGACGGCAGGCCTTTTCGCCGCGCCGGCGGCGTGGTGAGCCAAGCGATTGCCTCGCCAGCTTTTCGGTAGGAGTGTCCGGGGGGCTACGCCGCGCGCCGGTCACGTCATCTGGTCCGGCATTTCCGACAATACAGTCAAGATCGTCGACAACTGCAGAACCAGCCAGCTCGGCTTCGTGCCGCTCGACAATTCGGAACCCTTCCTCGCGGTGGTCGAAGCCAGGACACCCGTTCCCGACCCGAGGGCGCCGCGGGCCAACGGTGGACAACGCGATAAGGTGCTGGGAGCGCACATGTCTCTTCAGCGCCGTGGACCGGTGCTGGCCTGACCGCCGGCAACAGCGATCACGGCGACGATGACGAGCCCGGTCACCATCAGACGCATCCCCGCATCGGCGCCAAGCGTGTTGAGCATGATCTGCAGAAACACCAGGAACAATGATGCCCCCCATACGCCTGCGACGCTCGCCTGGCCGCCGCCCACGGCGGTGCCGCCGATCACCACTACCGCGATGGAGGCAAGCAGATACTCGTTGCCGATGTCGACCGAAGAACCGCGAAAATAACCGGCCAGCAAGGCACCGTTGAGGCCGCCCAGGCCGCCGCAGAGCATGTAGGTGAGACAGCGGATGGTGGCGACCGGTATGCCCGCGAGCCAGGCGGCCCGCTGGTTCTGGCCGATGGCAGTGACGCTGTAGCCGAAGATCGAGCGGTGCAGCAGCACGGCGATGCCGATGCTGGCGAGCATCGCGACAAGCACGAAGAGGGGCAGGCCGGCGAGGCGCAGATCCGTGAAGGCGGCGAAGGCGGGCGGCGGCTTGATCTGCAGGCCGCGGCCATAGCTGATGTCGACGGATTGGATGACGAAACTTGCCGAGAGGGTGGCGATGATCGGGGGGATGCGCAAGGCTGCGATCAGGAGGTAGTTGATCACGCCGATGGACGCGCCGCAGGCGAGCGCCGCGCACAGGCCGAGCGGGATCATGGCATCCGAGCCCCCCATTACTTTCATCGCAACGGCGCTGGCCAGGCCGATATTGGCCGGCAGCGACAGGTCGACATTGCCGGGACCGAGCGTGATGACGAACATCTGCCCGATCCCGACCACGATGGTGAATACCGCCAGCGAGAAGGCAGCGTCGAGCATGCCGGCGGCGCCGCCCCCGCCGGTGGCGAGGATGGTGACGGCATAGACGAGGCCGGCGCCGATGAAGGACCAGATCCAGGGAAGGGCGAAGAGCTTGCGGGTCAAATCCATCGCTCAGGCCTCTCGTTTCGCGATGAGCGCACGCGCCGCCAGAATGACGATCAGGATGGCGCCGTTGGCGCCGACCTGCCAATCGGGCGGGACATGCATGAAGCTGAGCAGTGAGGAGGAGGCGAGAGAGAGCGTCAGGGCGCCGATCACAGCGCCGACGGGCGACACGCGCCCGCCCACGAATTCGCCGCCGCCGAGGATGACGCCGGCGATGGAGAGCAGCGTGTAGCCATTGCCGATATTGGCATCGCCTGCCGTCGACAGGCCTGTAAGGGCCAAACCCGACAGGACACCGAACATGCCCGCCAGCATGAACGCCACGATCTTGATTTTCAGCAGCGACCAGCCCGCCCGCCGGATGGCAGCGGCATTGCCGCCGGCCCCGCGCAGTATGGCGCCGTAAGCCGTGCGCTTCAGTCCGCAATGCACCAGCGCTGCGATGACGACAGCGGCGACGATCGGCATCGGTACGTAGGGCGTCTTGATGGTCATCACCGTGTGAAGCCAGTCCGGCGCCTTGCCGCCCGGCGTGGGAAGCAGCAGGATGGCTGCACCCTGCCAGAAGAAGCTCATGCCGAGCGTCACCACGATGGATGGCAGGTTGCGCAGATGGATGAGAGCTCCGATCAATCCATAGACGACGACGGCGCCGATGATCACCGCGGTGCCCAGCAGGGGCGCCTGCACCAGCCAGGTGGCGGTGACACAGCCGATGAAGCTGACGAAGAAGCCAAGCGACAGGTCGAGATCATTGACGGTGATCACGAACATCTGCCCGATGGTGACCAGCACCAGCGGCACGGCGAGGTTCAGCATCAGGTTAAAGCCGAGATAGCTGATGGCGCGCGGGTTCAGCCAGCCGATCGCGCCGAGCACGAGGAAGAGGGAGATCGCAGGCAACACCGCCCGCAGGAGCGGACGCCAGGTGGTGGTGCGGGCCGGAGCGGGGACAGGGGAAGCAAGGCTCATGCGGCCTCCGTAAAGGAAGACTGGATGACCTTCTCTTCAGTAATCTCGTGGCTGGCGAGTTCGGCGACGATGCTGCCGTTCCGGAAAACATAGACCCGGTCGCAGTTCTCCAGTTCCTCCGTTTCGGTGGTGTACCATAGGAAGGTACGCCCCTTGCGAGCCTCCTCGCGCAGGAGATCGTAGACTTCGAGCTTGGTGGCAATGTCGACGCCGCGCATGGGGTCGTCCATCAATACGATCCGTGCATCCGAGGCGAGCGCCCGCGCGAACAGGGCTTTCTGCTGATTGCCGCCCGAAAGGGTGAGGATGTTATCGGTCATGGCCGGAGTGCGAATGCGCATACGTTTGCGCCAGGTCTCGCCGAGTTCGTCTTCGTGCTTGCGGGAGATCAGGAAGCCGCGCCGGAGGGCGCGCATCGAGCCGATGGCGATGTTGCGGGCAATCGAGGAGAGGGGGAAGATACCGTCGCGCTGACGGTCGCCGGCGATCAGGGCCGTGGGCACGGTGACCTCGATGCCGGAGCTGTGTCCGCCCTTCGCCGCGAAGATGTCGATCAGCATCCGGGTCTGGCCGTGGCCGGCCAGGCCGGCCAGTCCGACGATCTCGCCCCGGCGCGCCAGCAGCTCGATGGCCGATCCGTCACCGGCAGGCCGCACGCGCACGCAGACCTCACCATGCGCCGATGGCGCCTGAATGCTGGTGCTGCCTTGCCGATGTTCGGCGCCCATGGCGCTCACGAGCCTGTCGCGATCGAACTCACGCGCAGGCCCGTTGGCGACTACGGCGCCATCGCGCATGACCACGATGCGGTCGGCATTGTCGAGGATCTCGCCGAGCATGTGGGAGATCAGGATGCAGCTCAGGCCTTTTGCCACTGCGGCGCGCATATAGGCGAGGAGCTGGCCCGCCGTATGGCTGTCGAGCGAGGAGGTCGGCTCGTCGAGAATGATGAGATGGAGCGGTGCGTCCGTCACCGTGAAGGCGCGGGCCACTTCGACCATCTGCCGACGGCCGATCGAGAGATCCTCCACCACGTCGCCGGCGGCGATGCCATGGCCGGGAAAGATCTCGTCGAGCTTGGCCGTGATCAGGGCGCCGGCCCGGCGTCGCCAACCCAAGCCACGCAGCGCGCCGTGATTGACGCGGGTGTTCTCGGCCACGGTGAGATTGGCGCAGAGCGACAATTCCTGGAACACGCAGCGTATGCCGAGGGCATTGGCTGCCGTCACCGTATAGCCGATTTGCTGCTGGCCCGAGATCCGGATGCTGCCCGAGGTAGGCGGCAGGGTACCCGCCAGCACGTTCATCAGCGTCGACTTGCCGGCGCCGTTATGGCCGACGAGGCCGATACATTCGCCGGGGGTGACAGTGAAATCGACCCCGGCGAGCGCACAGACAGTGCCGAACTGCATGGTCACGCCGTCGAGGCGAACGATATCGGAAGGCTCTTGCGTCACCGATGAATCTCCGCCTTGCATCCCGGCCGCTTACTTCGCGGCCGCCTCGATGGCCTTGGCGACTTCGTCCTGGCCGTATTCGCGATTGGCCACGCCCCCGGCCGGCGTATCGGCGAGATATTTGTCGAGCTCGCTCGCCCCGATCGTCAGGATACCCATCGGCACTTCGTTGGGAACCTTCTTGCCGTCGAGGACCTGCTGGGCCACCCAGAAGGCGAAGGTCACCATGCCCGGCGCTTCGGAGGCCGACCAGGTGTCGTAGCCGCTGGCGCCGCCCTGCTCCTTCCACCAGGCAAGCTCGTCCTGGCGGTTGCCGAGCATGATCAGCGGCAGGGGCCGGCCGGCGGCCTTGAAGGCCTGCGCCGTGCCGTAGCCATCGCCGCCCTGGTCGACCACCGCGGCGATCTGCGGCAGCGAGGGCAGGACCGTCGTCACCGCCTTCTGCGCCGTGGTCTGGTCCCAGTTGCCGTTGACCTCGGAAACGATCTTCAGGTTCGGATGTTTCTTGATTTCGGCTTCCACGCCCTTGGTGATGTCGGCGTCGATGCTCGTACCGGCCAGGCCGCGCACATAGAGCACATTGCCGCCATTGGGCAGGCGCTTGGCAACCTGGCGGACCTGTTCGGCGCCATAGGTCTCGGCGAGGTCCACCGTTACCTTGTAGGCGCAGGGTTCGGTGACGAGGCCGTCGAAGGCCACGACCACGATGCCGGCATCGCAGGCCTGCTTGACCGCGCCGTTCAGGGCCTCGGGGGAGGCGGCATCGATGACGATGGCATCATAGCCCTGCAGGATGAGGTTCTGGATCTGGGCGGCCTGGGTCGGAGCTTCCTTGTCGGCCGTGGTGAAGGCATCGGCTGCGGCGATCACCTTGTCGGCGACGGCCTGCTTGCCGACCTTGTCCCAGCTCTGCAGCATGGCCTGACGCCAGGAATTGCCGGCATAGTTGTTGGAAAGAGCGATCTTCTTGCCCGACGTGTCGGCAAGCGCGGGACCTCCCAGCAGGAGCGCCAGCATCGGCGCGACGACAAAGGCCAGCTTCGAATTCATGGGAGTCCTCCGGTTCAGTGCTCTGATGTTTTTCTTGCCTGCCAACGCAGGCTGCTTGCCGATGAACCTAAGGTACAATATGTCACATGGTCAAGCGCCCGACCACAACGCGATAGCGGCGCCCTTGCGGAGGTGACGGTGACGATGTCCTGTTTCAAAATTCTCGACGACCGCTTCCGGCGCCTGTTCGTCGGCACTGCACAGCTCGATCGGTTGTATACGGGCTGCCGCTGGGCCGAAGGGCCGGCCTATTTCCCGGCAGCCCGTTCGCTGGTCTGGTCCGACATCCCCAATGATCGCATGCTGCGCCTCGACGAATGCAGCGGCTCGGTCTCGGTATTCCGCCATCCTGCCGGCCATTCCAACGGCAACACGGTGGATCGGCAGGGCCGGCTGGTGACCTGCGAGCATGGCGGGCGCCGCGTTTCGCGCACCGATATCGATGGTCGCGTGATCACGCTGGCAGACCGCCATGACGGCAAGCGCCTCAACAGCCCCAACGACGTGGTCGTGCAGTCCAATGGCGATATCTGGTTCAGCGACCCCACTTACGGCATCGATTCCGACTATGAAGGCCACCAGGCCGACAGCGAGCAGGGTGCCAATCGCGTCTACCGTCTCGATGCGTCGGGCAAGCTGAGCGTGGTGGCGGACGATTTCGTCCAGCCCAACGGTCTCGCCTTCTCTCCGGACGAAAAGCTGCTCTATGTCGTCGACACCGGCCGCAGCCATCTGCCGGATGGTCCGGCCCATATTCGCCGTTTCGCCGTGGGGGAGAGCGGGGCGCTCGTCGACAAGGGGCTGTTTGCCGACTGCACGGCCGGCTTCTTCGATGGCCTGCGCCTCGACACGCAGGGCCGCATCTGGACCAGCGCCGGCGACGGCGTGCATTGCTACGATCCCGACGGTAGCCTCATCGGCAAGATCCTCGTGCCGGAGGTGGTTGCCAATGTCTGTTTCGGCGGGCTGAAGCGCAATTATCTCTATATCTGCGGGACGACGTCGCTCTACGGCGTCCGCCTGCCGGTCAACGGCGCCAAGACGTTCTAGGAGGCCGGCGCCCTAATCGTGTCGGGCGCTAGTGCCGATCAGGCCTTCCTGCAAGGCGCGGACATAGGAGTGCCGCGTGTTGAGGATATGATTGACCAGGATCGAATCGAGCTCGACGAGGTCGCCTCTCTCGAAGGCCGACATCATCTGTTGATGCTCGATATAGGAGCGGTCCTGTACGCCGGCGAGCGGTACCGAAAGATGGGTGCGCAACGTCGCAATGGGGCCGGAGACGAGGGCGTAACCGTCTTCGATGAAGCGATTGCGGCAATTGCGGATGAAGGCCTCGTGGAACACGGTGTCGGCCCGCGAATAAGCCACGGGATCGGCCTTGGCCCTAGCCTCGTCCATGGCCGCCTTGGCGCCATTCAGCATCTTGATCGTCTCGGCACGGCGGCGGGCCAGCGCGAAACTGACGGCCCGGCATTCGAGCAGGATGCGATATTCGCAAAGGTCCACCAGGTCCTGCTCCGTGGGGAAGAAAACATAGCTGCCTTTCTGCGGCACGATGTTCACCATTCCCTGCAATTGCAGCATCGAGAGGGCCTCGCGCACCGGTGTGCGGCTGACGCCGAGCTTGGCCGCCAGACCGAGTTCGGAAAGCTCGCTGCCGAGCGGCAATTCAGAATCGATGATGGCTTGGCGCAACCTTTCGGCCACGGTGGTCGTCAGCGAGCGCGGTCGGTCGATCGACAGGGCTGCGGATGAAGCGAGCGACACGATGGGCGGTTCTCCCAGATTCCAGCTTTCCAGTATGCAAGATACAGCCCGCACCGGCAATGGGGAGTGAAATTCTCCGAGATGCAGGCGCTAGCAACAAAAATTACTGAGGTACTGTACTTCAGGTGGGGAGGCGTCTAAGTTGCGGGCAGCCTTGGTTGGCTCAGCATCCGGGAAGCCGGCCATCAACAGGCCTCGTGCCACCCGACGGGAGAGGAAAGTGTTCAAGCCAAATCAGCTGAAGCGACGCCTTGCAGCGGGGGATGCCCTGTTCGGCGCCTGGGTGGAGACTGGCAGCGCCACCAATGTCGAAATCCTGGCGCATCAGGGTTTCGACTTCCTCATCCTCGATCTTGAACATGGCCTGGGCGAGCTGCGCGATGCCGTCGACATGCTTCGAGCGGCCGAAGGCGGCACGCCCTGCATCGTGCGTGTACCGTGGAACGATCCGATTATCCTCAAGCGCTTGCTCGACGCCGGCGCCAACAGCCTGATGATCCCATCGGTCGAGACGGCCGAGGAGGCCAGGGCAGCTGTCGCCGCCTGCCGTTACCCGCCGCAGGGACGGCGCGGATATGCGGCGCCGCTGGTGCGTGCCTCGACCTTCGGCAAGGTCGCCGACTACATGGCGCGGGCGAATGAAGAACTCCTGATCGTCATCCAGCTCGAATCCGCCGATGCCGTGCATCGTGCCGCCGAGATCTGTGCCGTCGAGGGCGTCGACGTGCCGTTTCTCGGGGTCAACGACATGGCCGGTTCGATCGGCATGCTGGAGCAGCTCGACAGGCCGGAAGTGCGTGTCCTGGTGAGCGAAGCGGAAAAGGCGCTGCTTGCCAGCAGCAAGCCGATGGGTACCGTCCCGAGCGCCGGTGCAAATTGGCAGTCCCTCATCGAGGCCGGCTATCGCCTGGTCCCGGTGGCAAGCGATGTCGGTCTCATGCGCGACGCCGCTCTGGCGGTGGTGCGCGAACAGGTGAAATTCCGCGAGGAGCGGACGGGCGTGGCGGTTCACTCCGCCCTGCCGATGGACAGGGCTCATGCTTACTAAGATGTCGACAAATGCCTCCGCCGAGGCCATCCGTGCGCTGGAGGAGGCGCTTGGGCCTGCCGTGGTGCTTTCGGGTGCCGATATTCCCGAACGCAATCTCCAGGACTGGAGCACGCTCGGACCCGTCCGTCCGCTGGCCGTGGTCCGGCCGTCCGATGCCCGGGGCGTTGCGACGGCGATGCGGATTGCCGCGCGTCACGGTA
This sequence comes from Labrys sp. 22185, assembly GCF_052045555.1. NCBI lineage: Bacteria > Pseudomonadati > Pseudomonadota > Alphaproteobacteria > Hyphomicrobiales > Xanthobacteraceae > Labrys > Labrys sp. 22185. Next base: position 9,047 of record NZ_JBQEPH010000030.1, on the reverse strand, counting down.
TCGCTGTCGTGCCGCAGGGTGGGCTGACGGGCCTGGCCGGCGGTAGCCGCCCTATCGAAGGCGCCATCGCCCTGTCGCTCGAACGGCTGGTGGGCATCGAGGAGATCGATGCGGCGGCGGCGACCATGACCGTGAAAGCCGGTACCACGCTGGAGGCCATCCAGCGGGCGGCCGACGATGCCGGTTTCTTCTTTGCCCTGGATCTCGGGGCCCGCGGGTCCTGCGCCATCGGCGGCAATATCGGTACCAATGCCGGCGGCAACCGCGTCATCCGCTACGGCATGACTCGCGACATGGTGCTCGGGCTCGAGGTCGTGCTGCCGGACGGCACGCTGATGACCAGCCTCAACAAGATGATCAAGAACAATGCGGGCTTCGATCTCAAGCAGCTCTTCATCGGGTCGGAAGGCACTCTCGGCATCGTGACGCGGGCCGTGCTGCGCCTGCATCCCAAGCCCAATTGCGTCATGGCAGCCCTGTGCGGCCTTGGCAGCTACGACAAGGTTCTCTCCTTTCTGGCCAGCACCCGTCGCTGGCTGGGGGCGACCCTGTCGGCCTTCGAGGTGATGTGGCCAGACTATTGGCAGGTGGCGACCCAGCGCGTTCCCAATATCCGCCGTCCGATTTCCGGCGAGCATGCCTTCTACGTGCTCGTCGAGGGCATGGGCACCCATGAGGACGAAAGAGCGCGCTTCGATGCCCTGCTCGAGAACCAGATGGAAGCCGGCGTCATCGAAGATGCGGCAGTGGCGCAATCGCTGGGCGACGTAAAGGCATTCTGGGGCGCGCGAGACGCGGCGGCCGAGTTCAGGCAGGTGCTGGGGCCGCACAGTTCCTTCGATATCGGCCTTCCGGTTGCCGACATGGATATCTATGCCCGCGCATGCCGCGCACGATTGGCGCGTGAGCTGCCGGGGTGCGAGAGCTACTTCTACGGCCATATTGCCGATGGCAACATGCACATCATCGCCTGCGTTCCCGGCACGGCGCAGCAGCCTTACGAGGCGATCGACGACATCGTCTATGACCTCGTGCGCAGCCATGGCGGCACCATTTCGGCCGAGCACGGCATTGGGCTGAAAAAGAAGAAGTTCCTGCCTTATACGCGCTCGCCGGCCGAGCTCGAGCTCATGCGCTCGATCAAGGCCGCTCTCGATCCTCGCGGTTTGCTGAACCCTGGAAAGGTTGTCTGAGGCCTGGCGGAGCCGGGCCGTGGCGCAGCCACGACGGTTGCCATTGCGCACGCATATCATTCGGCGGACGGGGCGCAGGGCATGCTTGCCTCGTCGGGACTCCGAGCCTGCGGCCGAAGCGAACTGCGCCACGCAAGCCGGTGCAGCCGGAGATAGGCGTCTGGCTCGAGGGCAGGGCCAGACCGCGCATCCTGGCAGCCTCCAAACGGGCCTTTCGGAAGATCACCCGACTTAAAACAGAACCGGCCACATGGGAAAGGCCAATGGGACGGAGACTATGATGACTATGAACAATGGCCAGGCCCACCTGGCCGGCCGCGACAGCTCCGATCGGGCATCGCTCGACCGCGCCATATCTCGGGCGAAATGGCGCATCCTGCCGTTCTTGATCCTGATGTATCTGCTGGCCTATCTCGATCGGGTCAATATCGGCTTCGCCAAGCAATCCTATCAGGCGACCACGGGTGTAACCGAAGCGGCTTTCGCCTTTGGCGCAGGCGTCTTCTTCCTCACCTACGCCCTCTTCGAATTGCCGAGCAACCTGATGCTGCACAAGGTCGGAGCCCGCCGCTGGTTGGCCCGCATCATGGTGACTTGGGGCATCATTTCCGCGCTGATGATGTTCGCCTACAACGACACGACATTCTCGCTGATCCGGGTTGTCCTGGGCGCTGCCGAGGCCGGCCTTTTCCCCGGCGCCATCCTGTATCTGACGCTCTGGTTTCCAAAGGAAGTCCGCGGAAAAATCCTGGCGATCTTCTATTTCGGCAGTCCGCTCGCTTTGATCTTCGGCGGTCCGATATCCGGCCTGTTCCTCGATATGGACGGCCTGTTCGGCCTCCATGGCTGGCAATTGATGTTCCTGATCGAGGGAGGCATCACCGTTCTGGTCGGTATCTGGGCCTATTTCTATCTGACCGACACGCCGGCCGAAGCCAAATGGATGCCTGCCGACGAACGCCAGGCCCTGTCGGCCGCGCTTGCCGCGGAGCAGTCCGAAAAGGCCCATAGCGGGGAGATCGATTTTGCGCGTGCCGTTCGCAATCCGCGCCTGTTCTATTTTGCCGCCATCTATTTCCTGATTCAGATCACCGGCCTTGGCGTGGCCTTCTATCTGCCGACACAGGTCGCGGCGCTGCTCGGGGTCAAGGTCGGCCTGCTGGTGGGCTGCATTTCGGCCATTCCGTGGATTTGTGCCCTGATCGCGGGCTTCTTCTATCCGGACTGGGCGGTGCGCTCGGGCCGGCGTCAAATCTGCCTGCTGTTTTCGCTGGCTGCGATCGCGCTCGGCCTGGTGGCTTCCGCGCATGCCAGCCCGGCGCTGGCGATTGCGGCGCTCTGCTTCGTCACCATGGGCATCATGACGGCGCAGCCGATCTTCTGGACCTTCCCGACGCAATATCTGGGCGGCGCGGCGGCGGCCGGCGGCTTTGCGGTGATCAATTCCCTGGGCGCCCTGGGCGGCTTCGTCGCTCCGAACGTCCGTACCGGAGCCATCACCTGGTCCGGCATCGAGGCCTATGGTCTCTACGCGATCGCTGCAGCCGCGTTTCTTGCATTCGTCCTGGTGCTCTTCATCAAAAGGGTTTCGGACAGCCAGCCGCTCAGCGCGACGATCTCCTCTGTTCGGACCTGAACAGGGGAGCACGGCATGATGTCGGCGTCCTGCGGGTAGGATCAGCCTCCCCGAATGTCGCCGATGTCGAGCCGTTTAAAACTGACGATCCAACCTCGTTGAGTCCAAGACAAACACCTAGGCCGAACACAAAATGACCAAGAAAATCGAGGGCATCATTCCCGTGATGATCACCCCGTTCACGCCGACCGGGAAGATCGACTATGCGGGCGTGGCCAATCTGGTGGAATGGTATGTCGCAAACGGCTCGGATGCCTTGTTTGCCGTTTGCCAATCCAGCGAAATGCAGTTCCTGAGCCTGGAGGAGCGTGTCGAGCTCGCAGCCTTCGTGAAGAAGGCGGCTTCAGGCCGGATCCCCGTCATCGCATCGGGCCATGTGAGCGAAGATCTCGATGATCAGCTCGCCGAACTCACCGCGATCGCGGCAACAGGGGTAGACGGCATCGTTCTCGTCACCAACCGCCTCGATGCCAAGAAAGAGGGCGGCACGAAATTCATCGACGATCTCAATTGGCTGTTGCTGCGGCTGCCGAAGGACATGCCATTGGGTCTTTACGAATGTCCTGCTCCCTATCGCCGTCTGTTGACGGATGATGAGCTGGCCTTCTGCGCCCATAGCGGCAGATTTGTCATCTTGAAGGACGTGTCGTGCGACCTCGATACGGTCAGGCGGCGCATCGAGCTCACCAAGGATACGCCGCTTTCCATCATCAATGCCAATGCAGCGATTGCTTTCGATGCGATCAAGGCGGGCTCGCGCGGTTTCACCGGGGTTTTTACCAATTTCCATCCCGATCTCTACAAATGGCTGCTGATCAAGAGCTCGGACAATCCGGCCCTCGCCGATGAGCTCTCGGTCTATCTCGCACTCTCCGCAATGGCCGAGCCGATGGGGTATCCGAAACTGGCAAAGCTTTATCATCAGCGCATTGGCACTTTCTCCTGCACCGACAGCCGGACCGTGACTTTCGATATTCGCGAGCGATTCTGGGCGTTGGATGCGCTTATGGACAAGATCGTCCAGGGGACGGAACATTGCCGCAGGCGTATTGCGGCGGCCGAGCTTCTTCAAAACGGGATTGAGAGCGGCTCGCCCTCTTGACGTTCCCGGCTTCTGGCCCGGCGTGTGGTCTTTGACGAAAGCAGCCTTTGAAGATGTGAGCGCTCCGCATGTCGGGGCCTCCTCCAATGTGGCCTGCTTGCCGAAATTGTCTGGGTCGGAAGCGGGCCCGCATTGGGTGTCGCAGCACAAACCTGCCGGTCTTTGTCGTACTCCTCTACTACCCCAAGCCAGAAAATCGGGCCTATAAGGTCATGCTGGTGAGGTGGCCGGAAAAAGAATATGCTCGCAGCAGAGCATGAAATGCCGCCGTTCTGGCCAATGAAATCTGGGAGGAGTTCGTGGTCGAGATCATTTCCAAGCGGGATGGCCCGCGCCGGGAGGATGCCGCGTTGCGCAGGCTTCTGTCGGAGAACCGCACGACCATCACGCGTCTTGCCGATCAGTTCAGCGCCGGTGCCTATTCCGCCAGCAAGGTCGCCAAGCCGAAACCGCAGCCCAAGGGGCTGATCTTCCATGACATGAGCGCAGGCGCTCCCTCTGAGGAGCCACTTGCCCGCATACGCGTCAGCCTCAACGGCCGCGTCATCATAGTGGATGAAAACACCAGTCGCCAGCTGCACCATCTCGGCCAGATCACGACTCGGGACGGCGGCGAGATCTTCGTGCTGGCAACCAGCGAGAATGGCTTTTTCGCTCCCCTGGATGAGCCGATCGCAACCCTGCTCGCCGGTCTCGACAACCAGACCTTGTCCGGCGACCACACTGAAGAGTGGCTTGTTGCCGAGATCGGCCGTCGGCTGGATCTGGAATGAATCTGGAGCTCCGTTCTTGCCGTGTCCACGGACCTTGCGAGGACGGTGCATTCCTGATGCTCTTACGACCTGCGGCATGGCGCTGGCATTCCGTGCCTCGCACTATCGCTGCCGCCCGATTGGAACTCCCGTGAACTAGAGGTGCTACTCGAGAAAGCGATGTGAAGCACGCATGACACGCGATATCGATCTGGACGACATCCGCACCAGCGTTGCCCCGCCCGGCCGGCAGACGCAGAGCCTGTCCGTGGCAAACCTCGACTATGACGAACGACGGACCATGCGGGCCTGGGAGAATCTGCTCTCCGGCGCTTCGGACAGGGATCGTGCGCGTTCGCCGGTCCGCTCCCTCATCCGCGATTCCTGGCACCGCTGTGCGAGCGGCGGCATCGATGCACAGCAGAACGAAGCCCCCCTCAGGGGCGGGCGGGACGAGGTCGAGCACCTGGCCTACCTCAACCGCGAGCTCCTGGAAGCGGCACGCCGGTCCTTCTTCACGATCGGCCGGTTGCTCGAAGGCACCGGCGCCATGCTGGTTCTCGCCGATGGCGAGGGCACCCTCATCGATACGGTCGGCGACGAACGCACTTTGCGCGACGGCATGGATATCCATCTGGCGATTGGCGGCAAATGGACCGAGGATGTCGTGGGCACCAACGGCATCGGTACGGCGCTGTGGGCCGGTGAACCCGTCTTCGTGCATGCGGCCGAGCATTTCTGCGCGGGCATCAAGGCGTGGACCTGCGCCGGTGCCCCGGTGCGTGATCCCTTCGATGGGCGCATCATCGGCGTGGTCGACCTCTCGGGCCATCCCGACATCTTCAGGCCCCACAACACCGCTCTGGTCGCGGCGGCCGCGCGCGAAATCGAGAAAGCCCTGGCCGACCAGCAGAGCGAGGAGCGCACGCGCCTGCTCGAAGCCTTCATCACCTCGGCGCCGCGCTATCGCCGTTCCGACGGTTTGATGATCGTCGACCGCCATGGCCGAGTGATCTACAAGGCCAACCTGCCCAGGCCGATCGAGGGGGGCTTCCTCGCCTCCTTCTCGGGCGCCCCGGCCCGCAGGCTGGTCGAACTGACGGGGGCCGACAGCCTGGAGGGGCTGGTCAGCCAGCTGCCGCAGGAATTCCAGACCTGCCATGTCAACCGGCTGGAGCTGGATGGAGATCTGCGGGGAGCGGCGCTGGTGTTTCCGCCCGTTGCGGCGCCGAGCCTCGTGCCAGCCGTCAATCCGGCATCCACGCGTCTCAACGAGGCCCGGGCCGCCATCGTCGGCGAAAGCCCTGCCTTGCGGGCGGCCGTCGACGTCGCCTGCCGGGTGTCCCAATCCAGTGACGTCACCTCCCTGCTGATCGAAGGGGAGACCGGCGTCGGCAAGGAGCTGTTCGCCAGGCTCCTCCAGCAAGGCAGCCGCTCGGGCACGAGCGCGCCATTCATTGCCCTCAATTGCGGGGCGATCACCCGAGAGCTCTTCGGCAGCGAGCTGTTCGGCCATGCACCCGGTGCCTTCACCGGTGCCAGCCGCGAGGGCAAGCCGGGTGTGTTCGAGCTCGCGAATGGCGGTGTGCTCAGCCTCGACGAGATCGGCGAAATGCCGCTCGATATCCAGCCCTTCCTGTTGCGCGTGCTCGAGGACCGCGTGGTGACCCGTATCGGCGACAGCCGGCGCCGGCCGGTCGACGTGCGGCTGGTGGCTTCGACCAATCGCGAGCTCAAGCAGGAGGTGGAGGCCGGGCGCTTCCGCCGGGATCTCTATTATCGCATCAGCACGGTGTCGATCCGCGTGCCGCCCCTGCGCGAGCGCGGAGAGGACATCGTGCTGCTGCTCGATCACTTCAACCAGAAGATCGCTACCCGCATGCAGATGGAGCCGCTGGTGTTCACGCCGCAGGCGCTGGACCATCTCATGGCCTATCACTGGCCCGGCAATGTGCGCGAGCTGCGCAATCTGGTCGAGAAGCTGCATGTGCTCAGCCATGGCGGCAGCGTCGGCCTTGCCGACCTGCCGGGGGAGATCATCCGAGGCGAGGGCGACGCTCACGCTCCGGCTTCCTTGCCCGCGGCGGGGATGGGAACGCTGGAGGACGCGGAACGCCAGGCGATCCGCCAGGTCCTGGCGGCCGAGGATGGCAATCTGAGCCGGGCGGCGCGCCGGCTCGGCGTCTCCCGTCCCACGCTTTACCGCAAGCTCGACCAATATGGCATCCGCCGCGGTTTCATCTGAATTCTGCTGAGGTTGTCTGGCCTGCGGGGGAGGGAACGGCGCGGCGGCATGCCGATGTGCGCCGCTCCCTGTCGGGATCAGACGAGATCGAAGCGATCGGCGTTCATGACCTTGGTCCAGGCGGCGACGAAGTCGGCGACGAAGCGGGCCTTGGCATCGTCGCTGGCATAGACCTCGGCCAGGGCGCGCAGCTGGGAGTTGGAGCCGAACACCAGGTCGGCGCGGGTGCCGGTCCACTTCACCTCGCCCGTGGCGCGGTCGCGACCCTCGAACACGTCCTCGGCTGCCGAGGTCGCCTTCCAGGCCGTGCCCATGTCGAGCAGGTTGACAAAGAAGTCGGTGGTCAACACCCCCGGCCGGTCGGTCAGCACGCCGTGCTGGCTGCCGCCGGCATTGGCGCCGAGCACCCGAAGGCCGCCGACCAGCACGGTCAGTTCCGGCGCCGTCAGGCCCAGGAGCTGGGCCCTGTCGACCAGCAGCCCCTCGGCCGGCACGCTGTAGGTCGTCTTCAGATAGTTGCGGAAGCCGTCCGCCACCGGCTCCAGCACGGCAAAGGATTCCACATCCGTCTGTTCCTGGCTCGCATCGGTGCGGCCCGGCGCGAAGGGCACCGCCACGTCCTGCCCGGCCTGCCTGGCCGCCTGCTCGACCGCGGCATTGCCGCCCAGCACGATCAGATCGGCCAGCGAGACTTGTCTGCCACCGGCCTGCGCCGCGTTGAAGCCCTGCTGGATCTCCTCCAGCACGCCGAGCACCTTGGCCAGCTGCGCCGGCTGATTGACCGCCCAGTCCTTCTGCGGCGCCAGGCGGATGCGCGCACCATTGGCCCCGCCCCTCTTGTCGGAGCCGCGGAAGGTCGAGGCCGAAGCCCAGGCGGTGGAGACCAGCTCGGCGGTCGACAGGCCCGAAGCCAGGATCCTGGCCTTGAGCTCGGCCGCGTCCTTGTCGTCGATCAGGCCATGGTCGACGACCGGCAGCGGATCCTGCCAGATCAGCTCCTCGGCCGGAACCTCCGGGCCGAGATAGCGGGCGCGCGGACCCATGTCGCGATGGGTCAGCTTGAACCAGGCCCGGGCAAAGGCATCGGCGAAGGCGTCCGGGTTCTCGAAGAAATGCCGGGAGATCTTCTCATAGGCCGGGTCGAAGCGCAGCGCCAGGTCCGTGGTCAGCATGGAAGGAGCATGGCGCTTGGAGCGGTCATGCGCATCCGGCACCGAGCCGGCACCCGCCCCATGCTTGGGCTGCCACTGATGGGCACCGGCCGGGCTCTTGGTCAGCTCCCAGTCATAGCCGAACAGGTTCCAGAAGAAGTTGTTGCTCCATTTGGTCGGCGTCGAGGTCCAGGTCACCTCGAGCCCCGAGCCGATGGTGTCGCCCCCCTTGCCGCTGCCGAACTGGTTGTGCCAGCCAAGGCCCTGCAGCTCGATGCCGGCCGCCTCCGGCTCCGGCCCGACATTGGCGGCATCGCCGGCACCATGGGTCTTGCCGAAGGTGTGGCCGCCGGCAATCAGCGCCACCGTCTCCTCGTCGTTCATCGCCATGCGGGCGAAGGTCTCGCGGATGTCGCGCGCCGCCGCCAGCGGATCGGGATTGCCGTTGGGGCCTTCCGGATTGACATAGATCAGGCCCATCTGCACGGCGGCCAGCGGGTTCTCCAGATTGCGGTCGCCGCTGTAGCGCTTGTCGTCGAGCCAGACGTTCTCGCTGCCCCAGTAGACGTCCTCTTCGGGCTCCCACACGTCCTCGCGGCCGCCGGCAAAGCCGAAGGTCTTGAAGCCCATCGATTCCAGCGCGCAATTGCCGGTCAGGATCATCAAATCGGCCCAGGAGATCGCGTTGCCGTATTTGCGCTTGATCGGCCAGAGCAGGCGGCGGGCCTTGTCGAGATTAACGTTGTCGGGCCAGGAATTGAGCGGGGCGAAGCGCTGCTGGCCCGCACCCGCGCCACCGCGCCCGTCGCCGGTGCGGTAGGTGCCGGCGCTGTGCCAGGCCATGCGGATGAACAGCGGGCCGTAATGGCCGAAATCGGCCGGCCACCATTCCTGCGAATCCGTCATCAGCGCAAAAAGGTCCTGCTTCAGCGCCGCCAAGTCGAGCTTCTTGAATTCCTGCGCATAGT
>NZ_JBQEPH010000029.1:56764-67218 GCF_052045555.1 Labrys sp. 22185 | reverse complement strand
AGGAGACACCCACCGCATGGGGCGTGCGACACCCTATCTTCTGATCCTGCCCAGCTTCCTGATGGCGGCCTTCATCATCTTCTGGCCGCTCTATCAGATCGGCCAGATCTCGCTGCATGACGTCAACCGTTTCGGCCAGCTTCGGGAGTTTGCCGGCCTCGCCAACTTCCAGGCCCTGTTCGCCGATCCCGATTTCATCGCCGCGCTCTGGCGCACCCTGGTCTGGACGGTGGGCGTGGTGGCCGGCACGCTGATCGTCTCGGTGCCGATCGCCCTCATCCTCAACGACGATTTCTACGGGCGGAGCCTTGCCCGCGTCATCATCATGCTGCCCTGGGCGGTGTCGCTCGCCATGACGGCGGTGGTCTGGCGCTGGGCGCTCAACGGCGAGAGCGGCATGCTCAATTCCGGGCTGCGGGGCCTGGGTCTGATCAGCAGCAATATCGAATGGCTGGCGGACGCCACCACCGCCTTTCCGATGCAGATCCTGATCGGCATCCTGGTCTCGATTCCCTTCACGGTGACGATCTTCCTGGGCGGCCTCTCCTCGGTGCCCGACGATCTCTACGATGCCGGTGCGGTGGAGGGCGCGAGTCGCTGGCAGCAATTCACCCACATCACGCTGCCCCTGCTGAAGCCCTTCATCAACATCGCCTTGGTGATGAACACCATCAACGTGTTCAATTCCTTCCCGATCATCTGGGTGACCACGCAGGGCGGCCCGGCCAATTCCACCGACATCCTGGTGACCTATCTCTACAAGCTCGCCTTCCGCTTGGGTAAGTTTGGCGAGGCGGCGGCGGTGTCGATCATCATGTTCGCGCTGCTGCTGGTCTTCGCCGTCATCTATGTGCGGCTGGCCATGCGCGAGGAGGAACAGGCATGAGCAAGCTCAAGCGCTCCGTGCTCTACTGGATCCTGCTGGCGCCGCTGATCGTCCTCACGCTGTTTCCCTTCGCGGTGATGCTGGTGACGGCGCTCAAGCCGACGGAGGAGATGCTGTCTTCCTCCTGGTGGCCGAGCCGGCCGGTCTGGGGCAATTTCGTCACCATGTATACCGAGACGGCTTTCGGGCCGGCGCTCGCCAATTCGCTGATCGTGTCGCTGGTCACCACCGTGCTGACGGTGCTCGTCGCCATTCCCGCCGCCTATGCGCTCAGCCGCTATCGCTTCGCCGCGCGCGGGGCATTCCGGCAGTTCCTCTTGATCTCGCAGATGCTGTCGCCGATCGTGCTGGTCTTCGGCCTGTTCCGCCTGCTGGTGGAACTCGGCAACCGCCTTGGCTTCCAGCTGATCGACAGCCTGAGCGGCGTCACCTTCATCTACATCGCCTTCAACCTCGCCTTCGCGGTGTGGATGCTGCAGAGCTATTTCTCCACCATTCCCAAGGATCTGGAGGAGGCGGCCTGGATCGAGGGCGCCAGCCCCTTCGCCACGCTGGTCAAGGTGTTCCTGCCGCTGGCGCTGCCCGCCATGGCGGTGACGGCGATCTTCACCTTCATCAATGCCTGGAACGAATATGTCATCGCCCTCACCATGCTGCGCAAGCAGGAGGCCTATACGCTGCCTTTGCAGGTGGTGAATCTGGTGGCCGGGCGCTACACGGTGGAATGGAACTATGTGATGGCCGCCGCCCTGGCGGCGACCATCCCGATCGCGATCCTGTTCACCTGGTTGCAGCGCTATTTGATGCGCGGCCTCGCCCTGGGGGCGGTGAAGTAGGACTCGTGTCATTGCGCGCGAAGCGAAGCAATGATGCAAACCATTGGCACAACCTATCGGGATATCCATGACCAAGCAGCATTTCGGCGCCTCCCATGTCCCCCTGTCCCCGGCCGTGCGGGCGGGTGACAGCATCCATGTTTCCGGCCAGGTGCCGACCCTGGCGGACGGCTCGGTGGTGCCGGGCGGCATCGAGGCGCAGACCCGCCAGGTGATGGACAACCTGGCCAAGGCCCTGGCGCTGGCCGGGGCGGGGCTGGAGGATGTGGTCAAGACCACGGTGATCCTGGCAGACGCCCGCGATTTCGGCGCCTTCAACAAGGTCTATGGCAGCTATTTCCCCGCCAACCCGCCGGCACGCACCACGCTGGAAGCCCGGCTGATGATCGACATCAAGATCGAGATCGAGGCGATCGCCTACAAGCCGCTGTGAAAGGCCAGGGGTGAGGGAGCAAGGCTGTTCACTGAAGCGGAAACGCTCCGATTTGTCATAGCCGGGCTTCGGGCCGGCTATCCAGAAGTCGCACGCGGAAACCGGCTGGAGAGATGGATTGCCGGGCCGAAGCCCGGCAAGGACAAAGGTCGCGCAAATTCGAAGACGTTTCAGTGAACCGTATCAAGGGATGGGGAAGCGCCTCTCGACTCACCCCAAAATCCCGTTTCTCGGACTCGACAAAACCAGCTCTTTGTTTTATCGCTTATGCGAACAAACAGGGAACATTGTCATGAAGCTCGGTTACGTTGTTCATTACGTTCGCGATGTCGTGGAGACGTCGGCCTTCTACAAGCAGGCCTTCGGGCTGGAGACGCGCTTCATCGCCGAGGGGCAGTTCGCCGAGCTCGTCACTGGCGAGACGGCGTTGTGCTTTGCCGATGAGAGTTTCGTCACCGACATGGTCGGCAACTTCCAGCCCAACCGGCCGGATGCGCCGCCGGCGGGCACCGAGATCGCGCTGGTGGTCGACGATGTCGAGATCGCCTACAAGAAGGCCCTGTTCGCGGGGGCGCAGGCGGTATCGCCGCCGGCGCAGAAGCCCTGGGGCCAGATCGTCGCTTATGTGCGCGACAACAATGGCTGCCTGGTCGAGATCTGCACCAAGGTAGCGGTCTGAGCGGATGCAGCAGCTCAGCCGCTGACGATGATCAGCGTCATGATCACCGCGGCCACGCTGATGCAGAAGACTGCGCCGAGCACGAGCTGCACCAGGGCGTTGGCCGAGACATAGGTGCCGGCGACGCCGCCCAGCACGCGGATGGCCGTCTGCTTGCCCTCGCCGGCGGCGGCGATCGGATGCCCGCAGGACGGGCAAGCCAGGGCCTGCTCGGAGACACGCTGGGTACAGGCCGGGCAGGGGATCAACGCCATGATGTCGCCTCTTGCTGGATGATCATGATGGGAAGGGCCTCGATCATTCCGGCGGCCTGCCGATCTCGAACTCAACCCGGCGGTTGCGCTGGCGGCCTTCGGGATCGTCGGCGCCGTCGGCCTTCTGGTTGGGGGCGACGGGGCGGGTTTCGCCATAGCCTTCGATGGTCAGGCGGCCGGGGCTGATCTTGCTGCGGGCGAGATAGGCCTTCACCGAGGCGGCGCGGCGCTCGGACAGAGCGAGATTGTAGTCGTCCTCGCCCTTGGCGTCGGTATGGCCACCGATCGCTACCGGCGCCTTGGGGAAGGCTTTGAGCACTTCGGTGAGCCGCGCCAGCACCGGCCTGGCATCGGCACGGATGTCGGCCCTGTCGAAATCGAACAGCACGTCACCCGGCAGGCTGATCAGGATCCTGCCTTCGCTCTCGCGGGCGCCGAACTGCTCGAGCAGCGCCTGCGTGCGGCTGCGCAGCTTGGCCGGCACCTCTTTGAGGCGCAGGCTGGTCGTCCCGCCTGCCGGGCCCAGCCGGCTTGCCGGTGTCTGCGGCGCAAAGCGGGTGGGCGGCAGGGCATAGGGCTGCCAGCGGCTCGTGCCGATGTCGCTGGGGCGAAACGCGGTCGGCTGCCCGCCGATCGGCTCGCGGCGATGCTCGATGATGAGGGCCGAGGCCGGCAACGCCGGAAGAACCAGGGCCAGCAGCGCCATGGCGGCGCCGAGGCGCCTCATTGCGCCTTGACCGGGATCTTGAGCGTCAGGCCGGGGGCGTTGAGATCATCGCCCGCATTGCCGTCGTTGAAGACCAGTCGCACCTCGCCGGCATCGGCCGGAATACGGCCGGGAAAGACCAGTTCCCCATCCATGCTCTGGCCGTTCTGGATCATCAGATAGGGATTGTCCTCGGGCTGGCGCAGGCTGAGCTTCTGGTTGTTGCCGATCTCGAGGAAGGCGTTGACGTCGTTGAGATTGACGCGGTTGGTCTGCCGGCTGTCGAAGGAGGCGACGAGGCTGACCACCGTGGCGTCCTCGCCCACGGTGATCTTCTTGACGATCACCGTGACTCCAGCCGGAACGCTGGTCTGCACGCTGCCCTGATGCACCACGCGGGCGGCCTCCTCGGCCACAGAGGGGGCGACCGTCGCCAGCGCCAGGCCGGCGGCAACCACTGCGCGCACAAAAAACAGCTTCATTCCAACGATTCCCCGCACTCCAAGTCTCCCCCGTACCCCAATGAAAACCAAAAGCCGGCTACAAGCTTATGGATTTCAGAGCGAAACTATCACCGGGCCCGTCGACAGTTCAACTGCGCGATCATCTACAGCTATAGGCTGTGGACAGAAAGGTTGAAGCTTCGGTCAGGTCAAGGCACTACGACAGCCTGGATGCGTCATTGCGGGGCCGGGCAGCTATACCTGGGGGAACAGGCGCGGAGACGTGCCGGCACGAAAGCCGGCCGGCGCGTCGCATCTCGCTGCGACGCGTGGCGGGTAAACGGCCTTCCCCACGTCGCAGGGAAGGTTGATCGGGCTTGCGCAGCCGGGCCAGCCTCAATGCCGGAAGTGGCGCGTGCCGGTGAACACCATGGCAAGGCCGGCCGCGTCGGCGGCGGCGATCACCTCGGCATCGCGCTGCGAGCCGCCGGGCTGAATCACGGCGGTGGCGCCGGCCGCGACCGCAGCTTCCAGGCCGTCGGCGAAGGGGAAGAAGGCGTCGGACGCCACCACCGAGCCCTTGGTCAACGTATCCGGCAGGCCGGCCAGCTTGGCCGCGTCGGCGGCCTTGGCGGCGGCGATGCGGGCCGAATCGACGCGGCTCATCTGGCCGGCGCCGATGCCGACGCTGGCGCCGTCCTTCACATAGACGATGGCATTGGACTTCACATGCTTGGCGATGCGGAAGGCGACGGCGAGGTCGGCCATTTCCTCGGGCGTGGGCGCTCGCTTGGTTACCACCTTCAGCGTCATGTCGTCGACCACGGCGTTGTCGCGCGACTGCACGAGCAGGCCGCCCGCCAGCGTCTTGGCGGTGAGGCCTTCGGCGCGCGGATCGGGCAGAGCGCCGGTGACGAGCAGGCGCAGGTTCTTCTTGGCCGAGATGATGGTGATGGCTTCCTCGCTGGCGTCGGGGGCGACGATCACCTCGGTGAAGATCTCGACGATCTTGCGGGCGGTATCGGCATCGAGCGTGCGGTTCACCGCGATGATGCCGCCGAAGGCCGAGACGGGGTCGCAGGCAAAGGCCTTCTCATAGGCTTCGAGCAGCGTCGACGCCTGCGCGACGCCGCAGGGATTGGCGTGCTTGACGATCACCACCGCCGCCGACTTGGCCGGATCGAACTCGGCCACGCATTCGAAGGCGGCGTCGGTGTCGTTGAGGTTGTTGTAGGAGAGCGCCTTACCCTGGAGCTGGCGGGCGGTGGCGACGCCCGGGCGCTTTTCGGGGGTGAGGTAGAAGGCCGCGCTCTGATGCGGGTTCTCGCCATAGCGCAGCGCCTCGGCCAGGGTGCCGCCGAAGGCGCGGAAGGTCGGCGTATCCTCCTCCAGCGTCGCGGCAAACCAGTTGGAGATGGCGGCGTCATAGGCGCCGGTGCGGGCATAGGCCTTGGCGGCCATGCGGCGGCGGAAGGGCAGGCTGGTTGCCCCCTCGTTCTCGGCAAGCTCGGCCAGCACGTCGTCATAGTCGGCGACGTCGACGATGACGGTGACGTCGTCATGGTTCTTGGCGGCGGCGCGGATCATGGCGGGGCCGCCAATGTCGATGTTCTCGATCAGGTCCTCGAAGCTGCCGCCGCGGGCGAGCGTCGCCTCGAAGGGGTAGAGGTTGACGACGAGGAGGTCGATCGGGCCGATGTCGTGCGCCGCCATGGCGGCGCGATGCTCTTCATTGTCGCGAATGGCGAGCAGGCCGCCATGCACCTTGGGATGCAGCGTCTTGACGCGGCCATCCATCATCTCGGGAAAGCCGGTGAGGTCGGAGACGTCCTTCACGGCGAGGCCCGCCTCCTCCAGCGCCTTGCGCGTGCCCCCGGTCGAAACCAATTCGACGCCGTGGGCAGCAAGCCCCTTGGCGAAGTCGATCAGGCCTGATTTGTCCGAAACGGACAGCAAAGCGCGGGCGATGGGGGCGGCAGCGGTCAAGGGTGCGATCTCCGAGGCAGGGTTTGGCCGCTTGATAGCGCAAGATGACGGGAAGGGGGAGATTTTTGGAGCGAGATCTTTCCGGGTGCGCGGACGTCTCGTCCGCATCTTGGAACCGTCATGCGTGCGGAGAGGAAGAGCGGACGGGACGTCCGCGCACCCGGGAAGCCCCGCATTTACACGCTGCACCAATAGGGATATCGTATATCCGTAATTATCGGCGCGTGCTGCCGTTGCGGAATGAACGAATGATCCTGAAAAGCCAAGTCGAATGGGCGCTGCATTGCTGTGCGATCCTCGCCGGCCTGCCGGCGGGGCGCTACCTCTCGACCAAGGCGCTGGCCGAGTTCCACGGCGTGCCGAAGGAATATCTCTCCAAGGCGCTGCAGCATTTGTCGCAGGCCGGGCTGGTCGATACCACGCTCGGCCCCTCCGGCGGCTACAGGCTGGCTCGGCCGCCGGCCGAGCTGACCTTCCTCGAGATCGTCGAGGCGGTGGAAGGCCCGGCGCGCACCTTCGTGTGCAGCAATATCCGCGCCAACAATCCCTGCCGCCCCAAGGGCTATTGCGAGAGCGGCCCCTGCGCCGTGGCGCGCATCATGTGGGAGGCGGACGAGGCCTGGCGCGAGAAGCTGCGCAGCGTCAAGCTGTCGGACCTGGTCGGAATCCTGTCACAGGAGATCCCGGAGCAGTTGTGGAAGGATAGCTTCGAATGGGTCCTGGCGCGGGCTGGATGAGAGCCATGGCCGGCGCGAAAGCGAGGCCGTCAGCCCCATAGTTGCGGTAGAGCTGGTCGAGCACTTCATTGCGCGCCGGGGTGCGCCGTGCCGGACTAGCCACGCAGAACTGTAGCTCGGCCTCGATCGCCAGCGCGTCGACCGACTTGAGCGCCACGATCGGCGCGGGATCCCGGAGGATCTCCTCGCAGCTCCGCAGCACGGCCCGTAGCGTCTCGATGCTGTCCTGCGGGCCCTGGCTCGCAGCGATCCGCACGCTCTGGCTGATCCAGTGGGTCTCGTCGGGGCGGCTGAGATTGGTCAGGCTGAGCTTGGCCAGCAGGCTGTTGGGCAGCACCACGAGATTATGGGCGCCGGTGACGAGATTGGTGGCGCGCCAATTGGTCTCGACCACGCGCCCCTCTGTGCCGTCGCTCAGCACGATCCAGTCGCCGATGGCATGGGAGCGCCCCAAGGTCAGCGCGATGCCGGAGAAGACGTCGCCGAGCGTGTTCTGCAAGGCGAGGCCGAGAATGACGGCGACCACGCCGGAGGTCGCCACCAGCGTGCCGACGGGGGCGCCGAACACGAAGCCCAGAATCGAGAGGCCGACGCCGAGATAGGCCAGGGCCACGAACAGGTCCTGCAGGAGATGGGCCTCGCGCGGCCGGCGGTTGAGGGCGAAATAGATATGCATCAGGCCGATCACGGCCCAGGCGAGGTGCGTCCACCACAGCACTCGCGCCGATTTGGCGACGAAGGCGGCAAGGCCGGTGGTTTCGTTGGCGCCGAGTTGATGCGGCCAGATGCCGTTGCACGCGGCGAGGACCGTCATCGCCGAAAAGAACAGGAGCTGCACCGCCAGGCGCGCCCTCGGCCGCCGGCGCCCCTGGAGATGCCAGACGACGATGCCGGCAAGTCCCAGCAGGTCGATCAGCACGAGGGGCAGGAAAGCGGGATCATCGACCATGGCTGGGGCTCCGGGGCGGCTTGGCCGCTTATTTCTGCAGCGGGAAAGTCAGTTCCTTCTGCGTGCTATCGACCACGAACACCGCCAGCAGCTTGGCGGGCCGGGTCTTGCTGGCATTGGCGCTGACGCCGTGGCGGTCGCCGGGCATTTCGGAGAAGTTCTGGCCGGCACGGTAGACTTTCACCGGCCCGTCATTGACCTGGCTCTTGATCGCCCCTTCCAGCACGGTGGCGTAGATGAAGGCGGAGGAGGGGTGGGTGTGGCCCTCGGAAAAGCCGCCCGGGCCATATTCGACCAGCACGCCCTTCAGGCTCTTGCCGGGAACATTGGGTAGCTCGTGCTCATAGACGAGCGAGACCTTGGCGGCCTTGCCGTCGGCTGCGGCCGGGGCGGTGAGCAAGGCGGAGATTGCGAGGGCGGTAAGGAGGGGGCGGATCATGGCTAGGGTTCCTGGTTGGGGGACGGGGTTAGGGCGAGATGCTGCGATTGACGGTTGCGCGCGGCGTCTGGGTCCCCCTCGCCCCGCTTGCGGGGAGAGGGTACGGGTGAGGGGCTGCGACATGCGGTGAGGGGCAGCGCAGTACAGTCCCCGTGGGCGGTGCTGCCCCTCATCCTCACCTTCTCCCCGTAAGGACGGGGAGAAGGGGCGGCCGGTGTCGCGTTCTTCGCGGCGAGGGGTCGCCGCCTCACTTCCTCGGATTGCTGGCGAACCATTCCTCGAAGCCGATGCGGCCGAGGCGGGGATTGGCGTCGCTGACCAGCGAGCCGTCATCGAGGCGGGCGCCGAAATAGCGGGCCTCGCGATCGGCCACCACGGTGCGGCTGTCGCCCTTGGCCTTGAGGTAGCGGGCGACGAGGTCGCTGAGGCGCGAGCGTTCCGGCCCGGCGATCTCCACCGTGCCGTTCACCGGCGCGGCCAGCGCCACCTCGGCCATGGCGTCGGCGACGTCGTCGGAGGCGATCGGCTGCACGAAGGCGGGCGACAGATGCACGCTGCCATCCACGGCGCCGGACTGGGCGATGCTGCCGAGGAACTCCATGAACTGGGTGGAGTGCACGATGGTGAAGGGAATGCCGGAGGCCTTGATCAGCTTTTCCTGGGCGAGCTTGGCGCGGAAATAGCCGCTGTCCTGCAGCCGCTCGGTGCCGACGACCGAGAGCGCGATGTGATGCCCGACGCCGGCCGCCTTCTCCGCCGCGATCAGGTTGCGGCCGGAGGTCTCGAAGAAGTCCAGCACGGCCTTGTCCTCGAAGGAGGGCGAATTGGCGAGGTCGATCACCACCTGCGCGCCCTTGAGCGCCTCGGCGAGGCCCTCGCCGGTGAGGGTGTTGACGCCGGTGTTGGGCGAGGCGGCGACCACCTCATGGCCCTTGGCGGCGAGGCGGGTGACGGTCTTGGAGCCGATCAGCCCGGTGCCGCCGATGATGACGATTTTCATGGGGAGTTCCTTTGGTGATGTTTCCGGGTGCGCGGACGTCTCGTCCGCTCTTGGAAGCGTTGCATGTGCGGGAGGGGAAGAGCGGGCGGGACGCCCGCGCACCCGGAAATTGCTCAATAGTCCCAGAACACCGGCACCCAGCGGAAGGCGTCGCCGTCGACGGCGACGTGGCCGACGGAGGGGAAGGGTAGGTGCGTGGCCACCAGCAGGCTGTTGGTCTCGGCCAGCTCCCGCAGCAGGCCGATGCGGACGCGGGCCGCCTCCTCGGGATCGTGCTCGAAGCCGTTGAACCAGTCGGGGTGCTCGAAGCCGACCGCGAACATGGCATCGCCCCCGAACATCAGCCTGTCGCCGCCGGAGGCGAGGCGCACCACGCTGTGCCCCGGCGTATGGCCGCCGGTGCGGGAGACCACCACGCCGGGCGCCACCTCGTGCTCCTCCTCGAACAGCCGCAACTGGCTGGCATAGTCGGCCGCGAAGCGCTTGGCGGCGGCCCGCAGGGCATCCGGGAAGCCCTCCGGCATGGCGACATGCGAGAAATCGGGCGCCTCCCAGAACCTGGCCTCGGCCTCGGCCACATGGATCCTGAGGTCCGGCCGCAGCCGCTCCTGCACGCCCTCGACCAGCAGGCCGCCGACATGGTCCATATGCATATGGGTGAGCACCACGTCGGTCACGGCGCCGAGGTCGATGCCGGCCGCCTCCAGCCGCTTGATCAGCTGGCCGGCCCGCGGCAGGTTGAGGTCCGGGTCGAGCCCCAGCCCGGCATCGATGAGGATGGTCTGCGCGCCGCTGCGCACCACCACCACGTTCAGCGCCCAGTCGAAGGCGTCCTGCGGCAGGAACATGTCCTTCAGCCAGGCGGCCCGCACGGAGGGATCGGCGTTGTGCCCCAGCATCTGGGTGGGCAGCGGCAGCACGCCGTCGCTGACCACCAGCACGTCGATGTCGCCGATCTGCACGGCATAGCGCGAGGGTACGAGCTCGTCGGGTTTGGCCCTGGCGGGCGTCAAGGTGTCGTTCAGGCTCATGCTGGCCTCCTGTTGTGTGGCTCCGGCGCCGGTGGGGCGCGGGCCGCTGGTGGTGATTGTTCCCCGGGTGCGCGG
>NZ_JBQEPH010000029.1:0-56725 GCF_052045555.1 Labrys sp. 22185 | reverse complement strand
CGCACCCGGGAGAGTCCGCGCTCCGGCTCAGCTCAGCCCGGCCTTGTCCAGCCCGTAGAGCTTGTCGGCCGAGCCCGGCACCGCCTTGAAGGCGATGGAGGCCCGGTTCCAGCTATTGATGATGACGATCGCGAAGGTGAGGTCGGAAACCTCCTTCTCCGAAAGCTGGCCGCGCACGCGCTCATAGAGCTCGTCGGGAATGCCGCCTTCCGGCAGCCGGGTCACCGCCTCGGTCCAGGCCAAAGCGGCGCGTTCGCGCGGCACGAAGAGGTTGGATTCCCGCCAGATCGCGACGTGGTAGAGCCTCAGCTCGCTCTCGCCGTGGATCTTGGCCTCCTTCACATGCATGTCGAGGCAGAAGGCGCAGCCATTGAGCTGCGAGGCGCGGATGTTGACGAGATCGCGGAGCTTCTCCTCGATCACGCTGCCCTTCAGGGCCAGGCTGAGATCCGAGAGCTTCTTGAAGAGGTCGGGGGATTGCTGGGCGTAATTCAGGCGCTGGCTCATGTCCGTTTCCCTTATTAAGGATATCTAATATCCTTATGGATACAAAATATCCGTAATAGCTGGACAGTAAAGCCTTACCAGCCTAAGCTCCGGGCATAAGGCCTATGCGCAAAAGTATGGGGGGCAGGGGAATGGACATTGTGGGCGCCTTGCGGACCTTCCTGCGCGTGGCGCAGACGGGCTCCTTCACCGCGGCGGCGGCCGATCTCGATCTCACCCAGCCGGCGGTGTCGCGCCAGGTCTCGGCGCTGGAGGCGCGGCTCGGGGTGCGCCTGCTCCACCGCACCACGGTGGCCCTGGCGCTGACGGCCGAGGGCGAGCGGCTGATCCCGATGGCCCTGCGCGTGATCGAGGCGGTGGAGGCGCTGGGCGAGAGCGCCGGCACCGGCGAGGCTGTCGTCGCCGGCAAGGTGCGGCTCTCCCTGCCCGCCCCGCTGGGCCTTGCCCTTGCCGAGCACCTGCCGGAACTGCTCGCCCGCCATCCCGGCCTCAGCGTCGATCTCCTCTTGCGCGAGGCGCCCTCCGATCTCGTCGGCGAGGGCATCGATCTCGAAGTACGACTCGGCCCCGTCGAGGATTCCAGCCTGACCGGCCGGCGCATCGGCTGGACCACGGCCTTCCTGGTGGCCGCGCCC
Organism: Labrys sp. 22185; assembly: GCF_052045555.1. Lineage (NCBI taxonomy): Bacteria > Pseudomonadati > Pseudomonadota > Alphaproteobacteria > Hyphomicrobiales > Xanthobacteraceae > Labrys > Labrys sp. 22185. Next base: position 55,583 of record NZ_JBQEPH010000029.1, on the reverse strand, counting down.
TGCTATCTCGCCAGGCGCTCCGCCCCGGTGCGGCCGGAGGAGGTGCCCCGCCATGACTGCATCTGCTACGCCCGCGCCGGCGACGGGCGCCTGTGGTCCTTCTCCGACGGCGCCGACGAGACACGCCTGCGCATCGCCCCGCGGCTGACGGCCGACAGCGCCGTCGCCATCCACCGCGCCACCCTGGCCGGCGGGGGCCTCGCCATCCTCTCCCACATCCTCGCCGGCCCCGACATCGCGGCCGGCCGCCTCGTCAGCTTGATGCCGGACTTCCCGCCGGCCAGGCTCCCGATCACGCTGGTCTATCCCTCACGGCGGAACCTGCCGCAGCGGGTGAAGGCGGTGATGGAGTTCGTGGTGGATGCGGTAAGGGGGGATGCGATGATGGGGTGAGGGGGAGGTCGACGACGGCAACAGACGCTCGCAACATCCGGTTTTAGTTAGGCCAGTCACCTTGGATTGAGCGATCAAGATAAGAGCTGAAGGGGACCGGATCCTTCTGCGTTCAGGATGTGAAAATCGCCTGTAAGGAGAAGGCACATTAGTAGACATATGGGATAGAGCATTGCCTTCATCGGCAGTCTTGCTTCGTGTTCGCCTATTACCCAATGTAAGAGACGCGAGGGAGCTTTGCCGATGACACGTGATGAACGCCTAGAGGGGCTGCTAGCTCGCGGGTATTTCCCTAAGGAACTGCCACCCCCTTTCACCAGTGCGGTCTTTGCCAGTAATATCGGCAATGTAGTTTCCCATTGGGCGGCACATGAGGCGGGCCTCTCTGCACAACAGCGTCGCCTCTACCCACGTGTCAGTAGCTATGCGCGCTTCGACATGGCCCGAAAAGGTCATTCCCGGCGCATGCTCGGTGTGCCAAATCCAGTCAATCAATATTATTTGGCGAGCGCGATTGCTGACCACCAAGCTGAATTCGAGGCAATCTCGGCTCGTTCACCAATCAGTCTCACATCCGCCGAGATTAGCCGGACCGGCAACCGAGCGGTTAACATGCCCAAACTGTCGCTGCTGAGTGAGAAGCGCATTGGAGCTTATGCGACCGCGCGCGCTATACTACAGACCGATGTGCTCAGCTTCTATCATTCCATATATACCCACTCGATCCCCTGGGCCCTGCACGGCAAGCGAGTCGCCAAACGTAACCGGAGCACAACTGACGCTGCTGTTTACGGCAACCAGATCGATGCACTGCTGCGGGCCTGCCAGGACGGGCAGACAATCGGTATCCCTGTGGGTCCTGACAGTTCGCGCATTATCTCTGAACTCATCCTGTGCGCCATCGAGCAGCAGATAGGAGTGGACCATTTCAAGCGTCTTACCGGCGGCTACCGCTATATGGATGATTTCTTCCTCTGTTTTGACTCGCGTATCGATGCGGAAGCATTCCTTGCCGCGCTTCGTGAGGCTGTGCTGAGCTTTGATCTTCAGCTCAACGCCTCGAAAACTCACATTATCGATGCACTAGGCTTCAATGAAGAAGGTTGGCCAGGCGACATTGCACAGCTGAAATTAAGCCATTCAAGCGACAGTCAGCGCCGGGACCTAATCCGTTTCTTTACCGAGATCGTTCGCCTGTCCAAAACCTTACCTGACGAAAGCATCGCCTCTTTTGCCGTCCGCAAGACGTCCCATAGTCTGATCCAGCGCACCAACTGGGATATCTATGAGCCCTTTCTTCTGCGGGTTGCTCGAGAAAATTCCAATTGCTTGGATTCGGTTGTCAAAATCCTTTGCACTTATGCGGCTGCTGGCTATCCGCTCGGCGAGCGCATTAAGGTTTTTGCCGAAGGCATGATTGAGGAACACGCTCCCTACAATCACCATTATGAAGTTGTTTGGACGCTGTGGCTCTGCCGCTCGCTTTCGATTCGCTTGGGGGAACGCGCGACTTATCTGGCCGCAAAGGTTGAAAACAGTCTTTGCGCCTGTCTTGTCCAAATGTTGCGCAGTCGCCGATTGTTGACTGGCCGTGGTGCGGTCTCAGACTGGACTGGCACAGTTACAGCGGACGATCTCCTCGGAGAGCATTGGATGCTGGTCTATGAAAGCGGTATTCGCAAGAGTTGGGGACTACCAGGTGCCGAAGCGGCGGTTGACGCCGATCCACATTTTCGAGTGTTGCGCGACCAACGCATTTCGTTTTTCGATACGATGGCAACTAACATTGCTCTTGAGCTTCCGACAATCAATCGTCTGCTCGAAGCAAGCTTGAATGGGCGTCGCTCAGCGCTGCTTCATGGCGCAATCCATGTTGAGTCCCGCACACCGCGCCGTCAGCGTCGATATGAGAAGCTGGGAGAAGATTATGGCAGCGATGATTCAGGCTTGTCAATTCTTTCAGGTGAGTGGGATGATGTATTCCCTGACGTACCTGATGATGTGTTCTGAAAATCGCGCTCTCAAGCGAAAATGAGCGAAGAAGACCATCTGTTAATTTTTAGCATTTCCACTACGGTGGCGGTACATTTAATTAAAGATGCTGAATTGCATTAAAATTATGCGAAATTTCAATGTATTTTAGAAATGCTTTGTGGGCTATCGTAGTCAAATCGACTGTGTTTGGTTGGCTACAGACTCGATGGGGTAACTTGCGGCGGTGATAACAGCCAGCGAGGATCAAATTACAGTGATGGTGTGGACGGCGCCCCTTTGATGGTGTGTTTGACAACGACCGTCCTGGCACAGCTCACCCCGTGAACCAGATGCCGTAGAAGGCGCCGTCCACACCATCACTGTAATTCTGATCGGCGGCCCTGCATTCCAGTACGAGCTAGCCAGCTATGTTCGCTGCTCTCTCTGGACTAGTCGAGTGCGCAGACAAGTTACTCGCCAAATAGAACGCTGAAGAAAGCTTGGTTGCGCTTTTTGGCGTGCGCGACCAGCGTGTCGTACCCCATCGCCTGGATGAAGATCTGTTCGTTGTCACGGTAGCGGACGTAAATGTCTGGATTCCAATCGTTTTTGAAATCGTGGTTGCGAAGCACGGTCACGAGGACGGTTTTAGGTCTGCGACTATATAGCCGAAGCGCCGTACGACGCCGCGAAATGCGAAATGCGATCCGTCGGTTTTAGCGATCCCGCCCGCCGCGACAGCATCTTTCAGCGTTTCGATCACCTGCATGACCGGATCGTGCTTGACGTCGCCGAACCGGTAATTGTCACGGCTCGGTCGTTTGAACTCGACAATTGTGATTGTTGTACCATCATTGTCGCCGAGCACGAGGCTGTCGTCGAAGAAGGCCAGGTCGGCGATCTTGTCACCTTTCTTGCGTCCCTTGCCGTGCATGGCCCGGTCGCTCGATATGTACGGCAGGAAAGCCAATGCATCGTCGATTAACCAGAGATTGTGCTCAAAATAGTCGGTGTCGACGCTGTCCGAGAAGCGGTGAAAGACAAGATCGTGAATAGTGTCCTCCGATGCATGGGCGCCGTTGGATCCGTATTTGCGCGCCGCTTCGATCAACTCAATCACCTTCTTGCGATGGACAACATATTCAGCAAGTGCCTCTTTGTTTGATGCATCGATCTTGTCGACGATGTCCTTGATGTTCGCCATGTAGTTGTCGGGATTATTAGCCGCGCTGGAGATCGCCTTGGATAGGTCGCGCGAGACCCGATAGCGCTCGATGGCAAGGTTCGAGACGAAATCCTGAGCTTTCCAGTTGTTCGGCTTTCCTGCGACATAGGCGGGGATCGACTGGCCCCTGAGGCCGATGCGCAAGATTGGATTCTCTTGGAGAGCACCTTCAAGATCGCGCGATTGTGTCGCCTTAATCTTAGCGATCTGGGTGTTCTCGGTCGCTTGGATGATGTCGCCGACCTTGCCAACAATTTCTTCGACAATCGTGGGGAAGATGTTGATGCCCGTCCGGGCATCGTTGAGACGGGTCTCGAAAGCGCTCGACCGGACAACGGCAATCACGATGTAGGGCTGATTGTTATTGTCGAAGAACGCTGGTTGACCGAGCAGATTGGTGAGGTCACGCGGATTGCCGACTATCCGGTCGCCAGCGGCAAACAGCAAGCTGTGATTCTTGAAGGACCGGGTGCGCGGGACCTTGGTCAGCGAATAGTCAATCTTCTCCGCCTTGTCGTCGATCTGCACATCGAACGATCCGGCCTCGGCCTCGACGAACACGTTCTTGAAGTGGGTGGTGATACTGCTGGGCTCACCATCGTCGAACCGGATGGTAATCTCGGGGAGCCAGCGATACAGAAAGTGCGGCAGAAAATGGCTGCCTATGTGATCTGCGATATCGCCCTGGTCGAGAGTCGCGATCAACTCATGCCATTCGGAACGCGGCTCGTCATAGTCTACGCGAAGGCCGAGGTGCGAAAAATCCGGTTCACCATCATGGTATATCAGTTCGTCCTTCTGATTGATGTCGAAGCGGAAGGTACGCTTGTCGGAGGCCGGCAGTGTCTCGAAACGGCTCGAATAAAGGATGCGATCGAACACCTTGAAGGCGATGAAACGACCAAAGCCGCGTCCATTCTGCTGGAGTTTGTGACCGGAAAACGGCGTCTTGAAAGAAATATAATTGCCGTTGTCGAGCCCAACTCCGTTGTCAGTGATCGAGATCATTAGGCGATGAGGGTCGTTGATGCTGGACATGACGATCTCAATCATGCCTTGCTCACGCGCGTTATCACCGAAGCGTGCCTCGATGCCATGCATCGCGTTCGACACCGCCTCGAGCGTGGGAAGAAGAAAGCCGTGTAAATCCTTGCTGACATGCGTGCGCTCAAGCACTGCCACCATATCCGGCTTCACGAGGGTGTCGGTCTCAGCAATCACTAGTAGTCAGTCCCCCAAGGCAATTATTGTCGCCAAGCGCATTATTTCATTTCTGGACCGGCGTGCAATCCATGACCTTCGTGCCATTGCCGGAATTCGTGACCTTCAGGCGCTGCTTGCCGCTAGTTTCGTCTTTTTCGAGATGATATTGCAGCGTGACGGGTGCCTCGCGCTTGCCGCCGACCGTCCGGGCCGGAAAGAACTTCTCATAGGCCTTGCCGTCCTTTCGGAGCCTGGCGACATTGTCCAGCGAGACGAGCGCCAGATAGTTCTCGAGATCGGAGGCGACGACGAGCTTGTCGCCCTTGTCGCCATAGAGCGCGACCAGTTGCTGGGTGACCTTCATCGCGGGAAGATGGGTGCAGGAGAAGGTCATGTAGTCCTCCGGCCGCTCCTGGGCCGTGGCCGGCACGGCCGCCAGGACCGCGAGCGCAACGGGTAGGATACGCCTCATCCCCGTCACACCGGATCGGCCGGCAGGAAGGCCCAGCTCATCGTGTGCTCGCCCTCCGGCAGGGTCATCACGATCTGCACGCTGCGGCGCGGCCCCTCGGGGTTGGCGAGATGCGCGGTCTCGGCCAAAGTGAACGGCACGTCGGCCAGGAACAGCCATTCCTTGCCGCTCGGCAGGGTGATGACGATCTGGGTGTCGCCATTGGCGGGCCGGGCGGCGACGGCGGGGTGGAGGTGGAAGCGCAGCAGCACCGGCTCCTTGCCCTTCCAGGGCTCGGCCTTGTGGTCGAGGAAGCTGTCGCGGCCCTCCAGCGCGCCGGTGATCTGGCTCAGCGTCAGCTCGCGCTGGTGGATCAGGCCGTAATCGTGGCGGTAGCCGTCATGGGAGGCGGTGATGGTGCTGGCCGCCGGCGAGTTCTCGCGCTGCACCGGCACATGCTTGGGGCCGGAGAGGATGGCCCGGCCGCCCAGGCTCGGCGCGGTTGCGCCGGGCTTCCGCGTGCCGCCGGCGAAATGGCTGGAGGAGGCGTCGGCCACGATGGCGGTGGAATGGGCGCCGGTGGAACGGGCGAGGTGCCGCCAGTTCTCGCGGCCCGGCGCGGGCGCGCCGCAATTGACCACGATGCGGAAATTGTCGGCCGAGAACTCGAAGGCGAGCGTGCCGGCATGGGCTTCCTGCGAGACGTTCACCGGCGGCGGCTTGCCGGTATCGACCAGCAGCACGGCGCCATTGGCCTCCAGGCGCTGATAGCCGCCATGGGGGGCGTTCTGCACCGGCTTGCCGCGGGCGTCGTCATAGGCAAGCAGCGTGGCGATCAGATGGCTCTGGGTGTAGCCCATGCCGTTGAAGGCGGCGAAGGCGCCGTCGGCATGGCGGAAGAAGCGCAGCATCGGCATCATGCGGTCGATGGCGCCGATCAGCTCGGGCGGGGCGACGGCATTGCGGGCGGCGAAGGATTGGCGCAGCGGCAGGAGATCGAGCAACAGCTCGATATTGGCCTGCGGGTTGCGGGAGATGTGGATGCCGTCGGCCAGGATCTGGCGGTTGAGCTCGCTCACCAACCAGCGCAGGGCCGGGCGGCGCAGGCCCGCCTTGTTGGAGAGGCACAGACTCACCTGCATCACCGCGATGGCGCAGAGCAGGCGCGGCATGCCGTCGGTGGTGGCGCGGCCGGCATGCAGGAGATAGGAGGTCTGCCAGGCGACTGAGCGCAGGAAGGCACGGTAGAAACCGCGATCGGCGCCGTCGAGGATCATCGGCGCCATCGAGACCCAGGCGAGCATGCGCCGCGCCGTCAGCAGCGGGTCGAGCGCCTCGGGCTGGAAGCGCAGGTTCGAGCGCACGAAATCGCCGACGAGGCGGCGCGCCACCTGCTTGCCGGCGGTGCCGTCGGCGGCCCGCAGGTGCCTCAGCCAGGTGAAGCCGAGCAGGGTCTCGCGCCAGGCCGGCGAGGGCGGGGCGATGGCGAAGGGGGAGACCTCGTTGAGCACGATCGTCTTGGCGACGAAGGTGAAGCGGCCGAGCACGAGTTCGGCGGCACGGGTGGGGTCGGCGGCCCTCAAATCCTGCGGGGCCAGCACCAGTTTTTCGGGATCGCCGCGGCCGAAGCGCCAGCGCATGAAGGGCAGGAGGTAAAGGCGCGTCAGCACGGCGCGGCCGGATTGCGCGGCAGCAGTGAGGGAGAGACGGAGCTTGGGGCCCAGAGTGCCTCGGCTCATTCCTGATGCGGACCTCCAGAGAAGGGAACGAAGGGACGGGCGCCCGAAGCGGGCATGCCGACGTCGGCGATAGGCTCCTTGTGGCCATTGCGTGAGCTTCGCGCAAGCCTCGGGCCGGCGATTTCAGCGACATGGCCCCAGTTTTAAACGAGGGAGGGGCGGCGGGTACGCTGACCGTCGCCCAGAAAGACGCGACAAGCCCTCTCCACAGGCTGGGGAAGGCTTCCCGCGCCTTACGCGGGCTACCCCTTCCGCCGCATGCGCGCGGCGAAGAAACCGTCCATGCCCGCCATCACCGGATCGGGATCGGGCAGCAAGCTCGGCAGCGTGCGCAGGAAGCCCTCGGGCGTGACGGCGCCCTCGATGCCGCCGATATCGTCTGACAGCACCGGCTCCAGGGCGAAATCCTTATTGCCGTCGAGGAAGCGGGCGATCTGCTCCTCGCCCTCCTCCCGCTCCAGCGAGCAGGTGCAGTAGACCAGGAGCCCGCCGGGCTTGACGAGGCTGGCCATGCGGCCGAGCATGCGGCGCTGCAGGTCGGCCACCGCGCCGATGTCGCGGGCGGACTTGCTCCAGGCGACGTCGGGATGGCGGCGGATGGTGCCGGTGGCGCTGCAGGGGGCGTCGAGGATGACGGCATCGAAGGGCTCGGCCTTCCAGCCCAGGATGTCGGCCGTCACCACATCGGCCTCGAGGTCGAGGCGCTTGAGGTTCTCGGTGAGGCGCTGCAGCCGCGCCGCCGAACGGTCGACCGCGGTGACCCTGGCGCCGGCGGCGGCGACCTGGGCGGTCTTGCCGCCGGGGGCGGCGCAGAGGTCGGCGACCCTCAGTCCCGCGACATTGCCGAGCAGGCGGGCGGGCAGGGCGGCGGCGGCATCCTGCACCCACCATTCTCCGGCCTCGTAGCCCTCCAGCGCCCTGATAGTGCCGTTATGCGCCAGGCGCACCGAGCCGGTGGGCAGCGTCCGGCCGCCGAGCCGCTCGGCCCAGCCGGCGGCATCCGCCTTGACGGTGAGGTCGAGCGAGGGCTCGACGCGCTGGGCCGCCGCCATGGCCGCGGCGGTCGCCGCGCCATACTGGTCCGACCAGCGCTTGTAGAGCCAGGAGGGCGTATCCGCCTCGGGCGGGATGGCGGCGAGAAGCTCTTCCTTGCCGGCCGAGATCTTGCGCAGCACGGCATTGGCGAGGCCCGAAAAGGCCTGGGCGCGATCGTCTCCGCGGGCGAGGCGCACGGCAAGGTCGACGGCGGCACGGTCGGGCACGTCGAGGAAGAGGATCTGGGCCGCCGCCGTGATCAGGATGGCTTCGAGCGGGCCGGATTTGCGCGGCATGCCCTTGGCGAGCAGCTTTTCGAGCAGGGTGCCGATGGTGCCGTAGCGGCGCATCGAGACGCCGGCGATCATGCGGGCGAGGGCGAGATCACGCGCTTCCAGCGAGGCGTCGTCGAAGGCGTCTTCCAGCGCCTGGTCCTGGCTGAGGACGCCCGCCACGGCCTTCACCGCAAGGGCGCGGGCGGCAAGGCCGGGAACGTTGGGCCCGGCGGACGGGTGGCGGGCAGGAAAGGGGGGCTTGCTCAAGGGGCTTTGATCCGATTTGCCGCCTCAATAGAGGATTTGGCCGCGGCGCGGAACCCCTGCCAGGCCATGGCAGCCCCGTAAAGCCCCCGCCTTTCGCCGCCCGGTCCGTTTCGGCCGGCTGCCTTGCCTCATCGGGCAATCCGTATCATCAAGGGCAGGCCTATGGGCATGGCGGCGGGCGAGCAGGGAGGCGCTTTTGCGCAATATCGATTTCACCTCCTGGCAGAGCCTGCTGGCGACCGTGATCGGCCTTGCGCTCTTCACGCTGATCGGCGTCGGCATCCGCCTGCTGGCGATGTTTACCATCCAGCAGCGGCGCGAACGCCTGAACCGCCAGATCAACGAGCGGGTGCGCACGCTGATCGCGGCCTATCGCACGCTCGGCGGCTCCTTCACCGGTGACCTCACCGTCGATCCGATGCATCTGCGCGAGCTGCGGCAGGCCGCTCCTCCGGCCGAGGGCGAGGCAGAAGGAGAGGTACCGCCCCTGGACCTCAGCGCCGGCAAGGTGGCGCGTTCCGACCGGGCACGCCGCATCCGCGACGCGGTCGAGGCGGCCTTGTCCGACATCATCCTGCTCGGCACCGAGGAGCATGTGCGCCTCGCCAGCCGGGCGGCGCGCGAGCTGGTCGCCGGCCATCCTGTCCACACGCAGGAGCTTGTGATCTCCCTGCGCGCCTTCATCCGCGAGGCCCTCGATCTCGCCCCGATCCCCGCCGATATCGAGCTGCCGGCCCAGGGGCCGGCCCGCCCCTCCGCCTCGGGCGGCGGCAAGGGCGAGCGCGGCAAGGAGGAGGGCCGCCAGGGCGGAGGCGGCGGCAGCGGAATGGGAGGGGGAATGGGTGCCGGCATGGGCGGCGGAATGGGGCTGGGTCTGGGGTCCCTCGGGCACGAGGACGACCCGTCGTCGGGCCATGGTGCCTGAAGGGCGCCGGGCGAAAAAGGGGCTTTCACCAAAACGCGCTTTGCCCTCAGGCCAAAAAGGCTCTATCGCCTGCCCATGCCCATCGAGATCTTCGTCGACGCCGATGCCTGCCCCGTCAAGGAGGAGGTGTTCCGCGTGGCCGGGCGGCATGGGCTCAAGACCCATGTCGTCGCCAACAGCTTCATGCGCCTGCCGCGCGATCCCCTGATCGACTTCGTGCTGGTACAGGCCGGTCCCGACGCCGCGGATGACTGGATCGCGGCGCGCGCGACGCCCGAGGCCGTGGTCGTCACCAACGACATCCCGCTCGCCAGCCGCTGCATCGCGGTGGGCGCCCAGGTGATCGGCGCCACCGGCAAGCCCTTCACCGAAGCCTCCATCGGCATGGCGCTCGCCACCCGCAACCTGATGGAGCATCTGCGCTCCACCGGCGAGATGACCGGCGGCCCGAGACCCTTCTCCGCCAAGGATCGCTCGGCCTTCCTGCAGGCCCTGGACACGGCGATCATGCGGCTGAAACGGAAGGGCGGATAAACCTTCTCCCCGGCGGGAGAGCGAGGCCTGCGCCACCCTGTCGCTTGGCGATAGGCCGGCTTGCTCCTATCTAGGATGGGGCAGCCAGGAGACTTTCATGTCCGAGCATGACGAAGAGGCGAACCGGCTTTCGGCCAGGGCGAGGCGCTATGCCCGGGTTGGCGTCAATGTCGGCGGCGTGGCGGCCCGCATGGCCGGATCGCGGCTGATGGGGGGTGGCGGTTCCTCGAGCTCCAATGCGGTGGCGCTGGCCAAGGCGCTCGGCGGGCTGAAGGGGCCGCTGATGAAGGTCGGCCAGCTGCTCTCCACCATTCCCGACGCGCTGCCGCCCGATTACGCCGCCGAGCTTTCCAAGCTACAGAGCCAGGCGCCGCCCATGGGCTGGGCCTTCGTCAAGCGACGGATGATGGCCGAGCTCGGGCCGGACTGGGCCTCGCGTTTCGGCAGTTTCGAGCATGAACCGGCGGCGGCCGCCTCGCTCGGCCAGGTGCATCGTGCCACCGCCAAGGACGGCACCGCGCTCGCCTGCAAGCTGCAATATGCCGACATGCAGTCGGCCGTGGAGGCCGATCTCGCCCAGCTCCAGGTGCTGTTTGCCCTACACCGGCGCTTCGATCCGGCCATCGACACCCGCGAGATCTACCAGGAGATCGGCGAGCGGGTGCGCGAGGAGCTCGATTATCGCCGCGAGGCCAAGCACACCGCGCTCTACCGCAACGCCTTCGCCTCGCTCGGCATCTCCGACGTGCGGGCGCCGCTTGTGTGGCCCGAACTCTCCACCGGCCGCCTGCTCACCATGGACTGGCTCACGGGCGAGCGCATCCTCGCCTTCAAGGAAGCCGAGCTGCCAGTGCGCAATCGGCTGGCGGGGGCAATGTTCGCGGCCTGGTGGCAGCCTTATGCCCATATCGGCATCATCCACGGCGACCCGCATCTGGGCAATTACACCGTGTTCAGCGAGGGGGGCGAGCCCTCGGGCATCAACCTGCTCGATTATGGCTGCATTCGCATCTTCCCGCCGGCTTTCGTCGGCGGCGTGGTCGAGCTCTATCGCGGCCTCCTCCAGGACGAGACAGAGCGCGTGGTCCACGCCTACGAGACCTGGGGCTTCCGCAAGCTGAGCAAGGACCTGATCGAGACGCTGAATTTGTGGGCGCGCTTCATTTTCGGCCCGCTGCTCGATGATCGGGTGCGCACCATCGCCGATGGTGTGGCGCCGTCCGAATATGGCCGCAGGGAAGCCTATGCCGTGCACCAGGCGCTCAAGCAGAAGGGGCCGGTGACGGTGCCGCGCGAATTCGTGTTCATGGATCGTGCCGCCATCGGCCTCGGCGGCGTGTTCCTGCATCTGCGCGCCGAACTGAACTTCCACCGCCTGTTCGAGGCGGCCATCGAGGATTTTTCGGTTCAGACGGTGGCGGCCCGCCAACAGGCCGCGCTTGCCGAGGTCGGCTTGTAGGCGGCGGCAAAAGGCCGGAAAGGCGTCTCTCATCATTGCCGGATATCACGGCGATCCGGAACCTCGGCTGGATCGCAAGGAGATGCCCGGGACAAGCCCGGGCATGACAAGGTCAGAGCCTCATGTGGTGAAGGCTGCCGAAAATGCCTGGGATTCCCGGCTCAGGAGGCGGGGGCTTCGGTGCGGTGATGCAGCGGATGCCGCACAGCGGCGTGATGCACCCGGCGCGGCGTCATCGCGGCGGCGGGGGCTTCGGTACCCGGTGTCGTCTCCACGGCCGGATCGACGCCCTGGCCGGCATTGGCGTTCCACAAAGGCATGGCCGCTGGTGCGACCGGTGTCTTGGCTTCGTCATAACCGAAGCCGCGTTGGATCGAATAGAAGTCGGTGATGCCATCGGCCTGGGCGCAGGAGGCCGCCGCTGCCAGCCCACATGCGGCCAAAACGGAAGTGATCAAAACTCTCATCGTGTTTACCCTTTGGAATATTGCGGTGCTCTCATGTCATCGCCGTGTCAGAAGTAGAGCATAGCGTTGCCATAAGTATGGCATAAACACAGTGTTCGCGAAGTTGTGACGTTTGTTTCTGGCGTGTTGCTGAAATATTTATCAATGATTGTCAGGATTTGCTGATGCAACTTTTCATTGAGAATGAAAACTATTTGTGGTTGCGGCGGGATAAAAATTCAACGTAGTGGTGATGATGACATCTATGCGGCCGAGAACCGCCGTGGGTGCGGTGGTTGCCATCACCGACCCATCCGCCTATGACAGTCCTCCCACCTTTGATGCCCGAATGCCGCCATGACCCCGATGCAACCGGCCACCGACCTCGCCGATCTCCGCAAAGAAATCGATCGCATCGATGCTGCCATGCATGGGCTCTTGATGGAGCGCGGCGAGATCATCGACCAACTCATCGCCATCAAGCGCTCGCAGGCCTCCGGTTCAGCCTTCCGGCCCGGGCGGGAAGCCTCGATGATGCGCGACATCGTCGGGCGCCATCATGGCATCCTGCCGGTCGATATCGTCGAATCGATCTGGCGGGTGATCATCGCCACCTTTACCCATGTGCAGGCGCCCTACACGGTGCATGGCGACATCTCGCTCGGCAATGCGGCGATGCGCGATGTTGCCCGCTTCCATTTCGGCTTCGTGGTGCCCTATGAGACGCATGACGATGCCGGCGACGTCATTCACGCGCTGAGCCATTCGCGCGGCGACCTCGGCCTGGTGCCGGTGGCCGCTCCCGGCGCCTGGTGGCGGGCTCTGGAAGGGGAGACGGCACCCAAGATCATCGCGAGACTTCCCTTCGTCGAGCGGGCCGATCATCCGGCCGCACTGCCGACCTATGTGCTGTCCAAGCCGATCGATGAGCCGCTTTCTTCCAGCGATGTCAGGCTGGTCTCGGCCGTGCTGCCGATGGCCCTGCCCAAGCTGCCGCAGGGCTGGAGCATTCCCGCCCATGCCGGCGCGGCCCTGCTGGTCGCCCTGCATCCGGGGCAGACCATCGTTGCGCTCGCCGAGGCCCTGCCGTCTGGCACCAGCTTCGAGACTGTCGGCTCCCATGCGCCGGCTTTCGTCCTGCCTCTCAAGTAACCTTCGGAATCCCCAGACATGAACGGTCCCGTTCCCCGCAAGGGCATCCTCGACATCGATGCCTATGTGCCCGGCAAGTCGGCGGCGCCCGCTGGCGTCAAGCTTTGGAAATTGTCGTCCAACGAGACGCCGCTCGGTCCGAGCGCCCAGGCCAAGGCTGCCTATGCCGCCGCCGGTGAGAAGCTCGAACTCTATCCCGACGGCGCCTCTTCCGCTTTGCGGGCGGCGATCGCGGCGCGCTACGGCCTCGATCCCGCCCGGCTGATCTGCGGCGCCGGCTCGGACGAACTTCTCTCGCTTCTGGCCTATACCTATCTCGGACCCGGGGACGAGGCCGTTTACAGCGAGCACGGCTTCCTAGTCTACAAGATCGCCACGCTCGCGGCCGGCGCGACGCCCGTGGTGGCGCCCGAGAAGAACTACACGGCCGATGTCGACGCCCTGCTGGCGCGGGTGACGGCGAAGACCAAGATCGTCTTCCTCGCCAATCCCAACAATCCGACCGGCACCTATCTGCCCTTCGACGAGGTCAAGCGCCTGCATGCCGGCCTGCGCTCCGATATCCTCCTGGTGCTCGATGCCGCCTATGCCGAATATGTGCGGGCGAACGACTATGAATCCGGCCTCGAACTGGTCGCGACCAGTCCCAACGTGGTGATGGCCCGTACCTTCTCGAAGATCTATGGCCTTGCCAATCTGCGCCTGGGCTGGATGGTAGGACCGCCGGCGGTGATCGATGCGGTCAACCGCATTCGTGGTCCCTTCAATGTCTCCGGCCCCGCCATGGCGGCCGGTATGGCCGCCATCCAGGATGACGCGCATGTGGCCGATGCCATCGCCCATAACGACAAATGGCTCGCCTTCCTCACCAAGGAACTCACCGGCCTCGGCCTGGGCGTGACGCCGTCCGTCGGCAATTTCCTGCTGGTGCATTTCTCCAAGGAAGCCGGCAAAAGCGCCAGGGATGCCGACGCTTTCCTGACTGAACGCGGCCTGATCCTACGGCGCGTCGATGCCTATGGCTTGCCCGATGCCCTGCGCCTGACCATCGGCTCGGAAGAAGCCAACCGCCTGGTGGTCGAAACGTTGCGCGAGTTCCTGGGAAAATAACGCGGATTTCTCCTTGTCCACACGCCCTTTCCCACCCTGGGAGAGGGGAGCCAATCCGGAGGCTTTATGTCTGATCTCTCCGCCTTTCCGATCACCAAGCGCTGGCCGGCCCAGCATCCGGATCGGGTCCAACTTTACTCGCTGCCTACGCCCAATGGCGTGAAAGTATCGATCATGCTGGAGGAGACCGGGCTCGCCTACGAGCCGCATCTCATCGACATCGGCAAGAACGAGACCTGGGGTCCCGAGTTCCTGTCGCTCAATCCCAATGGCAAGATCCCGGCGATCATCGATCCCCATGGCCCGGGCGGCAAGCCGCTCGGCCTGTTCGAATCCGGCGCCATCCTGCTCTATCTCGCCGAGAAGACCGGCAAGTTCCTGCCCGCCGATGCCGCTGCCCGCTACGAGACCATCCAATGGGTGTTCTTCCAGATGGCGGCGATCGGGCCAATGTTCGGCCAGGTCGGCTTCTTCCATAAATTCGCGGGCCGCGAGATCGAGGACAAGCGCCCATTGCAACGCTATGTCAGCGAATCCAAGCGCCTGCTCGGTGTGCTCGAAACCCGCCTGGAAGGGCGCGACTGGCTGATGGGCGCCGACTACACCATCGCCGACATTGCCACGCTTGGCTGGGTGCGCAACCTCGTCGGCTTCTATGGCGCTGGCGAGCTCGTCGACTATGCGAGCTTGAAGCGCGTTCCGGCCTGGCTCGAGCGTGGCCTTGCCCGTCCCGCCGTACAGCGTGGGCTGGAGATCCCGAAGAGAGGCTGAAGCCTCCAACTGGGGTGGTCTTCCGCCGTCTCTTCACAGCCGATGATGCGAAAAAATGCGACGCGGCCGTTTCCGGCCGCGTCGCATTTCTTTTTGGGCGTCCAGCTTCGAGGCTCAGTGAGGAGCGCAGTCCCAGGTAGGATTTGCCTTCCCCCGCCTCATCGTGCACAGAAGGCGAAAATTTCCAGGGTTCCCATGTCTGACGCTCCCTTCCTCTTCGATCGGCTCTGCGTGATCGGAATCGGCCTGATCGGCTCCTCCATCCTGCGGGCGGCACGCAGCTACGGACTTGCCCGGACGCTGGTGGCGGCGGACCTTTCGCAAAAGGTGATCGGGCGTGTCGAAGAACTCGGCATCGCCGATGTCGCAACCACGGATTTCGGCGCCGCAGTCACGGACGCCGACTGCGTCATCCTCTGCGTGCCCTCGGGCGCCTTCGGCGTGGTGACCGAGATCATTGCCCCGCATCTCAAGCAAGGCGCCATCATCTCCGACACCGGCTCGGTCAAGGGCGCCGTGGTGGCACAGATGTCACCCTTCCTGCCGGTGGGCGTACATTTCATCCCCGCCCATCCCGTGGCCGGCACCGAGCATTCGGGACCTGATGCCGGCTTTGCCGAATTGTTCGAGAACCGCTGGTGTATCTTCACGCCGGCCGAGGACATCGATGCCGAGGCTCTGGCGCGCTATCGCGCCTTCTGGGAGAGGCTGGGTTCCAGGGTCGAGTGCATGACGCCCGAGCACCACGATTTGGTGCTCGCCGTCACCAGCCATGTTCCGCATCTCATCGCCTACAATATCGTCGGCACCGCCGACGATCTGGAGGCGGTTACGCAGTCGGAGGTGATCAAGTTCTCCGCCGGCGGCTTTCGCGACTTCACGCGCATCGCTGCCTCCGACCCCACCATGTGGCGCGATGTCTTCCTCAACAACAAGAAGGCTGTGCTGGAAGTGCTTGGCCGATTCTCGGAGGATCTGGCTTATCTGCAGCGGGCGATCCGCTGGGGGGAAGGCGACAAATTGTTCGACCTGTTCACGCGCACCCGGGCGGTGCGCCGTTCGATCATCGACCAGGGGCAGGAGACCGCTGCTCCCGATTTCGGTCGTCCGCATGGCAAGCAATGAAGCCTGTCGCCGGTGAGGCCTGTCGTATGGCCGCCATCAGCCTCGTCAGGGCCGCCAAATCCTGTCGTTTGCAGGCTAGCGGCTGGCTCGGTTGCGACCTTAATTAGCAGGTGACTTCTCTCCAAGGCGGAACGGAAAGACCATGACCGAAACGGTTATTACTTCGGAAAAGCAAAAGGTCGTGCTGGGCTTCGACAAGCGCTTCGTCATGATCGGCGAACGCATCAACCCGACGGGCCGCAAGCTGCTCGCCGCGGAGATGGCGGCCGGCGACTATTCGCGTGTCGTCTCCGACGCGATCGCCCAGGTCGAGGCCGGTGCCCAGATGCTGGACGTGAATGCCGGCATCCCGCTGGCCGACGAGCCGAAGATCCTGGCCGAATGCGTCAAGCTGGTGCAGGATACCGTGCCGGTGCCGCTCTCGATCGATAGCTCCATCGTCGAGGCGCTGGAAGCCGGCCTTTCCGTCTACAAGGGCAAGCCGCTGGTCAATTCTGTCACCGGCGAGGAAGAGCGCCTCGAGCGCGTGCTGCCGCTGGTTAAGAAATACAATGCAGCCGTCGTCGCCATTTCGAACGACGAGACCGGCATCTCCGAGGATCCTGACGTGCGCTACGAGGTCGCCAAGAAGATCGTCGAGCGTGCCGCCGATTACGGCATCCCGCGCGAGGATATCGTGGTCGACCCGCTGGTGATGCCGGTGGGCGCTATCAACGATGCCGGCCGCAAGTTGATGCACCTCCTGCGCCGCCTGCAGACCGAGCTGAAGGTCAACACCACCTGCGGGGCCTCCAACTTCTCCTTCGGCTTGCCGAACCGCCGTGGCCTCAATGCGTCCTTCCTGCCGATGATGATCGGCGCCGGCATGACCTCGGCGATCATGAACCCGCTGCATCTGGAGGACATCCAGGCCATTCTCGGCGCTGATGTCGTGATGGGCCACGATCCGAACTGCATGAGCTGGATCAAGAAGTTCCGCGAGCCGCAGCCGGAGGCCGCAGAAGGCGCCGGCGCCGGCCGGCGTGAGCGCCGCCGCGCGCGCGGGTAAGGCGCAAATCCCCTCCCCGGGCCGGGTGCAAGGGATCCCCAGCCCAAGCTTCGTCCATCCGGCTTGCAGCACGGACAATGACGAATACTTAAAGGGTTGAGGCTAGACCCTCACCCTAGCCCCTCTCCCGACTCGGGAGAGGGGGGTCTCGTGGCAAGGCCCCCGTCAATGACCAATCCGCTCGTCTTCTTCGCACCCTCCGGCAAGCGCGGCCGTTTTCCCGAAGGTACCTCCGTCCTCGAAGCGGCGCGTAAGCTTGGCGTCGACCTCGATTCGGTCTGCGGCGGGCGCGGTATTTGCGGCCGCTGCCAGGTCGAGGTCGGTGACGGCAAGTTCCCCAAGCTCGGCATCGTCTCGGCGCTGGAGCACGTCACCGAATGGAACGCGGTGGAGGAGCGCTACGTCTCCAAGCGCGGGCCGCTCGCCGAGGGCCGCCGTCTCGGCTGCCAGGCTAAATTGTGCAGCGACGTCGTCATCGACGTACCGCCCGATAGCCAGGTGCATCGCCAGGTCGTACGCAAGAGCGCCGCGATCCGAGACATCGCCATCGAGCCGGTGGTAGCGCTGCATTATGTCGAAGTGCGCGAGCCCGACATGCACGAGCCCTCTTCCGATTTCCGCCGCCTGCAGGAGGCGCTGGAGCAGCAATGGGGCCTCAAGGACGTCACCGCGCCGTTGGAATCGCTGCGCCTGCTGCAATGGTCGCTGCGCCAGGGCCAGTGGTCGGTGACGGTCGCCATCAGGCACAAGCGCGAGATCG
The DNA here is from genome assembly GCF_052045555.1 of Labrys sp. 22185. NCBI lineage: Bacteria > Pseudomonadati > Pseudomonadota > Alphaproteobacteria > Hyphomicrobiales > Xanthobacteraceae > Labrys > Labrys sp. 22185. The sequence goes on along the minus strand of NZ_JBQEPH010000029.1, from coordinate 37,691 downwards.
TCGGCATCTGGCCCGGCCTGCATGAGCAGGGCGTGGGGCTGGCCGTCGATATCGGCTCGACAACCATCGCTGCGCATCTGTGCGATCTCGCCAGCGGCGAGGTGTTGGCATCCTCGGGCGTCATGAACCCGCAGATTCGCTTCGGCGAGGACGTGATGAGCCGCGTCTCCTATGTGATGATGAATCCGGGCGGCGATGTCGAGCTGACCACGGCGGTGCGCGAAGCAATCGCCGAGCTCGCCGTGTCCGTCACCAAGGAGGTCGGCCTCAACTCCAACGATATTCTCGAGATGACCGTGGTCGCCAACCCGATCATGCATCATCTCTTCCTCGGCCTCGATCCGACCGAGCTCGGCGGAGCGCCCTTCGCGCTTACCATCGATGGCGCCTACCAGACACGGGCGGCCCATCTCAACCTGCCACTCTCGAGCGGCGCCTATGTCTATGTGCTGCCGTGCATCGCTGGTCATGTCGGCGCCGACACCGCCGGCGTCGTGCTTTCGGAAGGGCCCTATCTCAGGCCGGAAGTGTCGCTGGTGGTCGATGTCGGCACCAATGCCGAGATCGTGCTGGGCAATCGCGAACGCCTGCTCGCCTGCTCCTCGCCCACAGGCCCGGCCTTCGAGGGCGGCCAGATCTCTTCAGGCCAGCGTGCCGCCCCCGGCGCCATCGAGCGCGTGCGCATCGACCCTGTTACGCTGGAACCACGCTACAAGGTGATCGGCTCGGATCTGTGGTCGGACGAGCCGGGCTTCGACAAGGCGGTGATTCGCACCGGCGTTACCGGCATCTGCGGTTCGGGCATTATCGAGGCGATCGCCGAGATGCTGCTGGCGGGCCTGATCACGCCCGATGGCGTTGTTGATGGCGCCATGGCGGCCCGCTCGCCGCGTGTCGAGGAAGACGGGCGCACCTTCAAATACCTCATCCGCGAGGGCGAGCCGCGCATCGCCATCACCCAGAACGACGTGCGTGCCATCCAGCTCGGTAAGGCCGCGCTCTATGCCGGCGTGCGCCTCCTGATGGATCGCTACGGCGTTACCGCGGTCGATCGCATCACCCTGGCCGGCGCCTTTGGCAGCCACATCGACGTCAAGCATGCCATGATCCTTGGCCTGGTGCCTGATTGCGAACTCGACAAGGTCGGCTCGGCCGGCAATGCTGCCGGCACGGGTGCCCGCATCGCTCTGCTCAATGCCTCGGCTCGCACGGAGATCGAGGATGTGGTGCGGCGCATCGAGAAGGTGGAGACCGCCATCGAGCCCTCCTTCCAGGCCCATTTCGTCGGTGCCATGGCGATCCCGCACAAATCCGACCCGTTCCCCCATCTGGAGGCCGCGCTCGGCGTCACCTTCAAGCGTGGCAGCGGCGATGGAGAGGGGGGCGGGGGCCGTGAGCGTCGGCGCCGGAGGGGGTGATCACGGCGACATGCCTCATGCCGTGATATCAGCCCCTCTCTTGGAAACATCAGGCCTTCCGCGATAGGAAGGGGTGATGTTCGCACTCCAAGGATTGCCCATGCCCGCTTCCTTCACCGGCTTCGGCGAGAAGGCGCTGCCTTTCTTCAAGGCGCTCGAATTTCACATGAATCGCGACTGGTTCCAGGAGAATCGCGGCCTCTATGACAGCGACGTGCTGGCGCCCTTTTCGGCCCTGATCGAGGCTGTCAACGCAGCCTGCATCGCCAAGGGGCTGCCGATGCGCGGTACGCCGAAGAGCGCGCTCTTCCGCATCCATCGGGACGTGCGCTTCGCCAAGGATAAGCGCCCCTACAAGACCCATGCCGGCGCGGTGATGACCCGCTCGGGGGCCAAGAATGACCCGGGTCTCACCTATTTCCACATCTCGCCCGAAGGCTGCTTTGCCGCCGTCGGCTTCTACGACCTCGAGCCGAAGCAGCTTGCCGCCTTCCGCCAGGCGATCACCGCCACCCCCGAGCGCTTCCGCGCCATGACAGCCAGGCTTGCAACCGCGGGGCTCGCCTTCGATCCGCAATGGAGCCTCAAGCGTCCGCCGCGCGAAGCCGCCGGCATCGAGGATGCCGATCTCGTCGCCGCCCTGAAGTTGAAGTCGATCGTGGTGAGGAGGCCTCTGCCGGACGCGCTGATCCGCACCCCCGAGCTCGTCGATGCCTGCACGGGCTTGATCGAAGACGCTTTGCCGCTGCTCGATTTCGGCTGGTCGGCTTTGGCGGTGTTGGAGCCGGAACGCGGTTGAAAGACCGGCGAGAAATGAGGTCCGGGGAGGAGCGCATTCGCTCTGGGCGCCCTGATCGGGCTCTCTTCGAGCACAAACAAGGCCGAATGACACGGAAAGGGCTTGACCTTTTCCATACGAACGGGTTTTCGTGGCGCCCAGGCTGTCCCGGTAGCTCAGCAGGATAGAGCAACGGTTTCCTAAACCGTAGGTCAGGGGTTCGAATCCCTTCCGGGACGCCAAATTTCTCCAGCAGAATCAACGCCGTCACCTTTGTGGCCGATACGCGCGAAGCGAGAGCGCCGCATATGGCAACGGTTAGCTACGGCACAAAAGATGGCACAGCCGATTCCAGGCTTGTCCTCAGGGGATGAACTGGGAGGTCGCCAAAAACGGCTGAGGGTTACCTTGGCCCGTATGCACGGCTGGGCTGCTTGTCATCAATGAGACGATCGAGTTTGGCCTCGATGCGTCGGGTGGTCTCGACGAAGGCCTGCATCGTGGTCTCTGCCTTGGCGAAACGCTCGCGAGCATCGGAGCTACTGTCCTTCAGCTTGCCGATTTCGAGCTCGAGCTTGAGGCTGCGCTCCTCCATGACGGTGACGCGGCTGTTGAGCTGGCTCGACCACCAGACGACGCCCGCCGTCTGGACCAGGAGTGTGATCACCAGAGCAACGGGAATTTTCTTGTCCACTGCCCAATGTTCCGTCTCGCTTGGCATGGTCATGACCAGCACCCCGCCGCTCTGCCGCCTTCGTAATGGACCGCGAGGCGGCGGTTGCCATCGCGCGAAGTGGCCTGCACGTACCGCAGGCTATCGGCGATGACGCCGCATGGTCTATCGACCGGAACGCTTGCACACCCGCTCAAAGCGATCCCAATCGCCACCAGCGGCATAACAGCGATTGACCTGGTCGCTCGCATCGTTGAAGCGGTCTTTGGCTGCATCGTTCGCCCTTTCGATCTTGGCGGTGGCGTCAATGGCGCCCTGGTTGATGAAGTGCTGGCGGAAGTGGAGGGCACCGGCCAACGCAGCGACGATTGCTGCGATGGTCAACCAGCCGCGGACGGGGATGAGACGGAGCAAGGTGAGGGCGGTAGCGATCATGTCGCCGCCTCGCGATATTTTGCCTGCCGATAGGCGATGATGGCGAGGCCCGCGATCGCTGCGGCGCTGCCGCCAGCAACCAGCAGGGCGAAGACGATATCGACCACGCCACCATTGCCAGTGATCGGCTGCAATGCATCCTTGGCCGCGCCGATCGTGGCACTGGCCGTGCCGATCGTGGCTGCAATGGTACCCTTGCCGACGATGGTCGAGGAGATCCTGGCGTCAGCGGGCGTGGCGGTCTCCAGGCCGACTGGCGGTGGAGGAATAGCGGTGGCGACTCCATTGGCCATAAGGAGAGCGGCTTCCCGCACACGAGTCGTGCGGGCGTTCCAGCCCTTGCCGAAGGCCGGCCAGGTCTTGAGGCCGCGCAGGAACCGCAGGCGGGCGTCCTGCAGTTCGTCGATGAGGTCGGTCACCTCATGTCTGCGGATGGCCTCGAGCGTCTTGACGCCCAGAATGCCGTCTACCTCGACCGCGAGAAGGCGCTGGAGCGTCTTCACGGCCTGGGCCGGGCCGGAATTCACGGCATAGTCGAACAAAGCATAGTCCAGACCAGCCGGCAGTTCCCGATAGCGCAAGGGCTGCGCATACTGCCTGTCCAGGATCCGGGCCGCTTCCGCCAGCGTCAGACGCTTGACCTCCTCCGGCGTGGCCTTGCGGCCAAGCCGGCGCGCAGCACCCAGAGTGGCAGCTGTAATCCCATATTTCGTGGCGCCGCCTGGATCACGCGGATGATTCACATACCCCCCCTCCGAGCCGAAGACGAGCGTGATGGTTTGCGCGAGGGAGTCGCTCATGGTGACTGCTCCATGGGTAAGAAGAAGGCTTCCTGGAGGAAGCCTGTGGTCGGTTCATCGATTGCGATGCTGTGTTGTTGGAGCCGCCATCCGACCTATAGGTGGTTTCTTATAAGGACCAGCAGGACGCGAGACGAAGGGCCCAAAAGTGCGGAACTGAGCCGGATAGCTCGCGGTCAAACAAGGCGCTACTCCCTCTGAAACGTGTATTCGGGAGTAAAAGTGGCTCGATTGAGCTTATTTTTCCTCTTAAATTCTACGTATTATCTGTATATATATCAAGATATAATGATAGAATTTCTTAGAGATAGTGCGAAGTTTATCAAGTTTATCGCGAGATAAGACCTAGAAAGCTCACGACGTTTCTAGAAATTTCATTCAAGATGCTCTGAAATATCTGACGGTGGCGGCCCAATTTTAGCTAGGAAAGGCCTTTTTGGACGAAATAGGTGGCTTTCCTATTGCCTTGCGAACAAACGAAGTTACCTCGTCCCAAACATCTGGAATCATATCGACAGGCCCGCGAGGGTAATGCCATTTCAGCCATGCGACAAACTTGCGCCATGGCGATCCCGGGACTGAGCGTGCATCGGTTCCCCAGCATCGCTTGACCAAACGGTCACGTTTTCGCTTACTGCCGCAAGTATATTGGATAGTACGATTATCGGCGATCAGGAGCCCTTCTTGTTCGGCAAGCCGGAAGGTCCGGCTCTTCGGCCAATCCTCGGGCAGCCACCGTCCACCGAAGCGGTCGACAACGACGGGTCGCAGCCCCCTGGCGACAATCTGTTTCGTCATGCCGTTGGGGCCGGCCTCGAAGTTGCTGCCATCGAATATCGTGACCTGAGGGCCGGCATCGAGTGAGTTGAAGATCTCGGTCCTGATCATGAAGGCATTGGACCGAATTCCCACATTGGGGAATGGTGTGTCATCGTTGAGGCATTCGTACCCGCCGCTTGCGCCGACGATCCCACAATCCGTGATAGCGTCAAACGCCGAGAGATAACGAGACAGCCAATTCGGAGCGAGAATTCTGCTCCACGATGTCAATGGGAGAACAAACTCTGTCCCGCAGGAGGCTGCGGCTTCCCGGATGACCGCCGTTGGAGGTATTTCGTCGGGGAAGCGCATAGTTCTAAAGCTAGAACAGGGCAGCGAGGACAGCACATTTGCATAAGCAATTGGCTCGTCGGATCCGTATCCTTTTGCGGCAACTACCAAGTCATACTCTTCGCCGGCCGGATAGGCTTTCAGGCTTCTAAAGAATGCGCAAACATATCTTGGATCGTTCAGTTTTCGCCACAAGAATATTACAGTAATGCGTGGCATTGATGTCTGAAAATCCTGAGTGCCCCAGTGGAGTATATAACGGGTGTACCTATTCCACCATACCTACCTTAGGATGAAATCAGACGAGCTTGTCTTCAATGTGACGGCAGGCTAGCGTCGCCCGCGCATGAGGGGAGAAGTCAATGCGCGCGACGAAACCGGCCGGCAGCCGAGAGAACATTATTCAGGCCGTCGAAGAAGCAGGCTCCACCGACGAGACTTTCTTCGGCTATCCACCGCGCGAAAATGGCCTCTTTCTCCAACAGGATCCTGAAGAGTTCGGTTCGTTCGTCCACTACATGGCGACCAAGGTGAAGCCGGCCGAATACAGCATGGATATCGGCATCGCTTCGGGTGGCCAGACCAAGTTCCTGCGGGATTATTACTCGGCCGACAAGACCATCGTGGTCGACGTCGGCACACATCCGGTGTTCCCGCATTGGGCGCGCATCAAGAAGGATCTGAACAGCGACCTCATCGAGGAGATCATTTCAGATTCACATGCTCCGGAGGTTCGCAAGCGTCTGCTGAAATACGAAAACAAGATAGATTTCGCCTTTGTCGACGGCGATCATACCTATCACGGTTTGCGCAAGGACATCTACCTGACCAAGGAATTGCTGAAGGTCGGCGGGTACATGGTTCTCCATGACACGCTCGGCGTCTGGGACTGCAAGCGTGTCTTTGACGACCTGATCCAAGCCAAAGACTTCATCCTTATCCGCAATTTTGCAATTCGGTTCGGTATCTCGATCTGGCAGCTGCAACGCAAAAAGAGGATTCCTACGGCCTTCAATCGTGCGACGGGGAGAGGGAAGCTCTGACGTGCGGACCTGTTGATTTAGTGCCCGAGGGAACAATTTGCCCGAATCTGCTTGGATGCTGTTCTTCCGCGCGGTAGTGGAGCGATTGGATTTCGCAGAGCAGGAGAGCACGTGGCTGAGGTTACGATTGGCGTTCCGGTCTACAACGGTGAGGACCAGCTCGAGGAGTGTCTGGCATGCCTGCTCGGGCAGACGTTTCGAGACATCGAAATCCTGCTTTTCGATAACGCGTCGACGGATGGAACACAAGTAATCGCCGAGCGTTTCGCCGCGCTCGACAGCCGTATCAAATATACCCGCAGGCCCGAGAATGTCGGTGCTGTAAAGAACTTCATAACCCCGCTCGAACAGGCAACGACCCCCTATTTTATGTGGCGGGCGCATGATGATATCTCAGCGCCCGATTATATTGAGAAGCTCGTCGACGCACTGAAGCAGACACCAACCGCAGCCCTGGCAACAGGGACAATCCAATTCGAGCGCCCTAACGGCCGACCAACGAGAGATTACGCACCTTCGATCCCGACCAGACATGGCCTTTCAGCCATCCTGAACCTGATGTTCGGGTCGCACGCCGGCTGGTACTATGGTATCTGGAAAACGGATACGCTAAGACCTCTGATTGCGAAGATCTGGACGGACTTCCCTTATGCCTGGGCCTCCGATCATCTGACCCTGTATCCCTTGCTCCTCGACCAGCAGGTCACATCGGCGCCGGAGACCAAATTCATTCAGAGAGTGACGCCCAAAGCGCATGGCCCCCGAACAGGCCAACGCCAGCCAATTCCAGAGCTTTTGAAGTTGCGCCGCGAGTTCCTGCGATGCTGTGATGCTATGGTTGAAGAGCGTGGTTTCAGTCCGATCACGAAACTGATGATCAAGGCCGCTAACCGCCTCTATGTCGGCAAGCGGGTCTATCCGATGAAGAAGATCATCAAGCGCACGTTGTTACGCTATTGACCCTGTTGTGGCCGCGCAGGTACGCCAAGGACTGTAATGCCGGGAGGAACATCTTTGGTCACGACAGCACCGGCGCCAATGGTGGCATCACTGCCGATCTTGATCCTTGGCAGTACCGTTGCACCGGCCCCGACAAAAACGCCGTCTCCGACCTCGATCTGACCACAGAGCGTAGCCCCTGGGCCTATATGGACCCCATCGCCGATGATGCAATCGTGATCAACGCTGGCGCGGCTGTTGATGATCGAGCACGTACCTACCCGAACACAGGTCGCCACCACCGCTCCGATCAGAACTTGGGAACCCTTTGAGAGAACGGCATCAGAGGCGACCATAGCAGTCGGATGTACCAGCGAGGTATGTTTGAGCCCAAGGGCATCGAGATCCCTCGCGATGGCAAGACGGTCCCGACCGTAGCCACCGCCGATGGCTAGGGCATAACAGGGCACTGTTGAACTTTTCGCCCGGTTGTGCAGCCATGACCTTAGGCCCTCGATCCCGCGAAGCGTTTCGGCGCCAGCAAATGGCGATTCAATTTCTCGATTATCGATAACTGCGGCTACTGTTATGCCGAGATGGCCCAGAAGTTCGCGTAGAACACGGGAGTGGCCGGTACCGCCCCATAAAACAGCTTCGGTCATGTGCGTATTGTGTTCTCTATTTCACAGAGCACGATACCAGCCGATAACCCTCTACACCAGTTGGAAACGCTGGGTTGTTGGCACGAGCAGGTCAGCACCTTAGCAGGCCCAGTGGTCATCTGGAAACCGTCTGTAAGGGGGATACATTGCGGAATCATGATTGGGCGGCCGTTCTTCTGGGTAGCCAAGCAGCGGGTTGTTATTAGAGCCAGAAGTGGCATCTCGGGCTGGGTGCAGGGCGGTGTTATTGCCTTCCTCTCGTGTCGATCCAGCCATCGGTTTGAAGGGCGACGACGCCGGTCGTCGATGACGATGTGACTGAGATTCGCACCTGCGCCGATGTGTTAGTCATCACGTCAAAGGTAGCAGAGCCCCACGTTCCATTCGTACCTGGCATGCTAGTTACTGGCAGAACAAGGCTCGCCGAGCCAGCGCCGCCGGACATCGGCGTCTGATCGGCAATTTCCGGCGAATAGACGGACATCGTGACATAGTTGCTCGTTGTCGTTTGTACTGCGCCGCGGAGTCTGGCTTTCACCCGAATGCCAGACGGCACGGAGAGTGTAACGGTTGTTATGCCAGACGCGGAGTTTCCGTTCCGGTCCATGACCGGCGCGGTCCAAATGAAGTCATCGCCTACCTGAATAAAGGCAGTGATCTGCGACGAGCCGTTGGTGCGGATCGATCCGATACGCCGACGTGCGATATAGCCCGCAGGCATTGTCGGTGCCGTAGCGCTGAGTGATAGAAGCGCATCGATCGTTCCGTCATTGTCCTTACGGATCAGGTGGACATGATACCAGGTACTCGCTGCGATCGACCCCGTATCGAGACCACCATTTCCGGTGCCTGCAGCCCAAGCTCCAAGCCCCTTTATGATAGCCGAGCCAAGTGCCATGTTGTAAGCGCCGCCATCTTCATTGGCGCAACCACCTGCCGCGATACCAACGGTCGTGGTTGATGCCTGTGAGAGCGTCAGGCCGTAAATCGTGCCAGAAGGCCATGTCGAACTGCTCGATGTCCAGGCAGGGACACCGCCTGAGATGGCGAGTACCTGTCCCGTCGAACCAATGGCGAGCTTGCTGAGCGTGTTGGCTGCGCTGGCGTAAAGCATGTCACCAGTTGCAAAAGTGGTGATATTCGTGCCGCCGTTCGCGATCGGCAATGTCCCGCTCACATGCGTTGACAGGCCAACCTTACCCCATGAGGGGGCCACTCCCACACCGCCGGAGCGAAGCACATTTCCACCCGCCACACCGGCCAATTTGGCAAGTGTGGTTGTTGTGTCCGCATAGAGTATGTCACCGACGGCAAAGCCGGCGTTGAGCCCTGCAAGTGCCTTTGGCGGAATGGCTATCGCGTTAGAGGCAAGCCAGCTGCCGCTACAGACATCCCATTCCGTTCCGCCGCGATTGATCAACTCGACATCCTCGCCGGGGTGGAGCGTCAAGGAAGTGTTGGCCCCTCCAAGCCCAGCCGGCGGGCAATAGATGAAATCGCTGCCCTGCCGGACAATGGTCACATCTGCTGTGCCGTGATTGAACACACGAATGGCAGCACCTGCAACGCCGACGCCCCATGCGCCGCCTGCGGGCAGAGTTATGTTGAATGGACTAGCGGCGCTGGCCTGAATAGCCTTTCCATGGTCGGCGGCTGTAAGTGTGATGTTGGCGTTTGCAAAGACGAAACCAGCGCAGTTGCCAAGTGCCCCTTTTACAAACGCAGTCGTTGCAATGCTGGTATCGCTGTCGCCGGCAGACGGCGTCGGCGCGACTGGATTGCCCGTGAATGTCGGAGAAGCGAGTGGGGCAACCGTTACATTATAGACGGAGTTGAAGAAGTCGAAGACATATTTAGTGTTGGCAGCGTTACCGTCAGCGGTACCGATAGACTGGTTGGGAACAATCACTGGACCCGTGAAGTTAGCTCCCGACAGGCCCGCGGCGCCGATATTTGCTCGGGCTGTCGAGGCTGCCGCCGTAAGTTCCGAGAGATTATTGGAGGCTAGAAGATCACCGCCGCCGGGAATGGAAACCCACGATGGATTTGTGCCGGTACCATTTGTGCGCAGAAACCAGCCGCTTGTTCCTGCGGCGAGGCGAGCCCAGGCTGTACCATTGTAGTAGAGGATATCCCCCTGAGATGGAGTGATCGCCGAAATGGCTGCCAGATCCGCGTCATAGGCTTGCACATCTGTGCCGATAACCAAGCCGAGCGTGGACCTTGCCGCTGCAGCATTGGCGGCGGTGACGAGCGAGGTGCCGGTTACCGACGCGCCGATCGCCGCGAGAGCCGTTGAAGTATTGGCGGCCTGAAAGACGGAGATGCCAGTTGCGCCGCCGCCAAGGTTTGAGCGCGCAACGGCTGCATTGGTCAGATCAGAGAGATTGCCTGCCCGTGTCAGCCTGGCATCAAAGGCAGCTTGCTGCGCCGTCGAAATAGGTTTGTTCACGTCTGAGGTGTTGTCGGCATTGCCAAGGCCGATGTCCCCCTTCACCAGAACGACCGTGCCGGTATAGCCGTTGACGGAAGACACTGTGTTGGCCTGCGCGCCCGGCTGGATGCCGTCGAGTTTGGTTTTGTCGGCTGCAGACATCAGACCAGCCATTGTCTGGCTGGCCAGGGCGCTCAAGGTAACGACCTGCTCCTTCAGGCGCTGGCCCCACATGGTGATGCGGTCGAGCGCGCGATTGATTGTATTTGCCGGTAAAGGGCCGCCATCTTGCAGGTCGACCGATTGCGTGAGCGGCACGTCCCGGTAGATGATCAGCGTGGTGCCTGTTGCCGGCGCGGCCGCCATGGTTACGCTGCCGCCTGCAGGAGAGCCGGCGCCGGCGACCACATAGTCCACACCAAGCGCCTTGGTGGCAGTCGTCCCGTCTGCTGCCCGAATCTGCACCACCAGATCAGTGTTGGCGGTAAAGGGCGGCGGAAAGGCGAAGGTGGTTGTGCTGCCGTCGCCCGCATAGGAACGACGATTGTCATAGCTTGGAATGGTCATGTGGGGGCTCCGGCGAACAGAATGCTGCCTTCGAGGCGAGGTTTTGGGGCCGAGATGGAGTTGGGGAGCGAAAGAAGAGGGCCCGGAACGGGAATGCCTCTCGGAGCGAAGCGAAACCGGCGGGCCGATCCCCGGCACCGCTCCGTGCGGCCGATATTTGCGAAGCTCGGGCACGCCTAGGGTGGGATCAGGCGAGGTTTGCTGGTGCCCTGAGTGCGCAAGGCCGTGTTGCCATTGTCATGTGCAGAGTCGTGAAACTCTGCCTTCCGATCGTTCGGGCAACGGCAGCCATCTATGGGGATGACGAGGCCGTCATCGTTGGCGCGGTTAAGCTGTTTTTCCCAGCCGCCCCAGCCCGCCGAACAGGCTCCCGGTCGCATTGAGATAGCCACCGGTCTGGGCATTCCGGCCGGCGATGTTGGCGAGCTTGGCTTGGTAGTTCAGATTGTTGGCCTGGTTCCTGGCGTTCCAGCGAATGGCGGCGATGTCGAGCGCGCCCTCGCTGGCGGTGGAGCCGATGACGTCGGAAGGCGAGCCGTCGAGGTTGACGCCGGAGCCGCCCGTGAGTGCGGTTTGCGTGCCGATGGTGCTGTCCACCTGGTCCTGTTTGCGGCCGGCCTGGTACTCGCCGGTCATCGTCTCGATCTGGGCCTGGCGGCGATAGGCCTCGGCCTGGGCGTCCGACTGGGCCTTGGCGGCGTTGCCTTGCTGGATGGCGCCGATAGCCGACAGGCCGGTGCCGGCGATCGAGGCCGCCGTGCCCAGGCCGATGCCGGATATGGCGGAGCCGGCGGCGGAGGCCGCGGAAGCCAGTCCGGCTCCAATGGCTGCGAAAAGCGGTGGGCACATGATCAGGGCTCCGGATCGGTGTTGAGGGTGATGGAACGGATCGTCGCCGGCAGCGGGCCGTCGGCGGTCAGCACGAGTTCGCCCTTGTCGCCCCAGCTCGTTTGGGGGCGGGCGTCGTAAAAGCCGGTGACGATCGGGGCTGCCGTGCCGAGATCATCGCTGGTATGGCGCGCTACGATCTCCTCGGCTGTGGCCTCGTCCTGGCCGACGCGTAGGGAGCCAGTGGCTAGGAAGTCGATCCTGGCGGAGATGATCTTCTTGCGCCGTCCCAGGCCTGACCCGTCGCCGGCCGAAGCGGGCGAGGGCATTAAGCGTACACGTGAGGTGTAAGGCAGGCCAACGGTGATCGTCTCGGCCGGTCGCCCCGAGGCGAGCGAGACGGTGCCGTCCGTAACGATCTGATCGGCCTCGCGCGCGCCATCCGCCAGGATCCCAACGCGCTGGCCCTCGAGATGGCTGAGGCCGGTAACACCAGTGGCGGGGGCCCCGCCATATTGCAGGGCGCAGTCGAGATACCAGGCCTTGTCGGGCCCTGCGGTCGCCGCCTCGAAGGGCGCGGCCATACGCTCGATAGAGCGCCGGCTCACACCGCCGATCATGCGTCGAACGATCAGCCACACTTCGTTCCTGCCCTGGCCCGGCATCGTGGCGCAGCTCTCGACGAATCCCTCGCCGCCCATGAGATGGCGATGCATGCCCGCTATGGACTGGTCCTTTTCATAGGTCAGTCCGATCAGCTCGCCCTTGCCGTTGGGCAGCCAAATCACGCTGTCGGGTTCTTGCGCATAGGCGAGTTCAGCGACGCCGGAGGCGAAGAGGTGATCCGAGAGTACCGAGATATCAGGTGTCGCATAACCCATCCCGCTGTCACCCTGGACAAACTCGCGCAACGCCTTGCCGAAGCTGGAAACGAAGACCGTCGAGTTCCCAACCTTGGCTGGCCTGATCGCTTGGGAGGCATAGGCCGAGGTAAGTGATTGCCGGAAATTATTGGCCGAGAAGGGTAGGTTGGGGCTGTCGCGGCCCATGGTGCGGGCGGAGCCGGCGGTACCGATCAGGAGGTCCGGGCCCTCGGCGATCCATTGGATCTCGTTGACATCGGTAAGGGTGAAGGAAATCGCGTCGTCGTCCTTCACCGGAACGGAGACGGAGAAATCCAGCTCGCGTCCGTAACCGCCGGTTTTGGTTGCCCAGAGGCCGGAAGGCTGGGCGTCGGTGCGGGCATAGACCTTGCGTTGCTCGAAAGTGGCGACATGGGCCGGCCAGCCGGGAGTCTCGCCCCAGGCACCGAAGCGCCATTGCAGAGTTCCGCGTGCAGACGGCAGCGGACTACCCGTGGGCTTTACCGTGATAACCGTGCTCGACGTGACACCGACGATCTGGAAAGGATGATAGACCGAATCTGAGCCGAGTAACGTTATGAAACGGCCGACGTCACTAACCTTGAACCCGGCGTCATTGTTGATTCCGGTGGCCTCGGATGCGGTGATAGCGATCGCGGGGGAATTAGCCGGCAACTCCAACATGCGCAGCGAGGCAATGTCCAACTCACTGCCTGCATTATTGCTGGCGATGTTGATCCGATAATAGAGATAGCTCGTGGTATTTGAAAACAGATAGGAGCGTGTTTCGTTGTTGCTCCAGCCAGTTTGTGCGAACTGGCTATCAAGCACGATCCATGTCGAACCATCGTTTGCTCCCTCGAAAGTCCACGACTTTGGGGCATTCATTGGCCCATTGTTGCTGGGGTCACCAGGGTTCAAATAGTTGCTGGCCTGGACGCTATAGCCGATGATGACCTTGGAGGCCGCGAATTGGTAGGACAACCAACCTACCTTGTTCGTATTTGCCCAGAAACTACTGGAGTCACCATCAAAAGCGCGGAACGCACCAAAGCCTGCCACGGAACTCGACGCTGAGCAAACGCCGAACGGCGCCGTATCGCTGGTCATGATCGGTACGGCATTGCCGGTGTTTGAGGGTGTCAGTGTGGTCGCGGTGTCATTGATCGGCAAGTAGGGGCCGTCCTTTGCTGGCACAACATCAATCGTCCAACTTGTGTCGCTCTGACGCTTCACCCGCCTTGGCTGGTATCCCTTGTGCGTGATGTCGAGCACGTCGTTGGTCTGGTCGAAATCGAGCTGGAACAGGTCCGCATCGGCATAGGGATGGGCGACTTCCACGCTGCCGACCCGTCCGCCCAGCGCATAGACCCTGAATACGCCGGCGTTGAACACCAGCATATAGGCCTGGCTCGCCGAGAAGATGAAGGGAATGAAGCGGGCCGGGCGGCTCGAATCCTTCACCTCCTGCACGAATTGCGTGCCGGGGCGCCGGGTGAGGCCGCCCTGGCGCATCACCATGAAGTTCTGGCATTCCTTCAGCCCGGTCTTGAAATGCTCGAGATCGGCGCGGCTATGGAGCTTGGGGGAAAGCTCGCCGCGCGAGAACACCGGCTTGAGTTCATAAGCGCCCATCAGGAACGAGCCTCGATCCAGAAATCGTCTTCGGGGTCATCCGGCGTGCCTTCCAGGGCGTCGATGGCCTGCGCCTCGGAAAGAGCGGCCTGCGTCTTCTGCCCGAGAGACTCGGCATAGGAGGCCTTGCCGGTGATGAAATGCGCCGCCTTCTGCGCCAGGGCCAAGGCGAGCACGTCGGTGAATTGCTGGTCGAACAAGCCGGTATTCTCGATGCGCCTGACATAGCGCACGGAGCGCGGGGCCGGTTCGTCGGCGAGGACCTGGCTGCCCTCGACCTTGTGGGGAATGGTCTTGGCGTTCTCGCTGCCATCAGCGGTCAGCGGCATCACCCGCAGGCAGTCGACCGGCAGGTCATAGGCATGGGTCCAGCCGAAGGCGGGCGGCGTTGCCGCGGCCGGTAGCACGGTGCGTGCCATGGCGAAATTCCAGGGGTGGCGGCGCATCAGACTCCAGGCCATCGGCCAGAAATTGCGCCGGAACCAGCGTGCCACGGCCGAATTGTCGTCGATGGAGGCCAGCGGCGCCTCGTCGAGATAATCGAGCGCGAGATTGCAGATCTCGGTGATCGAGAGATTGACGGACATGAGGGCCTCCAGGCCACGAAAATTGCTGCCGCGAAAATCGGTCTTGTCGGGGCGGCGCGTCGGTGAAGCATTGCGCGCCGCCCGGTTTGGTTTGAAGGACTGGGCTTACCTGAAGGCGTTGGCCTGCTTGTATTCGGCGAGCCGGCGGCTCACGATCTCGATCGGCGTCGCTTCGTCGATCGCGGCGCCGGCATCGTCGACGAGCTTGGCCTTGATCGCCTCCGCCCGGATTGCGGCGTCGACCGCCTCGGCCTCGTTCCTGGCCTCGCGCTCATTGGCCTTATCCGGGATGAGCTCGAGATGCTCATCCTCCTCGCGCACCTTGCCGATGAGCTCGACTTCCTCATCCGCCTCGACGATGCGGCCGTCGACATAGGCCTTGGCCTTGACGAGATAGCGCGCCATTTCAGAAGCTCCCCACATTCAGGCCGGAGGGGTAGTTGACGATCGCCTCGCGGTCGGCGACGAGGCCCGCCGTCACCGTACCGGCGGCGAAGGTGCCGGCCACCGTGTACTGCACGCCGAGATAGCGCTGGCGCTGGGCATCGAGCGAGAGCGCCGGCACCTGCACGCGCAGCCATTCCGAGCCGGCGGTGAGGCTGGCGGCGGGAATCGCCGGCGTCTGCACGATGACGTTGGGCGACGACAGGTCCGCATTGGCCGAGGTGACATAGGCGAACTGCACGGAGGTGCCGCCGGTGAGCGCGGCGTTGACGCGAACAACCAGTTCCAGGCTGTCGCCGAGGCCGGGATCGCGGGCCTGGGTGAGGTCGATCGTATTGGTCGAGACGGCGCTGGCGGTGATCGCCTGCTTGTCCGACAGGAGAAGTTGCTGGTCCAGGATCATGGACATGGCTCCGATGATGGGGGGATGAGTGAACCCTCTCCCGACCCGGGAGAGGGGAGAAGGCGGCCTCAGACCACGCGGGCCTCGGTGTTGAGGAGTTGGTCGGTCAGCCGCACCGGGATGCCGCGGAACGAGAGGAAGGGCTGGCCCTGGGCGTCCGTCACGGTCTGGAAGGCGAGGGTGGATTTCTCCATGGCCTGGATGTCGCCCCAGGTCTTCACAGCCCGGTTCACATAGAAGGCGGGCTTGCCCATCTTGAGCGAGGGGATCTTGTTGATCGCCCGCACCATCAGGCGGTAGAGGTTGGGCGGGGTCGCCGACTGCAGGCCGCCGGCCGCGGTGGTGGTGTCGATATTGGCGATGCGCACGGCATAGCGCCAGTCGCGCACGGTCAGCCCGCACTTCCACTGATACTTGGTCTGGTAGGCCTGGTAGCGCCCGCCATTGGGGTCGAGGATTGGCGCCGAGGTGGTGACGTCCTGGTGGGTGAGGCCGGCCGTGGTGCCCTTGGGATAGATGCCGTGCAGGGTGTTGGGCCCCCACACCACCAGCCAGATCGAGGTGTTGGAGGCGCCGGTGCCGCCGGCGTCGATGACGTTGACGCCATTGCCGGCGGTGAGGCTGGAATAGCGCGGCGACAGGCCGGTGATGCGGTCGGGGTTGACGCCCACCGATTCATAGAACAGCGCCTGGGCGAATTGCTGGTTCATCGCCTCGATGAAGGCGGTGTCCTCGGTCAGGCGGAAGGCGGCGGTGTTGCCGTTGAGATCGGCGAGGTCCTTGTCGATCACCGAATAGGTTTCCAGCATGCCGCAGACATCGGTGATCTGGGCCGTGGTGCTCTTGGCCGGAGGCACACCGTAATTGAGGCGCCGCCAGGTCGCCTGCGGCAGGCCGGTGCGGATCGTGGTCTTGTGGCCGGTGGGCAGATTGCCCTCGATCCAGGGAATGTCCTGCAGGGGTTCGTTGAGCTGGGAGAGGAGTTCGGCCACCACGGCGGGCTTGCCGTTGGGGTCGAGCCGCTTGGTGACATCAACCAGCGTGGGGTAGGAATTGCCGATCACGGCCATGGTTTGCTTCCTTTAAGAAAAGGTCTCACCGCCGGAACGGATCGACCGGATAGAGGGTCTCGGCTGCCGAGCGCGACCCGCCCGCCACACCGCCGGTTGCGAACTGGTCTTCCGCGTAGAGCGCCTTGCCGGCCCTCGCCATGGCCTGGGCCAGGGCAGGGGAAAGCACGTAGCCATCGGGGGAGATCAGGCCGCTCGACTTCAATTCGCCCATCAGTGCCTCGCCGCCGTTCTGGCGGATGAAGCGGTCGGCGAACTCGACGTTCTGGCGGAAGGCCGCGCTGTCCGTGTCGCCCCAGGCCCTGACCAGCGCCGATTGCGCGGCCTCGCCCCGCTGCACGATGGCCTGCACATAGGCCGATTGCTGTCCGGCCTGGTGCTGCACGAAGCGATCGTGGAGGGATTGGGCCTGCCTCGGCGTGAGGCCGGCCTCATGCGCCCAGCCCCGATAGGCGCTGGCGCTCTGGCCGTCATAGGCGAAGCCTTCGGGCAGGCCCTGGGGCAGGCGGAATTCGTAGCCTTCGGCCGTCTCGGGCCGGCCGAGCCTGGCATAGAAGGCCTGCCAGTCCTCGGGTTTGGCGTCGGCTGCCGGCGGTGTGAGGGCCTTGGCCTTGAATTCGTTGTACTCGGCCTGGATGCGGTCGGCGTGGCGCGCCGACTCGACCAGCGGATCAAGCGCCCTGTAGCCTTTGCTTTCGACCCATTGCCGGCTTTCCGCATTCTGCAGGCCCGCAAGGAAGTCCGTCGCGCCGCCGGCCGGCGACCCGTTGTTGGCCGGAGGAACGGTGGCGCCGTCCGGGGTTCCCGCCATGGCGGCCCCAGGGTTTGCCTGGTCAGTCATCAGATGATGCCTTGGTTGGAACTGGCGATGGCTTCTGCGCGCGCTGCCTGCGACAGCGCGGCCTTCTCCTCGTCAGTCAGGTTGAGAAAACGAAAAAGCCGCCCGAAGGCGGCTCGCTTGCCATCCGAAAACGCGCGGTCGTCGGGTGGGATGCCTTCCCCGTTCACCTGGTAGAAACCGGTGTAGTCGGCGAGGTCGGCGAGGACGATCTGCACGTCCTCGTTCCTGATATCGAAGACGTTGTGATAGGCGAGGGCGAGCTTGAGCGTGGCCTCGTCGCCACGGGCGCGCCGGAACAGCCTGGCGAGCGCCAGCCAGTTGATCGCAAGGGCGGCGCGCGCTGAGCCGCCGGAGGGATTGGGCATGCGGGGCTTCCGATGTGGGCAACAAAAAACCCCGCCGAAGCGGGGCGGGGGGCGCGTTGAAGACGGCCACGGGATCGCTCCCGGTTGCGGTCGTCCAGGCGGGATGGACGGAGGACCTGAACGGCGTGCCGCCGACGGCCATGCCGCGCTCGACACGATCACGGTATCGATCTCTCGCCGGGCCTGTTGGTTTAGGCGATCGGCCGCCTTGCCAGGGATTTTCGCGCTTTGGGCGCTGGAGGAAGATCGCAACCAGGCCAGGGGTATGAGCGCCCCGGCGCTATCCGGCGGCCTCAAACGCAAAGCGCCCGACCTTGAGAGCCGGGCGCAATTTCTTATGTTCCCAATATGCCATAAAGGCCGAATTTCGTCAATCCTGTAGTCGGCAAAATTTCTGAAATTTTGTCGTCGCTGCTGGGGCAGCTCACTCAATTTCAGCAACGGCCTGCGTTTGGGAGGGCTTGAACGCTCGGTTGGCAGCCCGCCTAGACGATTCGTGGCGAGGAGACGCTCTGGGTTTCGAAAAACTCTTTGAAGACCTGGTAGGCAAAATCGAAGTCGCGAAAGATACTTCGCTCATCCCAATCCTCGTCCGGGAGTTCCTTCATCCCGCCGGGTTGCGCTTCGTCGAATGTCTCTCGTTCAATACGCATCCCATTGACGACATCAAAAAAGAGAATGCGAAAATAACCCTCCTGCCCATCAATATTCAGTATTTTTTTCAGTAGGAGAGTTTTTTCCAAAATCAAGACATAATGTTCCGGATTTTTGAATATAAAGTAATTCTAGTTTTTCATGTATCTGTAGCCATGATGGATTTTTGATAGTCCTTCGGCCATATAGATCGTCATTCAGATTCCATGATAGTTTAAATCTAGCTTCGGCTGAGGGCGTCTTTGGGGGTAATCTTCTAGTTCGACAAAATGGTCGCTGCCGCGTTCCCAGTAAAGTGTGTTTCCCGGGGTACGGTGACAGTGCATTTTATTGACGATGCCCAAGTCCGGTGAGGTGAGTCCATAGTCTCCGTCTCATTCCAGGGGGGCACTTCATCACATCGAGCAGGTAGGAATAGAATGTACGCTCAGTGCAATCCCTGCTCTTGAGTCGCCGAGGGGTAGAGCTTGATCTGGGGATCTGTGCCGATCTTGCGGTAGATCTCTTCCTCATAGTCGCAGGCAGGAATTGCATTGCCGCCAAGCTTGCGGAAATGTACGATGAGATCACAAACGGAATCGAAGACATCTTTCCATATCGCGTTGGGTTTTTGCTCGACCTCAAGCATGTAATAAAAATCCATAAAACGACCATTTTGTTCGCCGTTTTCATCATATCCAGGGTTTTTTGCTACCCCAATTTCAAGGCTTTCAGTATATAAATATCCTTTTTTTTCAATTAAACTATGAAAGTTTTCTATTAGGTGCTGTTCAAGCCGATGAAGATTGTCTTGTTTGTTCTCTGTCCTTGTCATCGGAAACCTGACAAACATTCTGCAAAATTTATCTTCGGGTTCTGTCATTGCTTCACTCGTCGATTGAAATTTGTGGGCCATTGTCGAATTTTCCCCCCTCTTTTTACAATAGAAAATTGTATATTTTTTAGGTCTTCACCTAAATTTTGAAAAATTATATTTTTTGTTTTTGATAAATTTACGTCTCGTCTCAATATTCGTCCGTCCATTATGCTTTAATCGTTCGGCTTGCATGCATCGTGATCCCCGGTCTGCCTCATCATGTCACCCAGCGGGGCAATGGGCGGCAGCGTACTTTCTCTGGTGCCGAGGATTATGCCTTCTACCGCGACTGCCTTGTTGCCCATTGCCAGGCTGCCGGTGTCGAGGTGTGGGCATGGTGTTTGATGCCCAATCACGTGCATCTCATTCTCGTGCCGGCCGATCCGGACGGCCTGCGGCGGGCTTTGGCACCAACCGATTGGCGCTATGCGGGTCATGTCCATGCGCGCGAGAGGCGTACGGGGCATTTTGGGCAGGGACGCTATGGCGCGGTTGCCATGGACGAGGTGCATCTGCTGCATGCAGTGCGCTATGTCAGCCTCAATCCGGTGCGGCCCGGTTGATGGAGTGGGCTCAGGACTGGCTCTGGGCCAGTACGCGGGCTCGTCTCTTGGGGAAGGAAGACGGCATCACCTGCCTTGCGTCAATTCGCCAGCGCATTGTCAATTTCTCCGACCTGTTCGATGATGTGGACGAGACGATGTTCGATCGCATTCGCCGGGCGGAAAGTATCGGACATCCGCTTGGCGACACGCGGACCAAAGCCCATGGAGCGCTAGTAGGCGGCAAAATAGATGCGCTGTCGCCGTAATCCAGCGTCGTTGGACTGACGATATCAAACTTCTTGAAAAGTGAACATTCCTGGAGTCTGATCTAGTCGATCTGGAGGAAGCGCCAAGAGTCCAGACGAGCTCTGTCCGTCGACGAGACCCCGGCCGACGATGAGTTGCATGCCTTTGTCATTGGTTATTCGGATGCCGCGCTCATTCAGGCGCGGACGCATTCGGCCGGTTGGGTGCGCCTTCGCAATTTCTATTTTATCAATCCGGCTTCCGACGAAGCTAGCCATATAAGGCGTGCTATAGGTAGTATCGCTTGCCTTTATAATTACGATTTCATCTGTGTGTCCAACGCTCTCTACAATCTTTTCATGAGAAGGGAATTCACGATTATAGCTTATTCCTAGAGAAAAATTTCCATTTAATACGGACTTAAATGTAATAGTTCCGAAATTTTCTGCATATATAATATAGATATTCGGATTTTTTGAAAATAAATTAAGATACCCCTCAGAATTAACATATTCTTTAAATCTATGTTTGCTATAAATTGAAGAAAATTTTGTAATTATTTTTGATTTGAGCTGCGTTAGAATGGTATTGCTTTCTGATGGGAATTTAAACATATTATTCTCCGATTCTTGATCTGATAACGTTAATAATTGATTGGATGGTCAATTTATTATCTTCTATAGTGCCTTTGCTATTGTCTATTCCCATAGGGTCGTTGATTCTCGCGCGGCCATTTCTATCTATCATAAATTGTAGATCCTCGACGCCCGTGTTATTCTTATTTAATTCGTCTCTATATGCTCTAGATCGCGGATGGTATTCTTGTTGATGTGATCCAAGGCTTGCGGCGTTGGTTTCCGGCTGTCGCCATCCCACAGCTCTTTTGAAGAAATTCCATCGATTCTCTCAAGTATTAATGCCTTTTGCTTTCCATATTTGGCGATACCGAAAACGTCTATCGTGGGTATTCCCAGTTGTTTCAAACGTTTTAAGGATTGAAATTCTTCCTTCGCGCGGGACTCTTGCTCTTCTTCGCTTAATCCCTCATCTGGTAACGATATGGCAATGACTTTACTAGGATCCTTTTTATAAACATAGATCCTTTTCTCGATTACGGTGACACGAACTCAATTACCAATTGACGCCGGAAATAGTAATTGAGTTCGCGTCACCGTTATCCCGCTGGGCCGCACAGTTCGAGGCCCAGGTGCGGACCGCGGTCTCGACTTTGCGCATCGCCGGCACCCAGCCGCTCCAGGCTATCCTCGCCACCATCCAATCCTGACTTCGGGCTACCTGCGAGACGGTCCCAGCACCACAGCTGTGCCGTGCGACGGCACGTGGGTAATTACGAATGCCGTTGACTTTTATGGCTTCCATTTCTCATTTTCTGGAGTATCGGAGAATTCCATGTCGATATCCCCATCCTGAAACAATACTATAGCATCATTATAGTGGCTGATTGATATTTGATCGTTCATATCAACGTGTTCGTGTAATCTCAAGTCGATATGTATTTTATTATTTGGAGAGAGTGAGCGCTCTTCCCAATAAGGCTCTATTACAACGCGAATTTCATTTTCTGTTTCGTTTCGAATGCAGATTTTTCGTTTGATAATGGAGCTCATTTTTCCTCACAGGTAATTATTCTGGCCACATGTCGAGCAATTTTTGCATGTAATCAGCTCTAAGATTGGATACCCCCACTCCTCTTTTTCTCTCAAACGCGTCCCTATATCCATCACGAACTAGAATAATCTCTGATTTGGTCATTTTTCCATCTTCTATCATAATCTTAATTTTCTCCGGAGTAAGCTCGGCAATTGCCTTTCTAATGCCTTCCTCTCCTTTTCCCCACCCCATGATCTTTCCTAGTTCGGGGTTTTGCAATCGCGGAAGGAATTGCAGTCCTTTGCCTGTTTTTGGCGCTTTGTTTTCAGGCTCGGGTTGTAATGGAGATAGACTAGTTCCCTGTTTGTTCTTGTCAAGATTGTCGTTTGCCGTATCTGGGTTTGGCTCTGCCGGATCAATGTCCGAATTCTGTGTTGGCGTCCCTTGTTCGGCAGGAGCGCCTTCTGAGGGTGGTGTTTCGCCGGAACCCGGCGGTTTATCTTGGCCGCTTGCGGTGAGAGGAGGAGCCTGCTCTTGCCCCGGTTGCTGATCAGGGCGCGTGTCAGGCGTTTGGGGAGTGGCCGGTTCACCCGGTGCCCGAAAGGGCGCTATGCCGGGTTGTGAGGTGCCGGGTAACCCTGGCGTACCGAGCGGGGTTGCTTCCTGCCCAGGTTGAAGGGGCGAGTTCGGTTGGATAGCTGGTGGCGGTGTGCCGAACCATCGCCCCGGCCGCGTGCCTTCAATGCCAAACCAGCTGAGGGGCCAGGATGGCTCGCTCCCCGCCCATCGTACAGCGACGATAGTTCCTGCCTCTCCTTCCCTGGTGCCCGGCGCGACAATGAAGTCGTATCCCCCGGTAGAGATCGGCTCATGACCTTGAGGATGCCCGGCGGTTTGACGTAGCGCGTCGCTGGCCGCAATGTTGAAGCGTTGCAGGCGCTCCGCCTGATCTTGCTTTCGCTCATCTTCAGGCTTGTCGGCCCATTTCTCTGAACCGACAAGCAGGATGCCGGTTGCTTCAGGCGAGACTCTGACGCCCCCAAATGCGGGCAGCACATAAGTGCGGGGAATGATGGTGCCGGGATAAGGATCGGAAACCTCCCTAGCTCCGTTCAGCGCTGCCAGGAGCAATCCAAGCAGGGCGGCACTTGCCCCGGCTGCTCCCTTGGCGAAGTCGGTACCTCGCATTCGAAGCGGTGAGGTTAAGGGCTCCTGCGTCGGAGGCGGCATGCCGGGCTTAGGCGGGGATGGGGGCTCCAAAACGCCCGGTGTATTTCTAGCCGGCCTTACTTCCTGCGGTTGCGGGTTCCCGATGATCGACTTGCCGCTACTGTTGACTGTGGCGCCCGGCGACGTCGGCATTCTCATGCCGCCGTTCTGATTGGCCGCCTCGCCGGGCCGCTCGGGCATCTCGAAGGGCGGCTTGCTGGGCGTGTTGACGACGGGGCCTGGCACGCGGGCGCCGCCATTGTCCTGATCGGTGCCGGGACGGGGCGGCACGTCGGGGACGACATTGGGCTGGACAAACCCGGCATAGCGCGTGGGAGCCGGCGGGCGAATGTCTTCACCCGCCTGGGCGTGAGCGTCATGGGGATCGCCACCATTCAAGCCGAGATTGTTGCGGACCAGCCGGTCGTAGAGCGTGGCAGTGAGGGGATGGAGGCCGTTGGTGCCGGCCGCGCGTAGCCGGTCGAGTTCGCCCGCCAAGGCGGGGGACAGATCGATGGCGGTATCGGGGCGGGCCGGGCGCCAGGGCGTATTGCCGCCGGCGGTAGTCGTCCCACCACCGCGCAGGGCGAGCGGGCTCACCGGTGCTGCTGATGCGGCCGAGCCGGCCGGTTCAGCGAAGGCGGCGGCGAGCAGGCGGGCGGCCTTGGCGTCCTCGCCCCGGCCATAGGCGGCGACCGCCGGTGCGGCCAGGCGCGGCAGGCCCGCCAGATTGGCTTGTCTGAACAGATCGGCCTGTCTGGCGGGATTGTCGGACGCCGTGACCAGGGCACGGATGGGGGCGATGCGCTCGGCCAGCGGCTTGCTCTTGTCGCCGAAGGCGGCCAGCGCCTGGTCCACCATCGCCTTGGGGAGGAGGCGGCGCTCTTCCACCGGCATGCCCAGCCTGTCCATGGCGGCATTGGTGGCTGCAAGCGCGGCCCTCAACCGCTCGGGCGAATTGCCCGCCTCGGTCCAGAGCCGGTCGATTTGGGGATGCAGGCTGCGGATATAGCCGTTGGGATCCTTGCGGCGGAACGCCTGGTTGAGGGCGATGGCCTCGCTGCCCCGCTCATGGAGCTGGCGCTCCGTCTCGAAGGCGGGGTGCACTCCAGGCCCTTGGCCTTTCGGGGTGCGGGCGGCGAGCCAGGCGGTCTGCTCGGTCGGCGTCATCGCCCGGATGGCGGTGATGTCGGCGCCGAGGCCGAGCGTGCGCTGGAAGTCGCTGTAGCGGCGCGCGCCGTCCTCCGGGCCATAGCTGGCGCTGAACTCGGCGGCGGTTGGCAGCCGGCCGTCATAGCGGCCGATGGTGGTCAAGGCCCGCGTGGCGTCCTGGATGCGCGGTTCGAGATCGCCTTGGGCCACGGCTTGGCCCTGGCTGCGCTGGGCCTGGGCAAAGCTCACGAGTCCGCTGCGATCGTCTGCGGACAGGGACGCGACGACCGGATCGGGTGCCCTCTCCTCGACCTCGCCGGGCTGGTAGTCGCCCGCCGCCAGCCGCCGCGCCTGGTTGCGCCTGTTGTCCCAGCCATGCGAGGCGGCGGCGCCGCCCTGCGATCCAGCCGGACGCTCATAATCGGTGACGAACACGCCGGCCGCCTCGTCGGGCGTCCTAGTTGCCAGAAGCTTGGCCTTCACGCCGGCATGATCGGTGTTCAATTCGTGGTCGACGAAAGCGAGCTGCACGCCGAAATCGCGCCAGTCCTTGCCCCGGGCAGCCGCGAAGGCCTGCAGATTCCTGGCGCGGTCGCCGTTCCACTGAGCGATGCCGACGCTGTCGGAGCCATCCGACCCATCACCCGGGTTCCGGCTCGAGGGCGCCAGGCCCGCGCTTTCATGCACGAGATTGCCGACGATGCCGGCCGCCTGCTCCCGGCTGTAGCCGCGCCCGATGAAATAGGACATTGCGGCGGCTTCGCGGTCCCGGACCAAACCAGAGGTTTGGTCTGACTGGGCCGGGCCGATCGCCCCCTTGGGCAGCGTGGTCTTGGCGCCCCAGACGAGCGCGCTCATCCTGTCGGGATCGCTGCCGGCCGTCCCCTTCGCCCATTCGATCGAGGAGCCCGCGGCAATGTCCCGCTTCAGCCGCGCCCTGTCGGCCGCGGGGATCGAGGTGGCTCCGTCGATCCTGGCATTGAGCGCGGCGAGTGCTGGTCCATGTTGCGACGGATCGCGCCGGATGGCTGCGAGGGAGGTCTGGTAGGCGGCGGTGATCGCATTGGTTTCGAAGGTGCCGCGCTGCCCATATTCGAACTGGCTGGCCTGGTTCAAGAGGCCGTCGTTGAAGCCGAGGAGATCGGTGGCGACACGCTGGCGATTGCCGGCCGAGATGGAGCCGAGAAAGGTGGTGTCGGCCTTGGCGATGGTCTTGGCGAAGCCGGCGGTAAAGCCGGTCGCTTCCGCCGGCATGGTCTTGGCGGCCTCGGCAAGCGCGGCCTGCCGCTGCTGCTTGTAAAGGCTGAGCTTGTTGTCGTCGTCGAAGGCGGCTTCCTGCCGGAGCCTCTTTTGGTAGTGCTCGAGGCCGGCGGCCGCCTCGCTCAGGCCGCTGCCGAGGGCCTGCAGGCCCTGGCCGATCGCCTCGGCGCCGGTGCGGATCTGGGGCGTTGCGCCGGGAGTTAGGCCGATTTCGGCGCGATAGTCGGGAAAACGGGGCATGGTCGATCCATCGGGCAAAAGAAAAGCCCCGCTTGGAGGGGCGGGGCTGGGGGAGGCGCAATTGGATGAAAGAAAAGCGCTGTCATCCCGTGCGCGATGCAGCATGAAATGCTGCGTCGCAGACACGGGACCGTTTCAAGAATGAAACACGATTGGTTCGCGGTCCCGGATCAGCACCGCATCACTGCGTGCTGCAGTGCGTCCGGGATGACCCGCCATTTTCACCGCGCTGCCTTATTCCGGCGCGCCGGCCATGCCGTTGCCGAGGATCGCGGCGGCCTGGCCCACGGCCGGCATCAGGTTCTTCGCCGCCTCACCGCCGGTCTTGGCCATCTCCAGCGCGGCCTGGGCCTGCTGCATCTGCTGCTTGGCCTGCCGGGCGGCATCGCGCTCCTCGGTGGTCTTGAGGATCCTGTGGGGGGCGCCCTCGATCTCGGTGACCGTCCGGGCGATGGCGTCGAGGTCGAAATTGTCGACCACGCTGGGATCGACCTGCGCCAGCGGCAGCACGGTGGAGAGCGTGCGCTGGATGCCGATGCCCTCCTGGCTGCGGCGCAGGCGGTCGAGCGGCGAGGTGAAGCGCGCGCCGAACTCCCGGCCCTTGAGGCTGTCGGGCGGCTCCAGCGGCGAACCGGCCTGCATCGCCCCCTTGCGCTCCATGATGCCGGCCAGGCGGTCGACGTCGCGGCCCATGGCGATCTGGATGCGCCCGCCGGCGGGGCCGAGCAATTCGCCCTTTTCGTTGGCCCGGATCATCGCCTCCGTCGCCGTCATGTTCGGGTTCTGGATCAGGATCTGGAACAGCGAGACATAGAGGCTGTCATTGATGGTCTGGCGCTCGGCAGCCAAGATCTCGTTGACGAAATCGGGCCGGGCGCCGGGCTGCAGCGGCACGATCAGCTGCCGGCCGTCCTGGCTGACGGCGCGGTAGTTGATCTTGCCCGGATTGAGATTGGGCCGGTTCATCACCCCGTCATGGGCGACGCCCCAGGGCGGGTCCATATAGCCCTGCAGCCCGCGCAGCGAGAGCTTGCGGATGGCGTTGAGGCCCTTGATGTCGGCCATGGCCAGCATCACCGGCGACTGGGCATAGGGGCCGTCGACATCCACCGGCGCCCAGTAATAGACGATGAAGGGAAACTCGTAGAAGCCGCTCTCGCCGATCAGCTTCATGTGGTCGCGGTCGAGATAAAAGGAGGCGAAGGGCGCCTTGCGGTTGGTGCCGCCGCTGGAACCGGCCTCCCGCCGCGGCTGCACGGCGTGGATGACGGTGAAGGCGCGATCCTTCTCCGCCTGGCTCTCGGCCGCCCTGACGACCGGGTCGGCAAGCTTGTCCGGCCCGAATTGCTGCACCATCTGGCGGGCCGTCATGGTGAACTTGCGATAGAGCGTATCCGGCTCGCCCTGGGCGTCGACGGCGAGATAACACTGGCTGAGCGGCAGATGGCGGTAGAGCACCGGCGCGGCGGCGCTGCCCGCGCCGAGATTCTCCTCGGCGAAGGAAATGCCGGTGCCCAGCGCGATGGCCGAGCGCAACGCCTTCTGGTGGGCGCCGATGAAGCCGGAGCGCGGATTGTAGCGCACGGCGAACATGTAGTCGCGATAGCGCTCGAAATACTCCTTCTCCTCGTCGCTCTCCTCGGGCGCGAGCGGATCGGTGGCTGCCAGCCCGTGCCATTTCTCGGACTGGGGCGTCACCAGGCTTTCCATGCCGGACGCCAGCCGGTCGACGGCGCGCATGGCGGTATCGTCGAAGCGCTGGCGCCCGCGCTCCACCGCAACCGGCGCCTGGGCAAGATTGTCATAGGCACTGGGATTGAGGGAGGAGGAGCCGGGCAGGAAGCGATAGGTGTCGGGCAGGCAATAAGTGGCGATCTCCTGCCACACCGCCTCCCATTGCGTGCGCTGGTTGGCGAGCGCGTCCAGGCGCCGGACGAGGTCGTTCTCGATGCTCATGATGGGTGCTCACTTGCTCTATTGCGTGCGGCCGAGCTGCTGGACATTGACGTTCTGGCCGTAATTGGGATCGCCGAGCCCGCCGGTGAGCTGGGTCTGGGCGGCGCCGTTCTGGTTGCGCACGCGGCGCAGGGCCGTCTGCACGGCGGCCTGGTTGGCGTCGTCCTGGCGGTTCGGCACCGGCGGCGGCGGGGGCAGAGGCGGGGGCTTGGGTGCGCTGAAGCACATGATCGGGCCTTTCGTTTGGTGGAAATTTTTCGGGTGCGCAGGCGTCTCGCCCATAGGCGCCAATTTAAGGGGCGGGCGAGATGATCGAATTGGGGATCAGGCTCCACGTGTGAGCCCCCTCGCCCCGTTCTTACGGGGAGAGGATGGAGGTGAGGGGCTCCGCAATGCTTGGTTTTTAAGGTTCGCCCTGCCCCTCATCCACACCTTCTCCCCGTAAGAACGGGGCGAAGGGCTGGCTGGCGTAACGCTTCTCGCCTTGAGCTAGCGCCAATAGACGTCTTCGCTGCCCCTCCAAAAAGCCACAGGCGTGCAGCTTCCAGAATCGGGCGGGACGCCCGTGCACCCGGCTTCAGGAACGACGTCTCGTCGCTGCGTAAGTCACGAAATCGAGGCCGCCGCGGCCGTAATCGAGGGCAATTCCTTCCCGCCGAAAGCCCAGGCCTTCCAGCCATCGATGCGAGAGATCGTGGTCGATGGCGGTGCGTACCTCGATGCGCCGAAAGCCCTCTGCCATCAGCAACGGCCGCACGCTGCTCCTGGCGAAGCGGGTGACGGCGGGAACGGTCCTGCGCATCCGGCGGGTGCCATAGGCCCAGCCCGAGCCGAGGCCGGGAAACAGGCGGGTGACGCCGAAGGCGGCGACGGGATCGCCTTCGATCCAGGCCGTCCAGGCGAGATCGGTGGAAGACTGGAACAGCATGGTGCCGATGGCCGTGTCGCTTTCCTCGATCACGGCGCGGATCTCCCGCCTGTCCTGGTCACGCATGGTGGCGGCGATAAAGGTCATGTCCCGCAGCGTGGCGGGGCGAATGGCGACGGGCATGCTAGCGGAAGCCTTGCTTGGGACCTCCGCGCTCACGGGGAGGACGAATGCTGCGACCGGGCCTGGGCACGGGAGCCCAGGCACCCCAAACGCAAAGCGCCCAGCCTTGTGAGCCGGGCGCAATTTCTTATCATCACAGTATGTCAAGAATGCCGGCGCCCGTCAATCTCGTAGTCGGCAAAGCTTCGTCAATTTAATAACTGGCCTCCGAAGGCGGGCAGCAAGCCGTATCGCTGCCTCAACTGCCACTACCGCCCTGTGATAGTGGCGGCATTGGGGTCAAACGGGTGCCGCCGCTTCTGCGCTGATAGAAGAAGCCCTTGTCGGCGGCTGTCGTCGGAAATAGGCGGTGACAACGTGTCGGCGGCGACACGCTTGCGATGGCTGGCTGAAATGGTGCCGAGAAGGGCGGCGTCGGCCTTGGTGCCGTTCCCGGCGAAGCCGGGCGATAAAACAGGTCGCTTCCGCCGGCATCGTCTTGGCGGCCTCGGCAAGCGCGGCTTGCCGCTGCTACTTGTAGAGGCCAAGCCTGCTGTCTCATCAAAGGGAGGTGTTCCGGTTACGCCGCCTTTCAATGATCTGGGTTTCGACGGGGTTTCGCCCAGTATTCTAGAATAATTCTCTCCAATGTACCGATAACGCGAGGGATAGATTTGATGAACAGCGCAAAGCAAGTAAAAATTAGAAAAATAAATAACATATAAGATATAAATAAAACTATTGAATCATTTATAAATTCCAATATTGTGTATTCTCCAAAAATAGATTCCACAATTATGTATTTGGAAATTTCAAATGCCTTGTATGTTCCTAAACATATTGATAGCATGCCTGTAGAAATGGAGATAATAAATAGCTTCTTGCTGCTATATTTACGATACAGATATAGTGAAATAATTGATATTGTAGAAATCAATATTAAAAGTGGAATATATAAAACATATAAAACTAAAATATCATATGTTCTTAGTTTTTCATAGTAATCGAACAGAGAATAAATTAGGTAATTTGCAAAAATTACCACAGACATGAAAATCAAAACGAAGAAAAGTCGAATGATTTTAATTTTTGATTCCGCTGTCACCTGAAAGCCTCCAATCCAAAACTTTAATGTTTTTGCCTCAAGGTGGCTGCGTTAGTTATATTCGTTTGAATTATTTACGTAGGTTTTCATTATTGCTCTACTCTTGGATATATAGGACTGCATCGGATGCAGAAAATTTCCAGGTGTGTGTTGGCTCAATCCCGCAACATTCTCAGAGTTTCTCAGGTATTTCAGGGGAGGGCTTGAAAATATTTGCGATACCATGCCCTCAGAATCAGAAACAACCTCTATATTGTTTGCACGAACCGGCGGAAATGGTCCAGAGCCCCAAGGATTTTTCTTGTATTCCGCGATCATGTTGTCAAGAATATTTAATGCTTTTCTTCGTTTCTTTAGATATTCTACATCGTCTTGTGGTGTATTTTTCTTATTTGGGTTTTCATATTGTATTTTAATACTGCTATCTAGGGCTATGCCCCAAGCTCTGCCTCCTGCAAGGCGGTCCCGCAAAAACTGCGCCTTGGCTATCAACGCTTGTTGGGCCTCCGTGGCGGCTGCCAGTTTGTCATCGAGCCCTAACTGTTTGGAGTATTGATCGGCGAAGTCAGAAATATTTCCTCCCAAGAGTCCGCCTCCGCTGACGCCTGAGAAAGCGTTGTCATATTGAACCTTCGCAGCAAGGTAGATCTGTGATTTGCTCTCAGCATCGGCGCTTCTCTGGTTGAGTTCCGTAATGAAGTCCTTTTCGGCGCTATAAGCTCTAGTCCGTGGCTTGATGTCATCCATTGACCCAACGCCCCCGATCCAATCCTTGGCGACGTCGGGAACTCCGGCGGAATTGAAGACGCGAATCCGAGCCCCCTTGATGTAGGCGCCAGCATATTGCGCCATGCCGCCTCCCTTCGAATAGCCCGCTAAGTCGAATTTTATACCATTGGCGTCGAGCGTTTTTGCGAGGTTGAGTATGGCATGATATTGGGAAGTCAATTTATCTTTATTTTCGAAATTGGTAAGCCAGTCGACAATGGAGTGCGGCTGGGTGTCTCTTCCTACCAGAATATAACGCTGAGTTTTCTTGTTCAGATATAATACGGCTCTAAACCCCGTATCGTCATCTCTGAGCATTTTGCTGGTTAGTGCTTCTTTTGGAATGCCGAGGCGCTCAGTCAGATCGCCAGCATCGAGAGGAAGCCTTTCTATGTTGCCTTTTGGTTGCGGTGCCGAGTCTTTGTCATCCAATTGATTCGTATCGTATACTGCTTCGGCATATGGCTCGTCCTCGGTGTATTTCTGCAAACGAGGATAGTTTTTTGCGATGAATTCTTCTTGGTTTTTGTGTATTTCTCTTGCGAGCGAGCCGCTTAATTGGGGCGCGCCACGTGATTTCGCTTGCAGATAAGCGTCGTAGAGCTTCGAATCGGGAAGTTGATCCACCTGCTCTGGACTCAACGCACCATAGTCGGCAGAAGCTTTTGCTGGAAGGCCTCCCTGTTGATTCCATTGACCTGCGACGGGCGGTAGGTCTGATACGGGAGTTTGTGTGCCGCTTTCACTTGTATCGATCGAGGCCGCTTGCGCAACCTGAACTGCTACCGGGCCACCCCGCTCCCGCATGAACATCCCCGGCGCCCAGCCATCCCCTTGCAGGCTGGCAAGATCCCGGTCGGTCTGGGCAATGGCAGCGGGGCGGTCGCCGCCATTGTTGCTCGTGGCGTCCTCGATCATGCGGGCTCGAACGGTTTCGGCGCGGCTGCTGCGCTCGTCGCCGGTGAGGCTGGAACCGAGGGCCTGGGCGGCGGCGGGGCCGAGATCGATGGCGGGGCCGGAGAGGGAGCGCATCGGAGCCGGGCCGGCGGCGGTGTTGGCGGCGGCGGCCGGGCTGGCGGAGGAGGCATCATCAGCGCTGCTCGTCGCCCTGCCGCTGGCGTCCGGGCTGCCGAGCGCGGCCGTAGCGAAGCGTTCGGCCAGGGACGCGTCGCCCCTGGCATAGGCGATGGCGGCATATTCCAGCATCGGCGGCAGGCCTGCCGACACCATCTGGCCGAAGATCGCCTGCTGAGCCTTGGGATCGGCGCCGGCGACGAGCGCGGCACGCAGGGGCGCCAACCGCTGCGCCATCGGCTTGCTGCGATCGCCGAAGGCGGCGAGGGCCTGGTCGACCATCGCCTTGGGTATGAGGCGGCGCTCTTCCACCGGCATGCCCAACCTGTCCATGGCGGCATTGGTGGCCGAGAGGGCCGTCTTCAGCCGCTCGGGCGAGGTGCCCGCCTCGGTCCAGAGCTGATCGATCCGGGGATTGAGCGCCCTGATATAGGCATTGGGGTCCTTCGACCGGAAGGCGAGATTGAGGGCGATGGCCTGCTCGGCCCTGGCATGGCGATCCCGCGCGCCATCCGGATCGGGGCCATCGCCTTGCGGGGCGAAGCGGGCGAGCCAGGCGGTCTGCTCGGCCGGTGTCATCGCCTTGATGGCGTCGATATCGGCGCCGAGGTCGACGATGCGCTGGAAATCGGCATGGCGCCGCGCGCCCGCCTGCGGGCCATAGGCCTTGGTGAAATCGGCGATGCCGGGCAGCGGGCCGTCGTGGCGGCCGATGGTGGTCAAATCTCGCGTGGCGTCCCGCACCCCGGATTCGAGGGCGCCGCGCGACAGGGATTCGCCCTCGCGTCTGCGGGTCGTCGCCTGGTCGAGCAGCCGGTCCTGGTCGCGCGGCGAGATGTCGGCAAAGGCGGGATCGGCCGGGGCGTCGGCATAGCCGGGGCCGGCGGAATAGACGGGCTGGCCGGCATCGGCGCCGAACATCGCGGTCTGGCGCCGATAGACCTCGGTGAGCGAACGGGCGCCACCGCTGTTGTGATCGTAGAAGACGCCCTTGTTGCTGGCGGCCGCCGCGGGGAAGAGGTCGGCGGCCGATTGGTCCGGGTCTTCCTGCAGGGCCTGCAGGAACTTCACTGCGCCGGCAGCGCCGAGAAAATGCGCCATATAGGTGTTGGCGCCGGTGATCGGCAGCCCGGCCTTGGCGAGAGCGACCTGGTTGTCGGCCGTCAGGGCGCGCATCGCCCTGTCCTGCTGGCCGGGATCGCTGCGGCCATCGGCGGAGAGCTCGAGGCCGGGATGTTTTTGCGCCAGCGCTGCCCAGGTTCCGGCGGTGAACTGATAGCGGCCCACGGCGATGGTCTGCCCATCCGGCCCCCGGCTTGCCGCCTGGTCGTTGCCGCCGCTTTCGTGCCGGCGCACCAGGCCGAAATAATCGAGGGCGCCGGGCGAGGCATCGACCGGGGTCTCGCCGAAGGCGGGAAGCGGCAGGGTGCCGTCCGGCTCGCCATAGAGCTTCTGCAGCGTCGGCCTGGCCCAGGCCGGGGCCTTGGCGAGCGTGGCCTCGATGTCGGGCGTGCCGTCCGGCTTCTTCAGGCCGCGATAGGCGTCGGCTCCATCGAGCCCCCACACGGTGGGCGCCTGGCGGGTATCGACATGCAGCGACCTGCCGCCGGCATAGAGGCCGATGCCGCGGGCGCCGCCGGCGACGGCGGCTGCCAGGATGGCAGCCTTCTCCGCGTCCGATTTGCCGGCGATGTCGATGTCGAGCGCATTGCCGGCGAGATGCTGCGACCCCTTGGCCCCGCCGGCGGCGGCATTGGCGGCCTCGTCGCGCCGGCCGGACTTGACCTTGAGCTCGGGCACGACGCCGGCCGCCACCATGCCGTCGAGCAGGGCCTTGGTGGCGGGGCTGAGACCCTCGATGTCCGTCTGCCCGCTGCTGACGAGCCGGGTCTGGAACCGCCCCCGCGGCACCGGGCCGCGGCCGAAGGCGGCGGCGCCGGCCTCCGGATCTTCCCCGTAGCGGGCGTTCCAGTCCGTGGCGGCAAAGCCCTGTTGGCTCGTTTGCTTGAGCGCGCTCTTTTGCGCCAGGGGCAGGCCGGAGCGGTCAATCTGCTCGAAATAGCGCCGCTGCTCGTCGGCGCGCGCGGCGGGATTGCGGGTGATGGCCTGCTCGGCCTCGGCACGAGAGGCCTCGAGTTCCTGGGCCTCGTAACCGGCACGGTATTGCTGCTCGTAGAGTGCGGCCTTCTCGACATCGATGTCGCGCTGGCCGGAGAGCCGGGCGGCGAAGGCGGCGCGATTGCCCGGCGAAGTCTTCGCCAGCAGGGCGCTGTCACCCTTCTGGGTGGCTTGCAGATAGCGAGCGGCAAAGCCGCTGCCGCCGGGAGGCATGGTCCGGGTCGCCGCCTCGAATTCGGCCTGACGTTCCCGGTTGCGCTGGTTGAAGCGCACTTCGTCGTCGAAAGCGTTCTCGCGCGCGGTCTTGGCCTGGTAGGCCGCAAGGCCCTCGGCCGCAGCGTTGAGGCCGCTGCCAAGGGCCTGCAGGCCCTGGCCGATCGCCTCGGCGCCGGTACGGATCTGGGGGGCGGAACCGGGGGTGAGGCCGATCTCGGCGCGGTAGTCGGGAAAACGGGGCATGGCGGATCCATCGGGCAAAAGAAAAGCCCCGCCTGGAGGGGCGGGGCTGGGGACCATTCTGGGATCGCAGGCTTCCAGCCTGCTCTTGCTTGTCCGTGAGCTCGGCGCTGCCAAGGGCAGGCTGGAAGCCCATAGGCGCTAATTTAAGGGGCGGGCGAGATGATCGAGCTGAGGATTAGGCTCCACGTGTGAGCCTCCTCGCCCCGTTCTTACGGGGAGAGGATAGAGGTGAGGGGCTTCGCGGTGCTCTATTTCTTACGCGCTATGCTGCCCCCATCCTTACCTTCTCCCCGTAAGAACGGGGCGAAGGGTTGACCGGCGTCGCGCCTCTCGCCTCAGGTCAGCGCCATGGACTGGAATCCTGCGATGCTGCAAGGAACCCGCGTTCAATAGCTCAGCGGGTCGTAGGGCTGCGGCTCCGGGCGCATCAGCTCCAGGGCGGCCGGGTTCAGCGTGGCGTGGCGCAGCATCATGATCAGATAGCGCGTGGCGCTCATCAGATCGTCGCGCTCCTTCACCACCTTGCCGTCCTTGCGGTGATAGAGGCGGAACTCCTCCCACCATTCGTCGAGGTGGCGCGAGACTTTCAGGCGGCCGGTGCGCATGCGGTCGAGCAGCAGCATCAGCCCGGCCTCGACACCGTTGGAGCCGTCCTCGAAACGGGCGTGCTCGGGCAGCATGGCAAGGCCCTGGCGGCGATATTGCTCGGCAAGCTGCTCGCCCGAACCCTTGTCGTGCTGCAACCCGTCATGCGGCCAGGCCCAGGGCAGCCAGTCGCCCCAGGCCCTGAGCGCCCCGGCATGCAGGAGCGGCGTCTGCTCGCGCGCCCGGAAGGCTCTCGTCAGATAGACCACGTCGGCATCGCGGTCGTGATAGCCCATCACTGCCGCGAAGGGGTGGTCCCAGCCGAAATCCATGGCGCCGAGCGCCGGCCAGAACGGCTCGGGCCGGATCTGGTCGACGGCGATCATCGCCTCCTCCACCGGGAAGATGCGGCCCGAGCCGAGGATGGGAATGCCCTTGGCCCGGGCCTCGCGCTCATGGGCGGGATAGGCGGCGACGATGCGCGCCCGCATTTCGGGGGAATAATGGCCGGCATCGTCGATCGCCATGGTGGTGACGCTGCGGTCCCGGCTGGCCTCGGAAAGGAAGCGGCGCACCACCTCGGACATGCCGAGCAGCGGCGTGAAGGTCATCCAGGCGATGCCGCCGGTGGCGTTGGTGCGGGTGAGGCCCTCGGTATAGATGTCCTCAGGCGGTTCCTCGTCGAACCACAGCCAGTCGAGCGTCTCGCCCTGCCATTTCTCGCGGCCCTGCTCGTAGGATTTGAGGCCGATGGTGGAGGTGCCTCCGCTGACGTGGCGGACGCGGATGGAATCGATCAGGCCGGGTATCGAGCGCGCCGCGACCAGGCCGACGATGTCGGCGCCGGGGATGGTGCCCGTGCCCACGGCCTCGGCCCGCCCCACCAGCATGCGCTGCACGGTGTCCCGCGTGGCGAGGCCGGTGACACCGGCCGCCCAAGCGATGGTCGGCTTGTCGAAGCGCCGGCCCTGCCACCAGGGCGGATATTTTCCGGTGGCATGCATCGCCGCCTCGGCGCCGCCCGAATAGGTCTTGCCGAGCTGGTTGCCCGCCATGAACAGCCTTTCGCGGTGATCGGCGCCCGCACGGTGGAAATCGGCCTGGCGCGGATAGGGCCGGTAGCGCGGCAACCAGTTCGTGTCGAAGCGCCGCTTCTTTTCAGCGAGCAGCCTCAGCAGCTCCCATTTCAAGGCCGGCGCTTTGGCATTGGCGGAGGATTTCGCCGATGCGCCTGTCGAGTTCTTCATCGCTCAATCCGCGCTCGTCGAGGGGGGAGGCGACGTCCTTGGGCAGCAGGGCGTCGCACAGCTTGATGTAGGCGGTGGGGTTGTCGAGGCGCACGCGTTCGATCGCCCCGGCGCCATGGGCCAGGAAATCGGCATGGAGGGCGGCGAGAAAGGCTTCGCCGAGACCGCTGCGGGCCGGCTTGGACGCGGCGCCCGGCTTGCGCCGGGGGCTGCGCGGCTTTCCGGGCGGGCTGCCATCAGCGCCGGTCATCGCCGCGATCCCGGGCCGGCTCGGCCGTCCTGGCGATGAACTGCCAATGCTCATAGCTCACGCGCCGGGGCTCCGGTCCGAACAGGGCCGCGGGCACGCCGGCGAGGAGATCGGCGAGGGCGGGGTCTTCGGCCCGCTCGCGTTCCAGCCAGGCCTTGGCGAGGGCGAGTTCATGGTTCTCGGGCATCGCTATGCTCCAATGAAAAACCCGCCGCGGCGGAGCCGGGCGGGTGGGGGGAAGTGGGAATGAGACGTTCGCTCGGCGCATCCCGGTGTGGCGGACGCTTGCCTTGCCTATCGCCGATTTCCGGCAACTGTAGTTGAGCGAGTGTCATGCCTTGAAGGGGGTCTGATCTCGCACGATGGCATTGAGAGTGACGAGGATCTTTCGTGCCAAGGCGATGAGAGCCAGTTTTGGTGGCTTTCCGGCTTGTCGCAATGCGCGGTAAGTCTCAGCGAAGAGGGATTTGGACCGGCTGGCTGAAACGGCGGCCATGTAGAGGGCCTGTCTTACGCGTCGTCTTCCGCCTCTGATCTGGCGTGAGCCGCGCATAAGGCCGCTATCGCGATTGAAGGGAGCCAGGCCGGCCAGGGCTGCAATGGTCTTGGACGAGCGTTGGCCGAGTTCGGGCAAGAGAGCCAGCAGGGTCGTGGAAATGACCCTGCCGATGCCTGGTGTTGAGCACATCAGCCGGCGCCTTTGCTCGAGGCTGTCATGTCGAGCAATGAGGAGGGAGATGTGCTGGTCGAGGCTGGCAATGGCCGCCTCCAGCCAGGCAAGATGATCCAGGAGGCTGTCTCGGATCTGGGCCATGTCGGCTTGAGCCAGGCGTGTCAGTTCCTGCTTGCGGGTGGCGACGAACTGGTCGCGGCGTTTGTGCAGCAAGGCCAGTTGTTGGCGATGAGGATCATCGGCCGGATCGGCTTGCAGGTTGAGGCACTGAGCCATGGCGGCGAGCATGCGCGCATCGATGGCGTCGGTCTTGGCCAGCAGGCCGATGGATTTGGCAAAGTCGCGGGCTCGGGCTGGATTGACGCGAACAAAGGGCAATTGCAGGCTCGTCAAAGCAGAGCGTAGCGACCCATCATAAGACCCGCTCGCCTCGAAGACGACGAGCTTGATCGGATCGGCTTGCAGCAGCTCGAAGGTTGAGATGATCGCCTGCGCCGTGTTGTCGATGCGTTCGGCATGCTGGGTGGTGGCATCGAAAATGTCGAGATGGTGCTTGGAGACATCGATCCCGATGAAGCCAGGGTGTATGATCATCGCGCCTATCCCTGTGCTACGAGGTCCGGTGGTGCGGCCTCGATCAACTGTTCAGGTTGGGTACTCGAACGCGGGCGAGGACCAAGCCGGAAAACGGCCTCAAGGGGCCTGGGTGCACACGGTCTCTCGCCCGCACCCATCCTGACACAGTCTAACTACACAGG
>NZ_JBQEPH010000028.1:0-67442 GCF_052045555.1 Labrys sp. 22185 | reverse complement strand
GCCGTCACCGCACCCATCCATTGCGGCAGGTCGATGGGATCGACCAGGCTGATGCCATGATGGCCGGCGAGTTCGGCCACCTCGCGATGCGCGGGAATGTCGGAGGCGATCACCGGCACGCCGAGGGCATTGGCTTCGAGGATCGGCAGTCCGAAACCCTCCACCAGTGATGGCTGAACCATGCCGTGTGCGCCGGCGATCAGGCAGGCGACGGCGGCGTCGCTGAGGTCGGCCACTTCCACGACATGGCGGGCCAGCGGGGCGGCGTGGGTCAACAGGTCCAGGACCTGGTCGACCTTCCAGCCCCGCCGTCCTACCAGCACCAGGCGCGGACAGGCCGCGCCGAGCTTCTCGGCAAGACGGCGCCAAAGCAGCAGCAGCAAGGCGTGATTCTTGCGCGCCTCGATGGTGCCGAGGCAGACGAAATAAGGAATCTGAGAAGAAGGCGGGCGCAGGGCGGTGCGCGTGAGGAATTCGTTTTCGACGGCCAACGGCACCACCACCACGCGCGGCGCGGCAGGCCGGCGCTCGCCGCGCGGAATGGCCGTCGCCAGCCAGGCCATGAAGCGGTCGCGTGAATAGGCCGAGTTGGCGATGATCAGGTCGGCATGCTGCAGCAGGGAGAGCATGCGGCGGTGATGTTTGGCCGCCTCGCCTTCGCGGCAGAATTCCGGAAAGTCGACCGGAATGAGGTCGTGCAGCATGGCGACGATGCGTGCCCCGCGCCGCTTCATCTCCTGAATCTTGAGAGTGTTCTCCAGGCCCGAATGAGAGGTATTGAGATACACCGATCCGCGCAGATTGAGAGGCAGGTCGCGGGTGCCGAAGACCTGCCGCATGCCGGTGAGCGCCACCCGGGCGGCGGAAGGTTCGGTCCGGTTGGTTTCGGCCAGGCGCCGGCAGCCGCGTTCGGAGGCCCACACCGGCGTGGCGAGATAATCGGTCAGATCGGTGTAGATGCGATCCTTTTCGACATCGGATCCCTGCCAGGCCGAAGATTCCGGGGAAGGGAGAAGCTTGTCGACGCGCCGCAAACCGTTGAAGCCCGGCATCTTGGCGACGAAGGAAACGTCCCCGGCCATGTCGGGCAGGAGCCGGATATAGGCGGCATCGACCCGATCGATGCCGGTGGGCGTGGTGCGGATGAGCCGGCGCAGATGCCGCGATACGTCAAAAAGAAACTGCATTGCGGGGCCACCAGCGTATGATTCGGCGCAAGGGGTTGGTTCTGCCGGCGGGAGCCTGGCGCGCTGCGCTCAGCCAGCTCACCGCATCTTCGGCCTCCATCGGCAGCCCTCGGACTGGGTGCAGATAGCTCGGATAAAGGATGAGGGCGGCAGCCACCAATTCATCGAGCGTGCGGCGGCGCGTGCGGCGGGAAATGGCGACGCGGTCGGTCGTCAGGCCCCAGCCGGCGAAGAAGGGGGCTCCGTGGCAGATGACGGGCTTGTTTCGCAGCAAGGCTTCGAACCCTGCCAGCGAGGTGCGTACATGCACTTCGTCGGCAAAGTCGATCCAGGCCGCGGCATCCCCCGACACCGCCAGATGATCGGCCAGGGCGCCGGCGGCAGTCGGGTCGCTCAAGCCGGGCCGTTTGCCGGCCACCAGATCGGGATGCTCCTTGAAAATGACGAAGGCGTCGGGGCATTCGCGGCGGACGGCCCGGAGAAATTCGAGATTGCTGGCATGGCTGGGCAGGCCGAGCCTGAGGGATTGGTCATCGGGCACCTGCCCGGCCACCAGTACGCGCCGGCGCCCCCTTGCCTGCCGATGGAGCTCGTGGGGCACATCGCTGCGCAGATTATATTTGGTCAGCCCGGCCTGCAGGATCGCCTGCCGCAGCCGCGCGGCGCGCTCGGTGAGTTCGACGGGAAAAGTGCCGGTCTCCAGAAGGGTCTCGAGATCGCTGGCGGTGGTGGCATCATAATAGATACCGCTCGCATCGAAGCACAGCGAGATCGGGACGGTGCCGGGAAAGCCGAGTCCGACCGATCTGAGGAAGCCGTCCTCGACCGCGATCGCCGCAGCCCCGTTAGCGGAAGACCGTGGCAGGCCCCAGCTGAGCTGACGTGCCTTTCCGGATGCCGTGGCGTTGAAGCGAAGGGTGGCGCCCGGAGCGGCGCAATAGCGCCGGAGTATCGGCCGCTTGTGCAGCTTGATGGCGACGGCCTCGGTTTCCCCGCGCCAGCGCCCGGCATGGGCACGCCAGCCCTGCAGCCTTGCGATCGCCTGTTCGGGGTCGGTGGCGCGGCCGGTGATCGGATCGGCGTAGAGCGGGTAGCGGATCAGGGCGGCGTCGACGAGGTCGACGATGTCGAGCTGGTTCCCGGCCCGCGCCTGGCGGCGCACCAGGGCTTCGCGTGCGCCGGGCAGCACCGGCCGGTCCTCGCTCAATCCCCACCCCGCATAGAAGGGCACGCCATAGCACCGCACCGGCAATCCACGCAGAAGTGCGTCGAAGCCGAGCTGGCTCGACACGGTCCAGACCTCGTCCACTTCATCGAGCACAGCGTGGGGGGAAACGGCATCGTCAAGCCGGCGCAGATGGGAGGCAGCCGGGAGGCCGGCGAAGCTGCCCTGGGCCCGGCCCGCCATCACATCCGGATGCGAGCGGATGATGATCTGGGCGTCCTGCAAGGCGAGGGCATCGGCCAGCATGGCGGCAAAGCTCGTCCCGTCGGCGCAGGCGCCGGCGATCGACAGGTCGCCCGCGACCTGCTCCACCAGCAGGATGCGGCGGTTCCCGCGCGGCCCGAGCCCCAATGGCCTGTCGGGCAGATGGTTATATTTGGTCAGCCGATGATGCACGATCTTGTCGCGCAGGGCTGTGGCGCGTGGCCGGGTCTCGCGAAAATTCCCCAGCGCCAGTTCGTGCTCGAGCCGCGATTTCGTGCGGGCGTCGTAATAGACGCCGAGGTCGTCCATCACCACCGAAACGGCCGCCGCCCCGGTCTTGCCGAGGCCGACAGAGCGCAGGAAGCCGTCCTCCAGGGTGAAAAAGGGGCGAGCCAGCCGGGCAGCCGCATGCCTGGCCCAACGGGCCGGCAGCTTGCGGCCCCAGCCGGCGACGGCATCCACCCTGCGTCCCGCCCGCTCCAAGGCCACCAGCCGATACTCCGGCAGCAACTCGCCGAGATCCGGGAAACGCAGCAGGGTGACCAGGGGCAGGCCGATAACGCTGCCAGGACGTGGCAACCAGGACCGGTCCATCAGCATGACCCTGGAAAGGCAGTGGCGGGCACGGCGTGCAGGGTGCCCAAGATGCCCATGACGGAAGGCGGCTTCGGGGATGGTTGCAGGGGCCCCTGCATCAGGTGGCGCATGACCGGGATCGATGACCTGAATCTGAAAGACGTGACCGCTTGCCGTTCCCAGCGGAATAGAGCTGCACGGGCCTGCGCAAACGCCGCCGGCAAAGAGGCGTGTCCTACTACTAAAGGAGTAATCTTTGTATCTTCAGCAGGCTTTGAGCCTTTACGGTTCTCAGTCGAGATGTCTCTCTGGGGAGTTCGAGCGAAAACTTCGCTGTCGATTGTCAGTATATTATAAGAATACCTTTTTTTGCTCTTGAAGAAAGTGGAAAAAATCAGGTGGCAAATTAAGGAAAATTTCTCACAAGA
Organism: Labrys sp. 22185; assembly: GCF_052045555.1. Lineage (NCBI taxonomy): Bacteria > Pseudomonadati > Pseudomonadota > Alphaproteobacteria > Hyphomicrobiales > Xanthobacteraceae > Labrys > Labrys sp. 22185. Next base: position 63,822 of record NZ_JBQEPH010000028.1, on the reverse strand, counting down.
GAATCTAATGTGTAGATTTCGTGACGGGATGGCTGCCAGGAACGGCGCAATTTCTGTTGCATTATCACGGAAAGTTTGCAAATTGGCGCGGGCTGCCATGCAGCCTCCTTCGGTTGGCACTGCCAGAGCCCTCCGCCAATCCCTATGGCTCCTACTTACCTTTCGGGAGACCGAAACGGAAGCGAAAATATGGGAGCGACGGAAAGCGGGACTGCGAGGTCGCCCGAGCGAATGAGGTCTCCATGGTGGGTTGGATGGAAGTCGATTCGGGTTTGAAGTTGTGACGTTCATTTCATCGGCGCCGGCGAGAAAAGCTCGAAGGGGCCTGATGTTTGGGCAAATGTTACCTCCTTCTGAACAGAGATCTTTACCACAAAAAGCATCAAGGCTTGTTCCAGTCCGTCAGTGATGGGAAAAAAGATAGGGTGCCGTTGAAAAGCGAGTGATGTCGAAGTGTTGCGTATTCCAATCATTCTCCTGATCACCGCCAGCCTTGCGGCTTGTTCCAGCTTGCCGAATGCTGGCCCCACGGCCAAAACCATTCTGAGCCGTCAGCAGAATGGCGGTGCGCAGTCGCGCGGCGTCGCCAGTCCCTATTCCATCTTCGACGTCAATGCCGGGACGGTTGCCGTACTGTCGCGGCATCGCCCGACCGGTTTCCTCGGCAGTTTCGCGGCAGGCGGCCCGCCGTCGAGCGGGACGCTGGGCATCGGCGACATGGTGTCGGTCTCCATCTTCGAGGCGAGCTCGGGCGGCTTGTTCGGCACCTCCGACGCTACCGGCAGTGCCGGCAGCAAGAGCGTGCAGTTGCCGCCCCAGCAGATCGATCGCGGCGGGCGCATCAACGTGCCCTATGCCGGCAGCGTCGTCGCCGCTGGCCGTACGCCGGCCCAGGTCGGCCAAGCCATCGTCAGCGCCTTGTCCTCCAAGGCGATCGAGCCGCAGGTGCTGGTCACCCTTACCCAGAATGCCGCCAATCTCGTCACTGTCTCCGGCGAAGTCGGCCAGGGCGGCCGCTTCCCCCTCGCCGTCAAGGGCACGCGCGTGCTGGATGCGATCGCCCTCGCCGGCGGTCCGCGGGCGGCAGCCCACGATCTCTTCGTCCGCTTGACGCGCGGTACGCGCACGGGCGTGGAAAGCTTGACCTCCCTGGTCTCCAATCCGCGCGAAAACATCTATATGCGTGCGGATGACCAGCTTTTCATCTATCGCGAGCCGCGCACCTTCACGGTGCTCGGCGCCACCGGCAAGAACGACACCATCGAGTTCACGAGCGACAGGGTCACCCTCGCCGAAGCCATCGGCAAGTCGGGCGGACTGAATGATTCGCGTTCGGACGCCAGCGGTGTCTTCGTGTTCCGCTACGAGGATGCAGCTGCCTATCGCGAACTCAGGGGCGGCGCGGCATCCGGTGGCTATCGGTCGGGCAGCGTACCCGTCGTCTATCGCCTCGACATGAAGAATCCGGGTTCCTTCCTGTGGTCGCAGCGCTTCCTGATGCGCAACAAGGACGTGCTCTACATCTCCAACGCACCGTCGACCGATCTCGCCAAGTTCCTGCAGATGATCGGCGGGGGCGTGGGCATCGTCAGTGCCGGTGCCAATCTCTCGACGATCGGGCGCTGAGCCCAAGCTCTCGAACGGCTTTTCTTCAACGCGCCTCGCCCGAAAGGGCGGGGCGCGTTTGTTTTGGAGGCGGAGGCTGGCCTAGCTGCCTTCCTTCCTGGATAAGCCCAGTTACATATTCAAAATTACCTTGAGTAATAGTAGTATTATATTACTGAAATCCTCAATTCTATCAGAGAAACTATCGTTGCCGATACGGTCGAGGAAGAGCTCTGCCTTATGTAGGTATTTGAAATTGAATAACTTTTTTGAGAATTGAAGCCTCGTCGCTGCACGATGGAGGCGGCGGGCGGGTGTCTTGGGGAGGTATTATCAGGAGATTAGCCTTATCTTTGCCTCGTTCTTCTGGAATGTCGGTTGCCAGTTACGAAGGTATCGGTATTTATGCTGACGAACCCTTGCGAAGGTGACGTTGCGTGAGTCGAAGCTACCGCGAGGCTTGAACTTTCCTGGAGGTGGTTTGTGGCGTCCGAGCTCATGGCATTCAAGCGCGAAGCGTCCAGTCCGATTCGTCCCCTGATCATGTGCGGCGGCTCCGGTACCCGGCTCTGGCCGGCTTCCCGCTGCAACCGTCCCAAACAGTTCCTGCCCCTTTTCGGCGCTCTCTCGACCTTTCAGGAAGCTCTGCGCCGAGTTGCGGATACAAGCCTGTTCGGGCGCCCCGTCATCGTCACCAACAAGGACCATCGCTTTCTGGTCGCCGACCAGCTGGAGGCGCTCGGTATCGAGGCCGATGTTCTGCTGGAGCCGGAAGCGCGTGACTCCGGCCCGGCCATCCTCGCCGGTGCGCGCCATATCGCCGATCAGGACGGTGAAACGGCCCTGGTGCTTGCCCTGGCTGCCGATCACATGGTGCGGGATGTCGAGGGCTTCCAGCAGGCATGCAGGCAAGCCGGCACTGTGGCCCGGGCTGGCCACATCGTCACCTTCGGCATCGAGCCGACAGGCCCTGCCACCGGCTATGGCTATATCGAGCCGGGTGAGGAGATCGTCGCTGGCGGACGGCACGTGGTCCGCTTTGTCGAGAAGCCGGATGCCGCGACGGCGGAACGCTATGTCGGCGAGGGCTTTTTGTGGAACTCGGGCAATTTCCTGTTCCAGGCGGGCGTGATGCTCGCTGACTATGCGATGCACGACCCTGAGACGGCTGACGCGGTGGGCGAGGCCGTCGCCACGGCGCAGAGCGATCTCGGTTTCCTGCGCCTCGATGCAACTGCTTTCGCGCGCGCCGAGGCCCGCTCCATCGACTATGCGGTGATGGAGCGTACGGCGCGCGCGGCCGTGGTGGCTGCGACCTTCGACTGGTCGGATGTCGGCTCCTGGAGTGCCGTGCGTGATCTCTACGCCCTGGACGAGGCGGGTAATGCCGCCCGTGGCCAGGCGGCCTTCGTCGATGCCCGTGCCAATTTCGTCTCCACGGATGGCCGGCTGGTCGCCATTGCCGGTTTCGACGACGTCGCCGTTATCGTCACGCCCGATGCCGTCCTGGTCGCCCGCCGCGACGATGCAGCCGGCGTCAAGGCGCTGGTCGAACAGCTCAAGGCGAGCCACCGCCTCCTGACACAGGAGCACCGGCAATCCTTCCGCCCCTGGGGCAGCTATCGCTCGCTGGATTTGAGCGAACGGCACCAGGTCAAGTCCATCGTGGTCAAACCGGGCGGGCGCCTGTCATTGCAGAAGCATCATCACCGTTCCGAGCACTGGATCGTGGTGCGTGGTACCGCTCTCGTCACCATCGGTAGTGAGGTCAAGTCGGTGCATGAGAATGAATCCGTCTATATCCCGATCGGTGCAGTACATCGCATGGAGAACCCCGGCAAGATCGATCTGGAAATCATCGAAGTGCAGACCGGCGGCTATCTTGGCGAGGATGACATCATCCGCATCGAGGACATCTACAATCGCGAGGCGTCATGAGAGCGATCTTGTCCGTCGATCCGGCAAACGGGCAAGTCCGTGGATACAATGCAAGAGGTAGTTGGCGATGGGAGAGGTTGCAATATCGGAAAGTGACTGTCTTGCCCGCTACATCACCTGCCTGCCGATCGTTTTGAATTGCATGTGTCTTTATCGCATGACACCGATACTGTCGAATGGAGGTAGGGATTGATGACAGAATTACAAAGTATGGACGATTCTGTGCCTGATATTATTCGCAATTACATCGATCGTCAGCTGGCAGCCAGCGTAGGTTCTCTGTCGAAAGTCGATGGAATGGGCGGAGTTATTGATGATTTAGCTCGGAGGTTGAAGGCTCTTGAGGGGAGTTACAATAGAGACGATCGTGATTATGTCTCACAGAGAGTTCATTCCAAATTTCTTAGAGATAGGGTTTTGTCTCTATTTCAGTATTTAGAGCCAGAAGATGTCATCGGAAGTGATTGTTATGTTAGATTGGGCAAAGATTTTGATGGAGGGTATATATTTCTGAAGGATGGCTTAAAGGGGAAAATAGCTTATTCTTTTGGAATTAATAACGACGTATCCTGGGACAGAAATGTAGCGGATCTGGGATATGACGTGTATATGTATGATCATACAATACCAAATCTCCCAGAAGAGAATGTTAAGTTTCATTTTTTTAAAACGGGAGTATCTGGAAAAAGTAGTGATACTGATCTGAAAACAATCGAAAATATTATTTTAGATAATAATCATTCTGAATTGACTGACATTATTCTTAAGATGGACATTGAGGGAGCGGAATGGGAAGCGCTCAGCGCTGTGCCGGAAAAGACGTTGCGGCAATTTGGACAAATCGCCCTTGAGTATCATTGGTTTGATCACCTCGGGCAGGACGAGGTATTCTATCCAGCTGAGCGTGCACTGCGAAAAATGCATAAACTTTTCGCCCCTGTCCATATTCATTCAAATAACTGCTGTGATTTAGTCGTTATTGGAGGCGTCCCTGTGCCGCCGGTGCTGGAGGTCACATATGTGAACAGGGCTGCGTTCAAAACCGAGAAGAGCCGCAGGGTGTTTCCCACCCCTTTGGATCAGCCAAATGACCCAAATAGGCCGGATCACCATCTCGGCACGTTTCGCTTTTCGGAGGCCCGTTAGATCTCCCTGTCCATGACGATGTAGAATGCCAGGGCGTTTTACTGGAAACTCCCACATGAGTGAAAAAGGTCCTGTTGGAAAAGTCAATCTGGTTGGAATTAGGGCGAAGTACCCCTATAGTTGAAGGGCAATTGAGGTAATGTCAAAGCATATACTTTTGGTGTCGGATAGCTTGGGAACGCCGATACATGCTAGAGGCATATTTAACTTTACCTACGGCGTTGTTCAGATTTTAAAGAAGCTAGGGCACCGGGTAACTTTGCTTGTAGAGCCGCCGCAGACTGGGCTTCTGGCTTCCGATAGAAAGGTGCAAAGACAGATTAATGATCTTGGTACCCGCAGAGCCTATTTTGCAGATGTGATGCGCCACTTCGAAGGCGACAGATTTCGCTTCGATTGGCACTATCCCGACCCAAGTGAACAGCGCCTTGCTGATGAGCATCCTCATTTGATGGATTTTCGTCTAGCGATGCTGGATACGGAAAATGCCCGGAATCAATTCTTGTTCTCGATCGAACCAGATGAATTGTCCGAGTATGCTCCCTCGTCCTATTCCGATCATTTGCGTATATTTGATGGTATTTTGACGCAAAGGGGAGTGTATTCCGAGTCATTTCGCCGTGGGTACCAGAATTTGCGGCCAGTTGCAATTGACGCAACCGGATTTGATCATGTTATTATTGATACACCGCACTACATACAGGTTAGCGGAGTAAGTTCAAGAGATATATCCTACGTTATTCATGATCTTATTCCGTTTTATGAAGTTTCTATGGGATTTGATTGGCGGAAATTATTTGTCCATAAGATGGAATGTACAATGGCAGTCGGAAGAAATGCTATTTACAATTCCGAGACAACGGGAAAGTACTTTAAAAGAATCTATGGAAATGATGCTGTTGATCGCGAAATAACGATTTACCCTCCAATTCGGGAGGAAGTTAAGCAGGCGGCCTTGGTCGGTGATAGAAATGCTCCGTCCAACTATGTAAGAGCTATTCGTCGAAATAAAGCGAAGGAAAGAAAGCAGTGGGTGATAGATATTCTTAAAAAAAATCCTTTTTCTCAAACAAAAAAGATTTTTCCATTGCCGTCATGGAATGGAAATTTACCTTTCTTTTGTAGCATACTTTCTGACGAGCCAAGAAAAAATGTCGCAGCCCTTGTCGAGGCCTCAAGATCTTACGTTGGTAAAGCAAATTTTATCGTCATGGGCCAGATTGATGGGAATCGCTACATGGAACGCAGACCAGGAAACTTCCCCAATTTGCATTTTACCGGCTATGTCTCGGATGTACAGAAGTTTGACCTGCTGAGATCTTGTGAGGGATTCATTTTTCCGAGCTTGAACGAGGGGTTCGGAATCCCGATCGTTGAGGCCGCGGCATTTGGCGCACCTATCATTTGCACGGATCTGGAGGTCTTTCGAGAGATCACCTACGACCAGGCCTATTATTTTGATGCCAACAAGAAAGGGGATCTTGTGCGAGTGATCGAGCAATTCAGGGCAGACCCTAACAGCAAGCAAAAAGGGTTGTCACTGAAGAGACTCGTGAATGGGGCGTTCAATCAGGATGTCATGGCTGAGCGCCTGGCGACATTGCTGGCTTAGGAGCACGGCCGTCATGGCAAACAATCGAATAAATACCTGCGAGCGAAACCTACTTTATAATCTTGTCAATAATTTCCCTCGAAAGATCGATTTGGATTATTTCGAACTATGTAATATATCACCAGCGCAGACGCTTTGGGCAGAAAGCGAAGTTGCCACTGCTGAGCATCTTATTTCGATGATTGATCTAATGAGGTCTCAAAACCTTCTGGACGCCGATTTCTTCCTAGACGGTGAACGACGTTATTTCTGGAATGTGTGCCTTCAGGTGGAGGGTTACGAGACTTTCAAGAAGCGGCTCGAAGTTTTCATGGCAGACTCGTCGATCGAGTTTCGAGACCTTCTGGGTAGCGTTCTTCGCGATAAGAAGGGCGGCGAACAACAGCGCTAGCCTCATTGACCGTGCAACCTGCCTGGAGCGTCATTTACCCCGACGCACTATCCTCCTTGAGAGATATATAGATGTTTTCAAAGGAAACGAACAAAGCTGATCTTCAGAAGCTGACCGACGAAATACAGTTTTTGAAGCAAAAGATAGAAGATCTGGAGCGCGAGAAGGCAGACGGATGGCGTATCGGCTATGGGGCTCGGAATCTGGCGGAGACGATCGCCTTCAAGGGCGATCACGAGAATAATCTCTATAAAGCCTTTGTTGGCACCGAGATGCCAGAATTTAGTCCTCCAAGATCGATCGGGCTCACATCCGCATTGTGCCACCAGCGTCATTTCCTGCTGGACCAGTATCGTTTCTGGGTGAAAGCGCTAAAAGACAAGCCCAGATTTCTTCGCAAGCAGTGGGAATATGTTTATATTGCGCAGGTGCTCTACGAACGCGGGATGCTATCGCCTGGAAAAAGGGGGCTTGGCTTTGGCGTTGGGCAAGAACCTTTGCCATCTCTATTTGCCTCTTTTGGCGCCGAGGTCGTAGCAACCGATCAGTCTTTGCAATCCGCTTTAGATGCAGGTTGGGTTTCAACGCACCAGCATATTGTAGACACGTCGGTTTTGAACGAACGTGGAATTTGTACCGACAAGATGATGAGGGAGCTCGTTAGCTTTTCGGAAGTCGATATGAATGCGATTGATTCAAAATTTTTTGGGCAATTCGACTTTTGTTGGTCATCATGTTCGCTGGAGCATCTTGGATCTCTTCAGCACGGGCTCGATTTCATTGAAAATTCGTTGCTCACTCTCAAGCCGGGGGGAGTGGCCGTGCATACGACGGAATTCAATTTGACTTCAAATGACGCAACAGTCGAAAGCGCCAGTATCAGCATTTATCGAAAGCGTGATATTTCGTCGCTGGTCGAGCGTCTGATTATGCGTGGTTTCAAGACAAGCCACGTTGATTTCGATGTGGAGAATGCGGGCTATGCCGAGCAAGTCGTGGATCTTCCTCCCTATGGCAGGGGGGAACCTCACATCCGTTTGAGGCTGGGTGACTTCGACGCGACTTCAATTTGTTTGGTCGTCGAGGTTCCTAGGTAGCCGTCCCTAAGTTGGAGATTCTCGTGGTGCGTCTCTTCGCCTGCACGGGGAGGAGCTTGGATTGGTTCTATGTGCTTCAATCTCTTTGGAATAACGACCCGTATGCGCTGGGTAAGAAAGGACTCAGATTTTCTGTTGGCCATGTGCCAATGCCAGCTATATTCGCTAAGTCTGGCTAAAAGATCTTTGCTACCGATCAACCGTATGAAAGCGCGATGAAGCACGGTCGGTCTGATCCTTGATGGAGACGTTACGAGAGAACGTCTTTGGAGTTTGGTCGATGGAACGATCGCTGAGTTTCGGACCGGTCGTGGGGTGCCTGTTATTGTTCTCTCGCAGCTTGGCCAAAGAGAGTGCATCGTCTTGTTGATAACCGTTCTGGGCCTCCCATCCTTGTTGTCACAACGCATCGTCCCTGCACTTCGGGTGGTTGCCCAAATTGCATTGGGTAGTGTTGATTTCCTTCATTTTACAACGATCGAGCAGTTACAAGAGCAGTGGATTCAGAGGCGAAGTGATCATGTTATTCTTCATACGGACAATCCGGATGTACGGATAGCAAATCTACTCACAATCAATGCCAAACAAATTATTCTGGTGAGCGAGGATCCCACCTCGGTAGCTTTGCATTTTCGCTACAGCCGTTCGATGGAGCTCGAATTTGCTATAAGGTCAGCGTCGTCTATATTTGCTTCGCTGCATGATATTATTTTGGGGTGCCAAAATTTATTGATGTTATCGCCAGATAACTGCGCAACGCCAAAGTCGTTTATTGAGCTCGTGCTTCAATTCTTAGATCTCAAATTATCCAATGAACAAGCAGACGAAATCTTGCGCTCGATAGCGGAGGCCGACGGGAAACACTGGCTGAGTGGAAAAGCCCTTGATGGTGACGCTCACCATCGGCTGGATGGGGATGAGCAAGCGCTCATTCACTCACTGAACCCTTACGGGGCGATATTCCGGATGAGACCGGCGGAGGGGTTCAACTGGCCCAGAGGCTTGTTTTTTGGAACGGATCGTATGGGGCAGCCACTCGATGCCCCTTTTGCGGAGACCATAGAACTCGTCGGTCCTGCTCGTATCCTGTGCTACGGCCCCTATTTTCATCTTCCGCCGGGAGAGTGGACGTTGAGGGCCAGCCTGGAGGTGAACGACAATTACTCGGGAAATGAACTCTTGATTGAGATCATGATCGGACTTGAGGTTCAGGTTCATAGGCCGGCTCTGCTGCCGGTGAAAGGGCATTATGGTTTTGAGGTGCCGTTCACTGTGGTGGAGCCGCGCAATGCGGTCCAGCTACGGTTGTGGACAAGACAGGGCGCCATTGAAGGGACCCTTGCTCTGGGAATGATAGAGGTACGCAAGACACACCGCGATAGGGCGTAGAGGCGCCTGTGCAGTAATGGGCCAACGGGAGAGTGGGGCCTCTGGAAGCTACAGGCTGGAATAGATGCTAAGTGCCAGCTCCAGATCGTCAAATACTCGACCGCGACCGCCCTTGAGAACAAGAGCACTTCGACAGAAGTTTCGAATAATTTCGACGTCGTGACTCACAATGACCATGGCACAATGAGCCCGTTGCACGAATAGGGCATCGTAGCATTTGCGGTGGAAGCGCTGATCACCGACGGAGAGCACTTCGTCGATTAGAATGCAGTCGAAGTCGATAGCCAAGGTCAGCGCGAAGGAAAGCCGCATCCGCATGCCGGATGAGTAATTCATCACCGGAATATAAAGCTGCTGTCCGAGCTCGGCGAAATCGTCCACGAAGGCAATTACATCATCCAGCGGGCGTCGGTAGATACGCGCGATAAAGCGGATATTGTCCATGCCGGTCATATGGCCTTCCAGGCCACCAGAAAAACCGAGCGGCCAGGACATAAACAGGCTTCGTTCCACCGTGCCGGTGGTTGGAGGTTCCACACCTCCAATGATCTTCACCAGCGTAGATTTGCCGGCGCCATTACGACCCAGCACCGCGATTTTCTCTCCCGCCTGTATGTCGAAACTGATGCCATCGAGCACACGCCGATGCCCTATCGGTGTCTCATAGATCTTGGTAACCGAATCGAGGCGGATGCGGGGCCCATATCCTGATGAAACCGTAGCTGCTTGTCGATTGACTTCGGGAGGCGGTGGAGCCAGGGCGGGGTCTTGTTTTAGCTCCAACCTCATGGCCGATGCTCCCTGATAAGGGTGATCGCGAAACGTAAAACCGCATAGAATGCAAAGCCCATTGCTGCAACCAAGGCAAGCCAGAGCAATCTGCGGGGATATTCGGCAGTACTGGCCAAGTTGGGCTCGGCAATGCGTACCAAATAGACATGTGGCGTTTCAGCTTCCTGCCGAGCCTTGAGAAGATTGGTCGTCGCCGCTTCCAATGTCCTCGCAGCCAGCGCACGCTCCAGCGTTAGGCGTTCGTAGCCGGCGATCGCGTCCGACATTGCCCCCGTTCCTCCGACCACCTCCCGACGGAGCTTCTCGATCTCGGTGCGATAGGATGAAATCTTTTGGCTCAGGGGAGCGATGCCGGGGCTGTTGGGGGACAGAGACTTTTGCTGCTCCAGGGAGGCCTGCAGTTGCGTAATTGCGGTAGTCATTTTCGCGATTGAATCGAGAGCGGTTGTCGATTCGGTGGTTGGGTCGACCAGTCTTGCCTCATTGCGGTATCGCGTGAGCTTGGCTTCGACCGCAACGACGCCGTCTTGCGCTTTACCAACGATCTGCTCGGCGTAATCTACGCGGTCGGCATAGGCTCTCTTGTTCAGCTTGTTGACGAATTCCTCTGCATGCTCAATCACCGCCAGAGCGACGTTGCGCGCATCTTCGGCCCTGTATGCATAGACGCGCACCGAAATGATCCCCGTGCTTTCGTCGATCGTAATGGAAATCCAATCCCTGAAGTGCTTGTAGAAACTTTCGAAATTATCTTTCTGCATAAGGTTGGGAAAACGGCTGAGAAAATCACTCTCAGGCCGAGCATACACGCCTCGAAGACCGTCTTGCGTGACGAGTAATTGTGCCATGTCGCGTGAGCGCATGAAGGCATAGACGGCCTGAGTTTCTTCGTTTGAACGAGAAAATCCTTGAGTATTTAGGACGGTGCTGAGACCGTTTTCAGCCGGCGTACGCACCATCACTTCCGTCTCAGAGGCGAACTGATCGGCGGCAAAGACGAAAAAATAGAGACCGGCAAGCAAGGTGGGCAACACGAAAGCGATCCAGAACAGCGCGCTGATACGGCCGCTATCTTTCGTTACTTCTCCAGGTGCCTCGTGGACGACGAGATCCCCTATCGGCACCAGAGGGATCATTTCGATCGGCGCCAGGTCTTGGAGCTTATCTGCTTGTTTCTGCTGCAAGTTCCAATGTCTTTCTATGTCGTCTTAGGGAGAAGCGCGCCCATCGGGGTATATCAGTTATGGGTCACGAATTTTTGAGCGTAAACTACCAGGGGAATGCCGATGGCTGTCAGCATGGCACAGACAACGGTAAGAAAATAAGGATCGTAATATGTCACGATATCCTCCGGAAAAGCTCCGGCACGAAACATTTCGACCGACGTCGCGATAGGCGAATAGATGAGGACGGCTTGAGCCTTCTGGGGTAACCAATCGATCATCGCAAAAACGCCCGTTAGCGGTATTGTGACATAGAGAAGAGGGCCGATGAATTTCTCGACAGGTTCGAATATCTCCGTGAGCGCAGCGAGGATCAGCCCGACGCCGATGCAGAACCAAGCCAGGAAAAGCCAGCCGCCTATCATCAGAAGCGTGTCTCGCGGCGGCAGAATCACGCCGAAGATCACAAGAGGTACATAGGCGCAGATGAAAGCTGCGAAGATGCCTATTGTCTCGAGGAGGAAGACGGCGATCAGGACATCGAAAGGCTTGATGTTGGCATGAAACAGCAGCGCCGATCGTTGCCGTATCACGCGAGCGGATCGTCCTGCGATATGCCGCCAGAGCGTCAGCGGGCAATAGCCGGTCAGCACGAACAGCACGAGGCCAATGGCTTCAGTGTGGGAATGGTTGGTCGCATACCACATCAGCGCGACCATGGCTGCCAGCGACAGCGGCTCGATCATGATCCAGAAGAAGCCGAGATTCTCATGGCCATATTTCGCGTTGCCCTCGCGGATCATCAGGGCGGCAATGATACGCGACTGCAGGCGAAAGGAGTGCCAGAGCGATGGTGTCGGCGCCGATCCGATGCTGCTCATTGCGCCTTCTCCTTGGCCCCGACACTCAGGATCCAGATGACGGCGTAGCTCATCAGGGCTGTCATGAGCACGGTGATGATCAGGCGCAGGCGGCGAGGCTCCGTCGGTTCGTCGGGAAGATTGGGCTGCGCGATCTTCTCGATATAGATCTGTTGCCGGCGGGCTTCCGAACGCACGCTCTCGAGCGACAGGGTCGCGGCGGCAAGGCTTTTATCGGCAAGATCGCGATTGAGCGTCAGGGTCTCATAAGTCGATACCTTGGCCGCAAGGGACCCGTCATTGCCGGCAAGCTTTCCGCGTTCGGTTTCGATGCGACCCTTCAAGGCTTCGATACGTGCCTGCAACACTGCAATCTGCGGTGTCGACGGCGACGTCTGCTGGAGTTGCTGAATTTGGGCCTGGGCCTGCACGAGGTCCCTGGTCAGAGCTGTAATCGTATCCAAGGCCGAACTCGACGACTTGGCGGGGTCGACCAGTGTCGCCGCGTTACGAAACTGGGTGAGTTGCATCTGTGCGTTCAGAACGCGTTGTTCCGCGCGCTGGACTTCTTCCTCCGCGCTCCGGGTCGCGTCCGCCTGGGCACGTTCGTTGAGGCGATTGACGAGGCGCTCGGCCAACGTCAGCACCTGTGAGGCGATGCGTTGTGCATCCTCTGCCCGAAATGCCTCGGCGTGGACGGTGCTGATGCCGCGCGTGGTGTCCTGAATGACTTTCACGCGCCAGGCATAATGCGCGTAGAGGCCCTCGAAGCTGTTACTTTCCCAAAATCTTGGGAACCTCGAGAACATGTCGGCCTGAGGATCGGAGAATATGGCCCGTATATCAATATCGGACTGCAACTGATTCACGGCATCCCGAGACAATATATAGCTTTGGACGATATTCGTATCGTCAACGGTTCTGGCAATACCGAACGTCTTGAACAGGGCGTCTAGACCGGTGAGTCGGCTCGATGAGAGACCTCTGACGACGAACTCCGCTTCCGACACGTAGCGGGGCGTAACCCAGAGGCCGTAATAGATGACAGCCGCCAGGGTCGGCGCGATCACGACCGCCAGCCAGAGCAGGCGCTTGCGCATATAATCTCGAATGAGGCCAAGCGAAGGCCTGGCTCTTTGCCGTGCACCGGGAGGGGGAAGGGCGGCTGTATGAGACAAGGTCGTATCTTGCTTGCTTACGAGGAGACAATGCGCCTGGATGAGCACATGCAATATGGATGGCCTAAATCGATGAAACTCGACGGCCTATGAACTCGATGGCAGAAATCGTTCGAGGCATTGAATGCATTGATTGTGACGGACGTGTGTTCATCCTGTCGCAAGGCACTGGGGCGTTTCTCTTGAAGGTAAACGCGGCGTGCATCAATCATAGCAGCGCTCCATATACCTCTGCGACGCGCTTGCTGTAATTCTCCATCGAAAAATGCCGAACGCGTTCCTTTCCTCTGCTGACAAGATCTGACCGAAGATCCTGATCATTGTCCAATGCGGCAATGGCGCTCGCCATTTCCTCGAGGTCATAGGGGTTGACCAGCAGGGCCGCATCCCCCGCGACCTCGGGCAGAGACGATACATTAGACGTCATGACGGGAGCGCCGAGCATCATCGCTTCCAGAACCGGAAGGCCAAATCCTTCGTAGAGAGATGGAAACAACACGGCCTTCGCGCCTTGAATCAGGGCTGTGAGGTGGCTGAGTGGCAAATGCCCGAACCGCCGTACTTTCCGCTCGCGTATGATCTGGTTCTCGGTGATGCGCCAGCTTGAGAAGTTCTCGCTGTTGATCTGCCTTAATTCGGTCTTGTAGTCCCACCCGAGTCCGCCAGCGATGACCAATGGGGCGGACACGCCGGAGGCGACATAGGCGTCTATCAGACGCGAGACATTTTTTTTGGGCTCAAGAGCGCCGAAAAACAGAAAATATTCGCCTCGCTCCAAAGAGAAGGAATTTTGAAGCAATTTTTCGATATTGTCTTGGGTTTTGTTGATTAAATTCTCTGGTATTTCAATTGATTGATACGTAACGCTTATTTTTGATTCAGGTATTCCTATTATAGAGATGATATCTTTTTTAGATGTTTCCGATATTGTTATGATATGATCCGCTTTTTGGCATATTTCTTTCATTGATTCGAAGTAATATTTCTTATTGTCGAGCGTCGCGTTCGGCAATTTGAGCGGAACAAGGTCATGTATCGTGTAGATGTTTGCGGCGCCGGGGACTCTGACCGGAACTGGATGCGTGGCATGGAAGAGGTGCGGAGCCGAGGCCAGTTTCAAGGTTGCAAGTGTGCCATAACGTGAAAAGTGACGCCGGGCCGCCAGGGTGAATTGATGAGCTGCGAACACGCGTGCGAACGGTTCCAGCATGGGATCCTGTTTCAGGATCAGGCCTGATTGGGGCACGGCATCGGCCCGAATGCCGAAGGGCTTCCCAAAAAGGGTCTCGAAGGGGGTGCGGATATATTTCTCCCTCCAACCCCGCCTCTTCTTGCCTTCGTGAAAGGAAATCTCGGTGAGGATTGGATCTCCCTGCTGAAGTCGGGCGGGAGATTGGAAAAGCGCCTCGGTCTCATAGCCAAGCGTATTGGCGATTCGTGCGAGATTCGATGCATAGGTCTTTATACCGGTTCCACTCGTCAATGCCAGATTGAAGCACTCAATTAGGATTCGCTGGGGCAAAGGGCATCCAATCTGTCGTTGATGGCAGCATCTTGAGCGGCTTACGCTAGGTTTTGCTTCTCCGGAAGACCCGAGAGGTTCCCCAACATGCTTTCTATCAGATTCATGGCAGAAAGATGCCGTTCATTTATCTGAATATTCGGTCGATCATTACTAATATACCGCAGCGTAAGTAATAAATTACCATTCAGTGTGTGGGAGTGCATTTGATGGTAATCAGTGCCGGTGATGAGCAGTTCGGTACTGGATCGAAAGCCATTCCGGGCGGTGTCTGTCGGTGCCGATTGAATTGACAATTCCCTGAAATTTGCCGCCCTTGGCGCGTCTCCATACTCATTCGGCGAGACGAGACAGCATGCATTGTCCGTATGTCGACTCCGGCCCTTATTGCTACGCCAATTCCTTTGCCATGATGTTCGGTGCGACGGCACAGTCGACGGCGGTGATCGAGTTCGCGACCTCCAGCCCTTTCGGCATGCAGGTGCTCCCGGGCGGCCTGCCCTTTTTCGATCCCTATGGCTGGACGCCCGAGGCGAGTTTCGAGGCTGCGCTCGCCGTGCTCGGCTGGCGCTTGTGGCGCGAGAGTGGCAGCAGCGCCGGTGAGGCGCTTGCGCGGCTGGAAGCGGCGCTGAGTGAGGAGCCGGCCTGGGGCGGCCCGCTCGAGATCGGCCATTTAGTGCATCAGCCGGGCATGACGGGACCGATCGGTGCAGATCACTATGCCGTGGAGCTTGAAGTCGCCGAGGAACGGGTGCTGATGCACGATCCGCAGGGCTATCTCTATGCCAGCCCGCCGCTGGCGGATTTCATAGCGGCCTGGCGTGCCGAGAGGGGTGATTACGGCGAGCCCTATACGATGCGCACGCGTTTCGTGCTGGAGCGGGCCGTCGATGAGGTGGCGGCGATTCGGGAAGCCATCCCACAAGGGCGGCATTGGCTGTCGATGACCGGGGCATTGCAGGTGGCCCCGGGGCAGCCTCGGCAATGGTGAAGCCGCCCTGGCGCTAGCGGAGCGGCCGGAAAGCGGGCTGGACGAGGATCTCCACGGCCACTTCGCCCACGTCGCGGTGCGGGTCGGCGCAAGGCAGGCCGTCGATGGCGCGGCTTGCCTCGTTCGTGCCGATGAGAACGGTACGGCCGCCGTCATGGACGAGCGGACTCGGCTGATCGGGAACCTGCAGCAGCCGCTCGTCGCGGGAGACGGCCCGGCTGCCGCCAGGATCTTGCGGACCCTGGCGCCGAGCTATCACCGGCTACTCGCGGCGCTGGACGAGACTCCCGCCCGTCAGTAGCCGACGGTGAAGCGCGCCCGGCTGTGGGCGGGCTTTTCGATTTCGTCGGCCAAAGCGATGGCATAGTCCTCGAAGGAGATGCTGCTGCCCTTGTCGTTGGTCAGGAGTCGGTCGCCGCCCAGGCGGAACTTGCCGGTACGCTCGCCCGGCACGAACAGGGCCGAGGGGGAGAGGAAGGTCCAGTCGAGATCCTTCTCCGCCCGCAGGATGCCAAGGAACTCGGCGCCCTTGGTCGCCTCTTCCTTGTAGATGGCCGGGAATTCGGGCGTCGACACCAGGGTGACCCCGGGGGCGACTTCCAGGCTGCCGGCGCCGCCGACCACGAGATAGCGCTTCACGCCGGAAGCGCGCACTGCCTCGATCAGGGTATGGGGATCGCTGGCGGTGAAATGCACGCTCGAGATGACCGCGTCATGGCCCGCAAGCAAAGCGGCAAGGCCGGCCTTGTCGTGGATGTCGCCCTTGCGGGCCGTGACCTTCGGGTTAGCAGGCACCTTTTCGGGATGACGGACGATGGCGGTGACCTCATGGCCGCGGCTGACGAGTTCGGCGAGGATGCGCGAGCCGGCATTGCCGGTGGCGCCGATCAGGGCGATTTTCATCTGGCTTTCCTTTCGGTTGCGGGAATTCTTGGCGCGAGACGGGGCGGTCAGCCCCATTTCATCTCGCCCTTGACGACCTTGGCGCTCAGATCGAGCGAGTCGAGGCCGCCGAGCTTGGGATAGAGCGCCTTCATCGCCTCGATCAGCGCCGCGCTGTCCTTGGCCTTCTCGGCCTCGCGGTTGAAGGCGGCGATATAGTCGCGGGTGAATTTGACCGCGGCGAGACCCTCGGGAGCGCCTTCGGCGTGATGGGCCGGCACCACGATCTTGGGCTTGCGGACGGCGATGGCATCGAGCGCCCGCAGCCAGGCCTGCCGGGAGGCAGCGTCGGCATTGTCGGCCAGCCAGACATGGCCGCCGGAACTGACCAGCACGCCACCGAACACGGCCTTGAGGTCGGGTACCCACAGATAGCGCCGGTCATGCATGTCGGGCACTTCGACGATCTCGATGCGATGGCCCTCGAGGTCGAGCGCGGTGAGGTCGGATGGGGTGGGGATCACCACCTCGGCCAGGTTGCGCGGGCCGTTGTCGCCGAGCTTGGGGCCCCAGACCTCGAGCTTGCCCTGGACGCTGGCCTTGATCGAGGCGACCGTCACCGGCTTGGC
Source organism: Labrys sp. 22185 (assembly GCF_052045555.1). Lineage (NCBI taxonomy): Bacteria > Pseudomonadati > Pseudomonadota > Alphaproteobacteria > Hyphomicrobiales > Xanthobacteraceae > Labrys > Labrys sp. 22185. The sequence goes on along the minus strand of NZ_JBQEPH010000028.1, from coordinate 46,627 downwards.
GATCACCTTGGCGGCGGGGAAGGCCTCCACCACCGGACGCAGGGAGAAATAATAATCGGGGTCCGGGCAGCTCACATAGATGGTGGTCAGCGTCCTGCCGCTGGCCTTGATGGCCTCAGCCAGCTTGCGGCCGTCCGAGAGGGTGAAGCCGCCATCGAGCAGGATGGCCTCCTTGCGGCCCGTTAGCAGCACAGGCATGCGCGAAAAGCCTGCCTCGTCGGCCTGGAAGGCACGCCAGGCGAGCTTGCCGCCGGCGGCTTCGGCCGGCGCGAGGGGGAAGAGGGCGCCGGCGCCGAAGAGGGCGGCAAGCTTGATTGTGTCGCGTCTGCTGATCACAGGTCTGTCTCTCCGGTCGATGTCGGTCAGGCGTTGAGATGGGAAACGAGGTTGTCGAAACTGCCGAACAGGGCGTTGGAGGCGATCAGCCGCTGCCGCCCGTCCTGCCGGGTGACGAGGGCCGGCACCCCCTGGGCGCCGAGGCTGGCCATCAGGGCTCGCCCTTGCGCGATGCGGGCGCGGTTGGCGGCGAGCAGCGCTTCGTCCGGCGTGGCGAGGCGGTCGGCGGCGGCCGGGAAGCCCGCCTCGCGCAGGATGGCGACGAGGCAGGCGAGGGACGTCGTGTCCAGGCCCTCGACATAGCGCCCGGCCTGGATGGCCGCGAGGGCGTCGAGTTCGCGCTCCGGTTCGGCCAGGGCCACGGCTGATAGCGCCAGCGTGGCCGGGCCCGAATCGAACAGGCCGTTTTCGGCATCCAGCACCTGATTGCGGTAGGCCTCGGTAAAAGGCTGGCCGGTGAGGCGCTCGATGCGCTGGTCGTTGGACCAGGCATAGGCGGCAAAGCCCGCATCCATCGGCCGGGCGCCCGACCCCGTGAACAGGCCGGTCGGTGCGGGGCTGACGGAGACCCCCGCGGCGCGCAGGCGCTGCAGCATCGGCGAGGCGCCATAGCACCAGCCGCAGAGCGGATCGAACAGATAGGTCACGGTCGGGTCGGAAGAAAGCGGCGTGGACATCGAAATCTCCTCGCCGCGAAACATGGGCTGCCAATTGCGTCAGAAAAATGCCGAACAATTTGACAGAGTGTCTGATTGAATCAGACAATGGGCGTGATGCGAACCGCATCCCCTTTGTCCGCCGCCAGCAAGGCCGGAGACAGGGTCTCAGGTGCAGGAGACGATGTCCGAGCTTCTCAATCTCAACCGGCTCGCCTTCTTCACCGCGGTGATCGAGACCGGCTCCTTCACGGCAGCGGGGGAGAGGCTCGGCGTTGCCAAGGCGGTGGTCAGCCACCAGGTCGGCAAGCTCGAGGAGGAGCTCGGCGTCACCCTGATCCTGCGCACCACCCGCCGCCTGCAGGCGACGGAGGCGGGACGCGCCTTCTATGACCGCGCCGCCCTGATCCTGCGCGAGGCCGAATCCGCCTTCGGGGAGATTTCCAAGGACGCAGCCGAGCCGACCGGCACTCTCACCCTGGCGGCGCAGATCGACTATGGCGGCGCGGTGGTCGCGCCCGCCATCGCCGCCTTTCGCGAGCGCTTTCCCCATATGCGGGTGGCGGTCGCCTTCGACGATACCCTGGTGGATCTGGTGGATGCGCAGGTGGATGTCGCCGTGCGCGTCGGCTGGCTGGCCGATTCCTCGAACCAGGCCCAGAGGCTCGGCACGTTCCAGCAGCATCTGGTCTGCTCGGCGGCGCTTGCTGCTCGCCTGCCCGCCGATCTCGACCCGAAGGGCCTGGCAGGGCTGCCCTTCGTGGCAAACCATGCCTTGCGCACGCCGACGCGCTGGCTCTTCTCGCGCGGAGAATGGGAGCGGGAGACGGTGGAGGTCACCGCCGTCGTCGACGCGGACAAGACGCCCACTTCCTATGCCATGGTGCTGGCGGGGGCGGGCCTGTCGGTGTTTCCGGATTTCCTGGTTGCCGGCGACATCGCCGCCGGCCGGCTCGTCCGCCTGCTGGCCGACTGGACACTGCCCGCGGGCGGCATCCATGTGGTCTACCCGGCCGCGCGTTTCCGCCCGGCCAAGGTGCGCTTGTTCGTGGAGATCCTCAAGGGCCTCGAGCGGGCACGGAGCAAGCCGTAGGTGACGGAAATGGCCGCAATCAGCATCGTTTCGGCCGCCCCTCACCCTTACCCTCTCCCCGCAAGAAGCGGGGCGAGGGGGGCTTTGGCGATGCGCCTGTATTGAAACAGCTTCATCTCGCCCAACCGTCGATCGAGATGAGAGATATGATGATTACTCGCGACACTTGTGCGTCCCTCGCCCCGTTTACGGGGAGAGGGTAAGGGGGGAGGGGCGGCGCAAGTTTATTGACGTGGGGAATGCACCCCTCACGCCCGTGCAGATTTTTCCTCCGGCAGGATCATCTCGTTGGGGACGTTGGCGCCCCCTCGGGCCAGGGCGTAGTAGACCACCGAGGTCACCACCAGGCTGACGATCCAGGAGATGTCGGCATCGTCGAGCATCTTGGCGATCGGCCCCTCATAGAGGGCCTGGTTCAGGAACGGGATCTGGATCAGCACGCCGAAGAGATAGCAGCCGAGCGCCGTCCAGTTATAGGCGCCATAGCGGCCGGAGGCGTCGTAGAGGGCGGGAACGTCGACCTTCTCCTTGGAGATCAAATAGTAGTCGACGAGGTTCACCGCACTCCAGGGCACGAATACGGCCAGCAGCAGCAGCATGAAATTCTTGAAGGCCGAGAGGAAGTGGGCGCTGGCGAACAAGGCGATCGCCACCGAGCCGGCCACGAACAAGAGGATATAGGCCATGCGGGCCGCCTGCGACACACTGCGCTGGCCAGCATAGGCGCTCACGGTGGTGAGCAGGGTCATCGAGCCGCCATAGGCATTGAGGCAGTTCACCGTCAGCTTGTTGGTGACGATGACGACATAGACCAGCACGGCTACGCCCGGGCCGGCGAGCTCGCCGAGAAAGCCGACCTGATTGGCCAGGAATTTGCCGCCGAGGGCCGCCACCACGGCGCCGAAGGTCATGGCGATCTGGGCGCCCACGGCCGAGCCGAGCAGCGTCGACCAGAAGGTTACCGAGGCCGGGGTGGAGGAAGGCAGGTAGCGCGAATAATCGGCGACATAGGGTGCGAAGGTCAGCTGCCAACCGGCGCCGAGCGCGATGGCGAGCAGGAAGGTCGCCATGGTGAAGGGCTTCTGGCCGAAGGCATCGGCGACATTGTACTGCCCGAACAGCTTGAAGGTGAGATAGGCAAAGCCGAGGATGCCGACCACGGTGGCGATCCGGCCGATCACATGGATGAGATTGTAGCCGATCACCGCCACGATCACGGTGATGACGCCGAAGGCGATCATGCCGAAGGCCGGGTTCTCCACGCCGAACATCAGGTTGATGGCCTGGCCGGAGAGCACGGTACCGGTGGCCGCAAAGCCCAGATACATCACCACGGTGAGGAGGAGTGGCAGGGTGGCGCCCTTCACGCCGAACTGGGCGCGGGAGGAGATCATCTGCGGCAGGCCGAGCCGCGGACCCTGCGCCGAATGCAGGGCCATCACCGCGCCACCGAGCAGGTTACCGATAGCCAGGCCGATGATAGCCGTGAGCGCTTCGGCACCGAACACGATCGAGAGCGCGCCGTCGACCACCGCGGTGATCTGCAGATTCGCGCCGAACCACAAGGTGAACTGGTTGAAGGGAGAGCCATGCCGCTCGCCCTCCGGAATCCGGTCGATCGTCCGTTTTTCGATCGCGCCCGTCTCTGCCGCCATGCCGCCCCTCCCAAGAGCTGATGTGCAAATACTATGATAGAATATGTATATACAAGTTATTTCAATGCGCGCGGGAAAGAGCAGAGTCAAGGGGGATTCTGCGGCAGAAACCGCGCGTTGCGGGGCGCGGGTCCCGCCGGCGATGGTCCTCGTGCGCAAGGCGGGGGCCGTAACAAAGGCGCCCCTGTTCGACCGACATCGCGTGACGGACGGGCCTGAGCATGCCTCTTTCCTCCATCCCGATCAGGGTGATGGCCGAGCAGCGGCAGACCATAGTCGGAAGAAGGATGATGCCCGTCGTGCCCTGGCGCAGACATGGGAACATCCTGGCTCCGAGCGTTGTTCTGCCGGGGCAATATGTTGCAATCCCGTGCCGCACCAAAACGCCGAGGAATTCCGCATGAACGATGACGAGAAAGCCATTCGGAGCGTGGTCGAGGGCTGGATGCAGGCAAGCAGGCGAGGCGATCTCGCCGCGATCCTCGACCTGATGACGGACGATGTCGTCTTCATGGTCCCGGGCCGGGAACCCTTCGGCAAGGAAGCCTTCGTGGCGGCATTCAAGGGGCTCGACGGGGTGAAGATGGAAGGCAGCAGCGAGATTGCCGAATTGAAGCTGCTGGGCGACTGGGCCTTCATCCGCAACCATATCGACATCACGGCGACGCCGCCCGGCGGCAGCGCCATCCGCCGATCAGGCTATACGCTCACGCTGCTGCGCAGGGAGGCCGATGGCCGGTGGCGCCTGGCGCGCGACGCCAATCTCCTGGCCACGTTATCGGGCTGAGGCGCCTCGGCGGCGCTGAAATGGCTGTCTGGCTGAAATCGGATGGGAGCAGCCTCGCTTTGCGCCCATAGCGCTTTGCTCTAGGCCTTGCGCGCCACGATATAGGGGCGGTTGTCGTCCCCCTTGCCTGCATGGTTCTCGATGGCAAGGATCTCGAAGCCGGCAGCGGATATCCACCGGCTGAGTTCCGAAGCCCGAAACACGCCGGCATAAGGTGCCTGGCCGATCGCACGCATGAGGGGCAGGGCAAGCCGGATGAGCGGATTCATCTCACCGACACAGGGCGTCTTGGCGATGAACAGGCCCTTTGCCGCCAGCAGGGCATGGATGCAGCCCAGCGTGCCGGGAAGGTCGCGAACCAGATGCAGATAGTTGAAACCGAGAACCGCGTTGAACGCGCCGGCATCGGGCATGAGCGCCTCGGCGGTCGCGACGCGAAAAGCCAGGGCCGGGATGGAGGCGGCGGCGTGTTTCTCTTCGGCGATGGCGATCATGCCGGTGGAGATATCGGTCGCGAGATAGGCCTGAACGCCCCCCGCGAGCCGAAGGGCCGTCGTGCCCGTGCCGCACCCCAGTTCCAGCACCCTGTCGCCCGGTTCCAGCAGGGCCCGGGTCCGCTCCAGCGTGCGCTCATAGCCGGCCTGATCGGCAATCGCGCTCCTGGCGTATTTACGCGAACTCCGGTCCCAGAAACGCGCGTCGCTGGCCAGGCTCATGATGGAAAGCTCCTCGCCGAGATCCTTGCCGGAGAAACGCCATGGTGCGGATGGCCGGTTTTCATGGCGCCGTTCGATGGCGGTAAGAAGGCGAAGGGCGGAAAACGAAAGCGCGGGCACAACCTGCCTTGCGGGGATTGTGCCCTATGGCCTCACGCGGCGGGTTTCGTCACGCGGGAGACCGCGGCTTCGCCGAGATGCTGTACGAGGAAGGGAACGACGCGCTCCAACGCAACCCCGGTCGGCACTGGATGGTCATAGAGGTCATAATGCGACCAGCCATCGACCACGACCATTTGCTTGTTCTTGGAGGCGGCGCGGCCATAGATTTCCATGCCGTCGCGATAGGCGCCGAACCCGCCGGGCTTGTCGCCGACCACCACCATCATTGGCTGAGTCAACAGCGTTTCGGCGAAGGCGAAAGCATCCCACGCCATCGCGGGGGCGGCGTGCGAGAACAGCATCCGCGTGCCCGATCCTTCGGCTGGGCAACGGTTGCGGTAGTAGTCGGTCGCCTCCAGCACGTCGATGTCCGTGATGCCGGCGGCCTTCCCCTGTTCCACACTGGCGGGCAGGAAGATGTCGATCCGCTGGCTTGCACCCGCATTCTCGGCGCTGCGCTGCACAGCCATCGCTTCGAGTGCACCGACCGGATCGAAATTGCTGAAGCCTTCGCGCATCAGCCGCCCGAAGTTCACGCCGGTGATGCTGACCAGTGCCTTGATCCGTTTGTCGATGATCGCGGTCTTGATCGAATAGCCGCCACCGCCGCAGATGCCGAGAATGCCGATCCGGTCGGCGTCGACATAGGGCAGGGATTGGAGATAATCGATGACGTCGCGATAGTCCTTCACGCGCTGTTCGGGATCTTCGATCCAGCGCGGTTCACCGCCGCTGCCGCCCTGGAAGCTGGCATCGGGGACGATGACCACGAAACCAGCCTTCGCTAGCGCTGCGCCATAGATGTTGCCGGAGGTCTGTTCCTTGCAACTACCGATGGGGTGGTTTGAAACCACCGCCGGATAGTGCTTGCTGGCATCGAAATTGGGTGGGAAGTGCAGATTTGCCGCGATGTCCCAATACATGCCGGGATTGCGAATGCGCACGGTTTCCATGGGTCTCTCCTGTCGGATCGGGCGGGCTGTGCGCCCGATGTCTGTACTTCCTTGTTACTCGGCGGCCTGTCTCGCGGCGGTGTCGCCTGAAAGTTTCGCCTGGAAGAAAGGCGCGAGCACGGACACGGCCTCGTCGACGAACCTCTCACCGTCGTAGAGGTCCATGTGGTTGGCGCCCTCGACGAGGTGGAACTGCTTGTCGGTGCTGGCTGCGCGGTCGTACAGGTCGTCGCTCATCCATTTGCTGCCTGCCAGGTTGCCGGCCACGATCTGGATTGGTTGGGTGAGATAGACGTCCGCCATGTGATAGGCGTCGTAGGTGATGATCTGGTTCAGGCTGCGCAGTGTCGCTACGCCGGGTGCCGTCGAGCACTGCGCGCGGGGCGTATGATAATATTCCCAGGCTTGGCGCAGTTCTTCGTTCGGTGCGTCCGCTTCCTTCAGCGGAGCGAGCGGCATGGTGGCGATCGTGCCGCTGCCAGCATCCGCCGTGCGCGCGTTCGAGCCGGCCTCGACATAGGGCAGTGCATCGATCGACTTGACGTTGTTTTCCCAGCCATTGCGGAACATCGAGCCGATGTTGACAGCGCTGACCGTGCCAATCGCCTTGATGCGGCGGTCCTGGATCGCGGCATTGGCCGTGTAGCCGGCGCCGGCGCAGATGCCCATGGCACCGATCCGCTCCTTGTCGACGTAAGGCAGAGTGGTCAGATAGTCGATGACGGCGCTGACGTCCTCGGTGCGGATATAGGGGTTTTCGAGCTGGCGGGGTTCGCCGCCGCTTTCGCCTTGATAGGAGGCATCGTAGGCGATGGCGACGAAACCCCGCGCGGCGAGCTTCCTGGCATAGGTGCCGGCGGTCTGTTCCTTCACGCCGCCGCCTGGATGCGAGACCACGATGGCCGGATAGCGCTTCTTTTCGTCGAAACCTTCGGGAAAATCGATCACTGCCGCCATGGCGATCGTCTTGTTGTTCGAATTGGCGAAGCTGATCTTGCCCATCTCCACTCTCCTTCCATTGAAGCTTTTGTGGTCCGGCGCGCGGGTCTTCAGAAGCGCGCCTTGCCGATGCCGTGAATCTAGGCCAGAAAGATTGTGTGGATTAGACGGATAATTCTTATTGGGCCTATCATCGAGGTGATGAATGCGACGGGATGAGATCGCCGACCTGGCGGCCTTTGTCGTCGTTGCCGAGGAGCGCAGCTTCACCAAGGCGGCGCAGCGTCTCGGCATGGCGCAATCCGCGCTGAGCCAGATCGTCCGGCGGATCGAGGAACGGCTGGGAATGCGGCTGCTGTCGCGCACGACGCGCAGCGTGGCGCCTACCGAGGCCGGTGAGCGCCTGATCGCCACCCTCGGACCCATGCTGCATGATCTCGATGCCGCGGTGACCTCGCTCCGCGATCTGCGCGACCGGCCTTCCGGTACGATCCGCATCACCACGGTCGAGCACGCGGCCAAGACGATCATCGTTCCGGCCATGAAGCGGTTGCTTCCCGACAATCCGGACATCACGGTCGAGATCACCATCGACTACGGCTTGGCGGATGTCGTCGCCGACCGCTTCGACGCGGGTGTCAGGCTGGGAGGAGACATTGCCAAGGACATGATCGCCACGCGTATCGGCCCGGATACTCCGATGGCGATCGTCGGCGCCCCCGGCTATTTTCGCCTGCATCCGGCTCCGGCGTCACCGGGACAACTGATCGACCATCGCGCCATCAATCTGCGCCTGCCGACCTCCGGCACGCTGAACGGCTGGCGGCTGATGCGTGGCGGACGGGAAACACGGGTGCGGATCGACGGGCCGCTCGTCCTCAACACCATAGACCTGATCCTCGACGCTGCGCTGGATGGCCATGGCCTTGCCTATCTGCCGCTGGATCAGGTTCAGCCTCACCTGGATTCCGGTCGCCTGGTGCGGGTGTTGGGCAAATTCACCCCCGACCTGCCGGGCTACCATCTCTACTATCCGCACAGACGGCACGCATCTGCTGCGTTCACTCTGTTCGTAGAGACTCTGCGCTTTCGGGAATGAAGACCAAGTCCTGGAAAACTCGGGTCAAAGTGGCGGAAGGGGCGGGATTCGAACCCGCGATACGGTTTCCCGTATACACACTTTCCAGGCGTGCGCCTTCAACCACTCGGCCACCCTTCCGTCGAGCGGTGCTTATGGCGATGTCGGCGCAGTTTGTAAACGGGGGATTGCAGTTTTTTGAAAGGGAAAGCGCTTTCATTCGGTCCGCAGGCCCTGTGCGCCGACACAGGCTTGGTTTGGGCCGGATGCAGACCTCCCGCTCGCATCTGGAAAGACCGTTCACCTTCGAGCCCGAATTTCCTACGCGCGGGGGAGGCCCTGCGCTAGACTGCTGCGAGTCCTGCCCTCCTCGGCAGGCGCGTGCAGTGTTGGAGTGCGTGATGCGTTTCCTGGCTCGTTCGCTCGGCCTGTTCCTGGCCGCCGCCGCCTTCGTGGCTGCGGTGGTCGACGGTACGCGTTCGATCGCCGACAATCATCTCGTCTTCCTGCCGGTGCGTGCGGTCTGGCTCTGGCTCGGCCCGGCCAGCTTCGACCGCATGCGCGCCTGGGTGGAGGCCTCGCTCTCGGTCTTCTTGTGGAACAATCTGGTTTCGCCCCTGCTCGGCCTGCCCTTCGCCCTGGTTCTGGCGCTGGCCTCGGCCCTGTTCTTCTGGCTGGGACGTCCGCCCGCGAGCCGGATCGGCTATGTCTCGCATCTGTGAGGGGCAGTGTCGCCGGGCTGACGCATCCGTGATGAAAGGGCCCCTGACAAGGGCGGTCCGCACCCCCATATTGGCCAGGTAGCCATAGAACTTGACCATAAGAACAGGAAGGAAGAACCATGTTCGGCTTTCGCAAGAAGACGGCGTTTCCCTCCGCCGACGAAGCCCTGCCGGGGCGCGGCGAGGCCATCGAGACGGCGGATACCCATTTCGTCAACGGCGCGGCCCTGAAGGGGCCCTATGCCGAGGGTAGCGAGACGGCCTATTTCGGCCTCGGCTGCTTCTGGGGCGCCGAGCGCAAATTCTGGCAGACTCCGGGCGTGCTGGTCACGGCGGTGGGCTATGCCGGCGGCCTCACCCCCAATGCCACCTATGAGGAGGTCTGTTCCGGCCTCACCGGGCACAATGAGGTGGTGAAGGTGGTGTTCGACCCCAAGACCATCTCCTACGACCAACTGCTGAAGGTGTTCTTCGAGGCGCATGATCCCACCCAGGGCATGCGCCAGGGCAACGATATCGGCACGCAATATCGCTCGGGCATCTATGTCACCAGCCAGGCGCAGCGCCAGGCGGCCGAGGCGGCCAAGGCGCGCTACAACGAGGCGCTGGCGGCCAAGGGTTATGGCGCCGTCACCACCGAGATACTGGCGGCACCGCCCTTCTATTATGCGGAAGCCTATCACCAGCAATATCTCGCCAAGAACCCGGCAGGCTATTGCGGCCTGGGCGGTACCGGCGTCTCCTGTCCGATCGGCGTGGGCGTCGCGGCTTGAAGGGGGCGGGCAATCTGCCCGCCACTTGCGTCCAACACGCGGCAGGCGCGACATTCGCGCCTGCCGGCCCGCCTTGCGCTCTCTCCCTCGTCGCTATATCCCTTGATATATAACCATCATGGCTGCTAGAGCAAAGCGCGTTCAAGCATGAACGCTTGTTTGCTCTAACTCTTTGGTTCGACGCGTCTTTGCGATTCTTGGTGACTCCACCAAATCGCAAAACGCTTTAGGGGATCTCATCATGCTTCGCTTTGCCCGCCGGGCTTTTCTGGCCCTTTCCGTCAGTCTCGTTTTCGCGCCCGCCATGGCGCGGGCCGAGGACGCCTCCGCCGCCAAGGCTGCGCAGGCCGGGGGCGGTGACGTCACGGTCTTCGCCGCCGCCAGCCTCAAGGGATCGCTCGACGAAGCAGCCAAGGCCTGGACCGCAAGCTCGGGCAAGAAGGTGGTGATCTCCTATGCCGCTTCCTCGGCGCTGATGAAGCAGATCGAGCAGGGCGCGCCGGCCGAAGTCTTCGCCTCCGCCGACCTCGACTGGATGAAATACGGCGTCGACAAGAAGCTGATCAAGGAAGGCAGCGTGGTGAAGCTGCTCGGCAACGCCCTGGTGCTGATCGCGCCCTCCGATGCCGCTACGACGGTCGAACTCAAGCCCGGGGTCGATCTCGCCGGCGCCATCGGCGAGGGCAAGATCGCAGTGGGCGAAGTGAAGACGGTGCCGGCCGGCAAATATGCCCGGGCCGCTTTCGAAAAACTCGGCATCCTCAAGGCCGTCGAGCCGAAATTCGCGCAGACCGACAATGTCCGGGCTGCCCTTGCGTTGGTCGCGCGCGGCGAGGCTAAGTTCGGCGTGGTCTACGCCACCGATGCGGCCGCCGATCCGAAGGTGAAGGTCGTCGCCACCTTCCCCGAGGATTCGCATGAGCCGATCGTCTATCCCTTCGGCCTGACGGCGTCGTCCAACAATGCCGATGCTGCCGGCTTTCTGGACTATCTCAAGACGGCGGATGGGCAGAAACCCTTCGCCAAGGCCGGATTCACGCTGCTGAAGGAGTAGGGCCGGGAGGGACCTGCTTCATCGTCCGGCAACAATCCTCACTCGATTGTGTCCGATCTCCCGCTTCCCCCTCTCCCAATTTTGCCGGAATTCGGGCAAGAAATGAGACTCGCTGGTTTTATCCGTAACCAGCGGGTTTTGATTCGGGGCCATCATGGAGCAGCGCACGGACGACAAGTCCTCCGGAGAAGAGCACTGGCGTGACGTTCGGCGCAACAATCTGCTGGACGCCGCCGGGCGCATTTTCGCGCGGCAGGGCTATGACTCCGCTTCGGTCGATGACATCGCCTTCGAGGCCGGCATCGGCAAGGCCACCGTCTATCGCTATTTCACCAGCAAGGAAGCCCTGTTCGAAGCGGTGTTTGCCCAGACGCTCGACGATCTCGAGGTTCGGCTCGACACGGCCCTGCTGCGCGAGGGCAATTTCCGCGAGCGCCTGACCTATCTCGTCGCGGAGATCGTGCCCACTGTGCGTACCCATCTCAGCACCATCCGCGACCTCAACGAGGGCGAGAACTCCAAGCGGCGCATCTTTCGCCGTCGCCGCGGCGCCATCGCCCAGCGCCTGATCACCGTGATCGAGGAGGCCCAGCGCCGCGGCGAGGCCCGGATCTATGACGCCGACATGGCGGCGCGGCTGCTGATCGGCATGGCCTGGATCGGCGTGGGCGCCGACTACCTCTCCGACATCGAGGTGACGCGCGACGTGGTCGACATGGCGCTAAACGGCATTGCCCAGGGACGGCCGGTGCCGGAAGGACGGGTCACCCGGCTCGAACCTGGCAGGCGTGGCCGCAAGGGGAGAGTGCCCTCGTGAGCGAGGGGCTGAAATCGCAGGGCCGATTGCTGCCGCTGATCATCGCTACCGGCCTGTTCATGGAGAACCTGGACTCGACGGTGCTGTCGACGGCGCTACCCACGATCGCGCGCGATTTCGGTACCAGCCCGATCTATCTCAAGCTCACCCTCACCTCCTATCTGCTCTCGCTGGCCATCTTCATCCCGACCTCCGGCTGGATGGCCGACCGCTTCGGGGCCCGCACCGTGTTCCGTGCCGCCATCGTGGTGTTCGGCCTCGGCTCGATTGCCTGCGGCCTGTCCTCCAACCTCACCGAACTGGTGGCCTCCCGCATCGTCCAGGGCATGGGCGGGGCGATGATGACGCCGGTGGGCCGGCTGATCATCCTCAAGACCACGCCCAAGCACGATCTCGTCAACGCCATGATGTGGCTGACCCTGCCGGCCCTGCTCGGCCCGCTCAGCGGGCCGCCGCTCGGGGGCTTCATCACCACTTATTTCCATTGGCGCCTGATCTTCTGGATCAACATTCCCATCGCCGTGCTCGGCATCGTCCTCGCCAGCCTCTATGTGCCGAATGTGCGCGAGGACGAGCGCCGGCCCTTCGACCTCGTCGGCTTCCTCATCCTGGCCCCGGGCCTGGTTGCCCTGATAGGCGGGGCGACGCTGTCGGGCCTCGATGTGGTGCCGGCCAGCGTCAATATCGGCCTGGCCGTAGCAGGCCTCGCCCTGATCGGCCTTTATGTCCACCATGCCGGGCGGGTCGCCAACCCGCTGATCGAACTGAGGCTGCTGCGCTTTCCGACCTTCCGCGCCGCCATCGGCGGCGGCTTCCTGTTCCGCATCGGCGTCGGCGCCACGCCCTTCCTGCTGGCGCTCTATTTCCAGCTCGGCTTCGATTTCAGCCCGTTCCAGTCGGGCCTGCTGACGCTTGCCACCGGTGCCGGCGCCATGGCGATGAAGGCCCTGGCCGGGCCGATCCTGCGCCGGCTCGGTTTCCGCCGGGTGCTGACCTGGAACGCCGTGCTGTCTTCCTGCCTGGTGGCCGCCCCCGCTTTGTTCCATGCCGGCATGCCGGTGCTGCTGATCTCGCTCACCCTGCTTGCCGCCGGCTTCACCCGTTCGCTGCAATTCACCTCGATCAACACTGCCGGCGTCTCGGACATTCCACCCGAGCTGATGGGCCGGGTCACCTCGATGACCTCGGTGCTGCAGGAGTTGGCGGGATCGGTCGGCGTTTCCATCGCGGCATTGGCGCTGGAGACCTCGATGCATCTCAACGGGGCCAGCCATCTCACCGCGCCGGTCTTCCCGCCCGTGTTCCTGATGATCGGCGTGATCGCCATGACCTCGGGCCTGATCTTCCTCACCCTGCCGCGTAATGTCGGCAGCGAGTTGCTCGCGCCTGCGCCGGTGCCGCGGACGCCTGCCGCAGCGGAGTGAAACGGCGGGTCTGACCCCATCACGGGGTATCACGATGGGGTGATCCGGCCCCTCCAGACACCAATCGAAAGCGGGCAGAAACATCCCTTAACACTGGCCCACACTTCCGTCGTCATCACCGCCCCAAATCGGGTTCGAACCCCAAGCCGATTCCTCTCGATCGAGTCACGGCCCGACCGAGAGGGACCGGCAAGGCGCCGACATTTGCGGCGCTTCCAGGCGAGGCCCGTCCGCGGGCCTCGCCGGGAAGTTCCACTCAGAGCATGCGCGCTTGCAGGCAGGCGCGATTCGACGGATCGGACCCATGAATATCGAACGTGAACGCAGACGGCGCCGCTGGCCCGCCGGACTGGCAGTCCTGGTGGTCGGGCTGGGAAGCTATGCGGCCTGGCGCCATCTGGCGCAGGCCGCGCCGGCACCCCAGGCCCAGGCCGCGCCCGCCGCCAAGGTGCCGGTGACCTTCACACCGGTGGTGAAAGCCGACTATCCGGTCGAGGTCGACGGCCTGGGCACGGTCTCACCCTTCAAGACGGTGACGGTCAGAAGCCGGGTCGACGGGGAGATCACCCGGGTGTTCTTCAAGCAGGGCCAGATGGTCAAGCAGGGCGATGCCCTGGTGGAGATCGACAAGCGCCCCTACCAGGCCGCGCTGGACCAGGCGGTCGCCAAGAAGGCGCAGGATGAGGCCAGCCTCAGGAACGACCAGCTGAACTTGCAGCGCTTCCAGAACCTTGCCCAGAAGAGCTTCGAATCGCAGCAGGCCGTCGATACCCAGCAGGCCCTGGTAGACCAGGTCAAGGCCCAGATAGAGGGGGATGACGCGGCCATTGCCAATGCGCGCACCAATCTCGACTACACCACCATCAAGGCACCCTTCACGGGTCGCACAGGCTTCCGCCAGATCGATCCGGGCAACATCGTGCATGCCGCCGACCAGAACGGCATCGTCACCATCGCCCAGCTCCAGCCCATCGCGGTGCAGTTCACCGAACCGCAGGATCTGTTGCCGGCGATCGCCAGGGCGTTCGAACGCGGGCCGGCCCCGGTTGAGGCCCTCACTTCCGATGGCCAGACCGTTCTTTCGCGCGGCACGCTGGCGGTGATCGACAACACCGTCAACCAGGCGACGGGTACGATCAGCCTGAAGTCACGTTTCGACAATGCCGACAATGCGCTCTGGCCCGGCCTGTCGGTCGACACCCGACTGCTGTTGGACACGCTCAGGCAGGTTCTCGTGGTGCCCGAGGATGCCGTCCAGCATGGGCCATCGGGCCTCTTTGCCTATGTGATCGGCGACGACGGCAAGGCCGTGGCGACACCGATCCAGGTGAGCATGAGCGGCAATGGCCGTGCCGTGGTCAGCCAGGGCCTGACGGCGGGGCAGAAGGTCGTGGTCTCCGGCCAGGCGCGCCTGCAGAACGGCGCGGAGGTAGAAGCGCGGCAGTTGCCGTCCCCGGACGGCAAGATTGCCGACCAGGCCGCCTTGCCGACAGGCGGCGATGCAGGGAAGGCGGACTGACCATGCCCGGTATCTCCACCCCCTTCATCCGCTATCCGGTGGCCACCACGCTCTTGATGGTGGGCATCCTGTTCGTGGGCATCATCGCCTATCCGCAATTGCCGGTGGCGCCGCTGCCGGAAGTGGACTTCCCGACCATCCAGGTCTCCGCCAGCCTGCCCGGTGCCGATCCCGCCACCATGGCCTCGTCGGTGGCCCAGCCCTTGGAGACGCAGTTCTCGCTGATCCCCGGTATTTCGGAGATGACTTCGTCGAGCCAGACGAGCTCGACCCAGATCACCCTGCAATTCGACCTCTCCCGCAACATCGATGGCGCCGGTGCCGACGTGCTGGCGGCCATCAATGCCGCCAACGGGCAATTGCCCAAGAACATGCCGAGCCCGCCGACCTATCGGAAGGTGAATCCAGCCGATTCCCCCATCCTCCTGCTCGGTGCCACCTCAGACACGCTGCCCTTGACCGAGGTTTCCGATCAGGCGCTCACCAAGCTGGCCCAGGCCATCAGCCAGATCGGCGGCGTCGGCCAGGTCAATGTCGGCGGCCAGCAGACCCCGTCCATCCGCGTCCAGGTCGATCCGGCCAAGCTGGTGGCCAAGGGATTGTCGCTGGAGGACGTACGGACCCCGCTTGCCGTCACCACCGTCAACAATCCCAAGGGCACCTTCAACGGCGCCACCCGCTCCTACACCATCTATGCCAACGACCAGCTCACCGACGCCAAGGACTGGAACGACGTCATCATCGCCTATCGCAACGGCAGCCCCGTGCGCGTGCGCGACATCGGGCAGGCCGTCAGCGCGCCCCAGGACGACACCCAGGCCGGCTGGGCCGACGGCAAGCGCGGCGTCTTCCTGGTGATCTTCAAGCAGCCCGGCGCCAACGTCATCGACACTGTCGACAACGTGATGAAGGTGCTGCCCCGCCTGGAGGCCGGCATCTCGCCCGCCATCAAGATCTCGGTGCTGTCGGACCGTACCCAGACCATCCGCGCCGCGGTAAAGGACGTGCAGTTCACGCTGCTGCTTACCATCGGCCTCGTCGTCATGGTGATTTTCGTCTTCCTGCGCAGCGTATGGGCTACGGTGATCCCTTCGATCACCGTGCCGCTGGCCTTGCTGGGTGCCTGTGCGCTGATGTGGCTGGCGGGCTACAGCCTCGACAATCTCTCGCTGATGGCGCTGACCATCGCGGTGGGCTTCGTGGTCGACGACGCCATCGTCATGCTGGAGAACATCACCCGCCATATCGAGGAGGGCGAGAGGCCGATGGCCGCCGCCCTCAAGGGAGCGGGCGAGATCGGCTTCACCATCCTGTCGATCAGCATCTCGCTGATCGCCGTGCTGATACCGCTCCTGCTGATGAGCGGCATCATCGGGCGGCTGTTCCGGGAATTCGCGATCACGCTCGCCATGACCATCGTGGTCTCTGCCTTCGTATCGCTGACCCTGACGCCGATGATGGCCTCGCGCTTCCTCAAGCCGATTCATGAGGAGCATCACGGCAGGCTCTATAAGCTCAGCGAGGCCTTCTTCGAGGGCCTGGTGAACGCCTATGAGCGCGGCCTCGATCTCGTGCTGCGTTTTCGCTTCATCACCCTGCTGACCTTCTTCGCCACGGTGGCGCTGTCGGGCTACCTGTTCGTGATCATACCCAAGGGGTTCTTCCCGCAGCAGGATACCGGCCTGATCACCGGGGTCGTCGAGGCGGCGCAGGATACCTCCGTGGCCGACATGGCGCGCCATATGGAGGAACTCGGCGCCATCGTGCTCAAGGATCCGGCCATCGCCCATATGGCGATGCGCATGGGCGGCAATGGCAACACCCTCAATGACGGCACCATGTACATCACGCTGAAGCCGCGCGACGAGCGCAGCGCCTCGGCCGACCAGGTGATCCGCCGCCTGCAGCGCCAGACCGCCAAGGTCGAGGGAGCGCGGCTCTACCTGCAGTCGGCCCAGGATGTGCGCCTCGGCGGCCGGCCCTCGCGCACGCAGTTCCAGTTCACCCTGCAGGGCACCGACATCGACCAGCTCAACCAGTGGGCACCCAAGCTGCTGGAGGCGATGAAGGCGATGCCGGAACTGCGCGACGTCGCCTCCGACCAGCAGGCATCCGGCACCACCCTGACCCTGTCGATCGACCGCGACCAGGCCGCCCGCTACGGGCTGACGCCCGACATCATCGACGCCACGCTCTACGATGCCTTCGGCCAGCGCCAGATCGCGCAGTTCTCGACGCAGCTCTCGACCTATTACGTCATCCTGGAGGTGCTACCCTCGCTGCAGAAGAGCACGGCGACGCTGCAGCAGATCTATCTGCGCTCGCCGACCACCGGCGGCGAGGTGCCGCTCTCGGCCTTTGCGAAATGGAGCACCGATCCGGTCCGCCCGCTCGCCATCAACCATCAGGGCCAGTTCCCGGCGGTGACGATCTCCTTCAACCTGGCACCCGGCGTGGCGCTCGGGCAGGCGACGGCTGCCATCGAGGCTCTGGAAAGGCGCATGGAGCTGCCGGCCACCATCGGCTCGACCTTCCAGGGCACGGCGCAGGCCTTCCAGGACTCGCTCGCCTCGGTGCCGATGCTGATCGTGGCGGCCCTGGTGGTGGTCTACCTGATCCTCGGCATTCTCTATGAGAGCTTCATCCACCCCCTCACCATCCTCTCGACCCTGCCTTCGGCGGGCGTTGGGGCGCTGGCGACGCTGCTGCTGTTCCATTTCGACTTCAGCCTGATCGCCCTGATCGGGGTCATCCTGCTGATCGGCATCGTCAAGAAGAACGGCATCATGCTGGTCGATTTTGCCATCGTCGCCGAGCGCGACCACCGCATGAGCGCGGTGGAGGCGATAAGGCGGGCCTGCCTCCTGCGCTTCCGGCCGATCCTGATGACCACCATGGCCGCCTTGCTCGGCGGTGTCCCGCTGATGTTGGGCTCTGGCACCGGTTCAGAGATCCGCCAGCCTCTCGGCTATGCCATGGTCGGCGGCCTCATCGTCAGCCAGGTGCTGACGCTGTTCACCACGCCGGTGATCTATCTCTACCTCGACGGCTTTTCGAAATGGCTGAGAAGCGGCCGCGATTCAGGCGAACCGAGTGAGCCGCCGGAAGCCGTCCTGGCGGGAGAGCCGAGGGAGGACCAGGATCTGGTCCTGCCCGAGCCGCGCGCGGTGGCGATGCGATGAAAGCGAGCTTTCTCAGCCGGCCCGCACGATCATCTCGATGGGCGCGATCAGCCCGTCGGCGAGGGCCGACATCACATTGCCGATGCGCAGGGCGGCGTTCTCGCCCATCAGGACCTGCGGCCCGAGCGGCGAGGGGCCGTCGCGGGCGACCTTCTCCCTCATCTCGCGGCCGAGCCGAAGGGCAAGGTCGCGATGGCTGCGCTCGAGCTCCAGGCTGAAGCCGGCCTGGGCCAGGGCCTGGCGGTAGCGGCTGGGCGGTTCCACGAAGCTGGTGGCCGAACTCATCGCCCAGGGCATCGGGTAGGGCAGGTCGCCCTTGCCCTGATGCATGATGTCGTAGACGCCGAAGCGTGCCCCCGGCCTGAGCACCCGGCGTATCTCGCGAAAGAGCGTATCCTTGTCGGCGATATTCATGCCGACATGGAACAGGGTGGCACCGTCGAAGCTCGCGGTCTCGAAGGGCAGAGCGAGGGCGCTGCCCTGCACGAAGGAGACCCGCCCCGACAAATGGCAGCGCCGGGTCACCGCCTCAGCCACCGTGACGAATTCGGCGGTGAGGTCGATACCGGTGACACTGCAGCCGAGCGCCTGTGCCAGATGCCGCGCCGGCCCGCCGATACCCGAGCCGACATCGAGCACATGCATGGCGTGGGTGAAGCCGAGATCCTCGGCGAGCTCTTCCGTGGCGGCTGCCCAACCGAGATGGAACTCGTCGATGCCGGCGAGATCACCGGTGGTCAGGTGGTCCGGATCCTTGCCGGCCGCCTCCAACGCCGCGAAGAGCGTGCGTTCGAGCGAACCTTGCGTGTAGTGGCTGGCGACGGCGCCTTCGATGTCCATGGCCACATCCTTTCTTGGCGGGATGGTATTAAGCGGTGGCATCGTAAGTTCGGCACTCACTATACCGCGGGCGGCCAAGCAATGACAGACACGCCGCAGTATCGGCTGGAGCGCGCGGGGGACTTGCCCTGTGCACGCGCTTTGTCATAAGCGTTCTAGAAAGCGTCTTGTGATTTTTGGCGGAATTGCCAGGAGTCGCAAGGACGCCCGAGCCAAGCCATCAGGTTGGCTTGAAACAAGGAGCTGGAGGGAAAGGGCGTTTCGCGAAGACGCGCTTTGCTCCAGAGGAAACGCCGGCCCCGAAGCCGGCGCGGGTTCAAGGCCGCGGCACGATCCCGGCCGATGGGAGGAAGGCATGTCTGAGGCCAAGATCTACGACGTTCCGCGCGAATGGGCCGAGGAAGCGTATGTCGACAATGCGCGCTACCAGGCGATGTACGAGGCCTCCGTCAGCGATCCCGAGGCCTTCTGGGGCGAGCACGGCAAAAGGATCGGCTGGTTCGAACCCTATACCAGGGTCAAGAATACCCGTTTCGAACCCGATGTCTCGATCCGCTGGTTTGAGGACGGCACCACCAACGTCGCCTGGAATTGCGTCGACCGTCACGTTGCCGAGCACGGTGATCGCACCGCCATCATCTGGGAGGGTGATGATCCCTCCGAGAGCCGGCACATCTCCTATCGCGAACTCGCCAGCGAAGTGCAGCGCTTTGCCAATGTGCTGAAGGGCGAGGGCGTCAAGAAGGGCGACCGGGTCACCATCTATCTGCCGATGATCCCCGAAGCGGCCTTCGCCATGCTGGCCTGCGCCCGCATCGGCGCGGTTCATTCCATCGTGTTCGGCGGCTTCTCGCCCGACTCCCTCGCCGGCCGCATCACCGATTGCGGCTCGACCGTGGTGATCACCGCCGACGAAGGCCTGCGCGGCGGCAAGCGCGTGCCGCTCAAGGCCAATGTCGATGCGGCCCTGGCCAAGGTGGGCGGGGTCTCCTCGGTGATCGTGGTCAAGCGCACGGGCGCCCCGGTGGCGATGGTCATCGGCCGCGATCATTTCTATGCGGATCTCGCCGCCAATGTCTCCGACGAGTGCCCCTGCGAGGAGATGGCGGCGGAGGACCCGCTGTTCATCCTCTATACCTCCGGTTCCACCGGCAAGCCGAAGGGCGTGCTGCACACCACGGCGGGCTATCTCGTCTATGCCGCAATGACGCACCAATATGTCTTCGACTACCGCGAGGGCGACATCTACTGGTGCACTGCCGATGTGGGCTGGGTCACCGGCCATTCCTACATCGTCTACGGCCCGCTGTGTAACGGTGCCACCACGCTGATGTTCGAGGGCGTGCCGAACTACCCGTCGATGTCGCGCTTCTGGGAGGTGATCGACAAGCACCGGGTCACCATCTTCTACACCGCGCCCACCGCGATCCGCGCTTTGATGGGTGCCGGCGAGGAGCCGGTGAAGAAGACCTCGCGCGCCTCGCTCCGCCTGCTCGGCTCCGTGGGCGAGCCGATCAATCCGGAAGCCTGGGAATGGTATCACCGGGTGGTCGGCGACCATCGCTGCCCGATCGTCGACACCTGGTGGCAGACCGAGACGGGCGGCATCCTGATCTCGCCGCTGCCGGGCGCCACCCGGCTCAAGCCGGGCTCGGCCACCCGCCCCTTCTTCGGGGTGCGCCCCGAGATCGTCGACGCCGAGGGCAAGGTGCTGGAGGGGGCCTGCGAGGGCAATCTCGTCATCGCCGATTCCTGGCCGGGCCAGATGCGCACCGTCTATGGCGACCATCAGCGCTTCTTCGACACCTATTTCGCCGCCTATAAAGGCAAGTACTTCACCGGCGATGGCTGCCGCCGCGACGAGGACGGCTATTACTGGATCACCGGTCGCGTCGATGACGTCATCAACGTCTCCGGCCATCGCATGGGCACGGCCGAAGTCGAGAGCGCGCTGGTGGCGCATGAACTGGTGTCGGAAGCGGCCGTGGTCGGCTATCCCCACGACCTCAAGGGCCAGGGCATCTATGCCTATGTCACCCTGATGGCCGGCACCAGCGGCGACGAGACCCTGCGCAAGGAGCTGGTCGGCTGGGTGCGCCGCGAGATCGGACCGATCGCCTCGCCCGACCTCGTCCAGTTCGCGCCCGGCCTGCCCAAGACCCGTTCCGGCAAGATCATGCGGCGCATCCTGCGCAAGATCGCCGAGGACGATTTCGGCTCGCTCGGCGACATCTCCACCCTGGCCGATCCGACCGTGGTGGAGGATCTCATCGCCAACCGCCAGAACAAGCCCAAGGGTTGAGGGGCTGAGGCTGAGGGAGCGGATGACGATGCGGCGGGCGCTTTCCATCGCGCTCGCCCTTTGTCTCGGCATGATCGCGCCGGCCGGGGCGGAGGAGGGGCCGTTGCGCCCGGACGCAGCCCGCTTCGAGGCGGCGTTCAAGCCCGGCGCGACGGCCACGGTCAATGGCGCGCCGGTGCCGCTCGACAGCCGCCTTCTCGGTGAGGTCACCGTGTCCACAGGCCAGATCGTGGCCTGTGATCCCTTTGTCTTCATCGAGGCCAGGCCCTTCATTCGCACCGTGCCGACGGGGCGCTTTCCCGTACGCATCGCGGTGATGCGTTCGAAGCGTTTCGGCGATCGCATCGCCTTTGCGCGCGTCGAATTCTCACAGGCGCCGGTCGTGACCTGGGAACGGGCGTTGGTGCCCGGTCAGGACCCAGCGAAGCTTGGCAAGGACGAATATTACGGCTTTCCGGTCGATGCCGGCACCGGCGCCTTCCTCGATCCTGCCGTCGGCAAGGATATCGCAGCCCTGTCGACCGATCAGGTGCAGGCCATCTATGACGACTGGATCCGTCTGGGTGAGAGCTACGGCAAGGAGCATGGCCTGCCCTATTCGCTCCCGACCACCCGAGCTCCCCATTCCCTCGTGCTGTTCTCGAGCGGCTGGGGCGATGGCGCCTATCCATCCTGGTTCGGCCTGGCGGCCGATGGCAGTGTGGCGATGCTGCTGACCGATCTGCGCGTGGTGGATGACCCGCCTGGCCGGCGAGAATAGTGCCTGGCATCCCCGATCGCGCCAATTTTCGTCGCTTGCGGACTTTTGCCTTTCACAACAAGCGTCTAAACAGGATGGATCGGCCTTCCCCTTATTCCCGCCTCCACCAGAGGCGGGCCAGCTTGCCATGTTCCATCAGCGTTTTTCCCGCCAGGCTCTCAACCTCGCCTTCGACCGCATCATCCCTGGCTGGATGCGCCTGCTGGTGCGACGCAGCGAGAGCGGCATGGTCGCACTCGCGGCCGTGGTGGGCGCGCTGGCCGGCGTAGCGGTCTATGGCGTCGCCGCCACCGCACAGCTCGCCCATGAGCTGTTTTTCGGCTTGCAGGCGGAGGAGAGGCTGAGCGGGACCCTCGGCCTGCCGGTGATCCTGGCCGTCTCCATGCCGCTGATCGGCGGCCTCCTGCTCGGCCTGTTCAACCTGGTTCTGGCGCGGACCCGCTCGCCCCGCCCGGTCGATCCGATCGAGGCCAATGCCCTGCATGGCGGGCGCCTGTCGCTCACCGGCAGCATCATCGTGGTGATCCAGACCTGGATCTCCAACGCCTTCGGTGCCTCGGTGGGGCTCGAAGCCGCCTATTCGCAGATCGGCTCTGGCATCGCCTCACGGCTCGGCCTCGGCTTTCATCTGCGCCGCGCGGATCTACGCCTGCTGGTGGGCTGCGGTTCGGCCGGGGCCATCGCCGGTGCCTTCAGCGCGCCGCTGACTGGTGCCTTCTACGCCTTCGAGATCATCATCGGTACCTACGCCGTCTCGCATCTGGCGCCCGTGGCAGCAGCGGCCATTGCCGGCACCATCGTCACCCATCTGCTCGGGATCGATTCCTACGCCTTCGTCATCGATGTCGGCTACAAGCCGCAGGCCTCGTCCTTCATGGCCCTGGTCGGCCTCGGCCTGTTCAGCGCCGCCGTCGCCATCCTGGTGATGCTGGGCGTCGCCATGACCGAGAAGGGCTTCCGTCGCCTGCCCCTGCCGATCTGGCTGATGCCGGGGCTGGGCGGCCTGATGGTTGGTGGACTTGCCTTGATCACGCCGCAGGTGCTGTCGTCGGGGCATGGTGCGCTGGTGAAGATGCTCGCCGGCGGCGAACTGCCGATGCTGATGCTGGGCGGGCTGATCCTGCTGAAGGGGCTCGCCTCTTCCATCTCGCTCGGCTCGGGCTTTCGCGGGGGCCTATTCTTCGCCTCGCTCTTCCTCGGCGCCCTGATCGGCCAGTTCTATCTCGGCGGCATCCATCTCTTCTCCCTGGATACGGGGCTGACGCCCCACGCGGCGGCGCTGACCGGCATGGCGGCGCTGGCCGCGTCCGTGATGGGCGGACCGCTGACCATGAGCTTCCTGGTCCTGGAGATGACGGGTGATTTCCAGCTCACCGCCGCCGTGCTGCTGGCTGTGATCATCGCCAGCATCACCGTGCGCGAGACCTTCGGCTACTCCTTCGCCACCTGGCGCTTCCATCTGCGCGGTGAGGCGATCCGCAGCGCCCACGATATCGGCTGGGCCCGCGACCTCACCGTCGGCCGGGTGATGCGCAAGCCGGCGCCGACGGTGGACAAGGACGCCTCGCTCGTGGTCTTCCGCAACGCCCATCCGCTCGGCACCACGCATTACATCGTGGCCGTCGACACCCTCACCAATCGCTATGCCGGGCTGATCCGGGTCGCCGATGCCTATCAGGTCAGCCCCGAGATCCAGGATGGCGCCAATCCCGTTGGTAGCCTGGCGCTCTATCGCGACGAGGTGCTGACGGCGGGCATGACGCTGAAGGAGGCGACCGAGCGCATGGAAGGTTGCGAGGCCGAAGCGCTGGCGGTGGTCGACGAGGCCGGCCATGTCATCGGCCTCCTGTCGGAAGCCCATGCCTTGCGCCGCTATGCCGAAGCCGCCGACCGCGCCCGCCGCGATCTGGCGGGCGGAGTTTAGGCGCTACAGCCCCTACCGCGAGGGCTGCACCCGGGGCAGGAAGGCGAGGATCTCATCGGCGATCTGGCGGTGCAGGGCCGTTCGGTCGCGCGTGCCGCCGTCCCGGCAGACGAAGCTCTCGCCTGGCGCGATATTCTCGATCGCGGCGGCCGCCTCCGGCAGGCAGAGCTGCATGAAGCTGAAATGGGTGGCATCGGGGATGGGCAGGTAGCGGGTGGTCGCCTGCGGCAGGGCGCTGACGAGGTAGTCGGAGTCCTGCTTCAGGGCCGCGATGCCGGGCACAGGCGTTCCCGCCGCGAACACCAGCACGGGTATCCTGACATCCGCCAGGCTTTGCGGCGTGAAGCCGAGCGCGGGTCCGAGATCGAGCGAGACGACGGCGCCGATCCTGGCGTCGCGAAGATCGGCCCCCAGCCTGGCAGGATCGGTCCCGCCGTCGCGCAGCCCGACGGCCGTGAGCGCTTCGCAAAGAGGCGCGGGCGAGCAAATTGCGGGCAGGCGGCTCGCATCATAGCGCCCGCCCGCCAGCGCCATCACCGTCCAGCCGCCGAGGGAATGGCCGATGGCGGCGATGCGGCCCGCCTCGATGGGGCCGGCGAGGCCGGGATCGGTGCTGACGGCATCGAGAACCCGGCTGAGATCGTGGGGACGTTCCCACAGGCGGGCGGCCTGTTCCGGCCGCTTGTCGAAGGTGGTGGTGCCGGGATGATCCGGCGCCGCCACGACATAGCCGCGACCGGCGAGTTCGCTCGCCAGCCAGTTGAGGTTCCGCCAATTGCCGCCGAAGCCGTGCGAGAGCAGCACGAGCGGATGGCTGCCGGCGGCGGGCGGGGCATTCTCCACCACTTCGATACCCGGGAAGCTGCCCTCCCGCCCGCCGATCGACGTCAAGGGCCCGGAGGTGCCGGCCGGATACCAGAGGCGGGCCTGGAGCGGCCGCTCGCCGGCCGGGTCGGGAATGCCGATCTGTTTGGAGCCGACGGGCTCGCCGGCCAAGGCGGCGTGTCCTGCCAGGCAGGCGGCGAGGGCGAGAAGGACAGCGAAACGGCGCATGGAACGCTCCAGGGATGCGGTTGACGCCGCCTTCCTGCTGCGCGGTGGCCGGGGCTTGCGACCTGGAACATGTTCGAGGTCGTACCGAAAGGCGATGGGGGACCCGCTCTGTCGAGGGGGCCATCCCAGGCGATTGACGTCGCCTTCGTGAGTAGCTAGGATATCTGATATATCAGATATGGTGATGCGATGAGCGCCTTTGCCACTTTCCAGGATCGTACCGGCGGCCGGCCGCTTGCGGCGCAGCCCGGCATGACGACATCGGCGCTCGTGCATCGGGCATTGCGGGACGAGATCGTCTCCATGATCAGGTTGCCTGGCGAGAAGATCGCCGAGGTGGAGGTCGCCACGGCGCATGCCGTCAGCCGCACGCCGGTCCGCGAGGCGCTGCTGCGCCTGGCCGACGAAGGGTTGGTCGAAATCGCAGCCCGGTCCGCCACGCGCGTGGCCCTCATTCCGGCCGCCATCCTGCCCGATGCGATCTTCGTGCGTTCGGCCGTCGAGCACGCCACGGCGCGCGCCGCCGCCCACCAAGCCCGGGGCAGCAGCGTTACCCTGCTGCGCGGCCTCATCGAGCGCCAGCGCGAGAGCCTCGGGGCCGGCGACACCAACGGTTTTCACGAGGCGGATGAAGCCTTCCACGCCGCCCTCGCCATGGCGGCGGGCCGGCCGGGCGCCTGGGAGATGGTTCAGCAGGTCAAGACCCAGCTCGACCGTTACCGCCGCCTGACCCTGCCGGAAGCCGGGCGCATGCTACGCGTCGTCGACGAGCACGGCGCCATCGTCGACGCCATCGAGGCCCACGATGCCGAGAAGGCCGGCCTTGCCATGGACCACCATCTCGACGGCCTGCGCCGGAGCCTGGCTTCCATCCGCGATCACAACCTGGACTATTTCTCAGGGGATGCCGCCGGCATCTCCGCCGCCTTCGAGACGCTGCTGTTCCGCTAAAGCGTTTTGCGATTTAGACAATCCAGAAAGTCTTCATGTCCCATCAATCCCTCGAAATTCGCCACGCCAGCCACCCCGAGGCCGCCAAGGGCCTGGATACGCAGGGCCTGCGCCGCGAATTCCTGATCCCCGGCCTGTTCGCCGCCGACCGCATCAAGCTGGTCTATTCCCATATCGAGCGCATGATCATCGGCGGTGCCTGTCCGGTCGATGCGCCCCTTGCCTTGCAGACGCCGAAGGAGGTCGGGCAGTCGAGCTTCCTGGCGCGGCGCGAGCTCGGCATCATCAACATCGGTGGGCCGGGCATCGTGCGCGTCGACGGCGAGGCCCATGACATCGGCACCCGCGAGGCCCTCTATGTCGGCATGGGGGCCGGCGAGGTGGTGTTCGAGGCCCGGGAAGGCGCCGCACCGCCGCGCTTCTACCTTCTTTCCGCGCCAGCCCATCGCAGCTATCCGACACGCCGGATCGATGCCTCGGTCGGGCGGGTCCTGGAGCTCGGCGACAAGAGCACCGCGAATGAGCGCAGCATCCACCAGATGCTGATCCCGGGCGCGGTCGACTCCTGCCAGCTCGTCTTCGGCATGACCACGCTGGCGCCGGGCTCGGTGTGGAACACCATGCCCTGCCACACCCATGACCGGCGCAATGAGGTCTATCTCTATTTCGACCTCGCGCCCGAGGCGCGCATCTTCCATTTCATGGGCGAACCGCAGGAGACCCGTCACCTGCTGGTGGGCGAGGGCGACGCGGTGATCTCGCCGCCCTGGTCGATCCATTCCGGCGTCGGCACCGGCGCCTATACCTTCATCTGGGCCATGGCCGGCGACAACCAGGACTATGCCGACATGGACATGGTCGCGACGGCGGATCTGCGATGAGTCCGGCCACGATGAACACGGCTTTCGCCAATCCCTTCGATCTCACCGGCAAGGTCGCGATGGTGACGGGATCGCGCACCGGGCTCGGGCAGGCCATCGCCGTTGCCCTCTCGCAGGCCGGCGCCTGCATCGTCGGGGTCGACCGCGGCCCCGCCGAGGAAACCCATGCGGCGATCGAGGCGCAGGGCGGCGCCTTCCTGCCCGTGACCGCCGATCTTTCCACCACGGCGCCTCTGCCTGCGATCGTCCAGTCGGCGCTCGACCGCTTCGGCGCGCTCGACATCCTGGTCAACAATGCCGGCATCATCCGCCGCGCCGATGCCCTCGACTTCACCGAGGAGGACTGGGACGCGGTCGTCGACGTGAACCTCAAATCGGCGTTCTTCCTGGCCCAGGCGGCGGCCCGCGCCATGCTTGCGGACGGACGCGGCGGCAAGATCATCAACATCGCCTCGATGCTGTCCTTCCAGGGCGGCATCCGCGTCGCCTCCTACACCTCGGCCAAGAGCGGGCTGATGGGGCTGACCAAGCTGCTCGCCTGCGAATGGGCCGCCAAAGGCATCAACGTCAACGCCATCGCCCCCGGCTACATGGCGACCAACAACACCGCGCCCTTGCGGGCCGATGCCGAGCGCAACGCCCAGATCCTGGCGCGCATTCCGGCCGGGCGCTGGGGCGCGCCCGCCGATCTCGGCGGCGCTGCCGTGTTCCTGGCCTCCGAGGCCTCCGCCTATGTCCACGGCATCACCATCCCGGTGGATGGCGGCTGGCTGGCGCGCTGAGGTGCGTCGTCCGGGCCCCCGGGCCCGGCTTTCTAGAAAAACAAGGGCGGTCTTCCGGCACCTCTCCGGGCTGGAAGGCACAGCCACAATGAACATTGGGAGGCAGTCCATGAAGATATTGAAGGTGATCGATAGGATTCCCGGCGGGCTGATGCTGGTGCCCCTGCTGCTCGGCGCTTTGTGCAAGACCTTTTCACCGGGGGCCGGCAGCTATCTGGGTTCGTTCACCAACGGCCTGATCACGGGTACCGTGCCGATCCTCGCCGTCTGGTTCTTCTGCATGGGCGCCACCATCGACCTGAGGGCGACCGGCGTGGTGCTGCGCAAATCGGGCACGCTCCTGGTCACCAAGATCATCGTGGCCTGGGTCGCCACCATGGTGGCGGCGCGCTTCATCCCCGACGGCGGCATCACCTCCGGCCTGTTCGCGGGCCTGTCGGTGCTGGCGATCACTGCCTCGATGGACATGACCAATGGCGGTCTCTACGCAGCGGTGATGCAGCAATACGGCACCAGGGAGGAGGCCGGCGCCTTCGTGCTGATGTCGGTCGAGTCGGGGCCTCTGGTCAGCATGCTGATCCTCGGCGCATCCGGCGTGGCCGTGTTCGAGCCGCGCCTGTTCGTCGGCGCGGTGCTGCCCTTCCTGATCGGCTTCGCCCTCGGCAATCTCGACCGGGACCTGCGCGAGTTGTTCGGGCGCTGCGTCCACCCGCTGATCCCGTTCTTCGGTTTCGCCCTCGGCAACGGCATCGATCTCAAGGTCATCGCGCAGAGCGGCCTTGCCGGCGTGCTGCTCGGCCTCGGGGTGATCGTGGTCACCGGCATTCCCCTGATGCTGGCCGACAGGTTCATCGGCGGCGGCAACGGCACGGCCGGGCTGGCGGCCTCCAGCACGGCGGGGGCGGCGATCGCCAACCCGACCCTGATCGGCGAGATGATCCCGAGCTTCAAGCCCGTGGTGCCGGCGGCCACCGCTTTGGTGGCCACGGCCTGCCTGGTGACGGCGATCCTGGTGCCGATTCTGACCGCCCTGTGGGCAAAGCGGATGGGCAGGGTGCCGGCCCCGCAGGCGGAAGCCGTGCACCGGCCTGGCGTGGAGCCGATCTGAGGCGGCCGTTGCTTCGCCTCAGCCGAACAGCGCTTCGATGGCCCGGCGCAGGGCCGCCGGATCCTCCTCCGGCACCAGGGTCAAGCCGGGACGCGCGGCGAGGCCGCAGGCCGGTGTGGCGATCACGGGCAGGCCTGCGGCAAGGGCGGCGAGGAGCAGGCGCGGCTGGTGCTCGACCACGGCCGGCAGCACCACGCCGGCAAGGGTGGCGGGCATCTCGCCCGGCGCCAGCAGGCGGACGGGCATGTTGCCCCAGAAGCCAAGGCTCTCGCGTGCATGCCCCTTGACGGCAAGCTCGACGGACAGGCCGTAGAGCGCCTCGCGCAGGGCATAGGCGCCCTTGCGGCCGAGGGCCGAAGCCGGAAACAGCAGGGTGTGCCCGCCTTTCGCGGCCGGGAGTGGCCGGGCGGGGGACCAGTCGAGCAGATGGGTTCTGCCGGGGGCGAGGGCTGCGATCGCTGCATGCGGGGTCAGCAGCCGGTCGGCGGCGGCCAGGGCGGTGCTTTCGGCCGCCACGATCGCTTCCGGTGCCCGGAAGTCCGCCAGGGTGGGGCTTTCCGGCTGGCGTGCAGCCGCGGCATCGAGCCTTGCCTGCAGGACCGCGAGCGGCAGGCGCTCCATCAGCACCTCGAAGCTGCGACCCTGCAGGGCACCCGACAGCCACAGATGCGGCAGCAGGTTCTGCGAGACCACGAGATGCGTGTGCCGGTGCGACAGTCTGGCGGCATAGGCGGCGGCGAGCCGGGCATCGCCCTGCAGGGCCTTCGCCTGCAGGCTGCCGCCGGTGGCGCCCCGCAATGCGAGCGAGCGTCGTAGCGTGGCGATGGTCGCCGTGGTCTCGCTGCCGGCAATACCGGCCGGCCAGCCATAGCGCGGGGCGCCCAGGCGGCGGGAGGGCAGGAACAGGGCATCTTCGCTGCCGGCCCTCTGCTCGAGCAGGGTGGCGAATTCCGGCCAGCAGGCATCGACGAGCCAGGCCGTCGGCACGCCGGCGCGCAGGGCGCGTTCGGGATCGTTGCGATGGCAATCTTGCTGGCCGCATTGCGTGCAGTCATGTACCGCCGGCCCGGCAGCGGGCGTTTCCACCGACAGCTCGGCGGCCTTGGCGCGGCCGTGGCCGCGCAGGACGATCTCCAGCCTGTCCCGGCTCATTGAGGCTTCGATGCGGAAGGCGTGGGGGCTGCGGATGCGGAAATCGACATAGTTCCAGAACACGGTGGCGTCGCGGCCGAGCTGGGCGCGCGAGCCGGGGACCACGCGGCTATGGGCGTGGCGTTCGACGATCTCCAGCCCGGCCGCGAGGGCGGCCTCGTAGAGGGCGTTGGAAAGCTGGCAGAGGCCGCCGCCGACGCTGGCGATCAGGCAGCCTTCGCGCAGTTCCCGGCCAGGCACGTAGCCCCGGGCCCGGCTGGCCCGGCCGATCTGCTTCCAGAAGCTGAGCACGGCGCCGGCCGGCACCTCGACACCGTCGAGGCCCTTCAAGGCCATACGCAAATTCTGCACCTTGCCGGCGGTGAGTTCGCGGTCCCTGGCCCCGGCGAGATTGGTCCACAGGGGCGAGCCGGCCCGGCCGAGCACGGGCGCGGCGGCCAGCCGGGCCGAGCGGCCATGGCGGGCCACGGGTTCGGCTGTGAATTTCTCGCGCAGGAAGCGCAGGCCCCGCAAGGCCATCGCCTTGGCCTCGAAGGCGAGGCTGTCGGCATAATCGGGGACGCGGCGCTGCGGAAGGGCGACCATGGCGGGATCCTGGCTCGGCTGAGAACTTGCCGAGACCTTAACGGACCCCCGCCAGGCCCGCCGTGCGCGCTGGCACGCGGAGGGCAATTCTGGCTGTCGCGGGAACAGAATGAAGGATTGGGCTGGGTGATGAAGGTGACGTGAGGCCGCGACGCTCAAGCCCCCTCGCCCGCCACTTGCGGGGAGAGGGTAAGGGTGAGGGGCTTCGCAGAGTTCAGTTTTCTACGTGTTGCGCTGCCCCTCATCCCGGCCTTCTCCCCGTCAGAACGGGGAGAAGGGGTGGTCGGCGGCGCGCCCTTCCTCATAAGCTGCTATCGCGGCCTCTATCCCCGATCGAGCCAGGCGACCTGTTCCGGTGTCAGGGCGATGTCGAAGGCCTCGAGGCTGTCATCGAGCTCGGCGAGCGTGCGCGGCCCGATCAGGGGTACGGACGGGAAGGGCTGCGACAGCACAAAGGCGAGGGCGACATGGATGGGGCGCTTGCCCAGCCGGCGCGCCAGCTCGACCGCCCGGTCCCGGCGCGCGAAATTGCGCTCGGAATACCAGACCCGCACGAGCTCCTTGTCATCCTGCCTGTCGCGTCCGGCCCGGTCTGTGAAGAAGCCGCGCCCCTGGCTCGACCAGGCGAAATTGGGGACCTGCCGGGCGGCAAGCCAGGCCTTCCAGTCGTCGTCCGAGGCCGAGACGCAGCCGGCCCAGATCACGTCCTGCATCTCGGCGAGGGCGAAATTGTTGGAGAGCGCCCCCGGCTTCTGCTTGCCTGTCCGCTCCGCATAGGCGACCGCCTCGTCGAAGCGCTCGCGCGTCCAGTTCGAGCCGCCGAAGGGGCCGCGGATGCGACCGGCCTTGACCTCCGCATCCATGGCGTCGACGAATTCGCCCACCGGCACGTAGGGATTGTCGCGATGCATGAAATAGACGTCGACATGGTCGGTCTTCAGCCGCTCGAGTGACAAAGTGAGCTGCTGGCCGATGAATTCGGGGCGGCAGAGCGGGGTATGCGCGCCCTTGCCGATCACCACGCTCTCGTTGCGCACGCCCCTGGAAGCCTGCCAGTCGCCGAACAGTTTTTCGGTGATGCCGGCGCCATAGACGAAGGCGGTGTCGAACAGGTTGCCGCCCTTCTCGAAAAAGGCGTCGAGCAGGATGGCGGCGCTGGAGAAGGTCCTGAAATCCTCGAAACCGAGCGCCACGGCGGAGGCGGCCGGTTCGAGGCCGGGGATGCGGCGCCGGGGAATCGGCCCGCTGCCCTGCCTGAGCACTCCGCCCTTCAGGGTCTCCTTCCGTCGCTCGGGCTTCTCGATGCCGTATTCGAGCCCGATCGCCTGGCGCCATTTGTCGAGCACGCGCAGATTGCCCAGGCTGTCTGCCCAGCTCATGCCCGGCCAGGCGAATTCCTGGCGGCCTTCGCGAATGGCCCTGCCCGCGGCGTCGGCCTCGAAGGCATAGAGATGCCGCGTCTCCTCGACTGTCACCGTCTCGCTCGTGCTATCGGGCCCGATGATGCGGATCTCGCCGGTGCCGCCCTGCACGCCGCCGGCAAACCAGAAGTCCTGCACCTCGATGCGGCCTTTGGTGCCGAGGATGCGCAGCACATTGTCCTGCTTCAATGAGATCGAGCAGGAGACTTCCGCGAGGATGCCGCCCGGAAAGTGCAGCAGGGCCGAGGCCCATTCGTCGACGCCGGATTGGCCGAGATGGCCGGCGCCGGAGACGCTGTCGGGTTCCGCGAGATCCTTGCCCGAGGCGGCACCGGCGATCAGCCGCGCCATCGAGACGGGATAGCCGCCGACGTCGAGGATGCCGCCGCCCGCCAGATCGTTGGCATAGAGCCGGTGCTCGGGCTTGAACGCCGGCATGGCGAAGCCGAAGCTGGAGCGGATCAACCTGACCTCGCCGATCGTGCCTGACCGGATCAGTTCCACCAGCTTCAGGGTCTGCGGGTGCTGTCGATACATGAAGGCCTCGCCCAGGAAGGTTCCGGCCTTGCGGGCGGCATGCATCATGGCGTCGGCCTCGAAGGCCGTCAGTCCCAGGGGCTTTTCCACCAGCGCATGCTTGCCGGCCTCGGCTGCCTTGATTGCCCATTGCGCGTGGCCGGGATGGGGTACGGCGATATAGACGGCATCGATCGTGGGATCGGCCAGCAGGGCTTCATAGCCCCGATGGATGCGGGCGCCGGAGAAGGCTTCGGCAAGGCCCGGCCTGTCGGGATCGCGGGTGCCGATCGCCGCGAGGACGCCGCTCTCGGAATCGGCCAGGCCGGCAGTGAAGGCCTTGGCGATGGCGCCGGGCCCGATGATGCCCCAGCGGATCTTGTCTTTCTCGGTCATGTCGGTCTTTCCAAACACTTTCAGGACATGGGGATGCTGCGCTTCAGCGCAGGCGCTGGCCGTCCTTGTCGAACAGCAGGGCGCGGTGGCGGGGGATGGCGACGGTGAGCTGGCGCTCCTCGGCCCATTGGCGGGAATCGTCGCGCTGGATGATCAGCGGCTCGGCAGAGGCGGTGCCGGCATAGACATAGGAGGTGGCGCCCAGATGCTCGGCCATGTCGACCTCGATGGCGAGATCGGCGTCGCCGCTGCCTCCAGGCCCGAAATGTTCGGGGCGGATGCCGATGCTGACTTCGGCGCCTGTTGCCGGCGCCGGGCCGGAGAGCGGCACTGCAAGGCGCGCGCCTTTCTGGTTGACCAGTTCGACCGTCACGCCGCCGGCTTCGGCCGCGACGGCGCGGCCCGCCAGGAAGTTCATCTTGGGGCTGCCCATGAAGCCGGCGACGAAGCGGTTGGCGGGATCCTCGTAGAGCTCGAGCGGACGTCCGACCTGCTCGACATTGCCGCCGCGCAGCACCACGATCTTGTCGGCCAGGGTCATCGCCTCGGTCTGGTCGTGGGTGACGTAGATCATGGTGACGCCGAGCTCGCGGTGGAGCCGGGCGATCTCCACCCGCATCTGCACCCGCAATTCGGCGTCGAGATTCGACAGGGGTTCGTCGAACAGGAAGACCTGGGGATCGCGCACGATCGCCCGGCCGATCGCCACGCGCTGGCGCTGGCCGCCCGAGAGCTGCTTGGGCCGGCGCTGCATGAGATCGGTGATGCGCAGGATCTCGGCCGCCCGTGTCACCCGCCGGTCGGTATCGGCCTTGGGATTGCCGTTCATCCTCAGGCCGAAGGAGAGATTTCGCTCCACCGTCATATGCGGATAGAGGGCATAGGACTGGAACACCATGGCGATGCCGCGATCGGCGGGCTCGACCTCGTTGACCACCTGGCCGCCAATGCTGATCTCGCCGCCGGAAATGTCCTCGAGCCCGGCAATCATGCGCAGCAAGGTGGATTTGCCGCAGCCCGAAGGGCCGACGAAGACCACGAATTCGCCATCGGCGATGTCGAGGTCGACGCCGTGGATGATCTCGAAACTGCCATAGCGTTTGGTGACGGAACGGAGCGCAAGGCCTGCCATATCGGTCGCTCTTCTTTTGTTTATTTCACGGCGCCGGCCGCGATGCCGGCGATGAAATGGCGCTGCAGGAGGAGGAAGACGGCCAGCATCGGCGCGGTCAGCAGCACGGCCCCGGCCATGATGCCGCCCCAGCTCACATTGGAGATGCCGATCAGGCTGCCCAGCGCCACGGGCGCGGTGAACATCGCCTTGTCGCCGGCGATCAGGAGCGGCCACAGATAGTTGTTCCAGCTCGTCAGGAAGAGGATGATGCAGAGCGCCGCCAGGGTCGGGCGCGCCAGCGGCAGGGCCACGAACAGGAAGATGCGCCACTCCCTGACGCCTTCCACCCGCGCGGCGTCGAACAGCTCGGCCGGCATCATGGTGAAGGCCTGGCGCATGAACAGCACGCCGAGCGAATTGAACAAGGGCGGCACGATCAGGCCGAACCAGCTATTGGCCATGCCGAGGTCGCGCGCAACCAGGATGAATTGCGGGATGATCACCACGAAGAAGGGCAGGGAGATCGTACCGAGGATGATGGCGAGCACTGCGCCGCGGCCGAAGAAGCGGTAGCGCGCGAGGGCCCATCCGGCCATGGCGGTCAGCCCGGCCGAGAGCACGGTATAGGCGAGCCCGACCACGATCGAGACGGTCATGGCATGCAGGAAGTTGGTCGTGCGCTGCAGATTGGCGAGATTGTCGAGGAAATTCGCGCCGAACCAGAACGACAGGCCCGGCGCGTAGATGCCGTAGTCGGGCATGGTGGCGAACACGCCCATCATCCAGAGCGGAAACAGCCAGACGAGCGCCATCGGTGCGATCAAGGCGTGCAGGATGACGGCGTTGAGCCTTTGGCGGTTGGAGCGGGTCATCGCGGTTCCCTCGACAGGCGCAGCTGGACCAGCGAGACGATCACCGCCAGGGCCGCGATGGTGTAGGCGATGGCGGAGGCATAGCCGACATTGCCGGAGAGGAAGGCCTGGCGGTAGAGCAGCAGGCCGAGGGTCTCGGTCGCCCCGCCCGGCCCGCCATGATTGGTGATCAGGAAGGGCTCGGTGAAGAGCTGCATGGTGCCGGAGATCGACAGGATCACGCAGAAGGTGATCACCGGCTTCAGGAGCGGCAAGGTGATGTGGAAGAACTGGCGCAGCTTGGAGACGCGGTCGAGCGTGGCCGCCTCGTAGACGTCGCCCGGTATCGACTGCAGGCCGGCGAGGATGATAATGGCGTTGTAGCCGGTCCAGCGCCAGGTCAGCGCGATCATCACCAGGGCCAGCGCGGCCGTCGGATTGGAGAGCCAGTCGATGGCGGGCAGGCCGACGGTGGCGGCGAGCTTGTTCACCACGCCGAAATCCTGGGCGAAGATCAGCCGGAACACCGCCGAATAGGCGACCTCGCCGACCACGACGGGGGCGAAGAAGGCGAAGCGGAACAGGCCCTTGGCCTTGAGCAAGGGCGAGTTGAGGAAGACGGCGATCACGGTGGCGAGGCCGATCATCACCGGCACCTGGATGACCAGGATGATCAGCGTGTTCTTCAGGGCGTTGAAGAAGGCGGGATCGGAGATCAGGCGCCCCCAATTGGCTGCCGGCCTGAACTGCCAGGGCGACACCCGGGTCTGATGCAGCGAGATCACGAAGGAGGAGATGATCGGCCAGATCCAGAAGGCGAGGAAGATCGCCAGATAGGGCGCGAGGAAGCCATAGGCCGCGCGATTGTGCCGCTGCATCGGAGGGACTCCGCTGGGGAAGAGGACGTTTGACCGGAGGCTAAACAGAATGTGGCACGACCAGCCTTCTCCCCTTGCGGGTGTCGTCAACCTTCTTGAGTTGACTAGAGGTGGCATTGCGGAGCAATGACGGATGAGGGGTGTTGGTGATCAACCAACAAGGGATGCGTTTCTCCCCTCATCCGCCCCTTCGGGGCACCTTCTCCCGCAAGGGGAGAAGGTAGGTCGCGCCCTTCCCCGCTACTGCGCCACCGGCAGGCCCGAGGCTGACGAGATCTGGTTGGCTGCATCATCCAGCGCCGCCTTGGCATCGGGGTAGCCGCCGCCAAGGAACTTGGTCTGCACGGTCTTCAGCGCGGCCTCGGCATCGTTGAGGAAGGCGGTGCCGTGGGTGGACTTGATCTTGGGCAGGGTGGCGAGAATGTCGGTCCAGATCGCCTGGTTGCCCCAATAGGGCTGTCCCTGCTTCACATAGGGGTCCTCCAGCGCCGAATTCAGCGAGGGCACCAGGCCATAGGCCTTGAGCATGGTGACCTGGCCCTCATCGGTGGAGAGGGCGTATTTGACGAAGGCGAAGGCCGCTTCCTTGTTCTTCGAGCCGGCGGGGATCGCTAGCGACGAGCCGCCGATATTGGCGGCGCGCGGGCCGTCCGCCGTGAGGCTCGGCATGCGATAGACTCCCCATTTGCCGGCAAGCTCGGGGGCGTTGGTACGGATCGTGCCCTCATACCAGCCGCCGAACATGATGGTGGCCACCTTGCCGGCCTTCAGGGCCTGGATCTTGTCGGACCAGCCGGCCGAGATGATGGTGCCCGTGTCCTTGAGCTGCTTGAGCTTGTCGTAGACGGCGATGCAGGCGGGCGCATTGACCGTGACGGCGCTGGCGTCCGCGGCGAAGTAGTTGCAACCCTGCTCGTTGCCGACCATGCGGAACCATTCGGTAGTGCCGTCGCCGTCGAGATCGGTGGCGCTCATGGTCACGCCGGGATTGGCTGACGCCACCTTTTTGCCGGCAGCGATGAAATCATCCCAGGTCTTGATGCTGGTCGGATCGACGCCGGCCTTCTCGTAGAAGTCACGCCGGTAATACATCACCACCGGGCCCGAATCCCAGGGCATGGCATAGGCGGCCTCGCCCTTTTCGAGTTCCGCCCGCTTGAAATCGGCGAACTTGCCGGCCACCTCCGCCGTGTAACCGAGCGGCTTGAGATCGGCGAAGCAGTCGGGGAACTGGTTCCAATAACTCTCCGCCTTGTAGTTCTCGATCGAGACGACGTCGGGCAGGCCCGCTCCGCCGGCGGCGCAGCCGGCCTGGGTCTTGGAGAAGACCTGGGCGTTACCGAGATCCTCCACCGTGACCTTCACATTGGGGAATTGCTTGTTGAAGCCTTCGATATTGGCTTTCAGCGAGGCGGCGGCGATGTCCCAGCTCCAGACCCGGATTTCCCCCGATTGGGCCAAGGTGGCAGTGGCGTGAAGGCCCGCGGCAACTGCCAGCGCGCCGCAGCCGATCGTCTTGCGCATTCCATTCCTCCCCTTTTCATTTGCTCTTGTGTGGCGGGAAGCTACTTTAGGCAGGCAGCACGGTCTGTCTGCGATAAAGGGAAGATGGACTTGCCTGAAAGTAAGATGCAGGAACGCTCCTATTATCAGCCGACGGCCAACAGCGTCGAAAACCTGCCGACGGTGCTGCAGACCTTTCACAATACGCCGCGCGTCATGCTCTCGCCCCACTGGCACGCCCAGGTCGAGGTGAACTTCATCGTCCAGGGCTGGGTGCATTATCGCATGGCAGGCTACGAGCTCAGGCTGGCGGCGGGCGACATGGTGCTGTTCTGGGGCGGCCTGCCGCACCAGATGGACGATGCCTCCGACGATGCCATCTATGCCGGCGCGCATCTGCCGCTGGTGCATTTCTTCCGGCTGAGGCTGCCCGAAGAGGTGCCGGCCCGGCTGATGGCCGGCGCGACCCTGCTCATCCGCGAGACCGACTCGTCGGATGGCGCCAATTTCGCACGCTGGAACGGCTACACCCGCTCGGGCGACATGGTGCGTGCGCAGCACGCCGTGAGCGAATTGCTGCTGCGGCTGGAACGGGTGCGGTTCGAGCCCTATGCCCTGTTGCCCAGCCTCGATGCCCATGCCGGCCAGGCCAGCGCCGCCGATCCGCAGGCCCTGCGCCATGTGCGCAACCTGTGCGACTTCATCGCCGACAATTTCCTCGACGACATCGACAGCGCCGACATCGCGGCGGCCGCCGACCTCCATCCCAAATATGCCATGAGCCTGTTCAAGAAATGCACGGGCATGACGCTGAACGACTATGTCAGCCTGCTGCGCCTGTCCTATGCGCAGGCGCGCCTGATCAGCGGCGACGGCAATATCCTGCGGGTGGCGATGGAGTCGGGCTTCGGTTCCCTCTCGGGCTTCAACAAGAGCTTCCGCAAGATCGCCGGCATGTCGCCCTCCGATTTCCGGCGCAGCGGACAGGGCGAGCGCCCCATACTTGCTCCGGTCGAACCGGGAACGGCGCCTCAGGCCTGACGTTTCCCATCAAAATTCGTCAATTCACTTGAAATATTTGCCCTCTGTGGCGAAAAAATCACCTTTTCGTCACGATTGATATGCTACAGATCCCTCATCTGAGCGCCGCTTTATTGCCCCGCCGGTTATAGATTTTCACATTTCCGAGTTTTCCATGCCCCGTCCCGTTGCCGGCGCGGCGCTGGAGCCTGCCGTGCGGCGGGAGCCCCAGCCGTCCTTCGCCGAGTTTGTTCTCGTGATTGCCCTGATGATGGGGCTCAGTTCCCTCTCCATCGACAATCTCCTGCCAGCCTTCTCCGCCGTGCGGTCGGAATTCGGCATTGCCGATGCCAACCGCATGCAGTTGATCATCACCGCCTATATGGCGGGCTTTGCCATCATGCAGCTGGCCTGGGGGCCGATCTCCGATTCGATCGGCCGCCGCAAGGTGCTGATGATCGGCCTGGGCATCTATACGGCCGGCACGCTCCTGGCGATCTTCGCCCCCAGCTATGAGGTGTTGCTGGCCGCCCGCGCCATTCAGGGTCTCGGCGCCGGCTCGGCGCGCGTGCTCTCCATTGCCATCGTGCGCGACCGCTACGAGGGCCGCGAAATGGCGCGGGTGATGTCGCTCACCTTGATGATCTTCATCATCGTGCCGGTGATCGCGCCGGCCACGGGCAGCGCCTTCCTGATGCTGGGCGACTGGCGCACCATCTTCATGAGCATGCTGGGCCTGGTGCTGGTGGTGGTGTTCTGGTTCGGCCTGCGCATGCCCGAGACGCTGCATCCCGAATATCGCCGGCCGCTGTCGCTGCCCGCCGTCGCCAGCGGCATGCGCCGGGTGGTGACCACACGCGCCTCCTTCGCCAACATGCTGGCGATGGGCCTGGCCATGGGCTGCCTGATGACCTATCTCGGCTCGTCCCAGCAGATCTTCGAGACCGACATCTACAAGCTCGGCCCGCTCTTCCCGCTGGCCTTCGCACTGATCGCCATCTGCATGGGCCTGGCCTCCTTCGCCAATTCCCGCCTGGTGAGGCGTCTGGGCATGCACCGGCTGTCGCGCTTCGGCATGGTCGGCTTCTGGCTGATGGCGATGCTGCTGCTCGGCCTCGCCGTGCTGTTCCAGGGCCGGCCACCGCTGATCTATTTCGGCATCGTCATGGGTGTGGCGCATTTCCTGCTCAGCCTCACCATGCCGAATTTCAACGCGCTGGCGATGGAACCGGTGGGCGATATCGCCGGCACCGCTTCCTCCTTCATCGGCTGCGTCACCACGCTGATGGGCGCGGTGATCGGCGCGGTGATCGGCGAAGCCTATGACGGCACCATCTTCCCGCTCGCCTGCGGCTATCTCGGCCTCTCCAGCCTGTGCATGCTGGTGCTGGTGTGGTCGAGCGAACGCGAGGCGGCGGTTCCCGATCCGGCAGCGACCCCGGCGCTGGTGGCGGGGGAGTAAGCAGAGCGGGAGGTCCTAACCTCCTGCTCATCTTTTCCAGCCACACTGGCCGCATGAACGCTTCGCCGCCCATCCTCGTCGCCGCCGCCGACCTTGCTGCCGCCAAGGTGCAATGGCTGGCCTATCTTGCCGTCGAGCGGCGCATGAGCCCCAAGACGGTGGAGGCCTATGACCGCGACGTCACCACCTTCCTGCGCTTCCTGACCGGTCATTTCGGCGAGCCGCCGGGGCTTGACGACATCGCTTCCCTCGCTCCGCGCGACGTCAGGGCCTTCCTGGCCGCGCGCCGGGCCGACGGGCTGAAGCCACGCTCGCTGATGCGGGCCCTGGCGGCGACGCGGGCCTTTGCCCGCTTCCTCGAGCGCCAGGGCCATGGCGCCAGTGCGGCGCTGTCGGCGGTGCGTGGGCCCAAACTGCCGCAAAGCCTGCCTAAGCCGCTATCGCCCGAGGCCGCCCGCAAGGTGGCTTCCGCCGATGCCCGCCTGGGCGAGGCGCGCGAACCCTGGATCCTGGCCCGCGATGCCGCCGTGCTGGCGCTATGCTATGGGGCGGGCCTGCGCATTTCCGAAGCTCTCGGGCTGACGCGCAAGGATGCGCCGGTCAGCGGGCGCGACAGCCTCACCGTCATCGGCAAGGGCAACAAGATGCGCTCGGTGCCGGTGATCGCGCCGGTGGTGCAGGCTGTGGAGGAATATCTGAAAATACTGCCCTATCCTGGCGGCCCGGACGATCCGCTCTTCGTCGGCGCGCGGGGTGGCCCCCTGTCGCCCCGCATCATCCAATATGCCATGCAGCATCTTCGGGGGGCTCTGGGACTGCCGGACAGCGCCACGCCGCATGCGCTGCGCCACTCCTTCGCGACCCATCTGCTCGGGCGCGGCGGCGACCTGCGGTCCATCCAGGAACTGCTCGGCCATGCCAGCCTGTCGACCACGCAGATCTACACCAAGGTTGACGCCACCGAATTGATGCGGGTCTACCAGTCGGCCCATCCTCGAGCAAAACGCATCCAAGTGTGAACGCTTATTTGCTCGAACTCCTTGTTGGGACGACGCGTCTTTGCGATTCTTGGCGATTCCGCCATATCGCAAGACGCCATGGAGCGCGAAGTTGAGAGCTGTATGGTGAGGCCTTCCCCGCGATGCGGGGAAGGCAGCTTGGATTTCTTACAACGCTGCTTCGACCATGATCTCGACGTCGAGGCCGGGGCCGGCGAGCTTGGCTTCCACCGTGGCGCGGGCCGGGGCCTGGCCGGCGACGACCCAGGCGTCCCATGCCTCGTTCATCTCGGCCCAGGTGCCGATATCGGTGAGCCAGATATTGGCCTTGATCACCTTGGTCTTGTCGGTGCCGGCCTGTTTCAGCGTCTCGTCGATCTGGGCGAGGATGTCGGCGGTCTGTTCCTTGACCGACTTGCCGACCGTGGTCTCGGCGACATAGCCGGACAGGTGGATCTTGTCGCCATGTATGACGGCGTCGCTCATGCGGTTGCCGGCGCCGATACGCTTCAGGGTCATGTCAGTCTCCAGTTGGGTTGAACGGGTTATTCCGCGCGCGGCGGGCGCGACAGCAATTGCTTGATGACCTGGTCG
This sequence comes from Labrys sp. 22185, assembly GCF_052045555.1. Lineage (NCBI taxonomy): Bacteria > Pseudomonadati > Pseudomonadota > Alphaproteobacteria > Hyphomicrobiales > Xanthobacteraceae > Labrys > Labrys sp. 22185. Next base: position 5,670 of record NZ_JBQEPH010000028.1, on the reverse strand, counting down.
ATGCTGGCCTTGCCGGCCACCAGGTCGGAGACGGCGGCGGCAATCGGCATGTCGACATGCCTCTTCCTTGCCATATCGGCCAGGATGGGGGCCGTCCAGACGCCTTCGGCCAGGCCGACATCGGCGATCGCCGTTTCCAGGCCGATGCCCCGGCCGAGTTCCTCGCCGAAGCGCCGGTTGCGTGAGCGCGAGGATGTGCCGGTGAGGATGAGGTCGCCGAGGCCGGACAGGCCCGCCAGCGTCTCCGGGCGGGCACCGAAGGCGAGGCCGAAGCGGGTGAGTTCGGCGAAACTGCGTGCAAGGAGAGCGGCCACCGTGCTCTCGCCGAAGCCGCGCCCGGCGGCTATACCGGCTGCGATGGCCAGCACGTTCTTGGCCGCTCCGCCGATCTCCACGCCGCGCAGATCGTCCGTGTGGTAGAGCCGGAAGGTCGGGGAGCCGATCAGCCGGGCAAGGCGTTCGCCAAGGGAGCCGTCGGCGCAGGCCAGCGTCAGGGCAGTCGGATAGGCCTTGGCGATGTCGGCGGCAAAGCCTGGCCCGGAGAGTACGGCGGGAACGCAGCCCTGCAGGGTCTCGGTGGCGATCTGCGAGACGAATTCGCCGCTCGTGCGCTCGATGCCCTTGGCAGCCAGGATGAGCGGGGTATTGGCAGCAACCATGCCAGCCAGCCGCCCGCAGACGTCACGCAGGGCCTGGGTCGGAACTGCCAGGATCAAGGCATCGGCGCGCGCTGTTTCTGCCAGATCGGCGGTGGGATGGATGGCTTCGGGCAAGGCAAGGCCGTCGAGCCTTGGCAGCCGGCGCGTCCCCGCCAGTTCGGCCATGGTCACGGCATCGCGCCCCCACAGGCTGACATCACGGCCGGCGCGTGCGGCGGCGCAAGCCAAGGCGGCGCCGAAAGCTCCGGCGCCGATCACGCCGATGCTCTTCAATCCCGACGCACTCAAGCTTTGGCTCCCTTGCCGACACCGGCCTTGCCGAGGCCCTGCTTGCCCGCTCCCGGTGCGTTGGGGTCGAGCGGCCAGCGCGCCCGCGGGCTGACGTCGAGGCCGTCGGTGATGCCGGCGGAGAGGCGCTCCGCCCCCGCCCAGGCGATCATGGCGCCATTGTCGGTGCACAGGGCAGCCGGCGGCATGACGATGCGCAGGCCCGTCTCCGCGCCGAGGCGCTGCAGGCCGCGACGGATGGCGAGATTGGCGGCAACACCACCCGCGATCACCAGGGCGCTGGGGGATTGTCCCGCGGTGTCGCGGAACCGCCTCAGGCCGACGCGGGTGCGGTCGACCACCATGTCCACCACCGCCGCCTGGAAGGAGGCGCAGAGGTCCCTGATATCCTTGGCGGCGAGCGGTGCCAGCCTCTCGGCTTCGAGCCGGACCGCCGTCTTCAGACCCGACAGCGAGAAATTCGGATCCGGCCGGCCCTGCAGCGGGCGCGGAAAGGCGAAGCGGGCGGCATCGCCGCTCATCGCCTGCGCCTCGACGGCGGGGCCGCCGGGATAGCCCAGGCCCAGCATCTTGGCGGTCTTGTCGAAGGCCTCGCCGATGGCGTCGTCAATGGTGGTGCCGAGCCGGACATAGTCGCCGAGGCCGCGCACGGCCAGGAGTTGGGTGTGCCCGCCGGAGGCGAGCAGCAGGAGATAGGGGAAGGTGACCTGGTCGGTGAGGCGTGGCGTCAGCGCATGCGCCTCCAGATGGTTGACGGCGATCAACGGCTTGCCGAGCGAGAGGGCCAGGGCCTTGGCGGTGGTGAGGCCGACGATCACGCCGCCGATCAGGCCCGGCCCCGCTGCGGCGGCGATGCCGTCGAGCTTGTCGAAGCGGACATTGGCCTCTTCAAGGGCCTGTTCGATGATGTGGTCGAGCACCTCGACATGGGCGCGCGCGGCGATCTCCGGCACCACGCCGCCATAGGCGGCATGCTCGGCGATCTGCGACAGCACGACATTGGACAGAATCTCGCCCTCGCCGTCCTGATTGCGTGCGACGATGGCGGCGGAAGTTTCGTCGCAAGTGGTTTCGATGCCGAGAACGAGCATGGGGCGGGCGGGTACCTAAGTGCTTTGCGATGTCACGGGTCACCAGGAATCGCAAAGACGCGTTGCAAAAGGGAAGCCACAGCAAAGATACGCTTACGCCGAAACGCGCCCTTGCTTTTGAGCTGATGGCTCACCCTATAGCACGATCCGCCCGCCGGGATAGGGGCGAGGCATTCCCGCCGAGCGCGGGAGGCTCCCGTTTCAGCCGTGCCAGTGCGAGCAGCGGATCACCGAGCAGAAATTGCCGCGCTCGAAATGCGGTTCCTTGTCGGCGATCACGTCCGCTTTGACATTGCCGAAGGTGGTCTGGGGCTTGTGCCGGATACCCTCGTAGAAGGCCTGGATGATGTCCTCCTTGAAATGCGGCGTGCGTGGATGGGCACCGACCACGGCCTCGCGTTCGGCATCGCCATAGCGATGATAGGTCAGGCCGAGCACGTCCATCTCGACGCCCGCCGTCACCAGGGCGACCACCGGGTGCATATGCTCGGGAATGCCGGGCGTGGTGTGCAGCGCGATCGCCGCCCAGACGAGGTCGATGTCGGCTGGCGCGATGCCGCGGCTCGCCAGGAAGTCGCGGGCGGCATTGGCGCCGTCGACCTCGAAGCGCTCGGTCGCGCTGCTATGGGCTGGCATCAGCCCGACGTCGTGGAACATGGCGCCGGCATAGAGGAGCTCGGGATCGAAGTTCAGCCCGCGGCGCCTGCCGGCCAGCGCGCCGAAATAGAACACCCGACTGGAATGGTGAAACAGGAGCGGGGTTTCGGTGTCGCGGATGAAGGCGGTGATGTCCCGGCACAGGAGGCTGTCCGGGATTTCGATGCCTGAAATGGCGGTCATTTCGATGTCTCCAGTGGATTTCACTGGCGCAGAGCCTAGGCTCACCCTAGGTATGGCTTCAATTGATGTATTACGCCGATTTCTGCCAAAATCGGTTGCAAGCGGACGCCGATGTCAGGAATGCTCATGTCTGGGAACGAGACCAGGACCATTGCGATACTGGCCCTGCAGGGCGTGCAACTGCTCGACGTATCCGGGCCGATGGATGTGTTCGCCGAGGCCAATACGCAGGCCGGCCGGGAGGTCTATCGCCTCCTTGTCGTGTCCCGAAGCGAGGAGGCGATCCGCAGTTCCTCGGGTGCCCGCCTGCTGCCCGACATCGTGATCGGGGCGGATGGCGGCGAGACGGTCGACACGCTTCTCGTCGCCGGCAGCCCCAATGCAGCGGTGACCGAACCCGATGCCGCCGTGCTCGCCTGGCTGAAGCAGGTGGCCGCCACGACACGACGCTATGGGTCGGTCTGCGCCGGAGCCTTCGTCTTGGCCGCAGCCGGGTTGCTGGCCGGTCGGCGGGTCGCCACCCATTGGGCCGTGGCGGATCGGCTGGCCCGGGCCTATCCCGACATTGCCGTGGACCCCGACGCCATCCACATCCGCGATGGGCGCCTACGTACCGCGGCCGGCGTGACGGCCGGGCTCGACCTTGCCCTCGCTCTGGTGGAGGAGGATCTGGGGCGGGACATCGCCATGCGCGTCGCCGCCCAACTGGTGATGTTCTTCAAGCGGCCCGGCGGCCAGATGCAGTTCAGCCGCCGCGAGGAAGTCCTTCCCGCCGGGCGTTCGGCCCTGCAGGAGCTGCAGCGCTGGGTGGTCGCCAATCCAGCCGCACGGCATAGCGTCGCCAGCATGGCCGGGCGCCTCAGTCTGAGCCCGCGTCATTTCGCCCGGCTCTTCGCCACGGAGGTCGGCGTGACGCCGGCGGGTTGGGTGGAGGCGGCGCGTATCTCGGTGGCCCGACGCCTGCTCGAGACAGGTCAAAGCCCACCCAAGCAGGTGGCGGCGGCTTGTGGGTTCGCCAATGCGGACGTGTTGCGCCGGGCCTTCATGCGGCATGTCGGCGTCACGCCCGCCGATTATCGCAGGCGCTTCACGCCGGGGGATTGACCGGCGCCATCGGTCTTGGCGGGGGAAAACGGCCGGCCGGGGTTTGCCTGGGCGCTGCCGGAAACGCTAAACGTTTCAACACTGCCGGATCGTTGAGTCGGCTAGAAAGGGGAAGCATGGGCGAACAATTCGACATGTTTCGGACCGAGGCTCTGCCGGAGAGGCGGCCACCGCCCGCCCGGGCCAAGCGCGCCCTTCCCGCACCGGCGCGCCAGCACGAGGCGCTCGACGAGGCTGCCCTGGTCAGCATGCTGGAGGCAACTGGCCGCTACCGCATCCTGCGCAAGCTGGAGCCACGCTCCGTCATCCCGCGGGACAAGAGCCGGTTTCCGCGCCTGGCGGTGATCGTCGATACCGAGACCACTGGCCTCGACCATGAGAAGAACGAGATCATCGAGCTCGGCATGGTGGCGGTCACCTATGATCCGGCCGGCCAGGTCGGCGACGTCGTGGGCGTCTTCAATGCCCTACGCCAGCCCGGGGAACCGATCCCGCCCGAGATCACCAGGCTGACCGGCATCACCGACGCCATGGTGGCCGGCAAGCATATCTCGCCGGCCGAAGTCGAGGCCTTCATCGAGCCCGCGGACCTGGTCATTGCGCATAATGCGCGGTTCGATCGCCCCTTCTGCGAACGCTTCGCGCCGGAGTTCTCGCCCAAGCCCTGGGCCTGCTCGAATGTGGAGATCGCCTGGTCCGACCGTGGCTTCGAGGGTACCAAGCTCGGCTATCTCCTGGGGCAATCGGGCTATTTCCACAACGGGCATCGGGCCGTCGACGATTGCCATGCGCTGCTGGAGGTGCTGGCCCGGCCGAGCGGACCAGGCAAGACCGCGCCTTTCGCCGAACTTTTGAAGGCCTCGGAACGCGCCCGGATCAGGATCTCGGCGACCAATAGCCCTTTCGACATGAAGGATCGGCTCAAGGCGCGTGGCTATCGCTGGAACGACGGCAGCAATGGCCAGCCCAAGAGCTGGTGGACCGAAGTCGGGGAAGAGGACGCGGATGCGGAGCTGAAATTCCTCCGCACCGAGATCTATCAATGGCCGGAGGCCCGGCCCCTGACGCAGCGCCTGGCCGCGACGGATCGGTTCAAGGCGTAGCCGGGTGGGCTTGCCCCTCCGGCCGCCTGTCTTCGGAGCGTTCAGGCCGCCAGATTGTGCCGGAACCAGGAAACCGCGCTGCCCACGATGGTGTCGATTCCGCAGTGCTGGGGATGCCAGCCCAGCAATTCGGCGGCTTTGGTGGCGGCAGCGTAGAGACTGGCTGGATCGCCGGGCCGCCGCGGCTGGAAGCGGATGTCGAGCTTGCGGCCGGTGCAGCGCTGCACAGCCTCGAGGATCTCGATCACCGAGGTGCCGATGCCGGTGCCGAGATTGAAGGCCGAGCTTTCGCCGCCGGCCTTGAGATAGTCGATGGCCCGCACGTGAGCGTCGGCGATGTCGGCGACATGCACATAGTCGCGGACGGCCGAACCGTCGGGCGTGGGATAGTCCCGGCCCAGCACGTTGAAGATGGGCCGATGGCTGAGGGCGGCCTGGATGGCAAGCGGGATGACATGGGTTTCCGGCTCATGGCGCTCGCCCAGCTCGCCGTCGAGATCGGCCCCGGCGGCGTTGAAATAGCGCATCGCCGCCCATTTCAAGCCATAGGCGGTGCCGTAGTCGGCCAGGGCATGCTCGACCGCC
>NZ_JBQEPH010000027.1:0-67486 GCF_052045555.1 Labrys sp. 22185 | reverse complement strand
GTCGTCGTCCCGCTCACGATGCGCTTGACCCGCACGAAGCTTTCCACCCGGGTGGCGTAGTAGCTCACCCCGTCCCCGGCCGCTCCCGTGGTGCAGGCCGGGCTGGTCATCCCCGCCGTGCAGGCCACCAGCCGGTCGCCGTCCAGCACGAACTCGTCCGTATCCGCATAGCGCGGCGTCCCGCCCACCGCCGAGGAACGGGTGATGTCCGACAGGCCCGACAAGGAAAAGCCCACGCCCGCAAGGCCGGCCCAATAGCCTCCCGCCCGCGCTCCGGCATTGGAATCATAGCGCAGCGACACTTTGGGCTCGAGGCCATGATAGGCCGGCACCGCGATCGACACAGACTGCGTGAAGGAGCCGTTGAAACTGGCAGGCTCGGCCTTGGTCGCCAGCGCGCTGGCACTGGCGATCGCCTTCAGGGGATCGTCCCCAGGCGTGTCGCTCGCCGCCGCCGTCGCCGCCATCGTCGACAGGCTCTCGGCCTGCGCCTCCGCGGCGCCTTCCGCCGGCGTCGCCGCTTCGCCTGTGCCGTCCTTGGCCTGCTGCCCGCTCTCGCTGCCGGACGCTCCCTTGGCCGTCGATGTCCCCGCCTGGCTCTCCGGCTTGTTCGAAAGACCGGCGCCCGTGCCACTGCCCGATCCATCCGTGCCACGCTGTGATCCAGCGGTCTTACCCGCCGCAGCCGGATCCACCCGCATCAAATCGGGCAACAGCGGTGGCTGGCTCGTGCTGATGCCGGGCTGGGACGAGGAGGCCGGACGAATGATCGTCGGATCGGAGGTGGGAACCGAAGGCGCTCCCGCCACCGGCGCCCCGCCCATCGCCGCCGGATTGCCGGAGCTGCCCGAACCCGACTGGCCCTGAGCCGTGACTGACGGTGCCAGCGCACCGATCAGGCCACCCGCAACCATCAGGACCCGCAACGACACGCGCCCAGCGGACGCACGCGAGGAAAATGCCGAAAACGACAACATGTTCGTGAACATCTGAATTTGAATGAAAAGGACTAAAATAGAGCTTAAAAAGAATATTATACCGCAGCACTCATTCTTTTTTGTCCCGGATCTTCCTGGTCGCAAGCAAGACCGAGCTGACCCCAGCTCTGCTCGGGTTAGAGCCTACAAATACCCGAAAAGCATCTGCCCAATTGTAGCCTGAGCGAGGTCGAGGAAGAGAACAAACCGTACGTGCTGAAAGCACACGCTGCAAATCGGGTGTTCCCAGACACCCACTTCCAGTCCCAAGCATTCCCGGCCCCTAGCGATTCCAGCGCGCAGCCCCCTGCACGCCACGCCAAGCTAGGAAATCAGGTCGCGAGTCTCAATATGGCAAATTTGAGGGGATGACATATTGCTGTCGCATTTCACGGCGACGTCACGGAAGGAGGTAGCAGTTTACTGCAGACATCAAAACAAGCACGAGCAACAGTCTATCGAGCTTGATGAACCATACTTGTTAAGTGGGCTGCGCCATTATTTTGAGGCGGCCAGATTTCGCGTCAGCAGCCTATGCTGCCTTCTCGCTAATGGACGCAAAGAACACGATGTCTGCTGTCGCCTACCACGATCTTCCTGGATGCTGACAATACATTGTGGGACACGGATTCGGTGTTTGCGCATGCGCAGCTTGCTCTGCTTGCCGCCGTTGAATCCGCGGCTGGCATCGCAGTTTCTGACCTGGACCGCCTCTCTTTTGTTCGAGGTATAGACTAGGCGATCGCGGCTCGCCATCATGCGGGGTTGCGATACCCGCCGCAGCTATTGGTTCGCGCGACTGAATTGACGCTGCGCGGCATGAAGGCCGAGGAAGCAGCCCGAGCAGCATGGCGTGGCGGAAAGAATTATCTCTTGTCCGATGGTGATGTCATCACAATTGAGCAGCGCTTCTTAAACGATCTGGTGGCGACACCACAACCTCGTCCCGGCGCGGAGGTGGCCCTCAACATGCTTGAGCAATTGGGCTGCCTGTTGCTGATAGTGACTGAAGGAGCTAAAGCTAAAGTTGAGCGGATCGCCGATCTTCTGGAGTTCGCCAGATTCTTCGATCGGATCATTGAAGGCCGCAAGACGCCTGAACTGTATCAGCGGGTGCTTTCTCTGACCCGCGCTCTCGCGCCGGCTTATATGGTTGGTGATCAACTCGACCGGGATATCAAACCGGCGAAAGATGCGGGGCTATCGACAATCTACTTTCCGGGCGGATTTCGGCCACGTTGGACGCCGGAAGAGGCATTGATTCGACCAGATTATATAATCTCCAGCCTTGCCGAGGTGCCCGCCATCATTTTGGGACCGGTCGCAGGATCAAGAGGGAAAGTCGTGGGCATCCCCAGTTAAATGCTGTTCGCAATGTCGTGGTCGGCCTCAAGTCAGTACTCATCCTCCTGTTTCCATTTTCTTGAGCCCATTGGACTTGGTGGGCTTCGCGGCCCCCATGTTTTTCTGCGGTAGGAGAGACAGTGCGCTGGTCCCTAAGTACCGAGGCCTTGTCGCCTGCCTCATCGCGCGCTCGACAGCCAACGAATACGTTCGCTTGCACCGGCACCGGCGCGAAACAGCCTCGATTCCTGCAAGAGAGGGTTTTGGAGGACTATGGAGTAGACAAAGTTCGCATCGTCACCCGAGACGATGCGCCGGAAGAGGTTCGAACTTCTATGTCGAAGTGATCTCGTTGTTGGGAGCGCATCCCGAACGCAAAACGCCACCCGAGCCGTTAGACCCAGATGGCGAGTGACTTATGACAGAATTGGTTGCGGGGGCCCGCAACCAAGTCCGACGCTGCGACACGCCACAGCGCCCGAAAACGCGATTTCCCTCGACATACTACGACTTAGAACCACCTACATCACAGCTGAGTTGACTGGGCCTATGCACAGCGACCGGTGAAAACCAAGGTCGTTGTGCGCCGTGGAAGTCAGGAGTTCTACAACGGTGGCGTGCTGCGGGAACTCATCCAAGAGTCAAAATGCTCTTTCAACTTCTGCGCATTATACCCATCCTCGCCGCTTCGCGATCCATTGCTCGTAGAGGCGCTTCTCGCCAACGCCTGATCTGTCACCGCCGACGAGTGGAATGGCCTGCCAATGTTGAGATCCCAGAATATTACTTAGCCGCCTCCACAGGGCTACTCGGCAAGCGCTTGGGAAATCTCATTCGCAGTTTGGATAACCACCGGTGCCAACCCTGCTAGACGGCCATCCGGCATGCGATCGACCGGACCGGAGACGCTGACCGCCGCGAACACCCTGCCCGAGGAGTCACGAACAGGGGCACCGATGCAGCGCACCCCCACCTCGATTTCTTCGTTGTCGATGGCGAAGCCCTGCACCCGGATGCGCGCCAATTCCGACAGGAGATCGTCGAGATGCGTGATTGTGCGAACCGTGTAGCCGTGCAGCCCCTCCCCGGCGATCTTCCTGACGAGACTTTCGTCTTGAAACGCCAGAAACGCCTTGCCCACGCTGGTGCAATAGGTCGGCGCGGCCTGCAGCGTCGTCATGCTCGAGGCGATCATCTGTTCTCGCTCGACGCAGACCATCTGATGCCCGTCGAAAATATGGAAGTGAATGATCTCGCCGGTCAGTTGCTGAAGCTTGGCGATGTGAGGATGGGCACGCGTGGGCGTATCGAGGCTGGCCAGGACACTGCTGCCATAATGGAACATCCTCAGGCCGAGCCGGTATCCCTGGCGCCGCCCGTCCTGATCGAGCAAACCGACCTCCCGGAGCGAGGTGACGATACGGTGGATCGTGGTCTTAGGCAGACCGGTGGCTTCCGAAAGGTCAGCAATGGTCATACTCGGCCGACTGCGGGAAAAAGCATCGAGGACGAGAGCCATCTTGCGCAGCGACTTGGCACCCGCATCCCGGCTTTCCGAAGCCGCTGAAGTTTCGGGGCTGAGAGCTTCCTGGAATATTGCGTGCGCATCCATGTCATTATCCCACTTTTAATGCCCTGATGTGATCCGTCTTACCTTTTCTTCCAACTTGCGTGCAACGAACTCCAAGGAAAAGCAGACGACGAAGTAGGTGAGAGCCAGAATGGTAAAAACGATGAAGGGCTGGTTGGTGCGGATGACCACCTCCTTGGCGAGCCTTGCAATCTCGCTGATCCCGACGACGGAGACTAGCGAAGTATCCTTGATGATCAGGATAATCTGGCCAAGGAGCGAGGGAATGATCGCCATCAGCGTCTGCGGCAGCGTAATGTCCCGCAGGCGCTGGAACAGACTGAACCCGAGAGCCACCGACGCTTCGTTCTGGCCTTTGTCCAGCCCCAGCAGGCCGCCCCGGACGATCTCGGTCATGTAGGCACCGTGAGACAGCGAAAGAGCGATGACGGCGGTAGTGACAGGACCAATGTCGAGGCCGAATTCCGGAAGCCCGTAGTAAACAAGAAAAATGAACATCAGGAACGGCGTGCTGCGGAACAAGTAGACATAAACGCCAATCAAAAACCGCACGATCGCGAGAGGGGAGGATGCAAGGAGTCCTCCGGCGATGCCAAGGCCGAGTGCCGGGAAAAATGCGGCGAATGCCAGGAACAGAACGATCGGCAATCCCGTCAGGATGAGCTGAAACGCATCGAGCGCAACGGAAAGGATATTGCTCATGAGTTATGCCCGTTTGTGCTTGGAGAAGCCGGCGCGGCTTTCGTAGACGTCCGACAGGAGGTTCAGCACGACGCACAGGGCGATATAGATCACGCAGCTCACGAGATAGGCCGGCAGGAACTGATAGCTCTCGTTGCCGACGTCATCGGCCGCTTTCGTGATTTCAAGAACGGCGATCGTGAAGAGCAGCGAGGTATCCTTGACCAGTTGCACGAACTGCCCGGTGATCGCCGGCAGGATCGTCGGTGCTGCCTGTGGCAGGAGGACCCGGTACAGCACTATGCGCCGGCGTAGTCCAAGCGCGAGCGCTGCCTCCGTTTGCCCTCTGGGAATGGCGTTCAGCCCTCCGCGCACCATCTCGGCAATGTAGGCGCCCGAATTGAACGTCAGGGCGAGAACGCCGGTAGAAAAAGCAGACAGGGTTATGCCAATTGCGGGCAAGCCGAAGTAGATGAAGTAGACCTGCACGAGCAGCGGCGTGTTGCGCACCAGCGAGACATAGACGGCAACCACGCCCCGAAGCAGGCCGCGCGAGCTGTAGCGGGCGATACCGGCCAACACCCCTATTGCCAGCGCCAGCACCAATCCGAATGCGGCAGCCGAAAGAGCGTTGCGAATGCCAGTCAGATAAACATCGCGGTACTGCCAGAATAGGTCGTATGCATTGGAGATCATGTTCACCCGGCCTAGTGACGAAGGATCTGGTCGAGGAACAGGCGGGTCCGTTCCTGCCTGGGCTGGCTGAAGAACGCCGAGGGCGGAGCCTTCTCGACCATCCGGCCGCCATCGAGAAAGGTGATCTCGGTGGCGAGTTCCTTGGCGAACCCCATCTCGTGGGTCACGACGACCATGGTCATCCCCGCTGCCGCCAGGTCCTTCATGACCTGCAGCACTTCGCCGACCATTTCCGGGTCGAGTGCGGAGGTAGGCTCATCGAACAGCAACAACTCGGGCTCCATCGCGAGCGCGCGGCAGATGGCGACGCGTTGTTGCTGGCCACCCGACAGTTGAGCGGGGTAGCGAGCGGCCTTGTCGCTCAGGCCGACACGCTTCAGGAGCCCCATGGCACGTTCGATGGCATCCTTGCGGGAGTGCCGGAGCACGCGCCTTTGCGGCAGGGCGATATTGTCCAGGACAGTCAGATGCTGAAACAGGTTGAAGCGCTGGAACACCATGCCGACCCTGCGATAGAGATCGCGGCGTGGCATGCCCCCAAGATCCTGGCCCTCCAGCAGGAACCGGCCCGACGACAGCGGTCCAGCCAACTTGTTGATGGCGCGAATGAACGTGCTCTTGCCTGAGCCCGATGGACCGCAGATAACCAGCACATCAGACTTCTCGAATGAGACGGAGATACCACGCAATGCGTGGAAGCTCTTGAAATGCAGATTGACATCATGCGCCTCAAAAAACGCCATGGCGGCTTTCTCCCTCCTTGATCGAAAAGCGGCGACAGGCGCCCGTCCTGCGTGCTAACGGGCGCCCGATCGACGACGAGCTCTATTGGAGAGTCATGCGGTTGCCGCTGCCGCTTTCCGGCACATAGGCGCCGATCCCGAGTTTATCGACGAGCTTCTTTCTCTCCTCGGACACGCTGCTGTTCTTCTCCAGGAAGTCCTTCTTCCAGGCCTCGCTATCGACCCAATAAGCGCGTAGTGCCTCGAGCCGTCCGTCCTTTTTAATCTCCGACAGGAAGGCATCCAGATATTGCTGAGTGGCGACATCCTTCGGGCGAACCGCGAAGGCCCAGTTATCCTGGCTGATCAGTTCGCGCGGCGTTTTGGAGGAGACGAAGCCATACTCTTTACGAACGACCCCCAATACGGCGAGATCGTTGAGCGCTGCGTCGACACGGTTGGTCTTCAGAGCCTGATACGTGTCGGTGTCGTTGGGATAGCTTTGAATTTCGGCCTTGGCGAAGAACTGCTTGGCGATGTCGACCGCACTCGTGCCGGCCTTGACCGCGATCCTCTTGCCCGACTGATTGAGATCCTCCCAGGACATATTTTCAGCCTCAGGCCGCACGATCGCGACGACCCCCGTGGAATACCAACTCTCCTTGGTGAAAAGAATCTGCTCGGCCCGCTTCGGCGTCACCGTCATGCTGGTCGCTAGGATGTCGGATTTGCGCGTCAGCAAGCCGGGGATCAAGCCCGCCCACTCGACGTTTCTCAGTTGCAGGTCGACGCCGAGCTTGGCGGCGATCATGCGGTCAAGGTCGATCGAGAAGCCGGCGGCATTCCCATTCGCGTCACGAAACTGCCAGGGCGCCGCCGACAGATCGTTCATGATGACGATTCTCTTTGCTTCGAGGATCGCCCCGATCGCGCCTTTGGGGTCATCTGCCGCCGATGCCTGACTTGTTACGGCCAACATGGCGACCGCCGCGATCAAGGCGAGTTTCTTCATTTCCAGCTCCCGCTCCATTTGTTCCGCATTGCGGAATATTATATATTCGCAAACTGATAACCACATAAAATCAAACAAAATTCAATACACATGTTGACGGATTGCAGAATTTTTATTTAAGTGAATATGAATTAAATTTATATTCCGCAATACGGAATTAAAGCCAAACCATGCGCTTGACGGGAGGGCGCAGACGATACAGCGAAGCCGTGTCGATCGAGCACCCAAGATCGCGACGATCGACACACCGCACCCATAAAGAATTCTGAAATTTTGCCCCGGCTGCCTCGCGGTACCGATCTGGGCGCAATGCGCAGCTGTATCCAATCGCTGCTCAAGGAGAGACGTTATGAACTATCGGGCGGCCGAATGGCCAGCATCGGGCACCCCAGCGCGGATTAGCAGGATCGAGCTCAACCAGATCTGCGATATCGCCGATCTCGCGCGTGAGGATCCCAATGTCATCAAGCTGTGGATCGGTGAGGGTGATCTTCCGACGCCGGCATTCGTCCGGGAAGCCGCTGTTGCAGCCCTTGCCGCCGGTCACACGCGCTACACCTATTCCACGGGCGTACCTGCGCTGCGCCAAGCGCTCGATCGCTATCACAGGCGCCACTTCGGGGTCGATGTCGGCGCAGGGCGTTTCAGCGTCACCGCCGGCGGCGTCCAAGCCATCATGCAGGCGATGCAGGCCATTTTGAGCCCGGGTGACGAGGTGGTCGTTCCGGTCCCAGCCTGGCCGAACCTGATCGAGATCATTGGCATTCTGGGGGGAAAAGTTGTTCCGGTGCCCTATCGCACCGTGGAAGGGGGTGGCTTCAAGCTGGAGCTCGACGATCTCTTCGCTGCGGTAACGCCGAAGACCCGTGCAATCGCCATCAATTCCCCCTCCAACCCGACGGGTTGGATCATGCCCCGCGAACAGATGCTGGCTGTCCGTGATTTCGCGCGGGACAGAGGTCTCTGGATCGTTTCCGACGAGGTCTATGCCCATTTCACCTATGGCGGCGGATTGGCTCCGTCCTTCCTGCAGATCACCGAGCCGAGCGATCGGTTGATCGTCACCAACACCTTTTCGAAAAACTGGTGCATGACAGGCTGGCGGATTGGCTGGCTGGTCTATCCAGAAGGCATGACGACGATTTTCGACAATCTGAGCCAGTACAACACCACCAGCGTCTCGACCTTCAGCCAGCATGCCGCCATCGCGGCTCTCGATGATGGAGATGACTTCATCAGATCTTTGGTCGAACGGTCGGCCAGGGGACGGGAAATCATCTGTTCCACCCTCGATAAGCTCACCAATGTTCGCGTCTTTTGGCCCGAAGGAACATTTTACTTCTTTTTTGCCGTCCATGGGATGAACAGCGGCTACGACATGGCACGCCGGATCCTGAAGGAAGCGAGTGTCGGGGTTGCTCCCGGATCAGCGTTCGGTCCGGGTGGAGAATCCTTCCTGCGAGTCTGCTTTGCCGTCGATCCCGCCCTCATCGAGGAGGGGGCACAAAGGCTGGCGCTGTTCCTTCAAGACCAATAGCGAGGAGAAACGATCTTGAAGAAGCTCATCAACAGACCGGCCGATGTCGTCAGGGAGATGTTGGAGGGCATCGTCGCCCTCTCACCGGGCCTTGCCCTGCTGGACAGTGAGAATGTCGTGATCCGCGCCGACCTGCCGGCTTCGGCCGGTCGACCGGTGGCCCTGATATCGGGAGGGGGTGCGGGGCATGAACCAGCCCATGCCGGCTATGTCGGGCCCGGCATGCTGACGGCGGCGGTGACGGGCGAGGTTTTCACTTCCCCGAGCGTCGACGCGGTCCTCGCTGCGATCCGCGCCACGGCCGGCCCCGCCGGCGCCCTTCTTATCGTGAAGAACTACACCGGCGACCGCCTGAACTTCGGCCTTGCCGGCGAGCTTGCCGCCATCGAGGGCATCCCGACGGAGCTCGTCGTGGTCGCCGACGATGTTGCCCTATCTGGCATCGTCGCCCGTGAACGCCGCCGTGGCATCGCCGGCACAGTCCTGGTCCACAAGATCGCAGGCGCTGCCACTGCCGAAGGCAAGGGCCTGGCGGAAGTCGCCGATATCGCCCGGTCGGCGGCCTCCCGCATCGGCACGATGGGCGTTGCGCTCGGATCATGCATCGTTCCTGCCGCCGGCAAGGCCGGCTTTACGCTGGGCGAGGACGAGATCGAACTCGGCCTCGGCATCCACGGCGAAAAGGGCGTCGAGCGCGTCGGATTGCTGCCTGCCGACGCCCTTACCGATCGTATCGTCAATCAGCTCGTCCGCGACATGGCACTCGAGGCAGGCGCTCGGGTAGCCCTGCTTGTCAACGGCCTCGGCGCAACGCCGCCCATGGAACTGTCCATCGTGACCCGACGAGCCCTCGCCACTTTGCAGTCTCGGGGCATCGGCATAGAGAGAGCTTGGTCCGGCAATTTTCTCACGGCCATAGAAATGCCGGGCTGCTCGATCTCGCTTCTCGACATGCGCCCGGGCGACGCCGAGCGGCTGGATGCCACCACCGCTGCTACGGCTTGGCCACGCGGTGGCGAGACGACGGGTTTTCCTCATCTGATTGCCGCTCCCGCCTCCACGGATGCAGAGGCTCCCTTGGGCGAGGCAGGTCACTTCGACCCACGAGAGCTGCGTCGCCTCGGCTTGGCCGTCGCCGATGCACTCGAGGCGGAGGAGGCCCATCTGACGGATCTTGACAGCAAGGCCGGCGACGGCGACCTGGGCGCAAGCATGGTCCGTGGCGCACAAGCCATTCGTGCACTGCCGGAAGGCGCCTGGATCAATCCGGCCAACGCGATGGTCGCTATCGGCAACACCTTGCGCCGCGCCATCGCCGGCAGTTCCGGCCCCTTCTATGCGATTGCCCTGACGCGGGCCGGCCGTCATCTGGCGCAGGCCAATCAATTCTCTCCCCATGATTTCCGAGAAGCCCTGGCGATTGCAATTGCCGCAATCAGCGAAATCGGCGGCGCAAGGCAGGGCGATCGGACCATGTTGGATGCGCTCTATCCCGCCCTCCAGACGGTCCAGTCGCTTGGCGACGGCGTTTCGCCGGCGCAGGCCTGGCGGGAGGCCGCCCGGGCGGCAAATGACGGAGCCCGCAAGACCGCGGATATGACGGCCAAGCTCGGGCGTGCCAGCTATTTGGGTGAGCGAGCCCGTGGAACCCAGGATGGTGGTGCGGCGGCTGTCGCGATCTGGATGGAGGCGCTCGCCACAAGTCTGTGAAACTTCGGGCGCAGGCGCCCTGCCCGAACACCCAACTGAATCGAATTTCATGGCGCCTCCATCTGGAGCGATCCCTGGCGTGCGCCCTGATGCATCGGCCGTTCGACGGCCAACCTCTAGTCAAACAGGAACTCACCTTATGAATCTCGACACAGTCACGGGGATCATTCCTCCCATCGTCACCCCCTTCACGAAATCCGGTGACATCGACGAAGCCGCTTTTCGCAACATCGTGAAATTCAATCTGAAGAAGAAGGTCCATGGCGTCTGCGTCGGCGGCAGCTCCGGTGAAGGCCATACGCTCACCTTCGAGGAATTCGTCCGCCTGATGGAAATCACGGTGGAAGAAGTCGATGGGAAGATCCCGGTCCTGGCCGGCATCATCGCCAATTCCACCCGTGAGGCCGTCCGCCGCGCCCAGGCCATTTCGCACCTGTCGATCCAGGGCCTGCAGGTGACACCCGTCCATTATGTCTTCAAGCCTGATGACAACGCCACCTTCGAGCATTTCAAGACCCTGACTTCGGCGACGGATGTGCCTGTCATCATCTACAACGTGGTGCCGTGGAACTACCTGAGTCCATCGCTGCTCATCCGCCTCATGAAGGAGCTGCCAGGCGTCCAGGCCGTCAAGCAGAGCGCAGGGGACCTCAAGGCGATGGCCGACCTGATGATCGGCATCCCGGACGGCTGCAAGGTCTATACCGCTGTTGACGCGCTGCTCTATCCTTCGTTCGCGCTCGGCTGTCATGGCACGATCGCCGCCAATCCGGCCGCTGTTCCCGGCGTATGCATTGCACTCTGGAATGCCGTCCAGCGCGGTGAGCACAACCGAGCCCGTGAGATCCACGAGGCGCTGCTGCGCTTCTGGAACGCGATCTACGCCGACAACCTGCCCGCCAACATCAAGACCTCGATCGCCTTGCAAGGGACGGAGGCCGGCTTGCCGCGCATGCCGATGCCGGCAACGACGCCGGCTCAGCTCGATAACATCAAGCGCGAACTCCAGAACGTCCTTCGCTACGAGGAAGTCTAAGGCGTTTTGCGATTTGACGGGCTCCCGTCAAATCGCAAGGACAAGCCAAGATGAAGAATTGCAGCACAGTTCGATATCAGAAAAATCGAACTGTGCTGCCGGAAATCGGCGGCGGGCGCGCAGGCGCAGTCCGCCGCCGCCCAGATCAATTCAGATCAGGCTCATTCATACATCAAGCAGCCAGTCGCCGAGCGCGCGGCCAAAACAACAAAGACCAATGGCGAGGAAGCAATGACGACACCGTCAGCGACGAAACATTCTCGAGCCGAGGGCCGAACGATCTCTTCGCAGGCGACCAAGGCCAGAGACATGCGCAAGGTAGCACTGGCTAGCGCCGTCGGAAATACGATCGAGTATTACGATTTTACGCTCTATGCGACCGCGACCGCTCTTGTCTTCAACAAGATATTCTTTCCAAGCGACAACGCCTTGGTTGGAACGCTGGCAGCCTTTGCCACCTTCTTCGTCGGTTATTGCGCGCGCCCGATCGGCGGCATCCTGTTCGGTCATTTCGGCGATCGCATCGGCCGCAAGACGGCGCTCCTGTTGACGATGATCATCATGGGCGCCGGCACTTTCCTGATCGGCCTAGTCCCGTCTTACGAGACCATCGGGATATGGGCTCCAATCAGTCTGCTCGTCCTGCGCCTGGCCCAGGGGATCGGGATCGGCGGTGAGTATGGGGGCGGCATGGTCATGACCGTCGAACATGCCCCGCCCGAGCGCCGCGGATTCTACAGTTCGCTGGTCCATATCGGCGTCCCCGCAGGCTTCCTGGTTCCCATTGCCTTGCTCGGCGTCCTCTCGACGCAGATGAGCGAGGAAAGCTTCCTTTCCTGGGGCTGGCGCCTGCCGTTCCTGTTCAGCATAGTCCTGGTCGGCATCGGCCTCTTCATCCGCTTTCAGATCTCCGAAACGCCCGCTTTCAAGCGACTCCAGGAACAGGGGGAGACGGCCGCCCTCCCCGTCGTGGAGGCCGTTCGCGACCATCGTTTCAATGTAATCCTCGGCATCGGCGCCAAAATCGCCGAAAGTGGCCTGTTCAATATCTATGCGGTATTCGCCATCACCTATTGCGTCAATACGCTCGGCCTTCCTCGCCAAACCATCCTCAATGGCGTACTCGTAGGATGTGCCCTCGAATGCCTGACGCTGCCCCTGTTCGGCGCACTCTCCGATCGCATAGGCCGACGAACCGTTTATATAGCGGGCCTTTTGTTTCAGGCTGCCCTGGCCTTCGTCTTCTTCGCCATGCTCGACAACGCCAGCACGACGATGATCTGGCTGGCCATCGCTCTTGGGCTGGCCATCGGACATGGCTCGGTATTCGGGGCCCAGGGCGCATTCTTTTCCGAGTTGTTCCCCGCCCGTATCCGCTACAGTGGTCTCTCCCTCGTGCAGCAGATCGGTCCGATCCTCGGTGGCGGCCTTTCACCGCTCCTTGCGACAACGCTGCTTGCCGAATATGCCGGCGCCACAGTTCCAATTGCCGCCTACATGGCTCTCATGGCCGTATTTTCCGCGATTTGCGCACTTGCACTGCGGCCCATACGCAACACGGCATAGCCTGCCCTAGCGCCCAGGGTTTGCATTGGTGATATGCTCTGCGACCTCGGCTGGCGCATTGTTGGAAATCAGCGGTCCGGCATCGACGCCAGAGTTGTTGCCTCGACGGGCGAGTATCCTCACTCGGCGAGAGGCAACTTTGTCCCACCCAGACCCGCCCTGCGAAATCCAGCCTGTCCAGCGAGAACGCTGACATATTGTCTAACGGCTTTCTCCGCGACCGCCGCGGAGAGATATTACGCAATTGACTTATGCACGATCTCAAAGGGCGTCTTCTGGTCCGTGCCGGCCTCACAATGTTCACGATGTTGATGAGAGACAGCCAGTTCCAACGCGTCGGCGCGCGACTTCAACCATTCAAACAGATCGGTTTGGAAATGGCCCTTCGCGGTCCGCTCTCGCTACCACTGGCGGCGACAATCGTATCGATGTCAGCGGGCGGGTCACCGAGTGCGACGGTATAGCCCAAGTAAATCCCACGCGCCGGCAAAGGGAGAATGCTCGCGGCGCATGCTTGCATCGCCACCATACAGGGCGATTGGTTGCTCTGGATCTGCTTGAGCTTTGAGAGGGAAACCGTACGATTGAATGGAATTTCCCACCCCACCCGTGGTTCAGACCTGAAAGCTGGGCTTCGCGCGGTCAATCGAGTTCCAGGAAGACATTTGCCAGGCGATCCGTGATCTCTTCCAGAGCATCGGCAAGTGCACCGCCGTCACGAGCCGCTACACGGACCAGGAGCCCGCACCCACGACGTAGCGCGCCGGCCGACGCATAGATCAGGGGCGAGCCAGCGAAATGAGCCATGAGTGCGCCCTTGAACTGCAGGACTTCGGCCTCGTCCACGGACCGGATGAGGTATATCGATCCGAAGGCACGAAAAGTTCCGCCCGTGCCAGGAATGCCGGCGATAATTTGGGGTCCTTCGACCACGGACCGGTCGAGCGCCAGCAAGACGCCATTTTCATCCAGCACCTGTGTAGAGCCTCGGAATTGGCGGAATGCCCGGTCACCCCCACGGGCATCATGCAGGCAAAAGCCCTCGCGATAGAGGATCGTCGCATCGGCTGACGCGCGCAACACCACCCGTTGCTCCAGCGCGGCATCGGGAAAAAAGATCAGTGGGCGAGACAGGTAGCGCAATTGACCATCGCGGCTCACGGCAATGCTAAGGACCTGCCTGGCCAATGCCGGCGGTTTCATCCCATGTACGACGGTCGCAGCCGGGCATTCGATGACGACGCGAGCCTGTGGGCCGGCTGTTATCGTCTGGGCTAGGCGCTCCCCGGCATAGAGACCGCCGGAGGATGACTGCAGGATGAGGCGAGCCGCCGTCTTCGTCGTCGCGGCGCGTAGCGGGGCCGTGACACAATATGGATAGGACACAGCCCGGGATGCGAGGACCGTGCGCCCATCGATCGCCCGCACGAAGGCAAGATTGAGTTGAACCGGTCGAGCTTCGGGGATGTTCAAGGCTCGCGGCTCAGCACAGCGTTGCTGATTGCATCGGCGACAGCATCTATGCCTTCTCCGGTGCGGCAGTTGGTGCACAGGACCGGGCGATTACCACGCACAGTGCTCGCTTGCGCGATCATGCAAGGCAGATCGACTCCGACATAGGAATGCAGATCGACCTTGTTGATGATCAGCAGATCGGACTGCACCACCCCGGGACCGCGTTTGCGCGGGATGTCGTCGCCCCCGGCCACGTCGATGACAAACAGCCAATAATCGACGAGATCGAGCGAAAATGTGGAGGCGAGGTTGTCGCCGCCACTTTCGATCAGAATGAGGTCGAGACCGGGGAAAGCGCGATCGAGACTATCGGCTGCTTCCATGTTGAGCGTCGGATCCTCGCGGATCACCGTGTGCGGACAGGCGCCGGCCTCCACGGCCAGGATCCGCTCCCTCGCCAGAATACCCGTGCGACGCAAGCGCTCGGCGTCCTCTTGGGTGACGAGATCGTTCGTGATCACGGCCACCTCGAGCCCGCGTCGGAGCAATATAGGAACCAGGCGCTCCAGCAGCGCCGTCTTGCCCGAGCCGACCGGCCCGCCGATGCCGACTCTCGCGGCGCCCCCGATACTCATCGCAGCATATATCTCCGGTTGAGCGGCACGGTCGAGGTTGGCTCGCAGGTCAGGAGTTTCCCGTCCGCCCGGACCTCGAATGTATTCGGATCCACCTCGATGCGAGGCAAAGCGTCATTGCGCACAAGGTTGCGCTTTGTGAGGGCCCGCACCGAGCGGATCGGCACGAATGCCTTGGCGACCTTCAGCTTGCGATGGACATCCGCTTCCAAAGCGAGGCGGGACACGAAGGTCACCCCGAGATGTTGAGGCGATATGCCGGTGCTCCCCCACATGGGGCGCTGTATGATCGGTTCGCTGTCGATCTGGCTTGCATTGGCGTCTCCCATCGCGGCCCAGGCCACGAAGCCGCTCTTCATCACCATGCGTGGCTTGATGCCGAAGGAAGCGCGAGGCCAGAAGACGAGATCGGCCATCTTGCCCGGTTCGATCGAACCCACATGAGGGTCTATGCCCGCGGCGATCGCCGGGTTGATAGTCAGCTTGGCGATGTAGCGCTTGATCCGCTCATTGTCGGCACGGGCCGTCGTCTCCTCCGGCAAGCGTCCGGCCCGCCGTTTCATCACGCAGGCGAGCTGCCAGCATTTTGCGACATTCTCGGCAAGCCTCCCCATTCCCTGGCTGTCGGTTGCGAAGATCGAGATCGCGCCCATGTCGTGCAGGAAATCTTCAGCCGCCATGCTTTGCGGCCGGATACGGGATTCGGCGAAGGCAAGATCCTCGGCCAGCCGCCAGTTCATGGCGTGGGCCAGCATGGTCATGGGAACGCCCTCGTTGAGGGCATAGGCGGTGAAAGGATTGGTGGGATTGGTGGAGGAGGGCAATACGTTGGGCTGACCGTTGACCACGAGCAGATCGGGCGCATGGCCACCGCCTGCGCCCTCGGTATGGAACATGTGCACCGTGCGGCCGGCTATTGCCCGCAGGGTATCCTCGCAAAAGCCGAATTCGTTGATTGTGTCGGTATGGACGTTGACCGAGAAATCATTTCGTTCGGCCGCGACCAGCGATCCATCGATCACGGCGGCCGAGGCACCCAGATCTTCATGGATCTTCACACCCAGAGCGCCACCAGCCACCGATTCCTCCACAGCCCCAGGGTCAGAAGCCCCGCGTCCCAGGAAACCGAAATTCAAGCAGGAATGATCGACCGCCTGGATGAGCTGCCCTACGACATTGGGGCCCGCGCAACTGGTGTCGAAATGCGGTCCCGGTGACATACCGATCATGGTCGTCGTTCCGCCGGCCAGCGCATGCTCGCATTGCTGCGGCGATAGGAAATGCGCATGGGCCTCGATGGCGCCAGCGGTCACGATCATATGCTCGCCGTGGTACATCGTCGTGTTGGGGCCCGTGCGCAAGGCCGGATCGACGCCCGCCATGATGTCCGGATTGCCAGCCTTGCCGACACCGGCGATACGGCCGTCGCGAATACCGATATCCGCCTTCACGATGCCGAGGACGGCATCGATGATGATTGCATTGTGGATGACGGAATCGAGTGCACCGGAGGCAGCCGTGCCGGTGGTCTGCAGGCCCTCACCGTCGCGCATCACCTTGCCAGCGCCGGTGGTGAGTTCCTCGCCATAGATGGTGTAGTCATGTTCGATCTCGGCGAGCAATGTGGTGTCGCCGAGACGGACCATATCGCCCTTGGTAGGACCGTAGGCATCTGCATAGTCACGCCGTGAAATTCTTGCCATGACGGTCCCGCCTGGTGGGTTGAAGCCCGAAGCACCTTGTCCTTCGCGAGAAACGCAAAGACGCGTCGGAACGATGAGCCAGAGCCAAACCGCGTTTCCGCTTGAACGCGTTTTGCTCTAGATGCCGCGATAGCCGAGGCTGCTTGCCGCGGCGAAAGCCCGCCGCCGCACCTCCGGGTCGTCCAGCGGGCCATTGGTCAGTCCGGCTTCGCCTCGCACAATGCGAGCACCTGCCATGGGGACGAGTGTGACGGTCTTGCGCAGGCCCGGCTCGAACCGCTCCCCGCCTCCCGATCGGACGTCGAGCCGGTAACCGAAGGCCGCCGCGCGGTCGAAGTCCAATGCCCTGTTGGTTTCGAAAAAATGGCTGTGGCTGCGGACCTGGATATCGCGGTCGCCCGTGTTGAGGACGTCGATCGTAATGGCGGCCCGGCCTGCATTGAGTTCGATATCGCCGCCCGGCACGATGAGTTCGCCGGGCTCGAGCGGATCGGCCACCGGCTTCTGTCCTGGCTGGATCGGCCGAAAAACGATCACCATCTTGGTGCCTTCTGAGAAACTCGCTTCGACCGCCACGAATTCCACCATGGAGGCGACACCCGCCTCGACGTCGTCGGTGGTGAGAAGCCGGGATGCCATGTCGACGATGACCTCGTAGGTCAGGCCTCGCCGGGCTGAGAACAGCATCTCGTCCGCGATCAGCGCCACGGCTTCCGGATGCGACAAAGCTATGCCGGCTGCGCGTAGTTTGCGGGCATATTCGGCCGCCATGAAAATGGTCAGGCGCTCGATCTCGGTCGGGGACAGATTCATGGCGCTGCCTTGTCAATTGGAAAAGAGCCGCTGGGTCTGGAGGGCATGCCTCATCATGGCGATGTCGGCGGTCGGTACGAAGCTCGAGGCGCCATCGAGATCCGCATCTTCCCGCTGGATGGCGCCGGACAGAAAGGGGCGGGCCGCGAGCAGGGCCCGCTGAGCATCGAGATGGCCAATCAATCCGAGCCGGATGGCCGCGGTGGAGAGGGCCGATGCGGTCGAGTAGGCGCTAACCGTCAATGCCGTCATGCGGTCCAATCCGAGGCCGGCCAGCACGCAACCTTGAACCACAGCCAGATGACCTGCAGCACGGCCTGTCGTGACAGCCTGTCTGAAGGCAGCTGCGCTGGGAATCCCCAACCGGTGATGGGTACTCAGAAGGGCGCTGCCTGCGCGCTTCGAACCGAGGCGGGCGGCATCCACCGTGGTCGCCGCATCGACGAAGTCATCGAGTTCGCATAATTGCCCGATATCCCAGGCCGCCTCATGGGCTCGGATGACGACGATGCGATCGAACGAGGCCCATCGGCACTCCAACTGACCCAGCAGAAAGGCGGGAAAGTCGGCCCGGAGGACCGCTCCGTCGGCGATCAAGGACTCGAGTCCCCAGGAAAAGGCAAAAGCGCCCGCCGGGAATTGCCCGTCCCCGCACTGGAGAGCCGTCAGCAGTCTCTCGATTTCACTCAAGGATAGTCACCTTGCCTCGATCCAAGAAATCCCGCAGCCGCGCCCGGTAGGACTCGATCGGGCCATCGAGTGCCACCAAAAGGGTCTCGCCTTCGAACCGGACGCGCCAATGCAGATTGCCGGCCAGATAACCCAGTTCCAGTTCAGCTCCTGCGGCGGGGCGCAATTGCAGCCACCGCTGCTCGCCGACATGCACCACGATTGCCCGTCTGTTCTCCAGGTGGATCACGGCGCCATCGAACAGCATGCTGTCCCGAGGAAGTTGAACGAAACACTGCGTCCCGGCCTGTGTCACTGCATGGAAGCGTCGGCGCGGCAGGTCGACCGGGGCAAGCATCAGGGTTTCCAAACCTCCCTCATGGCCAATGTCGTGTAGTTGCGCTGCCATGGCGGCCTCGGCGCGATCGCCCAAGATGGCACCAATGACAACGCGGCCGATCCTGTCCTGGCTCAATGCCGGTCTCCTCTGCCGGGAATAAGCATCTTTGCAGTTGGAGGCCTGCTCAGAGCAGGCCTGGACCACCGTTGACACCATTTGCTTCACTGCAGGTTTTTGCCGAGATTTCGTCCGCGGTGACGAGCATGACCTTTCCCTCCAGGAGGGGATTGGCGATGGCGAAGAAGCGGGCAACGGCAGGGGAACCGTTGTGGGTGTCCATCGCCGCCCGATCAACGAAACGTTCATAGGTCGTGAACAGGGCGGGATCGCTGCTATCTTGTGAGACGAAAAAGCTGACGGTTCGCGGCTCGTGCGCTTCGACATGGGCAGCAACCTCCAGAAGCGCCTGCCGCATCGCCGCCTCCGAGCCCTTGCGGACCCGAATGATCGCCGTGATCGTTACCATGGCGACACCTCACATCGTCTTCCAGTCGCCAAGCGATTCAAAGGCACTCGCTGCCTGATAGATGGTGCTCTCCCCATAGTCCCTGGCAACCAGCATCAGGCCGATCGGCAGCCCTTCGCTCAAGCCGCACGGGATCGACATTGCCGGGTGCCCGGTCACGTCAAACTGGGAGGTCGTCCCGATCATTTCGAAGGCACGCGCGATGATCTCGGCCAGCGGAGCATCGGAGGCCGGAAGGGGGGTGGCCTTCATCGGCAGCGTGGGCATCAGCAGCAAATCGTAGGAGGCGAAGGCACTGTCATAGGCCGCTTTCATGCGGCGAGCGATATTCTGGGCCTTGGCATAGTAACGGCCACGATAATGCGTGAGGAAATACTGGCCGACGAGTATAGACAATTTAAGGGTCGGAGACAGATCGTCTGCGCGTTCGCGCCAGGCCGAGTGGGCGTCGATCAGACCGACATCGTACAGGCCCTTCCAGTTGAAGCCCATGCCATTGCCCAACATCATCTGGGCGGTCAGGCCTTCCAGGCCGATCGGTTGCCATACCGCCGCCGTGAGAGGATGCTCGGGAATGGAGATTTCCTCCACCGTAGCGCCAAGGTCGCGGAACCGCTCGGCCCCTGCCTTGACCTTGTCGACGACGTCGGCCTGCATGCCGGCGGTGGAGAAGCCCTCCTTCAGGACCCCGATCTTCAGGCCCTTTACGCCCCTGTCGAGAGCCCTGGTATAGGGCGCTTTCTTGGGTGCGTATTGGCGCGGATCGAGCCCGTCCGCTCCGGCCAGAACTTCGAGCAGCAAGGCGTTGTCCTTGACGTTCGCCGTCATTGGGCCGGTGTGATCGATTGTGGTCTCGATCGGCATGACACCCGTGTAGGGCACCAGCCCGTGTGTCGGTTTCATGCCATAGATGCCGCAATAGGATGCGGGGATACGGATCGATCCGCCCTGATCGCCACCGATCGCCATGTCGACTTCGCCGGCTGCAACCAGCGCGGCACTGCCCGACGATGAACCGCCGGCCGAATAGCCGGGCTTATGGGGGTTGTGGACGGGAGCCGGATCCGAGGTGTGACTGCCACCCGACAGGCAGAAATGCTCGCAGGTGGCCTTGCCGAGAATGGTGGCGCCGGCATCGAGCATGCGGGTCACGATGGTAGCGTCGACACTCGGCACGAAGCCTTCGAGCGTGGACGCGCCATTCATCATCGGTACGCCGGCCAGACTGACATTGTCCTTCAGCACGACGGTTTTGCCGGCAAGCTTGCCGCGTGCGGCGCCCTTGACCACGCTCTTGTAGTACCAGGCGCCATAGGTGTTTTCGTCGGGACCGGGGCGATAACCAGGGGTACGCGGATATTTCACGGCCGGCACGTTGTCGGGCATGGCGTCGACGATATCGTACGCGTCGAAATTGGGCTGCATCAACGCCAGATAGCCGGCCGCCTGCTCCGCCGACAGGGTCATGCCGAGCTCGGCAGCAACCTCGACAATCTGCATGGCGGTCGGTCGGGTAATAGCCATCGTCTTTCCTTTCTCGCAAGCAAGGGAAATCAAGAGTTTGGAGTGTATTGGGGAGAGGCCGCCGACGGTGGCCTCGCAAGACCGCGGCCGCTAGCTCATGGTCATACCGACGTAACTGGCAACTGCCTCGCTGTCCTTGAGATCATTGGGATTGATCTCTCCGGTAATCCGCCCTTTCTGGATAGTGAGGACGCGCTGCGAAAGCGACGTGATGAAGTCGAGATTCTGCTCGACCAGGATCATGGCGATGCTGTGCTTGTGCTTGAGACGGAGCAGCGTCTCGATGATCTCCTCGATGATCGAGGGCTGAATGCCTTCTGTCGGTTCATCGAGCAGAACAAGGCGCGGGCGTGTGCACAGGCAGCGGGCAAGGGCGAGCAATTGCTGCTCGCCGCCGGACAGCGCGCCACCGCGCCGGTCGAGCAGGCGTACCAGCCTTGGAAATTCACTCAGAACGTCGTCGATGACTGCAGGATCTTCACGCCTGGCGCTGGCCAGGCCCATCCGCAGGTTTTCCATCACCGTGAGGGTGGGAAAGATCTCGCGCCCCTGCGGCACCAGGCCCATGCCGAGCCGCGAGCGGGCATGGGCCGGCAGTCGTGTCACATCGCGATTATCGAAGGTGATGGAGCCGGCGGTGGTCGGCAGAGAGCCCATGAGAGAACGCATCAAAGTCGTCTTGCCCATGCCGTTGTGACCGAGAATGCCGAGATATTCGCCGGGCTGGAGCGCGAAGCTGACACCTGTCAGGATGGGAATGCGGCCATAGGCGGCGTGCAGGTTCTTGACGACGAGCATCAGGCAGCCACCTTCTTGCCGAGATAGACGTCGCGTACACGCGGGTCTCGCATGACGACATCGATTGTGTCCTCCATCAGGATCTGGCCTTGATGAAAGACCGTGACGGTCTTGGCGATCATCTTGATGAACTGCATGTCATGCTCCACCACGATGAGCGCACGCGTGAGGTTGATTTCGCGGATGATCTCGGCTGTGCGGACCGTTTCCTCGTCCGTCATGCCGGCTGCCGGCTCGTCGAGCAGGATCAGCTCGGGCTCCCCCGCCAACACCGTGCCGATCTCGACCCATTGCCTCTGGCCATGCGAGAGCTGGCCCACGATGTCATCAGCGCACCTGGCAAGATTTATCTTGTCCAACACTTCCTCTACCAGTGCCTTGGTGCGCATTGGCGGGTTGCGCCGACGTGCCGCCAGCCAGATGTTCTCGCGCACGGACAGTCCGTTGAACACGTTCGGGACCTGTGTCTTGATGCCGACGCCGAGGCGCGCGATTTCATGCGAGGGCGCGCCGGCAATGGGACTGCCGCGGAACGCTATACGACCAGACGTGGGCGTCAGCTGGCCGGTCAGCATCTTGAAGAATGTGCTCTTGCCGGCACCGTTGGGTCCGATCAGGCAGCGCAGCTCCACCTCCCCGAGGGTGAAGTCGACGGTGTTGACGGCCACCACGCCGCCGAAGCGCATCGTCAGGCCTTGCGTGCGCAGCAACGGAACGAGATCTGCCATCACTCGGCCTCCACGGGTTGATCGGCATCGCTGATAGACACCGTACGGCGCGGCAAAGTGCGCAACGCCTGGAGGAGGAGATCGCGCACCGCCGGGATCAGCCCCTTGGGCAGCAGCAGCACGAAGGCGATCAGGATCACGCCGAGAATGAGGTTGGAGTTGAATGTCTGCTGCGATCCGATTTGTGCCACGAGATATTGAATGAGGAAGCAGCCGACCACCGGCCCTATCAGCGTGCCAAGGCCACCGACCGTAACCCAGATGATGATCTCGGCTGAAAGGGACAGGGCGAAGATCGTCGGGCTGACGAACGCACCCCAATTGACGTAGAGAGCGCCGGCAAGACCAGCAATGGCACTGCCGACGACAAAGACGGCGAGTTTGATCAGGCGCGGATCGTAGCCTAGCAGCGAGGCGCGAACCTCGTTTTCCCGGACGGCGACGGCGACACGCCCGAACGGGCTCCACAACAGCAGACGTAGGAACATATAGACTAGGATGAGCGCCCCGCCCGTGGCATACCAGCCCTGGACAGGGTCGAGCACTGTCTCTGGGTCGAATGGCATGTTGAAGGTCGGTACCGACGGCATGCCATTGAAGCCGCCGAGTGCGGCCGTGCCGATGCGGTATTCGTCACCAGCCGTTGAATTGACGACGTTGAACAGGATCAGCGTGACGGTCAGCGTAATGACGCCCAGATAGACGTCGCTGATGCGCCCGTAGAAAACGAAATAGCCCAGGACCGTGGCAAAGATTGCCGGCACGATCATGGCCAGCAGGATGGCACCGGTGGAGTCGCCATAGTTGATTGCGGCGACCGCATAGGCATAGCCGCCAAGGCCGAAGAAGGCGGTCTGCCCGAAGGACAGGATACCGCCGAAGCCCCAGATGAAGCCGAGGCTGAGTGCCAGGACACCCATCGCCGCGAACAGCGTCAGTTGCATGAGATCGAAGACCTCGAAGACTTGCGGCGCCATCGCCGTTGCTGCAATGGCGGCGGCCAAGGCGATGAATTGGAGAAACAGCTTGGCTTTTGCCGACATCACAGCCTTCCCTTGAAGAAGCGGCCGGAGATGCCCTGGGGCAGCAGGCGGATGAGGATGATGGCCGATACGAACAGGATGACTTCACCGAAGACCGGCGTGGTCAGGTAGGAACCCATCTGGTTGATCAGGCCGAAGAGCCCCGAGGCCGAGGCAGTCCCCGCCAGAATGGCACTCCCCCCGCCGACCACCGTGATGAAGGCCTTGGCAACATAGGCCGCGCCCATGGTCGGCACCACGCCGGAAACCGGAGCCAAGACGCCGCCCGCCAGGCCCGTGATGGCTGCGCCGATGCCGAAGGTCGTCATGTAGACTCGGCTTGGATTGACACCGAGCGCCGCGGCCATGCCGGGATTCTGCATCGTGGCGCGGGAGACCAGGCCAAAACGGGTGTAGCGCAGCATGCCGAAGATCAGCGCCAGCATGATCAGCGCCACAGCAACCAGGAACACCGTATAGTAGCTTGACTTGTACTCCCCGATTGAAAAGCCGCCGAGGGGGGTCGGGACCCCCTTGATGGTATTGCCGTAGATCGTGGTGACCAGGCCGACAATGAACAGGCTCAATCCCCAGGTTGCCAGCATCGTGTCCACCAGGCGACCATAGAGGAAACGGATCAGACAACGTTCGACGACGATACCGACCAGGCCGACGAAAACCGGCGCGACGATCAGCATGGCTATCCAGATGTTCACACCGGCATTGGCGGAGATGACGGTGGCATAGGCACCGAGCATCACGAATTCGCCATGAGCGAGGTTGATGATCTTCATCATCCCGAAGATGATCGCCAGCCCGAGGCAGAGCAGGACAAGGGACGCCGCTCCGTTCAGCACGTCAAGCGCGAGAATGATTACAAGTTCCATGAATGGGGCAGGCTCCGCCGGGTTCGTCAAACGGAAAGGCGGTGCCACGCCGGTCGCGGCACCGAGGCAATGGCGCCGTCTTTAGATCTTGATGACGTATTGCTGGTTGTCGGCCGGGGTTTTGATCAGGTCACAGACGCCGGCTGTATCCAACGGCTTTTGCTGCTCGTAGGTTTCGAGTACCGACCATTTCTTAGCCTTCACATCGGCCAGATAGGCGTTGCGTATCGCATGATGGGTGGCGTGGTCGAGAACGACCTTGCCGCTCGGGCCGTCGAAGGACACCCCGCTTTCGAGTGCGGCGATCACCTTCATGCGATCGATCGAACCGGCGGCCTTGACCCCCGCGATCCACAAATAGAAGCCCTCATAGGTGGCCGCGGCAAGCTCGCTGATGTAGGGAATATCAGCATACTTATCCTTGAGTTTCTTGACGTAGGTTGTGCTGGCGGGCGTCGTCAGCTCCTCGAAATAGCCATAGGCTCCCAGCACTCCCTCGCTTTCGGTTGCATCAAGCGTCGTCGGCTCGTTGACCAGGCCGAAAGTGGTGGAGGCGATCGGGATCTGCCCTTTCATGCCCGACGAGGTCCATTGCCGGTAGAAGGAGGTGTGGTTGCCGCCAACGAGCGCGGACAACACGATATCCGGCTTGGCGGCCTGGATCTTGCTGATGGTCGGGCCGAAATTGGTGACGTCGAGCGGGAAGAAGTCGATCGACAGGACTTCTCCGCCATTGTCCTTGACGTATTTCGTCATCCACTTGGCGGTGATCTGGCCGTAATTATAGTCGGCGGCGATGATGTAGGCCTTCTTGCCCCACTTCTTCATCGCATAGGGGACGAGTTTCTCCACCGTTTGTGCCGGCGTCGTGCCGGTGCAGAAGGTATTGCGATCGCAAACGCCGCCCTCATAGAGCGTGTTGTAGAAGTAAAGGATCTTGAAGCGATCGAAGGTCGGCCGGATCGCCTCGCGGGAGGCAGAGGTGATCCCGCCATGGACGACCGCAACCTTGTCCTTGAGCGCCAAAGCCTGGGCATATTGTGAATACATCTGGATGTTGGATTGGGTGTCGTAATGCACCAGCTTCAGCGGCCGGCCGAGCAGTCCGCCGCTGGCGTTCACCTCCTCGATGGCGACATTGAGGCTGTCGACCATCGGAACGCCCGAAGCGGCGATTGGCCCCGACTGGTCGTGCAGGCTACCGACTAGGATCGGCGCATCCGCGCCGAAGGCACTTCTGGAAATCAGGGCCGGTGCGGCAATGGCGGCAACGGAAGCGGAAAGGGTTGTCTTGAGAAAGCTGCGGCGCGACGTCGGCATAGATTGGTCCCCTCAAGGGCGTGTTCGGCCGCCCATGAGAGTTATATGAAATTACAATATATGAAATTGCAATAACTTTTTGCACCGCAATATGGAGGGCTTCACCACGGGTCCCTGACACGGAACTCGTGGCCGTCGACCTCGGCGAAATGGACAGGCTGGCTGCCTCCGGCAACGATCCGCGCCTTGAATCCGCGCGCTGTTCGCGCCTGCATAGCGCGCCCCACCCTGCGGCGTAGATCGCCCGGACGCAGCCCCCCGGCCGACTCGATAAGGCAGGCGAGACAGTGAATCCCTTCGTAGCAGGACTGGCCGAACCCGTTCATCGGCGGCGGCGTCTCACCGAAACAGCTGTGGTAGCGTTCGAGGAACGCGTCGTTGTTGCGAGAGCGCAGAGCGGAGAAATAGGCTGAGGTCACAAAAAGGTTCTCGGTGCAGTCGGCACCCAGGCCATAAAGGATGGTCTCGTCGATCGCCGAGGAGAAGCGCAGGATCTTCCTCGCCAGGCCTGCCTCTGCAAAGGCGCGGTTGAAGCCGATCGCCTCATAGCCCAGCAGATAGGGCATGACCACATCGGGCTTCGCGCGACGTATCTTGTCGAGCAGCGGTTCGTAGTCGTCAAAGCCGAAAGGCAAGATCGTTTCACCCACGATGATGCCGCCTGCCGACTGGATGATGTGCCGTGCCTCTTCGAAGGTGGCGCGCGGCCAGATATAGTCGTTGCCGACCAGGTAATAGCGTCGCACGGCCTTCTTGTTTGCCAGCCATGCAATGCCCGGATGCAACAATTCCTTCGAAGTCTCACCGACCGTGACCACGCCCCGATCGGCTTCATGGCCCTCGAATTGCGGCGTGTAGATATAAGGCACGCGACCGGCGACGGCGTGGGAGATGGCCCTGCGCGCATAGCTGGGTACAAGGGCGACGACGGCATCGACTTCATCGATATCGACGATGTCTGCCGCCGCCAGCGCGGCGGAACGCCCGGTCGTGCCAGCATCTGCGAGAACCAATTCGAGTTCCTGACCGATCAGGCCACCTGCGACGTTGATTTCGGCAATCGCAAGGATTGCGCTCGCTTCGGCGGACGCAGACCAAATGCCGGCGGGGCCCTGCCGCGGCGTGAGCAAGCCAATCTTGATCATCTCGGTCGACGTTCGGACATTACAGCCGTCTGAGGTCCATCCAAGTCATCGGATCCCCATGCACAAACCATGCCACCAGTAGCGGACCGTGTTTTCACCCGTAAGCTGCCGAGAGCCGCGATCTGCAAAAGCAGGATGCTGCCGAGCGCGCTGGTCCAACGCCGTATTCTTGGGCAGTTGGCGGATTTCTCATCGCAGAAACAACTGCAAAGGCTTTGCGCGGTATGACCGAACCGCCATGATGACAATTTTTGTCTGGACGCTTGAACGGTGCAGGCCGAGTAGGATAATTATCTGAAATTGCGAATATTGAAGATGAGAAGTTCGGCTTGACACGCTCCGACAAGATGGAAGATCAACTAGCCTATCTCATTGCGAGCGTGAACCGCCAGCTTGAGGAGGATCTGGAGGAGAGGCTCAGGCCCGAGGGCATTCCGATCGAGCAGTTCCGCATCCTCGCTGCTCTGGCGACGCGGAGCGGCCTGTCTATGGGCCATCTCGCCGAGCTGGTGTTGGTCGATGCCACCACCCTGACAAAGATCATCGATCGAATGGTGGCCGACGCACTGGTATATCGGGGACCAGACCCAAACGACCGCCGCAAGGTTCTCATTTATCTCGCGAGCAAGGGCACGGCTCTGCATAGCAAGCTCGACGAGATCGTCGGTGACCAACAGCGACATATCATCGATCGCCTGCGGGGTGACAAAGCGGAAACTCTCAAAGGGCTACTGCGCGATCTGATGATGGGCTAGATTTTGTCGACATGACGGGGGCTCCAAGACAGCATTTGGAGGCATTTCAATCGCCAATACAAAAGTTGAGATGTCGACTCCTCGTCCAATTTTGTGCCCGCCGGACATAGCGATGCGTGCCTCATCCGAGCTCAAGGGGCTCAAACGCAAAACGCCGTCGGGGACCGCAACCAAGGCGTACGCCATTGTACGCTACACTGCTCGAAACCGCGATTTCACACGACGGATTACGACATGAGCGGCAAGTCGACTGCATTCCGCTCTAAGAATTCCTGCTTTTGTTGGTTGAAATGCTGCACAGGCTCAGGTGGTTAGCCAGATACTTGCGCTCCCATTACCGGCAGCGCAGAGCACTCGGAGTGATGGCCTTCGACATGGTGCACTTCCCAGAAGTGAAGACAGCTCCAGACGGAAAACCGCTATCTGAAGAGTTTGCAACATGGTCGTCGCGACAGCCACCTTCCTTGAGCAAGATCAAGGGGCGCCCCGCCAAAATCGTGTTCCCATGATCAGCACAATGTGAACGGACGATTTCCTGGCTGTCCTGGAGGTGTTACCCATGGCCGTCGCAACCGGTGAAGCCGCCCTCAAGCCTGTCGACGACGCGCAGGCAGCCTTGATGCCCGAGCTTGGCGTGATGCTGCGTGCATTCTGGGTATCACCGATCCGGACAAACTTTGCCGCATTGGCTTTCGCGATTGTGGTGGTCATCGCCCTGACCACCTATGGCCAGATCAAGCTCAACGAGTGGAACCAGCCCTTCTATGATGCGCTGGCCCGAAAGGATTGGCAGGAATTCGTCAATCAGCTCTTTCGCTTTGCGCAAATTGCTATTGCTTTGCTTGTGATGAACGTTGCGCAAGCCTGGTTAAATCAATCGATAAAAATCAAGCTGCGCGAGGGCCTCGTTTATGACCTTGTCGAGCAATGGTTGAACCCCGGACGTGCTTTTCGACTCTCCACGCGCCCAATCGGCATCAACCCCGACCAGCGCATGCATGAGGATGCGCGCCACCTGACGGAACTCTCGACAGACCTGGGCATCGGTTTGCTGCAGGCTTCGGTGCTGCTTTTCAGCTTCGTCAGCGTCCTGTGGGCGTTGTCCAGCGGCTTCGTCTTCCACCTGGGAACGGCCAACTTGACTGTGCCCGGCTACCTCGTATGGGCCGCGGTTTTCTATGCCGGCTCGGCCTCCCTGCTAAGCTATCTGGTGGGGCGGCCGCTGGTCGGCCTGAATGCTGAACGTTATAGTCGAGAAGCGGATCTGCGCTATGGCCTGATGCGCGTTAGCGAGCACATCGATGCGATCACCCTTGCGAACGGCGAGCCCGACGAGAAACGCCGGATAACGATCGATCTGGCCGAAGTCCTAGCCGCCATGAGAAGATTGGCATGGAGGCAGACGAAGCTCACCTGGATCACCGCCGGCTATGGCTGGACTGCACTGGTAGTCCCGGTCGGGGTGGCAGCACCTGCATATTTTTCCGGCTCCCTGTCATTTGGTGGGCTGATGGTGACAGTCGGCGCGTTCAACCAGGTCCAATCCTCGCTACGCTGGTTTGTCGACAATTTCAGTGTGATCGCGGATTGGCGTGCGACGTTACTGCGGGTCTCAACCTTTAGGCGGGCAGCAGCGCAAGACGACAGCGAGCGAGATGGCGTCGACCGGATTATATTGGCCGAAGGCGAACCGGGACATTACCGCCTGGATCGCCTCTGCGTCTTCGTTCCCGACGGAAGCACGCAATTGCGGGAGGAAAGCGTGACCATCGAGGCCGGCGAGAAGGTGGCGATTATCGGAGAGCGGCGCAGCGGCAAGACCCTGCTCTTCCGCGCCCTGGCGGGACTTTGG
Source organism: Labrys sp. 22185 (assembly GCF_052045555.1). Classification (NCBI taxonomy): domain Bacteria; kingdom Pseudomonadati; phylum Pseudomonadota; class Alphaproteobacteria; order Hyphomicrobiales; family Xanthobacteraceae; genus Labrys; species Labrys sp. 22185. Next base: position 38,442 of record NZ_JBQEPH010000027.1, on the reverse strand, counting down.
TCATGGGGATCGGGCAGGATCGTGCGTCCGAAGGGAGAGGTGATCATGTATATGCCTCGTACCCCCTACCTGCCTCCCGGCAATTTGCGCGAAGCCCTCGCCTACCCCGTTCCGGCCCAATCTTTTGAGACGAGGTCCTATGAGACGGCTCTCGACAGGGTCGGTCTGAAAGGGCTCGCGATCGCGCTTGACGAACCAGGGCGCTGGGATCGCCAACTCAACGAAGACGAACAGCAGGCACTCGCCTTCGCGCGCCTCATTCTGCACAGGCCGGCCTGGATCGTCATGGACGAGGTGCTCGACTCCGTGACGGGAGAAACACATCGGCGCTTCCTGCAAATCCTTCACGAAGACCTGAAACAGAGCGGTGTCATGCACATCGGCCGTAGCGAAGGGCACGACCATCTGTTCGCGAGAGTCCTCCATCTCGTACCGACCAAGCGAACAGCCGAACGATCCGGAGAACGACGCACCACACAGCCTTGAACAACCCGGTCAGGTGCAAGCGGATACCAAGGCCGCGCGACCGGAGACATTCATTTGCGATGGATCAACGCCATCCCTTCCGACAGACTCCAAAGTGCAGAGAATATCTGTCGGGAGAGAGGCGTGACAACGACCGTTGAGAATATTCAGGCTGGCGTGGCCGCGCACTCCTACTACGTTCCCGCAGGGTCCAATTGCGGAATGTCCTGCGCCAGCAAGGTACCATCATCGCCAATAGGCTCGACACGGGCGGCTTCGCGCACCTAGGTCAACCGGATGCTGCGTTCGACAGAGCTGCCGCTCAAGGCCGGGAGACCAATATGATCGAGGCCCTCGTTGACCAATTTACCAATGATTTCAAAATGCTGGCATGGCTGGCGATACTCCTGCTCGGAGCGTGTTTCACCGTCCTTGTTGCCTATAAGGCTTCGCGGCGGCGGTAAAGCGCTCTCCTGATTGACAGGAATGAACCATGCCCTATCCCACAATCGGCGATCTGCCACCGATATTACGTGCAAGGCTGCCTCATCACGCGCAAGAAATCTATCGCGCGGCTTTCAACCATGCCTGGGACGGCTATGGTCTATGCAATGCGCGCCGCCGTGAGGAAATAGCCCACCGCGTCGCCTGGGCAGCGGTCAAAACCAAATATCGTAAGGAAGGCGATCATTGGGTCTCACTGCCCTAGCCGCGCCAGCTCCGGTGCCCCCGGCATGCGGCGCCTCCGACTCCTTGATCCGTATCAAGGCCCCCTGAGGAGTCGCAGTTAGAGTCGGCCTGCCGGTCGCGGGAGCTCAATCCTTGCGCGACGGCTCGGCCAGGTTCATCGGCAGGTTCCGGGCCCTCGAGGATGTGCCTGGAACCCATGTGCTGCAACCATGAATGAGATCATTTCCACGCCTCTGCTGATCAACCACCTCTTCGACGAATTGGCAATCGGGAACTCCGCCAGCCTTACGCGGACCGTCAGCAATGACGATATCGGGCTCCTCGCCCTGGCATCGTGCAACCTCAGCCCGGGGGATCTCGATCCCGACTGTGCGGCTGGCGATGCCCTTGGCCCCTCTATCGCCCACGGCATGTGGGCAGCCAATCTGATCTCGGCAGTCCTGGGTACCCAATTGCCCGGACCCGGCACGCTCTACCGCAACCAGACGCTCGAGTTCCGCCGCCCGATATCGGCGGGCGACACGATAACGGCCACCATAACCGTGGGGGCGAAAAACCCCGCGGACCGCTCCGTCACTTTCGAGACGCGTTGCCTCGACCAGGCAGGCAGCGAAGTGCTCGCCGGCACCACCATCGTTATCGCACCATCTGGAAGACTGGCGGGTCGATCCGCGCCGCTGTCGAAGGCACCATCCCAGTGCAAACACCGGTTCACTCCCTTTCTGCGAGCAGCCCGCGCTTTGCCACCACTCATCACAGCCGTGGTTCATCCGTGCCAGCCAGAGGCCATCCAGGCCGCGCTCGAAGCCCGCGCCGAAGGCCTGATCGAACCCATTCTCATCGGCCCGGACGCCAAGATCCGGGCCGTGGCCGAACAAGCTGGCTTGAGCCTGGAGGGCATACGCATCGAGGCCACCGAACACAGCCATGCCGCCGCGCAGCGAGCGGTCGCCCTGGCCGCCAGCGGCCATGCCGCAGCCTTGATGAAGGGTAGCCTTCATACCGACGAGTTGCTGGCCGCCGTGGTCGCGCCTCAATCCGGCCTGCGCACACAGAGGCGCATCAGCCACGTCTATGTCCTGAACATACCGGCCTATGCCAGGCTGGTGGTTGTCACCGACGCGGCCATCAACATCGCTCCCACCCTCGAGCACAAGCGCGATATCTGCCAGAATGCCATCGATCTGTTGCATGTGCTCGGCATCGACGAACCGAAGGTGGCTGTTCTCGCGGCGGTCGAGACGGTGAATCCCGCCATGCCCGCGACATTGGACGCCGCAGCCCTCAGCGTCATGGCGGCGCGGGGACAGATCACCGGTGCCAAGGTCGACGGCCCGCTTGCCTTTGACAATGCCGTCGATCTCGATGCAGCCCACATGAAGGGCATCATCTCTCCGGTCGCGGGACAGGCGGACATTCTGGTTGCGCCCGACCTCGAAGCGGGGAACATGCTGGCCAAGCAGTTCATCTACCTCGGAGGAGCGGAGGCTGCAGGCCTCGTTCTCGGCGCCCGCGTTCCCATCATCCTTACCAGCAGATCCGACTCGGTCGACGTCCGCCTCGCCTCGATCGCGCTCGCCAAACTGGCGGCCAAGGGAGGGTTCACTCGATGATCGGCATGCTTCTCACCAGCAATCCCGGCTTTTCCACCGGCGGGTCGAGCTGCCGAAGAACGGATCCTGCCGGGTTCGGCCTCGAAATCGAGGCCGACGACGAAAAGGCACACGGGATCAGCGCAGAGCAAGCGACCTCTTCCGACTTGCCTATCCGGGAAACCGCAAGCGGGCCCGTCACTGGAACGCCTTCTTCCTGACGGAGCGGCGCCATGCCATCGACAGCATCACCCCAGCATTCGCAAGCCCAGCATTCACAAGGCGAAGCCGCTGTGTTCTGGGAGCACTCCCCGGACGACTGGCTCCGAACGCTGGGTTGCAACGACCACGGCCTGACTTCGAGCGAGGCAGAAAAAAGGCTGGCGAGGTTCGGCCTCAATGCCGATAGGGGGAGCCAGCGCGAGACGGCGCTGCACGCGATCCTGCGCCGGCTGCTGGAACCGCTTTCTCTCATTCTGTTTGGTGCCGGTCTCGTCTCCATCGCGACCGGCGATGCCATTGGCGGGGCCATCATCGTCGCAATCCTGGCAATCTCCATCGGGCTGGATACTTTTCAGGAGGGGCACGCGACACGGGCAGCCGAGGCCCTCCGCCGCTCCGTCGCCCTCAAGGCCGAGGTCAAGCGCGATGGCAGCTTCAGGCAGATTGCCGTCGAGAGGGTCGTGCCCGGCGACATCATCCGCATCCGCGCCGGCGATGTCATTCCTGCCGATGCTCTCGTCATGGAAAGTACGGCCTTCACTGCGGCCGAGGCAGCGCTCACCGGGGAGCCCTATCCGGTCGAGAAGTCCCCGGGTAGGGTCAGTTCTGCCAATCCGGCGGATGCCTCGAACGCAGTGTTTCGCGGTGCCGTTGCGCAAACGGGCGAGGCGATTGCGCTGGTGATCGCGACCGGGAGAGCAACCATCTTCGGGGCTGCAGCCAGCATGCTCGGGGAAGCGAGCGCCCCTTCTCCCTTCCAGCGTGACCTGCGCGAATTCGGCCTGGTGATCGCTCGCTTGACCTTGGCCCTGGTCGTGCTGGTTTTGGCCGCTCGCGTGTTGTTCGGCCGCCCGCCGCTGGATTCCCTTCTGTTTGCCGTCGCACTCGCCGTCGGGCTCACCCCCGAATTGCTGCCGATGATCACCACGGTGACGCTTTCGCGCGGAGCGATCCGCATGGCGCGCCGCAAGGTCATCGTCAAGCGACTTGCCGCCATTCACGATCTCGGGGCCATGACCGTCCTGTGCACCGACAAGACGGGCACCTTGACCTCGGCCCAGATCACGCTTGCCAGGAGCATCGACGTCCATGGCTTGCAGACGGGGCGTCCAGCCAGCCTGGCGGCGGTCGCAGCAGATCTGGGCGGCGACCGAGGATCGCTTGATGCCGCCTTGATCGCGGCCGAACAAGAGCCCTCCGTTTCCTGGACTCTCATGGGGCGTCGCCCCTTCGACTATACGCGCAGGATGGGTTCGGTCCTTGCGAAAGGGCCGGATGGCCCGATGCTCATCGCCAAAGGCGCACCGGAGGCTATCCTTGGCTTGTGTTCGCATATGAAAGACGGGGCACAGACCCTGCCCCTGACAACGGAAGAGCGGACGAAGGCACTGGAAATCTTGCATGGCATGGCTCAGGAGGGCCTGCGCAGCATCGCAGTAGCCACGCAGCCCTGGTCGGAGCAACGGCAGGAAATCACCGAAACGGATGAGCAGAACCTGACATTGGAAGGATTTTGTGCTTTTGCCGATCCTCCCAAGCCGACCGCCGGCCCCGCCATCGCCCATCTTGCGAAGATCGGTGTGCACCTCAAGATCCTCTCCGGGGATGATCCGCTTGTCGTGCGAAGATTGGCCGGATTGGTCGGCCTCAAAGGACAGACGGTTCTATCCGGAAGCGATGTCGCCAAACTCGACGACCAGGCTCTGGCGGTGCAAGTTCGGTCGGTCGATGCCTTTGCTAGACTGACGCCTGACCAAAAGTCTCGTATCATCAAGGCGTTGCAACAATCGCAGGCGGTCGTCGGCTATCTAGGCGACGGCATAAACGATGCGCCCGCCCTGAAAGTCGCCGATATCGGCCTGTCGGTCGAGGGAGCCACCGGAGTCGCCCAGGCTGCCGCGGACATGATCCTGCTGGCTTCCGATCTCGAGGTTGTCGCCGCCGGCGTGGAAGAGGGACGACGAACGTTTGCGAACATCCTCAAATATGTCCGCATGGGTGCCAGCTCCAATTTCGGCAACATGCTCTCCATGGCACTGGCATCCATGTTGCTCCCGTTCCTTCCCATGTTGCCGACCCAAATTCTGTTGAACAACCTGCTTTATGACCTGTCGGAAATCGGCATTCCCTTCGACCAGGTCCGCCGCGAGGCAATCGCCGAGCCTCAAATCTGGGACATGGGCGGGCTGATGCGTTTTGCCGCCATCATGGGTCCCTTATCCTCCCTGTTCGATTTTCTGACCTTCGCTGTCTTGCTGGCGATCTTCCATGCTGCCCCCGACGAGTTCCGGACCACCTGGTTCCTGGAGTCGATGGCCACGCAGATCCTGGTGATCTTCCTGATCCGCACCGCTGGACGCCCATGGCGCAATCGACCAAGTCCGGTGCTGGCGGCTTCGTCCCTGTCCGCCCTGCTGGTCGCGCTCATCGTGCCCTTCACGCCGCTAGGCCCCTGGTTTGGCTTCGTCGCACCACCTCCCGGTCTGCTCCTGGCCACGGCGGGTATCGTCATCCTCTATCTTGTTTGTGTCGAACTGCTGAAGCCCCTGGCGATCAGAAGGCCGCCGAAGCCTGCCATTCGCATGGGACCCGTGCCAGCCGCAGCAAGCAAGGCGCAGCCCCCTTTTCCTCGATGATCGAACTCCGCTTCTGGGCTCGAATCCATCGCGCGATTTGATCGTCCTCAAGGACAGGCGGAGCGAGAACTGAGAAAAGAATGGCGGACTATTCAGTTGTCGCCAGGGAGGGCCGACATGAACGAACCGATCAAGGAACTGAAAACGCGGACGGGACTTGTCATCAGGATCAGGGCCGTCACGCCTGACGACGCCCCCGTCCTGAGCGACTTGTTTCATCACCTGCGCAAGGAAGACTTGCGGTTCCGCTTCCTCTCGGCCATCAGCGAGGTAGGTCCGGAATGGATAAGCAAGATGGCAAATGCCGATCACGACCGCGTCGAGACCTTTCTTGCCTTCGATCAAGCCAGCAATATGGCCGTTGCCACTGCCATGCTGGTCCGCAACGACGATGGCCAGCGCGGCGAGGTCGCCGTCAGTGTCCACGCCGACTACCGAAATAGGGGAATTGGCTGGGAATTGCTGAGCTTCGTGGCCGAGCAGGCGCGGCGCCGCGGCATGCGGCGGATCGAGTCCCTGGAGAGCCGGGCCAACTACGATGCCATTGAACTGGAGCGCAACATGGGCTTCAGCGTCGCGCCGGTGCCGGGCGATTCCACGCTGGCCCTGGTCTCCATGGACCTTGGCATGGCTTGAACCGTTGGATGCGGAAACGGTCGGGGATGCCCCTAGGATGGGGCATCCTCATTTGCCAATGCCCTTCGCAAGCGTCGGATAATCACGCGTCTGGCCCGTTCGTCCGCCGCCTGCGCCGTGGTTTGGCTGATGTCCAACAGGAGCTTGGACAATTCGTTGTTCCAGTCGAGCCGCCCGGCATTCTCCGGCGCGATACGCGGCGGATGCGGCCGGTCGAGACACTGCCCAGTTCCCCCATCCAGCAAGAAGACCTCATCGATCGATGGCACCACTACGGACAACCCAGGCTGGGCACTCGCCAGGCTGTTCTTGAACGCGGCGATGGCCTCACGCTCGCCATGGGTCAGAAAGACGTTGCCCGCGACAGGCAGCCGCGCCAACAGCCACGACAGCAGTTCTCCTGCATCGGCATGGCCGGAATACAGGTCGATGGAGCGGATGCGGGCGCGGACCTCCACCTCCTCGCCTATCAGCCGCACGCGGGAGGTGCCATCGAGAAGGAGGCGGCCGAGCGTGCCCTGTGCCTGGTAACCCACGAGCAAGACCGTCGCCTCCTCCCGCCACAGCCAATTGCGGAGGTGATGACGGATGCGCCCCGCCTCGCACATGCCACTGGCGGCAATGACGATGTGGAAGTTGCGGAACCGGGAAATGGCTTTGCTCTGCTCCACACTCTCCGTGAAATGAACGTTAGGGGCCTGCAGGGCCGACGTCAGGGCCTCACCACTCGGCATCTCGCCGACATATTTCGCGAACACGCCGCTGGCCGCGGTCGCAAGGGGTGAATCGATGAAGATCGGTGCCCTCGGCAATTCATTCGCATTCATCAGGCTGACCAGATCGACCAGCAGTTCCTGCGTTCGTTCGACGGCGAAGGATGGAATCAGCAACGCCCCGTTCGAGCGTGCGGCCTCCTTGACTTCGTGGCTCAGCAGGCGCCGTCGTTTTTCGGTCGAGGCATCGGCTCGATCCGTGTCACCATAGGTCGACTCGCAGACGACATAGTCGAAACCTGCGGGGGCTTCGGCATCGGCCTGCAACAATTTATGGCCGGGTCCGAGGTCGCCGGAAAACAGCAGTCTTGTGACCTTGCCGACGTCATCGGTGATCTCGACCTCGATCGAAGCCGAGCCCAGCAAATGGCCTGCGTTCCAGAAGCGAGCCCTGATCCCGTTGGCGATGCGAAGCCAGGTCTTGAAGGCAGCGGGCCTGAAGAGCGCCAGCGTGGCAGTGGCATCCTCCACGGTATAGATCGGGGTAACGGTCGGCAGGCCACGGCGCCGGTTGCGCATATTGAGTTGCTGGACCTCCGTCTCCTGGATATGGCCCGAATCCGGCAGCATGACCGAGCACAGGTCGAAGGTGGCCGCCGTCGCGAAGATCGGCCCCGTAAAGCCCTCTCGCATGAGCTTGGGCAACAGGCCGCTATGATCGATGTGGGCATGGGTCAGAAGAACCGCACCGATGCTGGAGGCATCGAAGGGAAACGGGCGATAATTGAGTTCCTTTTCGGTCTTGGAGCCTTGGAACAGACCGCAATCCACCAAAATCTTGGCCTTGGGCGTCTCGATGAGGAAGCACGACCCGGTTACGGTCTGTGTGGCGCCGAAGAAGCTGAGGCGGGGAAAATTCTTCGGATCCGAGGAGGAAGCCTCCGACATGTCGCTCTTGCCCTGTTTTTCAAACACCCGAGGAACCTAGACCTCCATCGGAACACTTTTCTTGCGGCAGATCAAAGCAAGCCGGGCTGACCGAGGCCGGGAAGCGTCTTTATCTCGACACGCCACCTCGGTGCGCCGACTTGATGCAGATCAACGCTGGTTTCGTCGAAGGCATCCATGGTGAACGAGATCCGAGGGTTACCTTTGTGCCCCCGGTCATGGGAGATCGTCGGAAAGCGGCAAGCGGGATATCGTCATCCGCCTTCCCATGCCGCGACAGAGGTTTGAACAGGCATTTCCGGAGAGCGCGCGGTGAGTAGCGGTTTGATCGAAGTGACATCCGACGGGGGGCGATACGCCATAAATCCCGACCAGGTGAAATATGTCAGCCTCGACGGCGACGGGACGTCCTATGTCTCGTTCGGAGAACGACACGGCCTGACTCTCAGCATCCCCTACGCCGAACTGGTCACCCAATTGAATGATTGGATGCGACGGGAACCCGACATCATGCCGATCGGATTGCCGGCGGCCGAATGAGCCGGGCGACTACATGGCATCCGTCCGAAACAGGAGAGGCAATCAGCATGGCACGGCAAAAGTTGCCCGCATTGCGATTGGAGCAGCTGTGCCTGCAGGAGATCCGCAAGGTGGCCGGTCTGCATGCGACACAATCGGTGGCCATCAAACCGACGCGCCCTGGTGAACATTCCGCGCGACACCCATGGACCGTCGCGGATATCGAGCCTGATCCAGGAGGCGTGTCGACCTGGCAGAAAGCGCTGAACGCCATCCTGCCGCTGCAGGGCAAATATGATCTGGAATAAAGCTCGGGGAACCGGGCAGCAACGACAATGGCCTGCCGGCCAACACCATCGTGCAATCCGCAGCCGATTGCCCCTGCTCGGTGGCGCCGATCAAAGTCTCCATTCGGATACATATCCGGCAACGCGATCATGGACGATGCCATGAAGGCCATGGTGCTTCATCAGACAGGACAACCGCTCCGAATGGAGGTCCGTCCCGACCCGATGCCTTCCTTCGGCGAAATCCGGGTGAAGGTCGAGGCTTGTGCCGTCTGCAGGACAGATCTGCATGTGGTCGACGGAGAGCTGCCCAACCCGAGAACGCCGATCGTTCCCGGACACGAGATCGTCGGAACCATCGACCGTATCGGCAGGGGCGTGACAGGGCTGGAAGCCGGGACACGCGTGGGCATTGCCTGGCTTGGACATACATGCGGCCACTGTCCCTATTGCATGTCCGGCCATGAGAATTTGTGCGATGAGCCCGCCTTCACCGGCTATTCGCGCGATGGGGGATTTGCCACCCATGTCCTGGCGGATGCGGCCTTCGTCTTTCCTTTGCCCCGATGCGAGGATCCTGTCGCCACGGCTCCCTTGATGTGCGCTGGCCTGATCGGCTGGCGTTGCCTGCGTATGACCGGCGACGCTCAACGCCTCGGCCTCTATGGTTTCGGAGCTGCTGCCCATATTCTCGCCCAGGTAGCCCGCTGGCAGGGCCGGGACATTTTCGCCTTCACGCAGCCGGGCAACGACAATGCCCAGAAACTTGCCTTGTCGCTAGGCGCGGCCTGGGCCGGCGGATCCGACGAGCTCCCGGCTCAGCCCCTGGACGCTGCCATCATCTTTGCTCCTGTCGGCGCGCTCGTGCCTCAGGCGCTGCGCGCTGTCCGCAAGGGCGGCAAGGTCGTTTGCGGCGGCATTCATATGAGCGACATACCGCAATTTCCGTATCGCATTCTGTGGGAAGAGCGGCATCTTCTTTCAGTCGCCAACCTGACACGGGCCGACGCCGAGACATTCCTGGAGATCGTGCCGAAGGTCGGCATCCAGACAACGGTCACCACCTACGCTTTGGAGCAGGCGAACGAAGCACTTGCGGATCTGCGGGCGGGGCGCTTTCAGGGCGCGGCGGTCCTGGTGCCTTGATGCCGTCCGAGCGCGGCCATCCCTGCCGATCGGTTTCGCCTCCGGCTTCCGATGACGAGGAAACATCCTTGCACTGAGCCGAAAAGGAAGGCCGCCCGAGCAGTTCGCATGCAAACGACCAGCGTTTGATCTGCATCAACCGGGTGCCGCCCGACTGAAGGTAACGACGATGGATAGGCGCCCGTCGGCGCACAATTCATTCGGGAGCACCTTCGTTGCGCCAGCCTCTTCGCCTTTGTGTTTTCGCCGCTGTTGTGGCCGCCGGATGCACCATAAGCGGCCTGTCCTCGGCTGCCGACCAAACCTCCAATATCGCCGACCGTCTGCGCAGCCTGTGGAACGGGACCGGCAAGGCCGCCTTGCCCACCGACATCACTTACTCCAACGGGCGTATCGAAGCCGAACACGTATTGGTCGCAGCCAAATTCGCTGGGCGCGTGGCACAGGTCCTTGTCGAGGAAGGACAAACCGTCGAGGCAGGTTCGGTCGTTGCCCGCATGGATGTCTCCGACCTGCAGGCACAGCTTGCCGGCACGCAGGCTCAGGTCCGGCGAGCCGAAAAAACCATCGCCGAAGCCGAAGCGGCGCTGGCCCAGCGTGAAAGCGAGCTCGTCCTCGCCCATCAGGAACTCGACCGCGCCTCCACCCTTGCTGCGCGGGGCTACGGCACGACGCAGCAATTGGACCTGAGGCGCAGCCAGCTCAATGTCGCGGAGGCAGCAAGGAAGGCCGGCATCGCCAATCTCGACGAAGCCAACGCGGCGGCAGATGCCGCCCGGGCAGAGGTTGCCCGCGTTAGTTCGCTCGTCGACGACGCCGTCCTGACCGCGCCACGACGTGGCCGCATCGAATACAAGCTCGTCCAGTCGGGAGAGGTCGTCGCAGCCGGAGCTCCGGTCGTCACTCTCCTCGACCTGTCGGACGTCTACATGACTATCTTCCTGCCCTCGCGAGCCGCGGGACGCCTCGCTCTGGGCGACGAAGCGCGCATCATCCTCGACGCGGCTCCGGATTATGTCGTGCCGGCCACCGTGAGTTTCGTTGCCACGGATGCTCAGTTCACCCCCAAGGCGGTCGAAACGGCCGACGAACGGGAAAAACTGATGTTCCGTGTCAAGCTGAAGATCGCACCGACACTTTTGAAGCAATACGAAGCCCGGGTTAAGACGGGCGTGCGTGGCGTCGCCTATGTGCGGACCAGCCAGACCGCGGCCTGGCCGGACCGGCTTCTGGTGAAGCTGCCGCAATGACCGAGCCTGTCATCGAGTTGCGAGACGTCGTCCATCGCTATGGGCGGCATGATGCCCTCAGCCACGTTTCTCTGGCCACACCTGCCGGCTGCATGGCCGGCCTGATTGGTCCTGATGGCGTCGGCAAATCGACCCTGCTCGGCCTCGTGGCGGGGGTCACACGGCCCCAGCAAGGCGAGATCCTGGTTCTGGGAGGCGATGTTCGCTCCACCGAACAATTACGCCTCAACCGCTCGCGCATTGCCTATATGCCCCAGGGCCTCGGCCGCAACCTCTACCCAACCTTGAGCGTGGCCGAGAACCTCGACTTCTTCGGCCGGCTTTTCGGCCAGGGTTCGAGCGAACGCATTGCTCGCATTGCACAATTGCTGGAGGTGACGGGCCTGTCGGCATTTCGCGACCGGCCGGCAGCCAAACTATCCGGCGGCATGAAGCAGAAACTCGGTATTTGCTCCGCCCTGATCCACGACCCCGATCTGATCATCCTGGATGAGCCGACGACCGGGATCGATCCATTGTCGCGGCGGCAGTTCTGGCGTCTGATCGAACGCCTTCGGGAAGACAGCCCCAATCTGAGTGTTCTGGTGGCAACCGCCTATATGGACGAGGCCGAACATTTCGACTGGCTTGCGGCCCTGGATGAAGGGCGTGTGATCGCGCAAGGCTCGCCAAACGACATCAAGCGACAGGCAAATGCTTCCAGCCTGGAGGCCGCTTTCGTCGCTTTGTTGCCCGACGCCGGCGACAAGGCCGAGCTGACGATCCCCCCGCGCCCCGCTGGCCCGGCAGATGGCCCGCCAGCGATCGAGGCTTCCGGCCTCACACGCCGTTTCGGCGATTTTACGGCCGTCGATCATGTCAGCTTCCGCATTGAAAAGGGCGAAATCTTCGGATTCCTGGGCTCGAATGGCAGCGGCAAAAGCACCACCATGAAGATGCTCACCGGGCTTCTGCCCGCGAGCGAAGGCGAGGCGCGCCTGTTCGGTCACCCTCTGGATGCCGGCGACATGCAAACCAGACGCCGGGTCGGCTACATGTCACAGGCCTTCTCCCTTTATGGCGAACTGACGGTTCACCAGAACCTCGTCCTGCATGCGCAGCTCTTTGGCTTGGCGCGTGCTGACATCGAAGCACGCGTGGCCGAAATGCTGGCCCGTTTCGACCTGCAAACCGTCGCCGATACCCGTCCGGAAAGCCTGCCCCTCGGCATCCGCCAACGCCTGCAACTCGCCGTGGCGGTGATCCATCGCCCCGAAATCCTGATCCTGGACGAGCCCACCTCGGGGGTGGATCCGGTGGCGCGTGATGGATTTTGGCGCTTCTTGCTGTCGCTCTCGCGCGAGGAAGGCGTCACCATCTTCCTGTCCACGCATTTCATGAACGAGGCCGAGCGCTGCGATCGCATCTCCTTCATGCATCAAGGCAAAGTGCTTGCTGTCGGAACGCCGTCGGAATTGAAGGCAGACAGAGGCAAGTCGAATCTGGAAGACGCCTTCGTTGAGGTGCTCGAGCAGGCCGGCATGGCGAGTTCGATCGGCAAGGCACGGACGGTGGCTCCGGCCAAGGCGGCGCCCGCCAGGCCAAGGCGGCTGGATGGGCGTAGATTATGGGCCTATGCCCGGCGCGAGACGCTGGAGATCATGCGTGACCCGCTGCGCCTCGCCTTCGCTCTGATAGGCCCGGTCCTGCTCCTGCTCACTTTCGGATACGGCATCTCTTTCGACGTGGAGAAGATCCCCTACGCAGCTTTCGATCAGGACCAGTCCGCACAGAGCCGGCAGTTGCTCGAGAGCTTCGAGGGCTCCCGCTACTTCGCCCAGCAGCCCGCCATCCGGTCGGCTGAGGAGCTCGAAACCCGGATGCAGAGCGGGGAGCTGAAGCTGGCGATCGAGCTCCCATCCGGATTCGGCAGGGACCTGATGCGCCAGCTCACCCCGCAAGTCGGTATCTGGCTGGATGGGGCCATGCCCTTCCGCGCAGAAACCACTCGCGGCTATGTCACGGGATTGGCAACGACCTACCTCACCGATGCCGCAAAGCGGCAAAGAGGGCGGGCGGCCCCTGCCTACCCGATCGGGATCGAACCGCGTTTTCGTTACAACCAGGCATTCCGGAGCGCCAATGCCATCGTTCCGAGCGTGATCGTGTTGATCCTGGTGCTCATCCCCGCGGTGATGACGGCCTTGGGCATCGTCAAGGAAAAAGAAACCGGATCGATCGCCAATTTCCAGTCGACCCCCGTCACCAAGCTCGAATTCCTTCTGGGCAAGCAATTGCCCTATGTCGCAATCGCCTTCATCAGTTGCCTGACCTTGATCTTGCAGGCTGTCTATCTCTTTCAGGTCCCCATGCGCGGGTCGCTTCCCACTTTGCTGGCGGCGTCCTTTGCCTATGTGCTGGCCACCACCGGCTTCGGCCTGTTCGTGTCCAGTTTCGTGCGCAGCCAGGTCGCGGCCATCTTCGCCACCGCCATCATTGCGATCATTCCCGCCGTCAACTTCTCCGGCCTGCTCGTGCCTGTCTCCTCCCTATCGGGTGGAGGGCGCCTGATGGGTCTTGCCTTCCCGGCCGCCTGGTACCAGCCCGTCAGTGTCGGCGTGTTCGCCAAGGGGCTGGGCTTTGGAGATCTCTGGCCCAATCTCACCGTCCTCCTGCTGTTCGGACTGGTCTTCATCGCAGCCTCCGTGCTCGCGCTACGCAAAAGGGGGGCCTGACATGGGCCGTCTCACCACGATATGGCGGCTCGGCATCAAGGAGCTATTCAGCCTGAAGGCTGATCCCGTCCTGGTTGCCCTTATCCTCTACACCTTCACCTTCGCCGTCTACACGGTTGCCACCGGCGCGACCTTCGAAGTGAAAAATGCCTCGGTCGCCGTGGTCGATGAAGACCGCTCCTCGCTGTCTTTTCGTCTGCGCGACGCTCTGCTCAAACCCTTCTTCGAAGAACCGGTTCTCATCAATGCCGATGAGGTCGATCGCACGATGAATGCCGGACGCTTCGTATTCGTCGTCGAAATACCCCCGAATTTCGAGCAGGATGCCCTCGCAGGGCGTCACCCGTCGATCCAGCTCAATATCGACGCGACGGCGATGTCCCAGGCTGGGAACGGTGCCTCCTACATTCAGAGCATCATGTACGAGGAAGCACGCAAGGCCCTCCCCGGCACCGACAATCCGACCCCGATCGACCTGGTGGTCCGAGCCAAGTTCAATCCCAACCTGCAATCGGCCTGGTTCACGGCCGTGATGCAGGTGATCAACAATGTCACGATGCTGGCGGTCATCCTCACGGGCGCCGCGCTGATCCGCGAAAGGGAACACGGCACGATCGAGCACCTGCTCGTGATGCCCGTCACCCCCTTCGAGATCATGATGGCCAAGATCTGGGCCAACGGGCTTGTCATCGTCGTCGCAGCCAGCCTTTCGCTTCTGATCGTCGTCGAGCGCCTTCTGGGCGTTCCGGTCGCAGGTTCCCTGGGCCTGTTCGTGGGATCGAGCATCGTCTACCTGTTCTCGGTTACCGCGCTGGGCATCCTGATTTCCACGGTCTCCACCTCGATGGCGCAATTCGGGTTGCTGGTAATGCCCATCCTCATCGTCATGAACCTCCTGTCGGGGAGTACCACGCCGATGGAGAGCATGCCCGAATGGCTCCAGACGGTCATGCAGTTCACGCCCTCACCCCACTTTGTCAGCCTATCCCAGGCCATCCTCTATCGAGGCGCCGACCTTTCCATCATCTGGCCCCAGCTTGCGGCGTTGACTGCAATCGGCAGCGTTTTCTTTCTGATCGCGAGCATACGTTTTCGCAAGGCGCTCCTGGCGGCTCAGTAAGACACTGCGACCGCACAGTCGGGCCACCGGTCGGAAGCACTGCTCGCGTGAGGGAAGCCAGGATCGCATCAGGTCGGCAAAAGCGATCCGCTGCCCTGTTCGGCCAGGCTCACTGCAGCTCTCATTCCCCAACCTCTCCCGCGATCGCTCCCAGCTTCTGGGCATCGCACAGGAGACGATATTTGACCCGTGTCGCCTGCAGATCCCGATACCAGGTGACCAGATCGCCCCATGGATCGTTGATCCTGCTCAGCCCCGAGAGGAAGGCGACCACAGTGCCTATCTCGATTTTGCCGACAACGACGAAATAGCCCCCCAGCGCCAGGATCGCCGTCACCCCGAGCTGGGTCATCAGGTTCATCAGAAAGTTCATGGAGAACTTGAGCTTGTAGATGGCCATGTTCTGCATGAATACCGCATGGATGCGCGTATGCTGACGGCCGTCACCGTCAATCGCCCCTCGGGCACCCACGATTTCGCCGCTCATTTCACGCAGCAGACCTACCCTCGTCTGCACCCGCCGGTTGATGGCGTTCTGCATGAGCGGCACGAAACCGATCTGCGGAAAGAAAACAAACACGACGAGGAGCGCCATCAATGGCTGCAGATAGAGGAGATATCCAACGACGGAGATCAGGACTCCAGCCTGCAAAACGGGCTCGGAAAAGGCCTCCCCCACGAATCCGCCGAGCGGATCCGCCTCCTCCAGAACAATTGAAAGCTGAATGCCTTCGGTCAGATCCGGTACCGGCGCGATCGTACCGCCCTCTCCCGTTACAAACACCGATTGGCGCAATGCCCGGACAGCCCTCTCCCCCACCCAGTTCCTATAAATATTGAGGCAGAGCTTCACCAAGCCTTCCGCGATGCTGATGCCCAAATAAAGGCCGGCCAGCATGAGGATAGGGCGATAGATCCCGCCGCGAAGCGCATCGTTGACGACTCGCCTTTGCACCTCGAGGGAGGAAGTGCCGACCGCGAACAAGAGGATCGACAGAACCGTGATCCACAACTGATGGGCACCACTCACTTGCCAGATGAAGCGATACAGACTGCGTGGCATGCCCCCGTCCTTATCGACGTTGCCTCGGCCGGATTCAACGGCATGGCCTGGGCTTTCCATCTGCAAATGTGCACCAGACATAGGCGAGCCCCCTGCACGGATGATTGATAGGCCGTCACCGGCAGTACGATGCGGCGTTCGATGAAAGGCCTCTCGCCTGTCCAGGCATTGGCGCCAAGAGGTCAGCCAAAAGCCGCCTGGCCACGCGCCCCATGAAAATAGGCTTTGACCCAGGGATCTTGAGAGAGGAGCATCGCCTCCAAACCGCCGCTGGCGACAATCCTGCCCTTCGCCATCGCTACAATCCGGCTGCACACATTGCGCAAGCTGTCCAGGTCGTGGGTTACCATGAAGGTCGTCAGCTTCATGGTGTGATGCAGAACGGAGACCAATGCGTCGAAATCGCCCGCTCCGATCGGATCGAGACCCGAAGTAGGCTCGTCCAGAAAGACGATTTCTGGATCGAGAGCCAGAGCTCGAGCCAGCGCGACGCGCTTTGCCATACCACCGGAGAGTTGAGCAGGGTATTTGTCGGCCGCATCCACCAGCAACCCCACCATCTTCAATTTGTACATGGCGAGTTCATCCATCAGGTGGTCGGAAAGATCGAGAAACTCGCGCATCGGCAATTGGATGTTCTCCCTCACCGTCAGGGAAGAGAACAAGGCCCCCTGCTGAAACATGATTCCGCATCGAAGGCCCAGATCCCGTCGTCCCTCGGCATCGAGCGCGTCGGGATTGAGTCCCAATATCTCAATGCTGCCGGCCCGCTTGGGCACCAGCCCCACGATGCTTCGCAACAGGACGGATTTGCCCGAGCCGGACGCCCCGATCAAACCGATGATTTCGCCTTCACAAATATCGAGGTCGACGTGATCGAGAACGATCCTGTCCCCAAAACCAACCACGAGATCGCGCACCCTGATGGCGACCTTGGCCTGCGGCTTGGACTGGATTATGGTTCTTCCTCGACGACCGCAAACCACAACGCCCGGAGTGCGACGACTCCGTCGGCCTGACAGCCCGTGAGGACCTCCGACCAAGGCCAGCCATCGGCGCCAGCGACATCGACAAGACGCGTCAATCTTGGTGCACCTGCCTGTTTAGGGCTGGAGCGCGGGCTCGGCTTTGATTCAGCGCAAGCTCTGCAGCTTCCGGAGCTACCGGATTGGCGCTGCGAGCCGCGATATTTGACCTCCGGATATTTCCCTTGAGCCAGATCAACGCAATGAAAGCTCGAAGAAGCAAGGCTGGCATCATTCCGCTCGGGGCACGCAGAGAGCGTGGATTCCCGTAATCAGGAGGGTTCAATGAAAGCCGACAGTTCCTCGACCCAGCCACTGGAAGCCAAAGCCTCCGTTCGCCCGGACAATTACAAGACCCTTGCCGTCCACCTCGATGGCAGCGAGGAGGACGAAGTTCGCCTCTCCCATGCCGAAATGCTGGCGGCGACTTTTGACAGCCATCTCACCGGCCTTTTCACCAGCCTCTTGCCCGATATTTCAATTTATGCCGGCGAGATGGGTACGGGCGTCAGCATGGACATGGTGGACCAGATCCAGCAACGCGCTACTGCCGCGATCGAACGGCTGCAACCGCGCCTCGAGCGCCTTTCCGTATCCAGCGAAATCCGGCGCATCGAGGATGCCGCGGGATGGTTATCCTCCCTTCTGGCAACGCAAGTCCGAACCACCGACCTGTTCATCGGCAGTTGCCCGCGCAAGGACGAGGCAAACACCGATTGGAGGCATTTGATCGAAGCGATATTGTTCGAAAGTGGCCGGAGCGTCTATCTGGCGCCGCCCGGACAACAACCCAGGCAGCCGATCCGGACCGTGCTCATCGGCTGGACCGATACCAAGGAAGCCAGCAGGGCCGTCGCGGAGGCGCTCCCCCTCCTCAGGCTGGCATCGCTTGTCAAAGTCGTGACCGTCGAAGAGGAAAGGCAAAAAGCCGACCTCGATGAGGATGTGGGTCTGGCGGATATTGCGACCTATCTGGTACGGCATGGTGTGGAAACGGTGGTGGACGTTCTTCCCCTTACTGAGGACGTGACGAGTACACTCCTGCAGGAAGCGCACCGCATCTCAGCGGATCTGATCGTTGCCGGCGCTTACGGGCATTCGCGCCTGAGAGAATGGATCATGGGCGGCACAACCGTTGAACTCGTCGAGAAAACCGATGTTCCGCTCCTGATGGCTCACTGACGGAGACATTCGAAAGCCGGCATTCAGTGCAACCGGTGCTGTTTTCCGATGCCTCGATCCGGCTTCGCCTGCAGGCCACTCCATGGTTCACGACCTCTCCTTAATTGCACGACGCACCGCAGATACCAAGGAAGCGTCTGCCCCGCCGACAAAGCCCGACCTGCCTCGGATGGCTTCCGTAGCGCTCGCGGCGCTTCCCGCGGCTGCGCTACCAGCAGGATTGGTTGCTTACCTGCTGGAGCGTTTGCAGGTCGCGCACACCCTATGGCTGGCCGGCACCGTACCGGTTCTAATCGTCCTTGCGATCACCATCCTGCGCGGCCTGGTGCGAGGGAATGTCGGGCTGGACATCATTGCGGCTCTGGCGATGGCGGGCGCCATCTGGGGCGGCGAAGCCCTGGCCGGCGTCGTCATCGCCTTGATGTTTGCCGGCGGCCAGGCCCTGGAGCAATTCGCGCAGGGCCGCGCGAGTTCGGCCATGACGGCCCTGCTCAGCCGGGTCGCTCGCAGCGCCCAGCTTTATCAAGGTGATCGTCTCCAAACGGTGCCGATCGAATCCCTATCGCCTGGCGATCGCATCCTGGTGCGCCCCGGAGATGTCCTGCCGACCGATGGCCTGCTCATCGGGCCTGATGCAACCCTGGACGAGTCAGCCCTGACCGGGGAAGCCATGCCGGTGCGACGGCTTGCCGGCGATGCCCTTTCGAGCGGAATCGTGAACGCGGGGGCCGCCTTCGATCTGCGGGTTTCCAGGCCTGCACGAGAGAGCACATACGCCGCAATCCTCAGCCTCGTTGAGTGCGCCCGTCAATCCAAGGCCCCCATGGCGCGGATGGCCGATCGTTACGCCATCGGTTTCCTCATGCTGACCCTGGGGTTGGCCGGGCTGGCTTGGTGGATCTGGGACTCTCCTCACCGCGCACTGGCAGTCCTCGTCGTGGCCACCCCCTGTCCGCTCATCCTCGCCGTGCCGGTTGCCCTGGTCGCCGGCATGTCACGCTGCGCCAAGCGCGGCGTAATGGTCAAGACCGCTGGTACACTCGAGACATTGGCCCGGATCCGCACCGTATTGTTCGACAAGACAGGAACGTTGACACGCGGCTATCCGTCGATCGCGCGAATCGAACCCGAGCCATCCGTGAGTGTTGAGCAGTTCCTGCGCATGGCCGGCTCGGTCGGTCAGGCCTCTCATCACGTCATGTCGCAGGCCCTGGTCGAAGAAGCACGCCGGCGCAATATCGATCTCATTCCGCCGAATGAAGTCCATGAGAGCCCGGGAAACGGCGTGGAAGGATTGCTCGAAGAGGCTCGCATCCGGATCGGGCGCCTGGACTTCGTCGAGCCTGATGCGGGTGCCGAGAGGACTTCATCGGTGCCGGCGGGCCATGCTGCACTCCACGTTTCCTCGAACGGACACTATGTCGGCCGCGTTCTGTTCAAAGACGAGCTGCGCCCCGATGCATATTCGACCCTCGATGCATTTCGTACCAGTGGAATCGAGCGCATCATCCTGCTGACCGGCGACCGCGCCGACATCGCCCGACCCCTGGCGACGTCGCTCAAGCTGGACGATGTCATCGCAGACGCAACGCCGCAGGACAAGGTGGCTGCCGTAGCGGCGGAAAGGCGCCACGCCCCCACGATGATGATTGGAGACGGCATCAACGACGCCCCCGCGCTCGCATTCGCCGACGTGGGCGCCGCGCTCGGGGCAAGAGGCGCCGTCGCTGCTTCTCAGGCGGCCGACGTCGTGGTGCTGGTCGACAGGATCGAACGTGTTGCAGAAGCGCTCGCCATCGCACACCGCACGCGTTGGATTGCCCTGCAGAGCGTACTTATCGGCATGGGGCTCTCGCTGGTCGGCATGGTAAGCGCTGCGTTGGGGTATCTCGATCCCGTAGCTGGCGCCTTTCTTCAGGAGGCGATTGATCTCGCCGTCGTGCTCAACGCTCTGCGGGCCTTGCGACCGGCATCGCCGGCCATGAACCGGCCGGCCTGACAGACCTGCCTCGACGATTCATTCCTTGGAGACATCGATCTTAAAAAAACGCGGTCACCTCGGCGCAAAGTGGCGGTCATGCCCGAGTTGCTCTGCGAATCGTTCGAGGAAAGGCCGCTGAGCAGGCAGGATCTTGCTACGTCCCTCCGCCATCGCGAACCACTGCGCCTTGTCCACCTCGGGAAACTGCATGAGGCGCCGACTGCGAGGCGGCCACTCCATCTCGAACATATTGCTGCGCAGTTCCCCGGGATCAAAATCACCTGCCACCGCCCAGGCAACGATGCGCTTGCCGCTGGAGTAATGGATTTCACCCAAGTCGATCGGCACAGCCTGGGGGCATGGCATCCCGAGTTCTTCCTCAAACTCACGCAAGGCAGCGCCGTAAGCATCCTCGCCGACATCGTATTCCCCTTTGGGGATCGACCAGGCCTGTTCATCTCGTTTCGCCCAGAACGGCCCTCCGGGATGAACGAGAAGAATTTCGATGTCGCGGTCGTCGCCTTTCAACCGATAGAGCAAGATCCCAGCACTCTTCCTCGCCATCGGTTCATAGGTCCTTTGCGCAAGATCAACGACATCCGCCCAGGATCCGCTACCCCTTTGGGCAACGGTGACTTTTTCATCCCATAGGCGGAGCGAAAACATGACCTATACCAGCATGCTGGTCCATGTGCAGGATAACAAGGAAAGTGATGAAAGGACCAAACTCGCGGCAACACTGGCTTCGCGGTTCAACGCCAAACTCATTGGCATTGGTTGCGTACCCGCAATCGATCTTGCGGCGAGGGAACAGGTAAATCCGATTTCTCTCGGCCACGATCCCGCCATTAGCCGCCCGGTCCTGCCTTGGTATGGCGACGAGGACCTGGAGCCTCGGTTCAGGGATGCCGCGGTTTCCAATCGCAAGGACTTGGAATGGCAGACCAGCATGCAGTTTCCAGCCGACGCGCTGTATCATGAAAGTGCCAGGGCCGATCTCATCATCGTGGGACAGCGCCGCCACAACCCGCCCAATCTGCCGCACCTGGCGCTGGATCCGGCAGAGGTCGTGCTGCGCTGCGGCCGACCGGTTCTGGTCGTGCCACCCAGCCTGTCGCAATTGGCGGCGGACCATGTCCTCGTGGCCTGGAGCAACACACGCGAGGCTCGGAGGGCTGTCATTGACGCCCTTCCATTTCTACGGGAAGCATCGCGTGTCAGCATCGTCGAAGTCGTGGAAGAAAGCGGCCGGGACAATGCTGCGCGGCGCGTCGATGCCGTTGCAGAGTTCCTCAGGCTTCACGACGTCGAAGCACATGCACAGGTTCTCGAAACGATCGACGGCACTGTTTGCGAGACCATTCTTGTCCATGCTGAGCAGCAGCATGCCGACTTGATCGTTGCCGGTGGCTATGGCCATGCTCGGGCGAGGGAATGGATGTTTGGCGGCGTTACACGCGATGTCCTGCATTATTCAACCAAATGCTGCCTGCTGAGCCACTAGGACGCGGTCGAACCTCCCTGTTTTCGGGAAGCCGGCGGGGCCGGTCCTCCTTCGACGGGACAGCCACATCTGAGGCGGTCTGTGAGCTGATATGCGATCCGGACGTGTTCGCGGGCGTCAATAAGACAAGTAATTGCATAAGACTTTACCTCTTGCGCCTATCGTTTTGACAGAAATCAACGCGCTCATTCTCGGAATGTGATGGACTCCATTTACTGGCACCCCGCCAGGATCAATGGAGGCCAAATATGAGTGACAAGGTTCCGAATCCGCTTGGTTCACCTGGCGTGAACTCCGCACCGAGCAGTCTCTTCACTTCCTTGCAAACCGAGGTCAACCGCCTGTTCAACGACTTCGGTTCGGGGTTCCCCAATTTCAGGCAATCCCTTTGGACCGGCCTGCCGACAAACGCCGACCTTTCCCCGCGCATGGATGTCGCCGAGACCGACCAGGCAATCGAACTCACCGCCGAATTGCCGGGGCTTCAGGAAAAGGACATCGAGGTGACTCTCACGGACAATGTCCTGACCATTCGTGGTGACAAGAAGTCCGAGAGGGACGAAACCAACAAGAACTATCATCTCGTCGAACGTCGCTACGGCTCCTTCGCCCGCCGCATGGAGCTGCCGCCAGGAATCGACCCATCGAAGATCGATGCCAAATTCTCGAACGGCGTATTGGTGGTGACCGTGCCCAAGTCTTCGCCGAGCGTCGCCCGGAAGATCGACGTCAAGAACGCTGCGTGAGTGCCGCTCCCGAGCGGCCCGCGCGTTTGTTTCTGGCATTTCGTACGACAAGTAAAAATGGAGAGAAACGATGAATGACAAGGTCTTGCGTCAATCGATCATCGACGCCCTCGACTTCGATCCAAGCATTGACGCCGCTCGTATTGGTGTTGCCGTCGACAATGGCATCGTCACGCTGAGCGGCCATGTCGGCAGTTATGCCGAGAAGATCGCGGCCGAAACATTGGCTCGCCGCATCAAAGGCGTCCGTGCGATAGCCGAGGAAATCGAGGTCCGCTACCCGGACCACAAGAAGACAGCCGACGACCAGATCGCATCGAGGGCCGTCTCAGTCATCTCGTGGGATGCCATGGTCCCCGAGGGGGTCGTCAAGGTGAAGGTCGAGAAGGGCTGGGTCACCCTTGCGGGCACCGTCGACTGGCAGTTTCAGCGAGAAGCCGCCTATCGGGCAGTTCGCAAGCTCTCCGGCGTGCTCGGCATCACCAACAGCATTGAAGTCAAGGCCCGCGTGCAAATTCCCGACGTCCAGGCCAAGATCCTGGCCGCGCTCAAACGGGATGCCGAGTTCGAGGCCGACGGGATCAAGGTGAATGTCATCGGCGACAAGGTGATCCTCGACGGCAAGATCAAGGCGTGGCATGAGCGGCAGGTTGCCGAACGCGCAGCGTGGTCAGCGGCCGGCGTTCGCAGCGTCGAAGACAATCTGCGCGTCGCCTGACGACAGTCACAATACCAGTATCTTGCCTTAGACCTCCTGAAAGATCACGTCCGTCTCCTTCATCGGGATGAATTCCCTGAGGAAGTTGGACGTGATCCTGCCGTTTCGGCTCGAGGGTATGGAAAATCTGATGGTCCGGACCGGCCTGCAAAGCATGGGCATCGTCACTCGGGCTTTGATATCTCCTCTCGCGAGTTGACCGTATTGGCCACAGCTGGAGCCGGTGCAGCGGTATGGCTGAACCACGCTGGTACTCGAGGAGAGGGGTCGAGCTCTATTCGACCGGAATTGGCCAGGGACTTCGGGAGAGAATTTCAATTGCTGAGCAAGAGGCAGATAGGGCATTTCTTGAGCATGTCGTGCGTTTCCCCGCCAATCGTCCAATCATGCAGGCGGGCATGAATCCGAGCCCCCATAACGATGAGGCCGGTTTGGTGCGCCTTGGCAAAATCTGTGATTTGCCTCGAAATTGAGCGCCCATCGTCCTCAATGATCACCGATCGGGAAATGATGCCGTGATGCGCCAGAAAGCACTCCACGTCGCTCGTTTGTTGCAGTGCTGTCAGACGTTGGTCTCCTTCCACAATATTGATGACGCTCACATTTTTCGATTTGCTCAGCAAGGGTAAAGCATCGAGCACGGCACGGCGAGCCTCACGGCAATCCTTCCAGGCAATCACGGCATGCGAGCCGAGGAGACTGGTCTTGACCGATACCGGCACCACCAGCACGGGGCGCCCTGCGTAGACGATCAGCTTGGCCGGATCGATGGCATGATGTGGCGAAACGTCGTTCCCCATCCGACCGGCCAGAATGATATCGGCGGCCCGCCCCTCGCTAGCCACGAAATCGTTTGGATTGTCGATGGAACTCCGCCATTCAAGGCGGCATTCATGGGCCTGCGCGACACGATGGAATAGGTCCTTCGCACAACGCAGATCCGCTTCGGCGTGGTCGAGATAGGGGCTCATATCCAGGCTGATGGTAGCCGGCCCCTTTTCGGGCAGCACGACCCGCGGTTGCGCGGCGCTTGCCGACACCCCGATAAGCCTGGCCTCGAAATGTCGCGCGACTTCGCAGGCAAGATCGACGCGAGCAGTATTGTAGCCGCCAGTATCGACATAAACCATGACCGCCGAGTACCTCATCGAACCTTGCTCCTTGCCGGCAAACTCTTAATATAGCTCGAGCGCCGATCCGAGCATTGACAGGCATCAAGAGAAAAAGCGTACATTTTGGACAAAGAGTAGTTCAGCGAATTTCGGAATAGAACACCAAATCGAGCAAGCAGACAAAGGCGACAAGAACTACCTGCCACAAGACCGCGTAGGGCCTGTGAAATCGATGCAAGCCGGAAGAGCATCGTTCCGCTTGTTTCCGGACTCGCGATCTGGCTTCGCTCTTTATTCCTTGGGGTTGATCACCCCCTCCAGCTTTCCTAATGAATCTAGCCTTCCACCACTTCATATTGATGCGGATCAATGCGGCGGCTGTTGCAAGCAGCGATATTCAACGTTGCTCAGTTATCATGGAGCGACGATATCGTTCGACTGAAACGGCTGCCAATTGTGGAGAGTCAAACCATGGGCGAAACAAAGAAGAAGATCTATGAAGCCTTGGTCGCTGGGGCCACGAGCGGCCTGCACAGCGCGCCACTCTTTGCCTATGTTGCCAACAAGAATCCAAAATCGGACAACAAGCGGATCATCCAGGCTGCGTTTCATGCACTGCGTGACCCACACCTGACGAATCCAAGCGTCCTCAAAGCAATTTGTTCTCTTGCGGCGGAACGCCGGCTGATCGAACTGGGACTTGAACCTACGCCCACGAGACCACGACACAAGAAAAATAGCCCTCAGCCTTGCTGAGGAACTCGCTTTACAGCGAACCAGCGAGACTATCTGAACCATCAACGGAGCATTGCGTATGTGGGCATGCTTCCGTCGGGGTTGGAGATTCCGAATGCAAACACCACCCGAGCTGTTAGACCCAGACGGTAATTGATTTATGACAGAATTGGTTGCGGGGGCAGGCAACGAAGCCTTGCGCCAAAGCACGCCAGGGTATCCGAAGCTGCTCTTTCCCTCGACAGGTTACGATATAGGCGATTGGCCGAACCGGCCCCATCATAGCCGTCTCTAGCTACAGCGCTCGCCACACATCAGCGATCGCCCGTGGCGACCGCGGGAATAGGGTCCCACTCGGATGCCTAGTCACAGCAAATGGCATATTGATGTCCCGAAGGGCGGCGCAGCGCCCATGCCCATGCCGATGCCAGCTAAATAAGTTCGAACACGATCTATTTCCATGCTAGGATATGTGCATGATGGAACGCTGCGCTCTTCGAGCGGCCGATGATATTAAGCTGATCGCGCTTGACCTTTTCACGAACATTTCTACACCAATACACAACCGAAACTGAAAGTTTTCGAGGATTATCAAGCGTATTATCTTCACGAAACTCTAAAAGTGATCGCCGCTGAGCGCCGATCCGAAGTCAAATTACGTTAGACCACCGCACATGTTATAACCACCAGGCTATTTTCTGTGTGATGGATAAGAGGGATATTATGGACACCCTACCTTGGAGTCGACCGGTCCAGTCCGAGACCGATGTCGGCCGCCACCGCGTGCTCGTTTCGACCGAGGAGGCATCCCACTATCTGCTGAACAACTGGTCCTCCATACCCGGACCGAGGTTCTTCGACGCTAAAAGTGCCTGCCTCGATGTGATGGCGGGCATGGGTGAACCCGATGATGCCCGAGCCGCCTTCATTGCAGCGTGCGAGGAAGCCCATGTGCATTTGATGCAGTGATGGGGAAACCGCGCACTGTTTGGTGATCTGTTCCGTCGGGAGGGGAAACAGCAGCCAGCGATGAGGCAGGGTCATGGCCCGCGAAGATGAAGCTGGCGCTTGGTGGAATGCGTGTGCTTCGACGACATCATGGCGGACCGAGTTCACACCAGGCTCAGCACCGATACAGAGCCAAACCTTCCCGCCTCGGTCGCTTGCGGAAGACCAAGGTCGTGGCGCGCGCTGGAGCAAAGCGCGTTCAGGCGTGAGTCGGTCTCATCGCAAAACGCTTTAGGCAGAGAATGCCCCTGGCGCGCGCAGGGCCCGCTTCATTGCTTCCCGCAGATCTGATTCATCGCCGGCTATCGCAAAACAGGAGAATTGAGATGGATGAACGTCGCGAGCTTTATAGAAGCCCGAATGGTGATGTCTGGTATCTCGGTCGAGACCCTTCGGACGGGATGGCCGTCATCATTCATCAAGCCAATGGCCCTTCCGGCTCCGCGATTTCCTTTGTCGCCTTGCGCGACTTCCTCAGAACCGGTGCCAACGGTCCGGAGCATCAGGCTTTGCTGCGACTCATAGCGACACTTGTGCAAACGCCTCCCTTTGCTGATCGGGGTGATACCGAGCGGTAGGTGGCCCTTCCAGCGCATTGATAACAGAAACACTGGAAGGAAGAAGCGATGTCCAAAAACCTCTCTGATCCTGTCGAACGCATCTGTCGCCTGATGTGCCGAATGGAGGGGCATGAGGAACTGGTCGGATTTGAGGGCGAGCCCATGTGGGAATCCTTCCGGGAGGACGTGACGCAGATACTTGCCGAGCTTCGCGACGGGGACACATTGCCGAGTGGACTATGCGTCTTTAAAATCGACAAATGACCGTCTCGTACTTTCGCAAAGCGACATGATAATTTTGGAAATTCCTGAGATATTTTCGAAGAAAATTTTAAAATTATTATCTGCCTTGCCATAGTCACATTTAAAGATTATTGTTATTTTTATCGATGCTGTTGCCGATCTTTTTCTGCGCTTTTGGCGCCGACGATTTTCCTCTCCAAAAATCGATCAAAACTTCCTCGCCGAGCACATTGTTCGGTAGGTTATTTATTGCGAACGATTAAAAGGAAATCGTCATGAATACTGGAACTGTAAAGTTCTTCAACACGGTCAAGGGCTTTGGCTTTATCCAGCTCGATGCTGGGGGCCCCGATGTGTTCGTTCACATTTCGGCTGTCGAGCGAGCGGGAATGCACACGATCGTAGAGGGGCAGAAGCTCTCCTTCGATGTCGTAACCGATCGCCGCAATGGAAAAAGTGCAGCCGAGAACCTTCAAGCTGCGTGAGAATATGGCGCGTCTGGTCTTTGACCACGGATGTACTGGCACTGGCCATGGCTGCGCGATGAGAAGGTCGGGTTCGCCCGACCTTTTTTATTATGGTGACTTGCGAGAAGATTGCCGAAATGACGACATTGGATTTTGCGACGCCCGCAGCGGTGTATGAGCAGATATCTGGAGCCTCTCGCTCAATGCGAGGCAGGGCACCCCAGAAGTATCGTCGGTTCGAAAATCTCGCGCTCGCCGTTCAGTTTGCAGTCGAGAAATCGCTGGTGGAGTTACGAACGCTCATGATCGAAACCGATGATGGCGATTACACCGGCCCCGAGATCCGATCCCTCTACGACCACAACAATTATCCGCTGCGCAGAGCGGCCAGCTGAGACGTTTCCGAAGAATAGGTGGTTTGAGGAATCTTCTAAATCGGAAGCCAAAAATGTCTTGTGCTCGCGCTGGCGGGTAACGCGCCCAAACTGGTCTCCGCTGCAAAAACTGGTGACGCAGCACGTCACCTCCGGATCGCTCATACCTATGGACAGCGCCCTCAGTAATTGAAGGCCCAAAATCATAAGGCATTCTTGTTCAATGTCAACGTATTTTTGTAAACTTAAACTATAAAATAAAAATACATGCCTTTGATCTTTTTATTTCGAAGATCATACCCATGTAAACGTCGGCAAGTGTTATTGAAATTTTACGTCTATTTTTTTGGAATCCTATATTCTATTACAAAAACCATTCTTAAAAATTCGACGTATATTATCATTATCGTCTTTATAAACCCTAAAATCGTGGAACTTCGTGTTTCTGCACAGCACAATTTCCAAATGCAACAGATAGAGAGGAACAGCATGGCCAAGGGGCAGAAACGCGGCAATCGGGAAACTCGCAAGCCAAAGACCGCCAAGTCGACGGCTCCTGTCGCGGCGACTTCGTCACTGACACGCGGGACGCTGACACCCGTCGGCATGATCCTTCCAAAAAAGAGGAAATAACCCGGCCAAACGCAGCCTCTGTTCTCGACAGCAATGCAGGAGAGCGTGCTCGACATGCTGGCGCGAGGATCGAGACGTTAAGACCATTCTTCACCTCCGGTAGCACCCGCTGGTGCAAACGAGGAGATCATGATGGCAATTGAACAGGCCGACATACGTGTCGTGCGCAAGCCGTGGGGAAGTACGGACCTGCTGCCTTGGAGCGATATTCAGGACGATAGCGGTGCTATCGGGGAGCTATGGTGCCAGCGACCCGGCGCCAGTGCGATTGAGCCGGCACTACTCCTCAAACTGCTTTTCACCACCCAACCTCTTTCCATCCAGGTGCATCCTGACGACGCCTTCGCGCAATCGATTGGCCTCAAACATGGCAAGACCGAAGCCTGGTACATTCTGTCGGCCAGTCCGGACGCCTGCGTGGCTCTTGGCTTGAAGCGTCATCTCGATGCAACACAACTCAGGGCATCAATCGAGGATGGCTCGATATCGCAGCTGGTAAAGTGGCGCAGCGTCCAGAAGGATGACGTCATCTTCGTTCCTGCGGGCACGATCCATACGATAGGTGCCGGCATCGTACTTGCAGAGATTCAACAAAGAAGCGATACGACATTTCGCCTCTTCGATTACGGGCGCCAGCGCCGGCTCGATGTGGACGATGCGGTGGCATCCTCCAATCGCGAGGATCCCGCACCACAACCCATCGCGGACAGCTTATCGGACACCAGAACATTGCTGGTTGCCGATGCTCATTTCATCCTCGAACGCATCGATCTTGCTGCCAATACTCAATGGGAAATGAAAGTTGAACAGGAGACATGGCTGTTCGTGCTCGATGGCCATGCCCAAATCGGCTGGATGAACGCCGGCATCGGGAAAGCGTTTTTTCTGGACGCCGCTGACGCTCGCATCGGTGTCGGTCCGGGCGGGCTAAGCGGCCTTGTGGCCTATCCAGGCCCTCGACCGCAGGCAGATCTACTCAGGCTTGTCGACTCTGTCCCCGCAGATGGGCCGCGCTCCGATTTTCTCCATCCCGCGATCGTTCCCCGCGCTGCCGTGCAGAGAAAGGAGATACGGGTATGACATCGTTGAACCGTGTAGCCTTTATCGGAAACTCCCTGCCCCGCCAGTGCGGCATCGCGACCTTCACGACCGACCTGCAGCAAGCGGTGGCGACGTCACGCCCCGACCTCGATACGTCGATTGTTGCAATGACCGATCACGGCCAGCGTTACATTTATCCACCGAGCGTCAAGCTGCAGATCCGCGACGACAGACTGGACGATTATGTCGAAGCGGCTGACTTCCTCAACAGCGGGCATGTCGAGGCCGTCTGCCTTCAACACGAATTCGGTATCTTTGGTGGCCCAGCCGGCGGTCATGTCACGACTCTACTTTCGCGTTTGACCATGCCGATCATCACCACGCTTCATACCGTCTTGGCCAAGCCGAGTTCGGAGCAGCGCAGTGTGCTCGTCAAGGTTGTCGATACCTCGTCGAAGGTCATTGTCATGGCCGAGAAGGGGCGTGATCTGCTGCGCCATGTCTACGAGGTGGCGGATGAAAAGATCGAGATCATTCCTCATGGGATTCCAGACTTTGCCTTTGTCACGCCGGATCGGGCCAAGGCCAAGCTAGGCTTCGCCGGCAAAGCCGTCATTCTGACCTTCGGCCTGCTTTCTCCCAATAAGGGCATCGAAACCATGATCGATGCCATGCCCTCCATCCTGAAAAGCCGGCCGGACGCAGTCTATGTGGTCCTGGGCGCGACCCACCCCAATCTGGTGCGGACCGACGGGGAAGGCTATCGCCAGAGTCTGATGGAGCGGGCGCAAGATCTGGCGATCGAGAAACATGTAGTGTTCCTCGACCGGTTCGTCGACAAGCCGACTCTGCTCGCCTTCATTGCGATGTGCGATGTCTATGTCACGCCCTACCTCAATGAGGCGCAAATGACATCGGGCACCCTCGCCTACAGTTTCGGGCTCGGCAAGGCAGTGGTATCCACGCCCTATTGGCACGCCCAGGAATTGCTCGCCGATGGCCGTGGCATCCTTGTGCCATTCGGCGATTCCTCCGCGATCGGCAGCGCCATTGGAGGGCTGCTCACCAATGATGACGAGCGCCAGGCGATGCGTGAGCGGGCCTATGCCAGCAGCCGATCGATGACGTGGGACCGCACCGCCGAACGATACCTTGGCGTTTTCGAAAAGGCCGTTCGCGCGCAACGGAGCAAACTGCCTCATAAGGCGCGCCGGCAGATAGACCACCGCCTGTTCGCCCGAGACATCGAAGCCTCGCCATCGATGGAACTCGGCCATTTCCTGTCGATGTGCGATGATACCGGGCTTTTCCAGCACGCCATTCACTGTGTCCCGGATCGCGATCACGGCTATTGTGTCGACGACAACGCCCGCGCGCTGCTGCTCGCCTGCGCACTCAACAGCCCAGGTGAGTTGCGTTTGTCGGAAGCCTTGACCGCTCGTTTCGCTGCCTTTGTCCAGCATGCCTGGAACCCCGGCACGAGGCGCTTTCGCAACTTCATGAGTTTCGACCGCCGCTGGCTCGAGGATAGTGGCTCGGAAGACAGCCACGGGCGGACTCTGTGGGCTCTGGGACGCTGCGCCCGCAGCGACGCCAATGCGTCGCGGCAGCGCTGGGCCGCATCCTTGTTCGCACAGGCCCTGGATGCGGTCGAAAGCTTCACCTCGCCCCGGGCCTGGGCGTTTGCATTGCTGGGTCTCGACGATTACTGCGCGGTAGCCGGAGGCAACGCCGCGGCCTTGCGCTTGCGTACGCTGCTCGCCGACAGATTGATTTCACTTCTGTCGAAGGTCGAGACAGCCGACTGGATCTGGTTCGAGGAGGGTCTTTCCTATGACAATGCCCGCCTGTCGCAGGCCTTGATAGTGACAGGCCACTCGGTTCGAAATTCTGTCTATGTCGACGCGGGCCTGCGCTCCCTGCGCTGGCTGACGCAATTGCAGATCGGACCGACTGGCTGTTTCCGGCCGGTCGGCACGAGGGGGTTTGGGGAAGCCCGCACCCTGCCCCATGCCTTCGACCAGCAACCAGTGGAAGCCACAGCCATGATTTCGGCCTGCATCTCGGCCTGGCGATCGACGAATGACGTGCGCTGGCAGGCTGATGCGACCCGCATCTTTGCCTGGTTCCTGGGTAGCAACGATCTATTGGAGTCCTTGGTCGATCTACAAGACGGCAGTTGCTGCGATGGGCTGCATCCTGACCGCGTCAATGAAAATAGGGGCGGCGAATCCGTCCTGTCCTATTTGAGCAGCCTTGCGGAAATCCACCAGTTGGCACGCGAAAACAGCGAGGGCATGAAGGTCAGACCCGTTCGAGCGCTTCATGTTTGAGTTCATTGGCGAGTTTCAGCGAATACCAAGGTCGGTTTTGGGCAGGGGAGTTGGAAAGATCTCTATGAATGACGATCCAGACCTGCCGACCCATGTCGAGGATGTTCTGTCGCAGAACCCTCTAATAAACCGGCAGGATGTCTATCTACGCCCGAATCCGGCGAGAGTGATCGTGCGCCCATTCAAGCCAGCAACGGAGCCGCGGGATCTCAGTCCGGTGGACAAGACCCGGGCGAACCACATCGTCGATCGTGTTCTGGCTCTCAGTCCGGAAGAGGCTGAACGAGAACTCGCCGACGTTCTAGCCAATTTCCAGTCCCGGCATCGTAATCTTCTGGGCTCAATGCAGGCTCGCGCCGACGAGATGGAAGATGCCTTTGCGTCGCATACGGATTTCACCGCAACGCAACGTCTGCTGGTGGGTGCCTATTTTCTCAATGAGTACTCTTTCGAAGCGTCAGCTTTGTTCAATCCGAGCATTGTCCTCGATCCGAACCAGTCTGGCGCGCCCGAGGGCGGACACCGCTTCATCTTGAGCCTGCGTGCTGTCGGAGAAGGACATATTTCCTCACTCACCTTTCGATCGGGAACCATCACGGCCGACGGTACTGTAACCGTCCAGCCTGCCGCCCGCCTCGCCTCCCTTCCCAAAGTGCAACACAGGACATCGGGCCCGGATGGTGATGAGGTCGTGGTCGGCTTCGACCCTGCGGACGAAATCAGTGAAAGGGTGATCTTTCCGGTCACGATCGCGCAGTCGAACGGCATCGAAGACGCTCGCTTCGTGAAATTCGATGATGGCGGCAAGGACATTTTCTATGCGACCTACACGGCCTACAGCGGTCAGGCGATACGCTCCGAGTTGATCGAGACCACGGATTTCGTTTCGTTTCGAATGACGCCACTAAGAGGAGCCGCTGCCCGCAACAAGGGCATGGCGTTGTTCCCGCGCAAGATCGATGGCCATTACGCCATGATCACTCGGCAAGACAATGAGAACCTGTATCTGATCTATTCCGACGATCTTTATGCCTGGGATGGCGGCAAGGCCATCGTGAAGCCGCATTTTCCCTGGGAGTTCGTTCAGATAGGCACCTGCGGTTCCCCTATCGAACTCGACGAAGGCTGGCTGCTGCTGACCCATGGCGTCGGTCCGATCCGAAAATATTCCATCGGAGCGGTTCTCCTGGACAAGCAAGACCCATCGAAGATTCTGGCGCGATCGAGCCAGCCGCTGATCCGCCCCAATCCGTCCGAGCGCGAGGGGTACGTGCCCAATGTCGTTTATACATGCGGCGCGATGCGGCATGGAAATAAGATCATACTGCCCTATGCCGTGTCCGATACCTTCTGTCATATCTCGACGATACTGATCGCGGACCTGATATCGAGCTTGACATTTTGAAATCTTTTCGGGTCACCCCTGCAAGTTAAGACCGTTCAGTATCTGGGACCAACGAAACATTTGAACCAGCATTTTTCGTATACTGATCTTCTATGCAATGTTTATAACGAGATTAGTTTAGAAAAGTTTTCAAATAAGCGAGTTATCTGCAATTAAAGAACGATATTATCTACAGAATTATGTATCATATTCGATAGAAACAGGGCCAAATTCCTATCAAATTGCGCGGAGCGATGGCAATGAAGATGGTGATAGATTTTTATCGTGTCCGTCTGGCGGACGATGCGCACGCAGTCGTCGGCCGTGAAACTGTCGACGCCGCTGGTGTTGATGATGCGATCGCGATCGCGCGTCAGCTTTGGCATACCCTCGACATGCCGCAGCAGCCCGATGCCCTATCCATCAGCGATTGTGCGGGAAATCGCCTCTATTCGTACAGTCTCGGCGCCGTCGACGGTTCTGGATGAAAGCCTGGTGCCATGAATCGTCCACAGCGACGAAAATGCGTTAAACTGGGGAGTTGGAGCAAAGTGCGACCCGTGAAAACCGTATTTCGTTCGGGGCCTGCCAGAATGGGCTGGCAATCATGACACTGGCCTTTCCCAACCCAAGCCGTAGCTTCGACGATGGGCGAAACGCGGTCCGATTCTTCGGCTATGATGGCATGTTCGAAATAAGATTCTTTGTCGAGGCTGATGCGCTCGTCAAACTGGGCACGATGGCAGGCGGATCAGCGACATCGGAAGCGGCGTGCCTTTCAGCTTTCGATGCCTCGCGTGCATCCATCTATGATGTCGCCCGCGAGGCCTATTCTCACGATCACCTCAACTCCTACACGCTGACCGTCTCCGATTTCCGATCGGCGGTCTGATGTTGATTCGCTACGGCTATGAGATCGCCTTGAACTGCCCGCAACCGACCGCCTTGGTCTGCCTGATGTCTGTCCACGAGGATCGTGCGGCCGATGTTCGGGCCTCAGAAACGATCTTCACCACGCCACATGTCGAACTTTCGACCTATCTCGATCTGTTTGGTAATCGCTGCCGTCGGCTTACCGCTCCAAGGGGTGACCTGACCATCTGGGGCGATGCCACGATCGAGGATGACGGCAAGCCAGACAAAGTGCTGTCGTCTGCCCGGGAGTTGCCGGTGCCGGAGCTGCCAGATGATTGCCTTGCCTACCTCATGGGCAGCCGCTACTGCGAAACGGACCGCCTCAGCCAGGCCGCCTGGGATATGTTCGGCACGATCGCTCCCGGCTGGGGCCGCGTGCAGGCGATCTGCGACTTCGTTCATGGCCACATCCGCTTTGATTACATGCAGGCCCGTTCGACGCGAACGGCTTTCGAGGTTTTCCATGAGCGCATCGGCGTCTGTCGCGACTTCGCGCATCTGGCGGTAACCCTCTGCCGCTGCCTCAATATTCCCGCGCGCTACGTCAACGGCCATCTGGGTGACATCGGTGTCCCCGTCGTCGACCCCATGGACTTCAGCGCCTGGATAGAGGTGTTCCTAGGCGGGGCATGGCATACGTTCGATCCGCGAAACAATGTTCCCCGGATTGGACGGATCGTGGTTGCTCGCGGCCGGGATGCTGCCGATGTCCCTCTCATCAACTCGTTCGGCCCACATGTCCTGACGTCGTTTCGGGTCTGGACATACGAGGTAGCAACGTAAAATGGCTCGGTTGCCCCCATTTGGCTCCGATTTGCAGCACAGGCTGACTTGCGTGAGCCCAACCGATGACGCCTACGCAAGCATCTCCTGTAGCATCTGACCGGCTTCAGAAACGGGCCTGATGCCGTAAGTTTTGTAGTCGCGCCGTTTTTGCCGAAAGCCGGAGTCCAGATTTCGGCATGATGCTCCAACCAATTTCAGCCATTGCTAGATGATCGTGGAGTCCTGTTCGAGCATGGCGTCGAACGTGGCGGGTGTGATGCGGGCCACCTGGATCGAGGTTTGTGGCTGTGAGAGTGCCGGCAGGTGAAAAAGAGCCGCGACGCGTCGATAGGCCAGAAATGACACGCCCTCGATCAACTCCTCGTCGATGTCGACTCTGTACGTTCCCGGCAGCTGATATTCCTTGAAGCCGTCGAGGTGGAATGGCTTGGTGAAAGTCACCGTCGAACGCGTCGTACGGACATTCATCGCACCTCTCCCTTATTGGTGGCTAGTTTCCGCTCTCGGCTCCTGCGAGAACGGGAGGACTTTCGTTCTGCCGCCGCGCCTGCAAGGTAGGCCTGGATGGCTGACTGCATGCGCTCACGCCAGACCGAGATGGGCATCGTAAGCGTGGCGACGGCATGGTCGGGGAAATAGCCGATCTTGGGCTGGAGCATGGCGATAACCGCCTTTTCAAGAAGGGTACATCCGGGGCTGTTCACGGCTTGGTTCCTCCCATCGTCCCTGGAGCATTTTGTAGAACAGGGGATAGATTTATTGGCCAATAAAGTGAGTTAAAACAGAGATTTACAGGAGATCTCCATTCAAGCGGGCCGCATTGCTCCAACACTGCCGCCTTTGCCTCTGACGGCACCCGGTTGGGGGCGTTCATTCGACGACAGTTGTTCGGATTGCCCAAGGAAAGGAGTGAAATGGGCGAAAGGCCCCTTCGTCGTCCAGGTCTCTTGTCAGGATGGCTTGGAATATTTCCTGTTCGAGCAAATCTCGCTGAACCTGCAAGGAAAGCCTGTCGGGAGCCACCCGCATAGCACCTCCTTCATTCTCCCAATTGGCGATCGCTTTGTCGGAGCCATCGTCGAATGGTGACTTGAAAAGAACTTGTCGCATCGAGACCTCCTCACGCGGCGAAGCAAATGTCCGCAACGCGTCCTTCGCCTGGGCTTCGGCGACACGCCAGAAGCGATATCGCGGCTCGCAAGACGCTTCGATAAGGTCATGGGACCATGGCCTTGCGCGTAGCGTCTGCGATGTCGCGACATCCGCTCGGCAACCGCGAGGTGCGCCAATCACCGCCGGATGGATACTATTCCATGGCGTATCCAGACACAATTTCGCGTCTGAATATTGCAAATATTCAAATAAAATCTTTTCATGAAGATCTTAATTTTTAAATCTTTCGTAGTTTTCTTCTGCCAATTAAAACGTATTATACTCTGTATTTTCTTTGATGGCAAGAATTATTTTTTAACATATACGAAGTTCGTGTTAGAATTTTGTAATCAAATGGACTTGAATTTTCTTTGGTCGTCGAGACAGGGGGTGATTTTTATTTTCTGACACTCATGTCCTTTGAGTGCCAAAGAGTGTATAAGAGATGGGTGGTGTGTGGACGCGCCGAGCACTGAAAAAGTGCACATCAAAGACATTCGGCCTCAGGCAGATCGAGCTGTTGTCGGTCGCCTCAGCGATGGGACGAGGTCACTACTTCGAAACGGCAGAGCAGACGCGGGGGCAAGGCGATCCCGAGCATGGGAGAGCAACGTCATTGCCGTCTCGACAAACGAAGGCCGCCGCCGGGTGGGCCCTAAACGCCTTGCCTGCCTTTGCCTTTCACACGCAACAAAGACCGGAGTTCAACCATGCCCGTCAAAGATGTCAGATTCTCCAGCGATGCCCGTGATCGCATGTTGCGCGGCGTGGAGATCCTCAACAATGCCGTCAAGGTCACGCTTGGCCCCAAAGGGCGCAACGTGATCATCGATCGCCCCTACGGTGCGCCTCGCATCACCAAGGATGGCGTGACTGTCGCCAAGGAAATCGATCTCGTCGACAAATTCGAGAACATGGGCGCCCAGCTCGTGCGTGAGGTGGCTTCGAAGACCAATGATCTTGCTGGCGATGGAACGACGACTGCGACCGTGCTGGCCGCCTCCATTTTCCGGGAAGGTACGAAATTCGTCGCCGCCGGTATGAATCCGATGGATCTCAAGCGCGGCATCGACATGGCCGTGCTTGCCGTGGTGAAGGATATCGAGGCAAGAGCCCAGAAGGTTCGATCCTCGGATGAAATCGCCCAAGTCGGCACTATCGCGGCCAATGGCGACGCTTCGATCGGCAAAATGATCGCCAAGGCGATGAAGAAGGTCGGCAATGAAGGCGTCGTCACGGTGGAGGAGGCCAAAAGCGCCGAAACCGCGCTCGATGTCGTCGAAGGCATGCAGTTCGACAGGGGCTATCTCTCGCCTTATTTCATCACGAATGCCGAGAAGATGTCGGTGGATCTGGAGGATGCCTACCTCCTGATCCACGAGAAGAAGCTGACGAACGTCCAGACTCTTTTGCCGCTCCTGGAAGCGGTGGTACAGACCGGTAAGCCTCTTCTGATCATCTCGGAGGATGTCGAGGGCGAAGCTCTTGCAACGCTCGTCGTCAACAAACTGCGCGGCGGCTTGAAGGTCGCTGCGGTGAAAGCGCCGGGCTTCGGCGATCGGCGCAAGGCCATTCTCGCGG
The DNA here is from genome assembly GCF_052045555.1 of Labrys sp. 22185. NCBI lineage: Bacteria > Pseudomonadati > Pseudomonadota > Alphaproteobacteria > Hyphomicrobiales > Xanthobacteraceae > Labrys > Labrys sp. 22185. Next base: position 961 of record NZ_JBQEPH010000027.1, on the reverse strand, counting down.
ATATTGCCACGCTGACGGGCGGGCAGCTCATCTCCGACGATCTTGGCATCAAGCTTGAGAATGTCACGATCGACATGCTCGGCCGCGCCAAGCGCCTGCACATCGACAAGGACAGCACGACCGTCATCGATGGCGCCGGCGACAAGAAGGACATCGCCGCCCGCGTTCAACAGCTGAAGAGCCAGATCGGAGAGAGCGATTCCGATTACGACAAGGAGAAGCTGCAGGAACGCCTCGCCAAGCTATCGGGCGGTGTGGCTGTCATTCGCGTCGGCGGCGCGACCGAGGTCGAAGTCAAGGAAAAGAAGGATCGCATCGAGGACGCACTTAATGCGACCCGAGCGGCGATCCAGGAGGGCATCGTCCCCGGGGGCGGACTCGCCTTGCTACGAGCCAAGACAGCTCTCTACAATATTACCTCGGACAATCCCGATGTCAGGGCAGGCATTGCCATCGTCATGCGAGCGCTCGAAGCGCCAATCCGGCAGATCGTCGAGAATTCCGGCGTCGAGGGGTCGACGGTGGTCGGCAAGCTTGTAGAAGCCAACAATGCCAATCTTGGCTTCGACGCCCAGACCGAGCGCTATGTCGACATGCTGGAGGCCGGCATCATCGACCCGGCCAAAGTGGTACGGGCAGCCTTGCAGGATGCGGGCTCAGTCGCGGCACTGATGATCACCACCGAGGCGATTATCGTGTCCTCGGGATCAGACAGTGCCGGCTCCATGCCCAATGGAGAAATGGGGTATTGATGAGATACCCCCCACGGTTACTCAATACCCATAAAACTAAAGTATAATAATAAATACAAATAGGTGAATTAGCTAAAAAATAATAGATTCATCAATTCAAGTCCAAGCTTTTTACTGTAGGAGGATAAGATGACAAATGTCGAGCTGATAAAAGTCGAGGAACAGGGGAGCGGTCGCCTTCTGTTCAGCGTTCGAGTCCCTACTGCCGC
>NZ_JBQEPH010000026.1:37061-71735 GCF_052045555.1 Labrys sp. 22185 | reverse complement strand
AACGGGGCGGGGAAATCCACTCTGCTGCGGCTGATTGCGGGGACGGAGATGCCCAATGGCGGCAAGATCCGCCGCTCCGTCCGCATATCCTGGCCGATCGGATTTGGAGGCGGCTTTCATCCCGCCATGTCGGGCCGCGAGAACGTGCATTTCGTCGCCAGGGCCTATGGCGCCGACATCGCCAAGGCAGCCCGCTTCGTGGAGGATTTCTCCGAACTCGGCGACTATCTCGACGTGCCCATCAAGACCTATTCTTCCGGCATGGCGGCCCGACTTGCCTTCGCCCTGTCGATGGCGATCGAGTTCGACGTCTATCTCATCGACGAGATCATCGCCGTCGGCGATGCCAAGTTCCAGCTGCGCTGCCGCCAGGCCTTCGACGAGCGGCGCAAGAATGCCGGCCTCATCGTGGTCTCTCATTCGATGGGGACGATCTCGACCTTTTGCGACCGAGGCGGCGTCCTGGCGGATGGCCGGCTGACCATGTACCCGAACGTGCCCGACGCCATTGCCATGTACAACCGTTTGAACCGCTGACGGATCGATGAACGATATCCAGACTGAAATCGACGATCGGCAAAGCAGATCGATCGAACGCGTGCGGTCCGTCTCGAAGGCGCTGTCCGATGCCTCGCGTCGTGCCCGTTTCTCCAGCCGGTCCAAGCAGGCCTTCTATGGGGCACAGGGCCTGCGCCGACGGGCGCGCGAGCGCATTATCCGCCTGGTTCTGCTCGTTCTCGTCGTGGTTCTGCCGAATATCGCGTCGATAGCCTATTTCGGCTTCATTGCTTCCGACCAGTATGAATCGATCGCCAAATTCACGGTCTCCAGCGGTGCCCTGCCCAAGATGGACGATCTCGGCTCGGCTACCGGCCTGCCGCCGATCGCGATCGTGCAGGATACGATGATCGTGGTGTCCTATGCCGAAAGCCAGGCCCTGGTGGCCAAGCTGCAGGACTCCATCGATCTGCGTAAATATTACAGCTCGGACAAGATCGACCGTTTCTCCCGTTTCAATGCGGCGTTGCCGATCGAGAAATTCACGAATTATTGGACACGGCGCTCCTCGGCTGCAGTGTCCATGCCGTCCGGTATCGTCACGCTTCGCGTGCGGGCGTTCAGCGCCGCGGATGCGAAGACGATCGCGACCGCAGTGATCCAGCAATGCGAGGCAATGATCAACCAACTCAACGAGCGCATGTTCAAGGACACCGTCTCGGCGTCGGAACGAGATCTGCAGCTGGCCGGGGAGGCTCTCAAGACCACGCGCGTCGCCTATGAGAAGGCCCGTAACGCGGAAGGGGTCTTCGACATCAAGGAAGAGAGCAAGAATCTGGGCACGCTCCTGACCCAGCTCGAGGGCCAGTTGCTGACGATGCAGTCAGAATATGCGACCCGCTCGGCCTATGTTGCCGCCGATGCGCCCCAGATGCGCCTGGCGGCCCAGCGGATCGCCTCGCTCAAGGAGCAGGTGAAGGGCGTGCAGAACCGCATCACCACGATGCAGCAGCAGGGCGACAAGGGCGCCCTGTCCCAGAAGCTCAGCCTCTTCGCCAATCTCGATCTCGAGCAGAAGATCGCGGAAAAACGCTATGCCCAGGCCTCGATCAGCCTGAACATGGCGCGCATCTACAGCGAACGTAAAATGCTCTATCTGCATACCGTGGAAATGCCGGCCGAGGCCGAGGAACCGCGTTATCCGCGCCGCTGGCTCAGTATCGGCGTGGTCCTGCTGGGTTCGATCCTGGCTTGGTTCATCTGTATCGGCCTGGTCGGGGTCATTCGTCGCCGGCTGACTTGAGACGTGCCATTGCGCTGCGTTCAGCGCAGCGCAGCGCAATGGCACGATAGAGATCCGCCAGTTCGCGACCCTGGTCTGCAGCCCTGCGCAGGAGGCCTTGTGCTGGAGGGGATCCGGCCCGCCATGCCTCGGGATTGGCGTTCATCGCCCCCAGGATCTCGGTGAGCGCCGCATCGCTGGAGACATCGATGACCACGCCTTGCTCGGGCAGGCGGATGCATTCGCCGATCGCTCCCCTGTCGGAGGCCACCACGCGCAGGCCCAGCGAGGCCGCTTCGCGGGCGACCAGGCCGAAGCTCTCCGGCCAGACCGAAGGCGCCAGCACCGTGTCGAGCTCGGCATAGAGCGCCGCCACCTTTGACGGAGGGCAGGGGCCACGCAGGAGAACCGGCGTGGCGCCCCAGCGAGTGGGCAGATGTTCATCCGGCGCGAGGGCGTGATCGATCATGGTCAGGGCCAGGCGCTCGAAACGACCCTTGCGGAGGGCGGCCTCGACAAGGGTGGCGCCTTTCTGGATCGAGCGGCCCCCCAGATGCCCGAGGGCGAGACGGCCGTCCGTTCTGCGGCGGCGCGGATGGAGCTCCAGCGCGGGCACGCCATTTTCCAGCGCCTCCGGTGTGACGATGCCGGCATCTCGATGGAGGGCGGCAAAGGACTGCGACACGGCGAGCACTGCCGCGGCCTTACCCAGGAGCGCGGCCAGTGCCTGGCGACGCGCGACCGACTGCGGCAGGCTGACCCCCTCGATGGCGGAGGTGTCGAACGGGTTCTCACCCGGCAGCCGCAGGATACCATCGCGATCGATGAAGAACTGGGAATCGCTGAGCCACCAGCCGTCATGGAGCGTGATGAGATAGGGGATCCCGGCCTGCTCCGCGGCTTCGACGATGGAAGCGCTGAGGCGCTGGATGCAATGGAAATGCACGATGTCCGGCTGGACGAGATCGAGCACTCGACGGAATTGCCTGCCGTGGTTCGGGTTGAAGGGCTGCCAGTCCCGCAGAGGGGCCGGTGGGACGGAAACCCGGAAGACCGGACGGCCTCTGTAGCTGTCACAGCTCAGGCTCTCATAGGGCAGGCGTCCCTCGTCGCTGGCGAAGATACTGACCTCGATATCCGGGCAATGATCGATGAGGTGATCGACATTGTCCTCCACCACGCGGGTAGCGCCGCCATGGCTTTGCGGTGCGAAGAAGACATTGCAGACCAGTACTTTGAGACGCGATGGCGATGATGATGACGGGGAGGTGCTTTCGCGTCCTGCGGGGGCGAAGGTCTCGGCCAGGATGGCGGCGCCCCTGTCGAGTGCGTAGCGCTGCCGGGCTTTCTCGCGGGCCCGGTTCCCGATGTCCAGCCGCAATTCGGGGGAGTCGATCAGAGCCTTCAGGCAATCGCGCCATTCCTGCCCGTTTTCGGCCAGAAAGCCGTCGACGCCGTGCGACAGTACCTCGCGATAGGTGGCGGTGGCACTGACCACGGATGGCATGGCGCAGGCGGCGGCCTCCAGCCATTTGATTTCGCTCTTGCAGTCGGCGCTCTCTCCAGGCGAAAGCACGGCGAGATTGATGTCGCAGGCCTGCAGTACACTCCAATATTCGTCGATATCCTCGACGAAGCCGACCCGGGTGATCCGGTCGGCATGAACAGCGAATTCCGGCTCGAGCCGCAGATGACCGGCGACGACCAGGCGCAACTGCGGATAGTCGCGCAGGAGGTCGAGAAGAATGGGAGCAAGCTCCCGGGTGAAATCGAGATTATGCGCCTTGGTGCCCGATCCGTAGAACAGGGTCACCGGCTTGTCGGTCGGCTGCAATTGGCGCCTGCGGGCGAGGAAGGCGTCGTTGCGCGCGTCGAGCCCGTTGGGCAGCACCAGCGACCTGCCCAGGCGAACCAGCGGCTGCATGTGCCGGGCGAGCGCGGAGGTGGAGGCGATCGCCGTGTCGCACAGCCTCATGGCGAAGCGATGGAGCGGCACATCGAGCTGGAGCTGAAGGTGCTCGTGCGGCGTGATCTGTCCCTCATAGGTCGACAGGTCCGGTGGGAAATAGCGGCCGTCGAACAGGAGGTCATCGATTTCGTAATAGGTCGGCAAGCCGAGGGCGCGGGCATGCAGAATGGCTCGTTGCACGGCAGGCGTTGCGGTCACCCGATAGAACAGTGCGGCCTTGGCGCCGGCAAGAGCGGCAATGAACGCCTCGGCCTGTGTCTCGTCAAAGGCCTCGGCCTGCAAGCCGGCCTGTTCGAACTGGCGCAGTTTCTGCTCCACCCGATAGTGCCGGCATTGGCGCAGTTGCTGGTTGGCCAGGATGATGACGGTGCCCCCGGCTGGGAGCGGCAGTGCGGGCGGCAGGCGGTCGAGCGCGACGAGTGCCGCCTCAATGCCGGCGAGGGCGGCCTCGATCACGCTGTCGGCTTCCTTGCGCCTCCCGAGGGCGTAGAGCTCGAGCGCGCCGGCCTTGGCATGATCGAACCAGGCCTGAAGGGTGCGATGGACGCAGGCGAGGAAGTCGGCACGCTCGTTCCAGCGTTCCTGTTGTTCGCGCAGGACGTGCAGGGCCTGCTCGAAGGCGTTTTCGCTGATCAACAAGGCGATCGTTGCCTGCACGGCATCCCAGGGATGGTCGTCTCGCGCGATTGCCAGGCGGAAATCGGACAGGGCTTCGCCGGCGGATCGAGCCTGTCTGGCCTTGCCGCGCCGATAGAGCAGCGAGCCGTCGAACCCGGCCGCATCGCGTGCCTCGGCCTGGTCATAGGCTCGGGCCGCCAGGGCGAGACGGCCACGCCTGAGCTGAAAGTCTCCGATTGCCGCCAGGAGATCGAAACCGGCGATATTGCCGAGGTCCCCATTCGTCTCGAAACCTCGTTCGAACAGGTGCGCCAAGGCCCCGGCACGATTGGCTATCCCGGCGCTTTCCGCCGGCGGCAGCCCCGCCCGATAGGCCTGCCAGGCGAAATCCGCGGGATAGCAGCGCCCCCCGAGATAGGGCTCCAGGAATGCGGTTTCGTTGGGCGCGCGGCCGGCCGAAACGCCTTCGGCGAGCCAGGTCCGGTAGAGCTCAGCCGCATCGGTTGCCTCGGCCCGGCCGTAGGTCTGGCGATAGAACTGCGGGTCGAAGCCGTGCTTGAAGCTGATCGGAGCGAGGCGCTCGATGCCACTCTCCACGAAGATGCGCAGCGCCTCGGCGCGCGACAGGGCGGTCGAGGGCAGCCAATCCCGGGCCATCGCCGTGAATTCGGGCGTGCGGAACAGAGCTGGCCAGGCGCCGGGAACGGCGTTCGTTCCGCCGGTCGGCATGTCGAGGAGGAAGGGGCGGCCTTCCTGCCTGCCATGCTCGAGAAAATGGCGGATGAACTGGTGGTCGTGCACGTAAGCGCGGGCAAGGTCCTCGTTGAGGAGGCGATAGGCCGTGACGTCGAAGGCGGGTGGTAGCGGACCAAAGCGTCGCTCCCACTCCGCGATTGCCTCGCCGAGATTGCGTGGACGCCCTTCGCGCCGGCCATGCTCGACATAATGGGCCCACAGACGCTCGGCACTGGGCAGGCCCTGCAGATCGGGATGATGGGCGGCGTAGAAGACAGGGTCGAAATCGGCTGCGATCGCCGGGCGTTCACGAAACGATTTCAGCAGGGACCTGAGCCGTTTCACCGACCGTGGCCTCCCACCCGCATGGCCGAACCGGAGTGCTGGTCGCCGCTGCTCACAGCCGATGGTCTTCCACGGACGCATAGGTGAGGGCGCCGATCGCCCAGATGATCAGCAGGGACAGGAAGAACATCAGGGGATAGACGAGGCGGTAGGGATATTTGGCGAATTCGGGCAGGCTTGGCGGCACGAACATGCTCAGATAGACGGCCTGTCTCTGTGCCCTGATCTCGGCGCGATCCAGCGCCGCCTGTGCCCGGGCGTATTTGCGTTCGTTGAGCAGGCGGTCGACGTCGAGCTCTTCATATTTGGCAAGCGAGGTAGCCAGGGTCTGGGAGTCGCTGCCGGTCAATTGTCCGCGCAACGCCGCGATCTGCTCCTCCAGGGAGGCGATGCGGTTGCGCAGGACACGCAGGCTGGGGGCGTCGGACTGAAGCTCGGCCGCCATCACCGCCTCGTCATTCTTCAGCTTCAGCCGTTCCGTCATCAGGGGCATCAGCAAGGTCGCGATCTGGGTACCCTGTTGGCTCGGATCGATCAGCGCGTCCTTGTTGCGAAAGTCCTGCAGCGCTTTGAGGCTGTCCTGCAACTGCTTGAAGACCTGGCGCGTTTCGGCCTCGGCGGCCTGGGTCGCGTCCCGCCGCGCCCGCTCCGACATGCGATTGATCAGCTTCTCGCTTTCGGCCAGCACGGCCTGGTTCAGCCGCAGGGCATCCTCGGCGCGAAAGGCGGTGACATCCACCGTGACGATGTTGGAGACGGGGTCGACATAGGCATCCACCTTGCGCTGCCAATAGTCGGTGAGTTCGTCGATCGAAGCTTTATTGGACAGGCGGGCGATGCGGTCCACTTCCGGACGCTGGAAGATCTCGCGGATGTTCAGTTGCGCGCCGATGTCATCGATGATGGCACGGCTGCGGATGTAGTTGGCAACGATATGCGCGTTCTGGGCGGTTGCTACGGGTATCATCGAGCCGCTCGTCGGGGTGGCCGCGGTTTCCGATTCGCCGCCCTTGTCCGACATTTCCGGCTCCATGGCCCGCACGGTAAAACGGGCTTCGGACTGGAACTGATCCGATGCGATGACGAAGAAATAGACGAACGCGGCGATGCTCGGGATGAGCACCAGCAGGACGAAACTCCACAGATAAGGCCTGGACTGGCGCGAACCGAGGTCGGGAACGGCTTCGGGCGAACGGGTATCGTCGACGACGGTGACGTCTGTGCTCCGCCCGCGGAACACCTTGGTGGCATTGGCGAACTGGCGCAAGGCAAGCCCGGTCCGCCTAGGCCGTTCCTCCGGGCCGGGGGGCGGCAGGAGCTCCTTGGCTTCGCCGTCCTTTTGCTGCTTCAGATCCGTTCTCATATCCAGATTGCGCTCATCCGCACCGTTATTCCTGTCCGATCGAGCCTGCCGCGGGCGCCGGCCTGCTCGAGGATCTCGGGATCGACCGTTCTATTTCCGCGCATAGATCGACATCGCCGGCCCGTAGCGATGGTCGGGATCCTCGTCCTCCAAGGTGATGTGGGCAAAGCCGACCGCCCGCAGGGCGGCCAGCAAATCGTCGCGGTTGAGCCAGCGATGCCGATCCATGGGACCGCCACAGAATTCGGCATGTTTGGCGGCACCGCGATAGGTTCGCGGATAGGTTCGCACGGCGATGCCGTGAAAATCCTGGACCTGCGGCTGGCGGGCGAAGACGGCTCGTCTCGGATCCGATGGCGGCATGAATTCATCGTCCACGAAATGGGTCCAGAAATAGACCGCGTCGGTTCGCTTGGCGATCAGTTCGATCAGATGCAGCGGATCGTCGGCATGGTAGAGCACGCCGGACGCGACGATGAGATCGTAGGTTTTCTCGGTGTTCTCCAGCCATTTGACGAAATCGCCGAGCCAGATGCGCGACCGCGACAGGCCGAAGATCTCCTTGGTGATCAAACAGCGCAGAAAAGCTGACTGATTGGCCTCGACGGCATCGACCATGGCGCCGGCGCGTTCGAGCATGACGGTATGGCCGGCCTCCAGCGGTCCCAACTCCAGGACGACCTTGCCCTCGAGCGGGCCGTGCTGATTCATCATCCAGGCGATCCGCGGGTCCAGATAGGTCGCCAGCGGCCCGGCACTAATACCCAGTTCCGGCGGAAAGCCACTGTTCCAACCTGGGATGACATCGACGGCGTTCTGATGGCTGGGCATCGAAACTACATAGCGATCAAATACTTTTAGCGATTTCTGCTCGGATAGGAATGCGGGAACCGATTGGCGCCGCAGCTTGCCAAGCCATCTCGATAGCATTTACTTTTCCAGTCGGCAGTGTTTCTCGATATGCCACTATGATGGCCCAGCCCCCATCTCTTCATAGCGCAATTCAGCATGGATGAGACCTTAAAATCGCTGCGCCGCAATATGTAGCCCGAAATTTATGTCCAAATAATCTACCTCGAGACAAAATCTCAAAAAACTGCACTCAACCGAGGGCCGCCCTATACCACTCCAGCGAGAGCGCGGGATGGAAGTAGGGGTCGTTCCTAAGTAGGTGGAGCCATTTCGAACGGAAATATCCTATCTCTTTTCGGTACAGGACCTCGGACGGCATCTTGTTGCTGCGCGAGGCGGACTCGTGATGGTGCAGCACCACGCACGGATCCAGCAAGGTTCGCCAGCCGCGCTCGTTGAGGCGCAGGCACAGATCGATGTCGTTCAGGTCGATCGGAAGATTGTGCTGGTCGAAGCCGCCGATGTCGCGAAACTTCTCGCGCGAGACCGCCAGGCAGGCGGCCGTGACCGCCGACAATTCATGCGGCAGGGAGAGCCGTCCGAAGAAGCCGGTGTCGGTGCGTGGCAGGCGTCGCTCGAAATGGGCGGCCCGCCCGCCCATGCCGAGCACCACGCCGCCATGTTGCAGCGTGTCGTCCTTGTAGAGAAGTTTCGCGCCGACGGCCCCGATGTCCGGTTGCCGGGCCCAGCCCGTCAGCCGGGACAGCCAATCGTCGGACAGGATCTCGGTGTCGTTGTTCAGGAAGACCAGCGTGTCACCGCGGGCCCGCCCTGCTGCCTCGTTGCAGATGGCTGCGAAATTGAAGGATCCGGGGCTGCGCAGGATGGAAAAGCGAGGGTCCTTCGTCACGTTCTCCAGATAGGCCAGGGTATCCGGATCCCTGCTGCCATTGTCGATGATGACGACCTCGAAACGGTCCTGCGGGGTGCGGTCGAGCAGGCTGCCGATGCAGGCCGACAACAGGTCGGCCCGATCCCGGGTCGGAATGATGATCGTCGACATCGGCGACTGTCCCCCGGCGAGCATGACGGCCGGGCTGAGCGGAGGAAGAGGAACGGCCGGGCTGGCATGCGAGGTGGCGAGCAGAATGCGGCGAATATGCACGGCCCGGACGAGGGCGTCGACGGGCGGACGAAACAGCAGGTCCTCGACCGTGGCGCCGGAGGGCATGGCCTGACGCAGCCAATTGGCACGAGCGAACCAGGCCCGCCCGAGCAACGCCGCATGGCGGGCGAGGACGGGGCTCCAGTCCGGCTTGAAGCGGGGCGTGCCGTCACATTCCTCGTCACCATAATAGAGGGCTGCCGGGTCTTCGACGGCTCGCTGGGCAACGGCGGCCAGGGCGAAAGCGGTCAGCCGGTCGTCTGCCCGCAGGCCGATCACCAGATCATCCTCCGCGATCCCGTTCAGGAGGGGAGCAAGGGAGGTTTGGGGGGAAGCCCATGACAGGGCGATGCCCCTGAGTGGTTGGGAGGCGAGGAAGTCGTGCCACGCCGCCGCATGCTTCGATGGATCCCCGATGATGACGAGATGGAAACCTATGCCGAGGGCAGCCGGCGCCGGCATGTCGAGGCCTGTCCACTCGATGGCGCGGCTGCGCTCGAGGCGCCAGGCATCGTACATGGTGAGGGGCGTCGCCCCCAACGCACGCCTGAGCCGAGTTTGCTCCACCTGCCGATTGCCGCGCATGCCGGCCCACAGCGCGCTCATGACCGCCTTGGGGTGGCGCCGTGCGCCTCTCGCCAACCGCTGGAACGGGCCGACGCGGCCAAGGCTCACCAGCCGGAACGCGAACGGGCCGGCCCAATCGACCGGCGATAGGTGCAGCTCGGTTGCATCGGACGGCAGGAAGCCGATCCAGCTTCCGCGACCGAAGGACGGAGCGGGCAGCATCACATCCTCCTCGCCGCCTGGGCGGACGATGCGCAGGATCGGCCGGGTCAGGGGGTCGAGCAGGCTGGCCTCGAAGACGAGGCGGACCCAACGCCCGGCCCACAGCCGCGCCGGCGCTTCGATCCTGAGCCAGGGCAGGCCACTTTGCGAGATGGTCCGGCCGTCCCGCAGGACGACATCGACGAGCGGCGTAAGCTTCATGCCGGCGGCCGTGCCTTGCGGGATTGGTGCCCGGTGATGACGGTCATGCTTGGTCGGCCTTGAACAGGAGGGATATGTCGGTTTCGCCGGAACCAGTCGGGATTGTCGTCCAGGAGCGCGGCGATGGCAGGCTTGGCGGCAGAATTTCTCGGGGGGTGGCCAAATGCCTGGAGTACCAGGGGCTGTAGGCTGGATCCTCGAAGGCATCCGTATGATATTTTTGGCGTAAGGCCTCCTTTTCGCGTTGGAAGCGTTCCTTGTTCGCCTTGTTCTCGTCACTGCCCCGTGAGGCGGATTCATGATGGGTGAGGGTGGCGAAGGGCGTCCACACGGTCCGCAGGCCGGCGGCGGCTGCACGCAGGCAATAATCGACATCGTTATAGGCGATGGCAAAAGCCGTCTCGTCGAACTCGCCGACCCGGGCGTAGCATTGGCGCGAGATCAGCATGCAGGCGCCGGTGACGGCACTGAGCGTCTGGCGTACCTTGAGACGGTTCATGGGTCCCGACGAGTCCTGCGCTGCGTTGGCGTACCAATGGCCGGCCAGACCGCCGAGCCCGACGATGACGCCCGCATGCTGCAGCCTGCCGGTGGGATAGAGCAGGCGGACACCGACGATGCCGGTTTGCGGATAGTCGAGGCAGCTCACCATTTCCTTGAGCCAGTCGGCGGCGGCGATCTCGATGTCGTTGTTGAGCAGCAGGATCGCCTGTCCCCTTGCTTCCCGCATGCCCCGGTTGACCTGGCGCGAGAAGTTGAAGGGCTCGGTTGTCATCACCGTCCGGAAGTTGTCGTGCTGGCCGCCCATGGTCTCGTAGAGAGACAGCGTCTGTGCGTTCGTGCTGCCATTGTCGACGATGATGATCTCGAAATCGGCATAGTCGGTGCGTTCATAGAGGTCGGCCAGCAGGCGGCCGATCAAAGCGGGACTGTCGCGATTGGGAATGACGATACTGACGGAAGGCCACCGGCGGCGATCGGGTGCAAGTTCGACACGGTGAAGATCGGGTACCAGTGCCGGACCAACCGGCGCGGCGATGCCGTCGCTGGCATAATGCGCGGCCAGAGCCCGGCGGGCGTGGCCGACCGCCGTGGCCAGGTTGGCGTTGGAAAAGGACGTCCGGTGCCGCCGCCACAGATAAGCGGGGTAGGGCAGGTGGACGATGGTCTCGGCCGGCAGTCCCGAGAGATAGCGCAGCAGGAGTTCATAATCCTGAGAACCGTCGAAGCCGGCGCTCAGGCCGCCCAGCGCCTGCAGACGCTGGCGCCGATAGAGCGAGAGGTGATTGATGTAGTTGACCCCCGACAACAGCACGGGGTCATAGGCGGGCTTGAAGAAATAGCCCGTCGGTTTCAGCTTGGCGTCGGTGATGGTTTCATCGGTATAGATGAACTGTGCGTCGGGATGGCGGCGGATGGTCTCGTTGAGATAGTCGAGGGCCAGTGGCGCGAGGGCGTCGTCATGGTCGATGAGGCCGACCCATTCCCCCTGCGCCGCGGCGAGGCCAAGATTGGTGGTGTCGGCAATGCCCTGATTGCGCGGATTGCGCAGGATGCGGATCCGAGGCTGTCCCTCCAGGCGTTCGAGCCAGGCGAGGGTAGCCCTGTTGCTGGATGCATCGTCACACAGGAGCAGTTCCCAGTTGCCGGCGCGCTGGCCGCGCAGCGAGTTCAGGAGGGTATCGAGAAAGGCGGTCGGCGTATCGCGAAGCGGAACCACGAAGGACAGCAGCGGTGCCGGCGGTCTTTCCTCGGATGGCTCCATCTGCCGAAGGCCGGCCTCGGCCAGATGCAGGACGGCCCGAAAATGCTCCTCCGGCGGGAGCTGGCGCGGAGGTGGCGGCGCTTTGGCCAATTCGTCGAGCTCGAGCAGATGCAAGTGGTCGGCGGCGGTGCCGAGCTGCCGGCGGAGCGAGGCCAGGGAGCGGGCCGTGCGGATGTTCAGGGTGAAGCCGCCCTGCTCCCCGTTCGCCCCCGGATAGTCCTCGCAGGGGTCGAAGCGCACGCGACGGAAGCCTTTGATGCCGCTGGTCCGGAAGGCATAGACGCCGTGACGCGCCGCCGGCAGCGGCAGTACCTGTTCGGGCCGAAAACCATAGCCGGTATCGATGTAAAGATGCGGTTCGAGCTCTGGGCCGTTCGAAATGACTTCGATGGCGACATATCTGGCGGGCCAGGGGCCGAGCTTGAAGACGAAGTGAGGATCGACCTCGCATACGCTCCATTGCGACGCTCCGACGCGAACCAGCCCCTTATGGCCTTTCATCAAGGGCGCAAACACGATGCCGCTTCCTCACATGGCCAGTCATTCATCACGAACCGGGGAGACATGTCGTCGTTGGTCTTTAGGCTCTTGCGGTCATCCGCGACTAAACCGGGAGATTACAGTAGAGGAAATAACGCGAGAATATTGAAAGATAAACTGTACTGTCCCTTGCGGCAAGGAGCCGGAGAGGTGAACTTGACGGGCAGGTAAACAATGCTTTCATCGACGGTATAGCGTTCAAGAACTCATCGCCGATCCTATAGCTGATTCTGGAATAAAAGCGATCTTCCAGTCAATGATCCGACATTTGACGTTTTCTCAGCGCCGGTGCCATAATCGGCTCGCGATGTCCGGCTGCAGGGATGTACTGGCGTGAATGCAGCGCCTGACATCGGCATAAAAACACAAAAACGACATTTGGGAGGGATGAATGGCTTCGAAAGGCGGAGTTGTTGGCGCCGCGTTGATGGCTGCGGCGCTCGCGGGAGCGGCGCTGCCGGCCAAGGCGGGCGAATTCGATGGCGTCACCGTCAACATCATGACGCAGACGGGCGCCATCCAGGAGCCGCTGCAGCGGCGCGCGCCGGAATTTGAAAAGCTGACGGGCGCCAAGATCAACGTGATCGCGGTGCCCTTTTCCGATCTCTACCAGAAGGTGCTGACCGATTGGGCGAGCGGCACCAATTCCGTGGATGCGGCCGTGTTCGCGCCGCAATGGATGGTGGACTATGTCGCCGGTGGCTATCTGGAGGACATCGGCGGCCGGGTCGCCAAGGACAAGGCGATTGCCTGGGACGATATCGCCCCTTTCTTCCGCGACTTTTCGTCGAGCTATGGCGGCAAGACTTATCTGGTGCCGTTCGATGGCGATTTTCACATGCTCTATTACCGCACCGATATCTTCGACAAGGCAGGGCTGAAACCGCCGACGACCTGGGACGAATATCTGGAAGCGGCCAAGAAGCTGAACGGCATGGAGGTCGACGGCCAGAAGGTCTATGGCTCCTGCATCGCCAAGAAGCGCAACGCCCAGAGCTATTGGTTCGTCACCGACGTGGTCGGCTCGATGACCCAGTCGAAGGGCACGCCGCAGGGCACCTTCTTCAACACCAAGGACATGACGCCGCTCGTCGATAACGAGGCTTTCCGCAAGGCGCTGACCTTCCTCAAGGAATCCGGCAAGTATGGCCCGCCGGACGAATTGAACATGGACGTGTCGGACACCCGCCCGCTGTTCACTTCCGGCAAATGCGCCCTCAACCTCGACTGGGGTGATGTCGGCGTGCTCGCCATCGATCCCGCGACCTCCAAGGTGATCGACAAGACGGGCGCCACCATCATGCCGGGGGTCAAGCAGGTGCTGAACTGGGACACCGGCAAGCTCGAAGCCTGCTCCAAGGAGACCTGCCCGAATGCCATCGACGGCGTGAACCATGCGCCCTATGCCGCCTTCGGCGGCTGGAGCGGCGGCATCAACGTCAAGGCCAAGGACAAGGTCAAGGATGCGGCGTATGCCTTCTTCTCCTATATGAGCGCGCCGGCCCAGTCGAATGTCGACGTCACCATCGGCAAGACCGGCTTCAACGCCTATCGCACCTCCCAGCTCAGCTACAACGACGGCTGGAAGAAGGCCGGCATGAGCGAGAAGGCGGCGGCCTCCTATCTCGGTGCCATCAAGGACAGCCTCAACAGCCCGAACATGATCCTGGACCTGCGCATCCCGCAGAACCAGAAATATCAGCAGGTGGTGCTGGATGAGGCGATCGCCCGCTTCCTGGCCGGCGAGATCGACGAGGAAGCCACCGTCAAGGCGGTCGCCGATGGCTGGAAGGACCTCAACGACCAGATCGGCACCGAGGACCAGCTGAAGTTCTACAAGAATACGCTGGGTGCGAAATAGGGGGCTACCTTCCTCCTGGAGGGGGAGGGGCGAACGAAGTCCCGGGTGGGGTGAAGAGGCGCTTCGTTCTGGCAAGACGAGCGAGGCTGCAGAACGCCCTTCGCCGCGAAAAAGTCACCCCACCCTGACGCTGCGCGTCGACCCCAGGCCATTCAAGAGGAATGGCCGATCCCTCCAAGGGAGGGTAAAGGAGCGGCGCCATCTCAAAACGACGCGTTGAGAAAAATATGGCCGTCAACCTCTCCATCCCCGATGAAACCGACCGGCGGGAGCGTCTCTCTCAATGGGTCGATCGCCATTCCGGCCGCATCATGGTGCTGCCGGCGGTGCTCATCCTCTTGGCTTTCGCCATCTTTCCGCTGGTCGCCTCGGCCTATCTGTCGCTGTCGCGCTTCAAGCTCGCCGGCGGCAGCTTCACGCTCACCTTCATCGGCTTCTACAATTATCTGCGCCTGTTCCTCGGGCCCCAGCAATATCACTTCCTCGGTACGCTCAAGGTCTTCGGCCTTCTGGAATGGCTGCTCTTTGCTGCAGCTCTCGCTTTGCTCGTGCTGTGGCTGGTGCGGTTTGCCCGCGCCGGCTTCACACTCTTCGGTTTCCTCGGGCGGCTGATCACCGCCGGCCTGATCGCCGGCATCGTCTATGCCGTGCTCTCAACCACGGTGGCCGGCGGCATTCCCGGCACGCTCCTCAACACGCTGCTCTATGTCGTGGTGGGCGTCTCCGTGCAGTTCCTGATCGGTCTCGGCCTGGCGCTGCTCTGCGCCCAGCCGATCCGGGCCCGCAGCTGGTTCCGCGTGATCTTCTTCATTCCGGTGATGGTGACGCCGGTGGGCGTCGCCTACATCTTTCGCATGCTGGCCGACATGCAGAAGGGACCCTTTGCCCCGCTCAGCCAGCTCTTCGGTGTCAGCCAATGGTCCTGGGCCACGGAAGCCTGGTCGGCGCGGCTGATGGTGCTGGTCGGCGATACCTGGCAGTGGACGCCCTTCATGTTCATCGTGCTCTTGGCGGCGATCGAGAACCAGCCGCGCGACCAGCTCGAGGCGGCCCATCTCGATGGCGCCGGCCCCTGGCAGATCTTCAAGGACATCACCTGGCCGGCAATCGCGCCGGTGGCGGCCACGGTGGTGCTGATCCGCCTGATCGAAGCCTTCAAGATCATCGACATGCCGAACGTGCTCACCGCCGGTGGCCCAGGCCTGGCGACGGAATCGCTGACCCTGCATTCCTTCATCGCCTGGCGGACCCAGGATTTCGGCGGCTCGGCGGCGGTCGGCTACCTCCTCCTGTTCGTGTCGACGATCACCTGCGTCTCCTTCTTCAATTTCGTGGTGCGACCCAGCCGGAGGTATCAGGGATGAGTGCAACTCCTGATGATCGTCCCTTGCTGCGCCGCCTGTTCGAGCGCCGCAGCCTGGAGGAACTGGCCCCGATCCCGAAGGCGCTGACCTATGCCGCGCTCATGGGCTGGACCTTCGTGGTGCTCTTCCCGCTCTATTGGGTGCTGGTCACCTCACTCAAGGTGCAGATCCAGGTCGATGCCGGCCCGTACTACCTGCCCTTCGTCGACTTCCAGCCGACGCTGGACGCCTGGAACTTCATGCTGTTCCAGAACAACACGCTCTGGCCCTATGTGAACTCGATCATCGTGGCGCTGGTGAGTACCGTCCTGGCCCTGATCATCGGCTCGCTCGCCGCCTATGCCCTGGTGCGCATCCGCTTCCAGGTCAAGCTCGCGGCGATCATCGCCTTCATCGTCCTGGCCGCCGGCGTCATCGTCGCCGTCTCCGTGTTTGCCGTGCCCTGGCCGGCGGCGGTGGCGGCGGCCCTGGTGCTGTTCTTCATGATTCTGGGCACCATCGGCCGGCGCTTCAAGGCGGCGCTCGGCAACAACGACATCGAGTTCTGGATGATCTCCAACCGCATCATGCCGCCGATCGTGGCCGTGCTGCCGATCTATGTGATGTTCCAGAACCTCAAGCTGCTCGACACCCAGATCGCGCTGATCTCGACCTATACCGCCGTCAACCTGCCGATCGTGGTCTGGCTGACGCGCGACTTCTTCGCCGGCATCCCGCTGGACCTGGAAGAGAGCGCCGAGATCGACGGTGCCTCCAAACTGCGCGTATTCTTCACTATCGCCCTGCCGCTGGTGCGCTCGGGTCTGGCCGCGACCTTCATGCTGGTGCTGATCCTGGCCTGGAACGAATATCTCCTGGCCCTGTTCCTCTCCAACGCCAATGCGCAGACCATGCCGGTGCTGGTCTCCGCGCAGAACACCACGCGTGGCCCGCAATGGTGGTACATGTCGGTGCTGATCGTCATCATGATCGTGCCCGTCATCGTGATTGCCGCATTCCTGCAGAAGCATATCGCGCGAGGCCTGATGGTCGGCGCCGTCAAGGGTTGAAGATGCAAGTCACGCTCAACAACGTCCACAAATCCTTCGGCGCCGTCGACGTGGTCAAGGGGCTCGACCTCGAAGTCAGGGATGGCGAGTTTCTGGTGCTGCTGGGCGCCTCCGGTTCCGGCAAGACCACGGCCCTGCGCATGATTGCGGGGCTGGAGACGGTGACCTCCGGCTCGGTGCGGATCGGCGAGCGCGACGTCACCCATGTCCTGCCGAAATATCGCGACATCGCCATGGTGTTCCAGTCCTATGCGCTCTATCCGCACAAGACGGTGTTCGCCAACATCGCCTATCCCCTGACGGTGCGCAAACGCCCCAAGGCCGAGATCGAGGCGGCGGTGAAGGATGTGGCGCGCCAGGTGCAGCTCGACCATCTGCTCGACCGCCTGCCGCGCCAGCTCTCCGGCGGCCAGCGCCAGCGCGTGGCGCTCGCGAGGGCCATCATCCGCCGGCCCGCCGCCTTCCTGATGGACGAGCCCCTGTCCAATCTCGATGCCAAGCTGCGCGGACATATGCGCGCTGAACTCAAGCACATGCAGCACGAGCTCGGCATCACCACCATCTATGTCACCCATGACCAGGTGGAGGCGATGACGCTGGCCCATCGCGTGGCCTTGCTCGACAAGGGCGTGCTGCAGCAACTGGATACGCCGGCCAACATCTACAACCGGCCCGCCAATCTCTTCGTCGCCGGCTTCATCGGCTCGCCGCCGATGAATTTCCTGGAGGGAGAGCTGAAGGAAGGACGCTTTTCCTCCGAGGCCGGTGGGTTCGGCACCGCCAACACCAGCTCGGCGCCGCGGGCGGTTGCCGGCATCCGGCCCGAGGATTGCCGGGTGACCGAGCCGGACCTCGGCAAATTCGCCGGCGAGGTCTTCGCCATCGAGCTGATCGGCGACCATTCGCTGGTCACCTGCCGCTGCGGGGCCTCCAGCGTGACGGTGAAGGTCGACAAGGAGTTCCAGCGCGAGATCGGGGAAAAGGTCGGCATCGGCTTCGACGACAGGGCCCTGCACCTCTTCGATGGCGAGAGCGGGGAGAGGCTGGGGTAGGCGTGGATGCTCGGAACGGTTCGTGTACAGGAGGCGTAACTATCTGATATCCCGATTAAAACGCTACCTTGTGTCATGCCCGGGCTTGACCCGGGCATCCAGGTGCTGAGTACTCATTGTGCTGAAAAGAGACTGGATTGCCGGGTCAAGCCCGGCAATGACAAATGTCGCGCTACTGTTCGTATAGTTACGCCACGCGCAATCTGCACAGGAGCACATCATGGCCACCGTAAGACTGCTCAGCGACGACGAGGTCGCCGCCAACCCGGCCGCGAAGGCGGTGTTCGACGACATCAGGGCGACGCGTAAATCCGATTTCGTCAATAATTTCTGGCGCGGCCTCGCCAATGATCCGGTGCTGCTGAAACGCACCTGGGAGGAGGTCAAGGCGGTGATGGTGGGCGAGGGCGCCCTCGACCCGCTCACGCGCGAACTGATCTATATCGCGGTCTCATCCGCCAATTCCTGCCAATATTGCGTGCATTCCCATACGGCCGCCGCACGGGCCAAGGGGATGAACGATGCGCAATATGGCGAACTGCTCGCCATCATCGGCCTGGCCGGCAAGACCAATCATCTGGTCACGGCCATGCAGATTCCCGCCGATCCGGAATTCCTGGTGACGGGCTGAAGCGCGTTTTCAGCCGTCGTTTTCCGCATTCAGCTCGTCCGGCCGAAGACCGGGCTGCTGATCCACGCCGGAAGCCTCCCGCAGGATCGCATTGATGCGGTCCTGCCACCCGGGTCCATCAGCCTGGAAGTGCTCCAGCACGTCGCGGTCGATCCGCAGCGAAACCAGTTCCTTGGCATTTGGTAGCGCCGGCCGCGGCGCGGCAGCCGCCGGTACCTTGGGCGCCGCGGGCTTGAAGACCGCCTCGGCATTCTTCCAGGGATCGCCCGGGCGGCGTGTTCTGTTGTTGCTCATGGCTAAAACTATTTCTTGGGCTGAAACTATTTCTGTTGCCGAAGGATCGGATCTGTCTATCTGCCGCCAATTCGCAGGTCGAGTCCATAGCTGGCACCGATGGGGCGGCGCCACCTGCAACGGCAGGTCTTTCCTCCCGTCCCTGGCCATGCCAAGAATGAGTCGAATCCATATGTCGGACTTATTCTCGGGAGCGAATCGCGATGGCCAAGACGCGCTGGGGCATCCTTTCAACGGCAAAGATCGGCACGGGCAAGGTCATTCCAGGCATCCAGCGGGCGAAGGGCGCGGAAGCGGTCGCCATCGCTTCGCGCGACCTGGCCCGTGCCGAGGCCGTCGCCAAGGAGCTCGGTATTCCCAAGGCCTATGGTTCCTATGAGGCCTTGCTCGCCGACCCCGATATCGACGCCATCTACAATCCGCTGCCCAACCATCTTCATGTGCCGCTCACCCTGCAGGCTGTGGCGGCGGGCAAGCATGTACTGTGCGAGAAGCCGATCGGCCTGACGGCCCAGGATGCGGCGCAGCTTCTGGTGCTGCCGCGCGACCGGCTGGTGATGGAAGCCTTCATGGTGCGCTTCCATCCTCAATGGCTGCGGGCGCGGGAGGCCGCGCGCTCGGGCGAACTCGGCGAGGTCAGGGCCGTCCAGGCCTTTTTCTCCTATTACAACGTCGATCCCGTCAATGTCCGCAACCAGCTCGACATCGGCGGCGGCGGCATCCTCGACATTGGTTGCTATCCGATTGTTGCCGGCCGCTTCATCTTCGAGGCCGAGCCGCGGCGGGTGATCGCCCTCGTCGACCGCGATCCGGCGACGGGCGTCGATCGTCTCGCCTCGGCCATCCTCGATTTCGGCGAGGGGCGCCGCACCGAATTCACGGTCTCGACGCAGCTCACGCCGTTGCAGCGGGTCGATATCGTCGGCACCAAGAAGCGCTTCGAGATCTCCATCCCCTTCAATGCACCGCAGGCCGAGGCCGTGACCGTCTATACCGACGACGGCTCCAGGCTCGGCGACGCCTCGGCGGTGGCCGAGACCATCGCCCCGGTCGACCAATATGCCGAGGAGGTCGATGCCTTCTCTGCCGCCATCCGCGGCGAGATCACGTTGCCCTACGGTCCGGCCGACGCCGTGCAGAACATGAAGATCATCGACGCGCTCTTCCGTTCGGAAAAGAGCGGGGCGTGGGAGACCGTGTGAGAGGGATGGGACTGGTCTCCTCAGTCACCAAAAAGGGCGGTTCTCTTTCAATAATCCTTCAGTTTTGCATGAGATTCCAACGGGAGTGCCAACACGTCTTCACGATAAGACATTTCAATTGCCTCCATGAAGAAGAGAGGGAATATAGGTAAAACATGCTGCTTCATGCGCAGTATGCTTGCTTTTGCATTAGGTTTTCTGGTGGGGCGTTGTGGGCATGACGTATTTTCCCCATATCAGGAAGCCAGTAAAACAATCACCGATCTCGGCATTACTGTCACGGTTTCTCAATATGGAGGGGATCGATCTCTGTCGGTCGTCGACAAGGACGGAAACACGTTGGATCAAGAGCTGATGGAAGATTGGGGGCCGGATTTAAGGACAAATCTCTATCGCGTCGATGCGAAGACCATTGCCACTATGGATTTTGGCGGCACATTGAGGATTTCAGCCGGTCCAGTCGCGATGAAGTACGATAGTCCTTCCAAGAACTGGACATATCTCGGAACGTTCGTGCGATTGCAACAAAAGCTGCAATTTTCTCCCGCCGGAGATATCGATGAGTGCATGGATATTCTGATGGATGAGCCGCCGCCGAAGAACGGCAGACAGAATATCTATCGTGAGAGCTGCTAAGCAGACAGGCCTCGATTACAGTGCGAATTTGTGAGGGGCTGGTGTGCCGGCCTTCAGACCAACATGGAAACGTCGCTCGTGCTGAGCAAAAGCTGGTCTGAAGACCGGTCCGCCACGTTGCGAAAGCCCGAAAAGGCGGAGGAGCGACGGCGAGCTTGCCTCTTGTCACCGCCGCCTTTGCGAAGGATGGATCTGTTTGAGATTGCAGATCTGCGTGCGCGTGCGGATCAGACGGCCCTGATAGCGCGAGCCGGGCCGGTACCAGCGGCAGCCATACCAGGGCGGGCGCCGAGTCGTCGTCTCGATATGCACCGATCCGTAGCGGCGGTTGGAGAAGTCATGGCCGCCGATATAGACGTTCCTGCCGAAGCGGACCTCGGCAAGAGCAGGCCCGCCGGCGCTCGCAAGCGCCAGCAGGATAGATAGAATGAGGAGCCGCAAACGGCCCATCGCGCCGAGTTTACTTCTGCCCGAGCAGGGCGGCTTCGAGGATGTCGAGGCCTTCCTTGAGCACCTTGGGCTGGATGGTGAGCGGGGCGAGCAGGCGCACCGTTTCGCCATAGACGCCGCAGGTGAGGATCATCAGGCCGCGCTCGAGGCACTCGGCCGCCAGGGCCTTGGCCGCGGCGGGATCGGGCTCGTTGCCCCCATGGCTGGTGACGAGCTCGAACGCCGTCATGCCGCCCAGGCCGCGGATATCGCCGATCGGGCGCCCGGTCTTCTTGCGCTTGATGGCCTTGAGGCGCTTGAGGATGAGCTCGCCCTGCTTGGCCGACTTGTCCAGCAGGTCCTCGGCCTCGAAGGCTTCGAACACGCCAAGCGCGGCGGCACAGGCCACCGGGTTGCCGGCATAGGTGCCGCCGAGGCCGCCGGGCTCCGGTGCATCCATGATATCGGCCTTGCCGACGATGCCGGCGAGCGGGAAGCCACCGGCCAGGCTCTTGGCGGTGGTGATCAGGTCGGGCTCGACGCCGGAATGCTCCATGGCGAACCACTTGCCGGTCCGGCCGAAGCCGGTCTGGATCTCGTCGGCGACCAGCAGGATGCCGTGCTCGTCGCACAGGGCGCGCAGGCGCTTGAGGAATTCCGGCGAGGCGATGTAGAAGCCGCCTTCACCCTGCACCGGCTCGATCACGATGGCGGCGACGTTCTTGGGATCGACATCCGTCTTGAACAGCCACTTCAGCGCTTCGAAGGTGTCCTCGACCGAAATGCCCTTGTGCTCGATCGGATAGGGCACGCGCCAGACCCCGCCCGGGAAGGGGCCGAACTTGGTCTTGTAGGGCACGACCTTGCCGGTCATCGCCATCGCCAGCAGGGTACGACCATGGAAGGCGCCGTTGAAGACGACCACGTCGGAACGGCCGGTATGGGCACGGGCGATCTTGATGGCGTTCTCGACCGCCTCGGCGCCGGTGGTGACCAGCATCACCTTCTTGGGACCGGAGATCGGCGCGATCTCGATGAGCTTTTCGGCGACCTGCACGGCCGGCTCATAGGGCGTGACCATCAGGCAGGTATGGGTGTACTTGTCGAGCTGCTCCTGCACCCGCTTCATCACGGTCGGGTGGCGATGGCCGGTGTTGAGCACGGCGATGCCGCCGCCGAAATCGATGAAGCGGCGGCCTTCCACGTCCCAGATCTCGGAGTTCTTGGCCTTGGCGGCGAAAACCGGCTGGCCCGCGCTCATGCCGCGCGTGAAGACGCTGGCGCGCCTTTCCAGAAGGTCCTCCGTCTGGGTGCGGTTGGCGCCATGCGCCTTGGTGGCGGGTGCATTCATGGATCGAACTCCGATTGCTTGATCAATGCGCTGTGGGCGCATGCTATGGCGCTGTGCGACCGGCTCGTCAATCTCCGTGCGGGACCATCGACGGGCTGTTGTCCGATCGGTTCGGAGCCTTTCCGTGACGACGCTCTTGGATTGCGGCTGATCAGGCGCTTGGCTGGAATCCTGCCACGTCTTGCCGCGAGGCGGCAGGTGCTTTATGCCTGCCGCGGTGGTGCGAATTTGTAACCACTGAAGCCTCGAGGCACCAGTCACCCCGCGGATTGCCACAAGCGGGGCTGCGGAACGGGTTTGGGTATGGGAAGGGCGCGGCGCAATGGCGGGTCCAGCCGACAGGCCTTCGAGCGAAGCTGCATCCAGCGCCGAGGAGGAGGATGCCGGCGATGGCGCCGTGTCGGCCTTCGGCGGCCGGCTGCCGCCCTTGTCCATGCTCCGGGCCTTCGAGGCGGTCGGGCGCTTTTCATCCATGCGCAAGGCCGGCGAAGCGCTCGGTGTCAGCCATACCGTGGTGTCCCGGCATGTGCGCCACCTGGAAGCCTGGTTCGATCTTCAGCTTGTCACCTCCGGGGCGCGTGGCGTCAAGCTGACTAAGGCCGGTGCCCGGCTGTTCGAAGTGACGACCGCGGCTTTCGGCCAGCTCGCCGAAGTCACCATGGAGCTGCGGCCGGCCCAGCGCCTGCGCGGCCAGTTGCGACTGTGGTGTGCGCCGGGCCTGGCGGCCCGCTGGCTCACGCCGCGGCTCGATGCCCTGCAGGCCGTGCTGCGGGATACGATCATTGTGGTACGCGCGACTTCGGACCAGCCCGATTTCGCCCGGCATGAAGCGGATGCCGCCATCATCTTCGCCGAGGAGGCGCCGGCATCGCCCGTGACGGCTGCGCTGCTCCAGCGCGTGCGCATCTTTCCCGTCGCCAGCCCGGCCTGGCTGGCGACGCAGGCGCCGATTGCGAGCCTCGCCGATCTTGCCGGCCAGAAGCTCATTCATGAAGACAATGCCAGCCAATGGCATCGCTTCTTCCGTCTTGCCGGCTACCGGGCGGCGACGCTGAAGGGGCCGTGGCTGTGGTCGGCTTCATCAACCCATGATGCGGCCCTGGCGGGCCAGGGGGTGGCGCTGTCGACCAGTTTGCAAGCCGACGGAGACATTGCGGCGGGACGGCTGGTCGAGCTCCTCGGCACCGACGTCTCGCTCGGCAGCTATTGGCTGATTGCGCCCGAAGCGCGCTGGCGCCATCGCACCATATCGACCCTGCTCAAATGGTTGCGCCAGGAGATCGGCGAGCGGGCACCCAGCGCTTGAGCATGTTAACCAAAGGGCGCTTCCGACCCCCCAAAAGTGTTGCAAATCGGGCACGGCTGGCAAGATTCGGGTAACCATCCCGTTAAAAAGACACCCGTATGGAGAAGTTTTGCAGGCTCGTTGCAATTCCGCCACAAAAATGATTACCGGTCGTTAACTTTCTCAACGCACAACGAGCGCATGAAGACACGAACCCTCACATCTGCCCTGCGTTTCCTCGCGATTGCGGCGGTCACCTCGGCTCTTGGCGGCTGCGCCCTCTTTTCGACCTCGCGTGTGGCCAGCACCACGAATGAGCGTGAGTGTCTGGCCCGTGCCATGTATTTCGAATCCAACCGCTCCAGCGACGACGGCATGCTCGCCGTCGGCACGGTGGTGATGAACCGCGTCGAGTCCGGCAAATATCCGCGCTCGATCTGCGGCACGGTTGGCCAGCGTGTGCAGTTCGCCCCGGGCGTGCTGACCAAGAAGATGAACGATTCCGGCCGCGAGCGCGCCTTCCGCATCGCCGATGCGGTGATCAGTGGCAAGCGCTATCCCGGCATGTCGAAGAACGTGCATTTCTTCCATACGGCCGGCTACACCTATCCCTATAACAACATGCATTATGTGGCCGTTGCCGGCGGCAATGCCTTCTACGAGAAGCGCCGCCGCGGTGGCGATGCGCCTTCCGCTCCGCCGGTGATGGTGGCCCAGGCCGAGATGCCGCCGCTGCCGACGACGGTGGCCGCTGCCGAGCCTATGCCCTCGCCGCAGCCGCGCAGATATTCGCGGCCTGCCACCCGGCCTCTGCCGACCGTGGCCTATCAGGATGCCGCTCCGCAGGCCGATCCGGTCATCGACATCCTGCCTCCGACCCGTCCCCGTTTGAGCCCGGCCAAGCGCCGCGCCGTGCCTGACGTGCAGGTTGCCCAGAATGATCCGGATGCCGGCATGGTGCCGGAGGCATTGCCGCCGGTGCGTCCGCGCGGTTCCGTCGGCAAGGTGCATCTGGGCGCAGCCCAGCAGGATGGTTCCCACATCGCTTTGCCGCCGGCCCGTGGCAACGCGCAGCCGCAGTTCAACTTCCAGCAGGGACCGTCCGGTGTCGAGGCATCGGCGCCTGTGGCCAAGCCGCGGCGGCCCATGGTCGCCCAGTCGCGTACCGTACCGACGGTGCGCATCCAGCCCGAGACCGTACAGGCGGATATGGGCGGCATGCCTGAGCCGGCACCCCAGCCCAGGACCAACAAGAGGCGTTCGAGCCTGGAACCGGAACCACTGTACTGATCGGCTTGCATCAGAGATGACGCCCTTCCGGATTTACGGGAGGGCATTCGAAGGGCGGATGAGGGGGTCTCTCCGCCCTTTTTCTTTGCCTGGATTCGAGTGAAGGGGCCTGCGCTCAGGCGATGGCGGCGTAGCCCTGTTCGCGGGCTTCGCGGTCCCAGGCCAGCGTCCTGTCGAAATCGGCCTGCTCCACCGGCGCGAAGCCGTTGAGCCGAAGCGCTTCGCCGAGCGGGGCGAACCAGGGCTGGTGATGGGCGGCGGCGAAGGCGGCCTTGAGCCGCACGATCGTCTCTGCGGGCAAGCCGGGAGCCGCCACGAAGGAGGGGATCGGCGCCAGGCCGGTCGAGCCGATCACGCGGATGCCCTCGGTGAGGTCGGGGCGATAGGCGCGGATCAGTTCATGCCAATAGCCGTCCAGCGGGCCGACATCGATCTCGCCGGCCAGCACCTTGTCGAGGATGCCGCGCGCGGTGACGAGATTGCCGACGACCTCCCGGTAGAGTGCCGGGCGATCGGGGGAGCGATGCGGCAGCAGGTGATGGCGCAATGCGTTGAAGCCGGAGTGGGAATGCTCGACGGTCCAGCCGATGCGATGGCCGAACGTATCCTCGAGGCGCTGGAAGGGACTGTCGGCCTTCACGATCAGGTCGGAGCGGTAAAGCGGCTTGCCGCCCGCCCATGCGGCGGCCGGAATGGGCGCCGCGATCGGGATCACCTCCGAGAGCTGGAAGGCGATCGGATAGCCGCACATGAAGACGCAGCCGAGATCGTCACGCTCCCACAGCACTTCCAGGGGCTGCGGCGCGGGATAGGGCTCGTAGTCGAAGGCCACGCCGGCGCTCGCCATCACATGGCCGAGCAGGGTCTTCCAATGGTCCTCTACCTCCGGCGTGACCGAGTACATGCGGGCATTGGCGATGAAGCGGGCCATGGGCTTTAGAATCCTTCGAAAACGGATGGATTGTCATCCCCGGCGAGGCCCCTTCCCCTCGCGCTCTCTCGCTATGCTGGCGAGTGGCTCGGTCGGGGATGACAAGGTGCGTGTTGATGGCTCTCACAGCCCGCCGGGCTGGATGGCGAGGCCGGTGCCGATCATGGCATCGCGGGTGACGAGCTGCGCCAGCGCCATTTCGCTCCAGCCCTTGGTGCCGTCGGGCCGCTGGGGCAGCACAAGATAGCGCAACTCCGCGGTCGAGTCCCAGACCTGGATTTCGGTATCGGGCGGCAGGGTGACGCCGAACTCGGCGAGCACCCCGCGCGGATCGATCACGGCGCGCGAGCGATAGGGCGCGGATTTGTACCAGACCGGCGGCAGGCCGAGCACGGACCAGGGATAGCAGGAGCACAGGGTGCAGACGATAAGGTTGTGAACCCCCGGCTTGTTCTCGACCACCTTCATATGTTCGCCCTGCCGGCCCGAATAGCCGAGCGAGGCGATCGCCGCAGTGGCGTCCTCCAGCAGCCAGGCCCGGAATTCCTCGTCCCGCCAGGCATGGGCGACGACATGGGCGCCGTTGCGGGGGCCGACCTTGTTCTCATAGGTATCGATGAAGACGTCGAGGGCCGCCGGGTCGACATAGCCCTTCTCGACCAGCACGGTTTCGAGCTTCTTCACCCGCTCGGCCATGGGGGAGGGCGGCGCGCCATGATGATGGTCGTCGTCATGGTCGTGGTCGTGATCATGCGTGCTCATGGCGAATGTGTCGCAGAGATCGCGGTGAGAGGCAATGGCGCGATGTCCGCGGTCCCAGCCGGTTGCGCTCCCGACGCGAACCCGGTCAGGCTTGCGGGGGTGACGCCGCGGCTGGGCCGCGGCCGTCTCGTCCGCCTCTTCTGGATCCCCCACACTTGCGGTGCACCGTCCCGGTCGCTAGATCAGGGCAGGTGTGAATGGCCCGGAAGGCTTGGAGACCCGATGCGCGCGATCCTCGACATCATCCTCATCCTGCTGCAGCTCTATATCTATATCGTGCTGGCTTCCGTGGTGTTTTCATACCTGGTGGCATTCAACGTGGTCAGCCGGCGCAATCCCACGGTGGCAGCGATCGGCGATGCCCTCTATCGCCTGACGGAACCGGTGTTCGCGCCGATCCGGCGCCGCCTGCCCGATTTCGGCAGCATCGACTTCTCGCCCTTCGTGGCGATCCTGATCGCGATCTTCATCGAACGGATCATCGCCTACTACATCTATCCCTACGTGCCTTGAGCGCTTCAGATCCTGGCGCCCCCTGGCGAATCACGCCGGACGGGCTGCTCGTCGCGATGCGCCTGACGCCGCGCGGCGGCAGGGATGCGCTCGGCAGCGTGGAGACCCTGGCGGATGGCCGTGCCGTGCTGACGGCGAAGGTACGCGCCGTGCCTGCCGACGGCGAGGCCAACCAGGCCTTGGTGAAGCTGGTGGCCAAGGCCCTGGGGGTATCCGCGAGCCGTGTATCGATCAGGCAGGGGGCGACCAGCCGGATCAAGATGGTGCTGGTGGAAGGCGAGGGGGCCGTACTGGAACGATCCATTCTCGCCGTGATGGGCCGGTAGCCGCGGAACAAACGTCCTCACCTTGCGTTAACCAGGGCAATTTTGCTGGAGCAAGAGTGGGGAACTGGCCATATGGCGATGATTTTGCGTTCACTTCTGGCCGCGGGCGGAATGATGCTGGCGCTCGACGCCCGGGCGGCCGAGGCCCCCGAAGTGGCGGCCTGCAAGGCAAGCGGCCTGCTGGCGCTCCAGCAGAAATCGCCTGACGTCGCCGATCTCGTCATCGACCAGGAGAGCATTGCGGTCTCGGCGGCGGACACCAAGGTCGGCGACGTGCCGGTCAAGGCCGTCGTGCTCGGCGAGGCCTATATCAAGCGTGCCAAGGAGACGGGCCGGCCCGACCGCTTCGTCTGCCTGATCGGCGAGAAGGGCAAGGTGCTCCTGACCTTCTTCACGGCGAAATAGCGGCGCGGCCCAGGCGCCTCCCGGCGCGACGCCTCAGGCCGGCGGCTTGTCCCAGCGCTTGCGGATCAGGCCTTCCTGGGCCACCGAGGCGATCAGGCGGCCCTCCTGCCAGATCTCGCCGCGGGCAAAGCCGCGGGCACCGCCGGTGAACGGGCTCTCCTGGGCGTAAAGCAGCCACTCGTCCATCTTGAACGGAGCATGGAACCACATGGCGTGATCGATCGACGCCGGCTGCACGTCGGGATCGAACACGCTCTTGCCATGAGCGACGAGCGTGGTGTCGAGCAGGGTCATGTCGGTGGTGTAGGCCAGCACGGCCTCGTGCAGGGCCCGGTCGTCGGGCAGCCTGCGGGCAGCGCGGATCCAGATATATTGCCGGGGTTCGCGGGGCGTGCGGGCGGTGTAGCGCTTCATGTCCACCGGCCTGAGCTCGATCGGGCGCTCGCGCTCCCAATAGTCGCGGACGACCTTGGGCAGATGGCCGAGGAACTGGTCCTTGAGCTCGGCGAGCGAGGGCAATTGGTCCGGGGTGGGCACGTCGGGCATGGTGGCCTGGTGGTGCCAGCCCTCCTCGGGGCGATGGTAGGAACAGGAAAGCGAGAAGATCGGCTGGCCATGCTGGATGGCGATGGCGCGGCGGGTGGTGAAGCTCTTGCCGTCGCGCAGCCGGTCGACCTGGTAGATGATCGGCACGGCTGGATCGCCAGGCCTCAGGAAATAGCCATGCAGCGAATGGACATGGCGGTCGGGCTCGACGGTACGAGTTGCCGCCACCAGGGCCTGGCTGATCACCAGGCCGCCAAAAACGCGCTGCCAGCCGCCCTGCGGGCTCGTGCCGCGGTAAAGATTGTGTTCGAGCTGTTCGAGATCGAGTATCGAGATGAGATTCGCAAAGGGATCGGACATGAAGCTTTCCTTGATGGAAGGCAGAGCAGCGACCCTTCCTAGAGCAAAGCGCGTTTTGGTAGAAACGCCCTTACTCTAGCTCTTTGGTTGGACGCGTCTTTGCGATTCGAGGTGATTCCGTCAAATCGCAAAACGCTTTGGAAAGTCAAGCGTGGGGTTCGGACATGGCCAGCAAAGCCGATATTGTCATCGCCGGAGGCGGGTTTGCCGGCCTCGGTCTCGCCCTGGCGCTGAAGACCGAACTCGGTGCGGGCTTTTCGGTCGTCATCGTCGATCCCATGCTGGGCAAGGGACCCTCGCGCGACCCGCGTTCCTCCTCGATTGCCACCGGCGCCCGGCGCTTCCTGGAAAAGCTCGGCGTCTGGGAGGCGGTGGCCGACGAGGCCCAGCCGATCCTCGACATGGTGATCACCGATTCCAAGCTCGACGATCCGATCCGGCCGAGCTTCCTGTCCTTCGCCGGCGATGTCGAGCCGGGCGAGCCCTTCGGCCACATGGTGGAGAACCGGCTGCTGCTCGATGCCCTGGTGGCGCGGGCCGAAGCCCTTGGCATCGAATTGCGTGGGCAGGGGGCTTCCGTCAGCCGCTACAAGCTCACGGAGGACGGCATCACCGCCGAACTGCCCTCGGGCGACGACATCGCCACGCAATTGCTGGCGGCGGCCGATGGCGGGCGCTCGCGCCTGCGCGAGCAGGCCGGCATCGCCATGCATGGCTGGGACTATGGCCAGTCCGGCATCGTCACCACCGTCGAGCATGAGCTCGACCATGAAGGGCGGGCGGAGGAGCATTTCCTGCCGGCCGGTCCCTTCGCCATCCTGCCACTGACGGGCCGGCGCTCCTCCCTGGTCTGGACCGAGAGGACCGAGGAGGCGGCCCGCATCCTCGGCCTCGACGATGCCGGCTTCCATGCCGAGCTGGAGCGCCGCTTCGGCCTCAAGCTCGGCGAGCTCAAGGTGATCGGGCCACGCGCCGCCTTCCCGCTGTCGATGCGCATCGCCCGCAGTTTCATCGCCGACCGGCTGGCGCTGGTCGGCGATGCCGCCCACATCATCCATCCCATCGCCGGACAGGGCCTCAATATGGGCATCCGCGATGCGGCCGCTCTGGCCGAATGCGTGGTGGATGCGGCGGCTCTCGGGCTGGATATCGGCAGCCCGGATGTGCTGGAGCGCTATCAGCGCTGGCGGCGCTTCGACACCGTTTCGATGGGCATCGCCACCGACGGCCTGAACCGGCTGTTCTCCAACGACCACGACGCCATCCGCCTGGTGCGCGATGTCGGTCTCGGCCTGGTCGAGCGCTTTCCGGCGGCCAAGCGGCTGTTCATCCGGGAAGCCACCGGCCTGACCGGCACGGTGCCGCGCCTGATGCGCTGAGGGATGGAGCGCGGACGTCTTGTCCGCCCTTGCAGGAGCGGACAAGATGTCCGCGCTCCACACGCCACTCTGACACTGTCGCGCTTCGAGCGTGAATGAGGCTCGCATGGATCTGGAATTCGCCGGCAAGGTCGTTGCCCTGACGGGTGCTTCGCGAGGTGTCGGGCGGGCCATCGCCGAGCGCCTGGCGGCGGAGGGCGCGGCGGTGGCGATCGCGGCGCGGTCGGCGCAGGAACTGGCCGAGGCCCATGCCGTGATCGAAGGCCACGGCGGACGCTGCCTGGCCTATGCCTGCGACCTTTCCGTGCCGGGCGAGGCGGCCGCCTTCATCGCTGCCGTGATCGAGATCTTCGGGCGCCTGGACGGTCTGGTCTGCAACGCGACCATGGCGGCGGGGCAGGAGCGCGAGGGGCAGGAACGGGAGGCCTGGCAGGCGGGGCTGGCGCTCAATCTCGGCCATGCGGTCGAGGCCCTCCAGGCGGCGTTGCCGGTGCTGGCCGCACCGGGCAGTATCGTTCTCGTGGCGCCAAAATCGGGGGATGACTGGCCGGGGGCGGCATGCCGCGGCGGGCTGGAAGCCGTTATCGGCCACTTCGCAAGCAAGGCCGCCGGCCGCATCAATCTGATCGGCAAGGACGGCGAAGCACTTGCCGACAGCGTCGCTTTTCTGCTGTCTGCCCGCGCCGTTGCGATCAATGGCGCCATGTTGGGCGCCTGAGGCGGCAATAGCACCTGCGATATCGGGTTCATTGGGGCCTGCCGGCCGCCAGGGCAGCTCTATGGTGCCCTTCGTTTCGCCGAAAGGCGGCGGTGCCGGGACGCACGAAAACGTAGCGAAACGAAGAATTGGAGCCAGGTGTGTTCCCGCCTAAACACATCTTTGCTTCAGTGCATCAGGACGCCTTGACAATGATTCTGGGGCAGGAGTAACCGTAGCGGGAATGAACGGGAGCAGAAAACTTCGATTCATTGTCATGTCGAACTTAATCTGAATGCCTATTCGATAATGACGGATCGGATTTGATATTAAAGTCGCCTATCAATGCTGCGGTAAAAGAAATGAAAAATATAAATACGAAGATTTATGCTTTTGGATCAGTTGTGTTGATAGGCCTGACGCTTTCTACATCGGCTTTTGCAGATGGGACGGTGACGGTGGTCAATCGTAATTCGGGCCGTTCCATTCAGGAAGTCTTCTTTGCCAATGCTGGCGAAAGTGATCCCTGGCAGCCTGCCGATCTGGCGTCTCCCGTCGCGCCGCAGAGCTCGAAAGTGCTGAACATGAGCGGGTCCAACTGCTTCTTCGACATCAAGGTCCGGTTCAGCGACGGCTACGAGGCCACCTTCACGAATGTGAATGTCTGCCGCGACGACCGCGTCCTGGCAGACTGACGTCTACGCAGCCAGCGCTTCCTGCTGCAGCACGGTTTCGCGCAGGAAGGTGGCGAAGCGCTTGGTGGCGACGCTGGCATTGGCGGGCACGACCAGGGCGATGTCGAGATGCGGCAGCTCCGGAAAGCCTTCCTCCTCGCCCAGGCGCCGCCATTCCTTGGGAATGGAGGAAATGCCGAGAATGGTGACCGCCATGCCGGCATTCACGGCCGAATGGATGCCGGGCATGTGGCTGGACGTGTAGGCGATGCGCCAGGGCTTGCCCATGGCGTCGAGGGCCGCGAGCGCATCGGGCCGGCAGCGGCAGCCTTCGGGAAACATCGCGAGCGGCAGGGGATCGATCAGTTCGGGCCGGTGATCGCGCGCCGCGCACCAGGCGCGTGGCTCGCGGCGCAGCACCTCGCCGAGCGGGCGGGCGGGATCCTGGGTGATGATGGCCAGATCCACCTCGCCGCGCTCCAGCATGGGCTCGAGGCGGAAGGAGAGGTCGCAGCGCATTTCCAGCTGCACGCGCGGGAAGCGGCGGGAGAAGGCGCCGATCAGCGGCGACACCATCATGTCGACGAAGTCGTCGGGCACGGCCAAGCGCACCCGGCCGGCGGCCTCGTCGCCACCGATGGCGGCGAGCGCCTCGTCCTCCAGGCTGAGGATGCGGCGGGCGTAGCCGATCAGGATCTCGCCGGCGAAGGTCGGCGTGACGCCCTTGCGCGAGCGTTCCAGCAAGCGCTTGCCGATACGCGCTTCCATGCGCGAGACGATGACGCTGACGGCCGCCTGCGTCTTGCCGAGGGCATCGCCCGCCGCGGTGAAGCCGCCACGGTCGATGATGGTGACCAGCGTTTCCAGGCTGTCCGTATCGAAATGCCGCATCGGGATAGATCCATAAGGAAATGAAATCCTGCCATAAGATACATTCGTTTTCGCTTATGTGAAGCGCGGCTTATCCTGGCAGCAAGTGACGATCCGGAAACAATTGAAACACTGCCCTTGTCATGTCCGGCAATGACAAAGGTCGAGCCAATTCGATCCGTTCATCCGTCGACGAGTCCCAGTACACGAGTACCAGCTCCCGAGCCCGCCATGAGCGACATCGTTTCCACCCCGCGTCCGGCCAGCCTGCCCGCCCTCGATTCCGTCGGCCTGGGCGCCATGATCGCGTCCGTCCTGGCGATCGCCTGGTCGCCCATCCTGATCCGCTTCGCCGATGTCGCGCCGGCCGCCGCCGCCTTCTGGCGGCTGGTGTTCTCGCTGCCGGTGCTGTTCGTCTGGGCCGAGGCCGAGAGGCGGCGGGCCGGGCGCGGCAGCATGGCATCCCTGGTGACCCGGCCGGGCCTGCTAGCGGCCAGCCTCGCCGGCGTGGCCTTTGCCGCCGATCTCGCCTTCTACCATGCCGCTCTGCCGCTGACTTCGGTGGCCAATGCCAGCTTCATCTCGAACCTGGCGCCGGTGGCCTCTGTGGTCGCCGGCTTCGTGCTGCTGCGCGACCGCATCCGGCCGGCGGTGCTGGGGGCTCTCGCCATCGCCCTGGTCGGCGTCGCCATCACCAGCGGCGCCCATCGCACCGGCCTGACCATGGGCAGGGGCGATCTGCTGGCCCTCGGCGCGGCGCTCGCCTATGCCTTCTATCTCGTGGCGCTCAGGGTGGCGCGCAACACCCGCCTGGCCGCCGATGCCTCGCTGGTTTCCACCGTGGTCGCGTCCATCGGCCTCATCGCCATCGTGCTGGTCGAGGGCGGCCCCTTCCTGCCGCAGTCGCCGCAGGGCTGGGCCGTGGTCATCGGCCTCGGCCTGATCTGCCAGGTGCTCGGCCAGGGGCTGAGCGCGGTCGGCATCGGCCGGCTGCCCGCCGGCGTGGTGGCGATCATCCTGCTCTCGCACCCGGTGCTGTCGGCCATCATCGCCTATTTCGTCTTCGGCGAAGCCCTGAGCCTCGACCAGCTCGTCGGCGGCGTGCTGATCCTGGCCGCCGTGATGATGACGCGCATCAACATGAAGTGATGGGCCTACGCCCAATCGCGGACTCGACAGCACATCGAGCCGGGCATACCTTACCTTAGGTCGCGTCGACGCTCATGGATTGCAATCCGGTCCATGAGCGACGGTGCGGCCTGAGGCATGCGAAGCGGTGGGCCGTTGCATGCTGTTAGGTGATGCATGCGTTTGTTCCTAGCCCTGTCCGCCCTGATGATCCTCGCGCAACTGCCGGCCGCCGCGCAGGCCGCCGCCCCGCAGGACGTCGAGGACCCCATCTTCGACGATGTCAAACTCTACCGGCCCGCCGACAAGCCGGCCAACGTCATCGTGCTGCTGTCCGACGCCGACGGCTTCGGCCGCGACGAGGACACCCTCGCCAGCGAATTCCGCCAGCGCGGCGATTTGGTGATCGGCCTCGACTGGCCGACCGCGCGGCGCACAGCCGGCGGCCGCCGCCGCATGACCTGCCCCGAGCTCGCCGGCCATATCGAGGACACCACGCTGCGCATCGAGCGCGAGCAGGCGATCGCGCCCTATGTCACGCCCGTGCTGGCCGGGGCTGGCCTCGGCCGCGATGCCGCGCGCTCCCTGGCCCTGCAGGCCGACAGCCATCGCATCGCCGGGGTGATCGCGGTTCATACCACCACGATGAGGCCCGACACGATCTCGGCCTGCGCCATCGACAAGGCGGCCCTGGCCAGCGCCGACGTCTCGGCGGCGACCACCGCCAGTTTCATGGCCCTGCGGGAAATCGAGGATGGCGACGAGAGCGCCGCCGAGGAGGCGGCCGAGGCCCTCGGCAAGGATGCCGGCCCGCATGGCCCGGGGGATCTCTCCGACCTGCCGCTCTATGTCTCCGAGCCCGCCGAGCCGGCGCATCGGCTCGCGGTGGTGCTGACGGGGGATGGCGGCATGGGCCAGCTCAACGTCGACCTCGCCACGGCGCTGACCCGGCGCGGGGTCGGCGTGGTCACCATCGATTCCAGGCGCTATTTCTGGGCCAAGCGCGATCCCGACGAAGTCGCCGCCGATCTCAAGCGCATCATCAAGCACTACCGCGCCGCCTGGCCGGTCGATCGGGTGGCCCTGGTCGGCTATTCCTTCGGCGGCGACGCGCTGCCGCTGGTCTATAACCGCCTGCCCAAGCGCATCAAGAGCATCGTCTCGGTGGTCTCCCTCTTGTCGATCGCGCCGGCGACCGACATGCGGGTCGAGCTGAGCGACGACGACTATCCCAACGAGATCGCGCTCCTGCCCGAGGCGGCGCGCATCGACGCGCCCAATGTCCAGTGCATCTACGGCCAGGAAGACCGCATGGCCGCCCTGGCCTGCCCGGCCCTGGCCAAGGCCCGGCCGGATTTCGCCATCCTGCGCGAGGCCGGCGGCCACGGCTTCAGCGGCGATGCCGAAAGGCTGGCCGACATCATCGTCGCGCCCCTGCTCTCCGCCGATCCGGTGCCGCGCCAGGCGAAAGCCGGCATCGGCGCCAATCACGGGCATTGAGGGTGGGTCTGGGAGCG
>NZ_JBQEPH010000026.1:3914-37015 GCF_052045555.1 Labrys sp. 22185 | reverse complement strand
CGCTCCCAGGCTCTCCTCAGCTTTCCACCTTGATCCGCCCGCCGACGCCGGTGGTGAGGGTACCCTTCTCGCGCAGATAGACCATCACCTCATTGGCGAGCAGCTTGCCGTCGGTCGCCCCGATCAGCACGCGCCCGCGGCCGATGGCGTCATAGCCGTCGCCGCCGGCCAGCATGAAATTGTTGGAGGCGACCTTGTAGCGCCGCGCCAGATCGAGCGTCTCGCCGTTGACGCTGACCGAGGCGATGCGCGCGCCCACCGGCGCCTTGGCGTCCACCACGATGGCCAGGCCCGAGACCTGCGGGAAGCGGCCGGCATAATTCTCCAGCTGCGAGACGCCGTTTTCGAGCGCGGCCTTGATATCGGCGCCCTTGAGCTCGACCAGCACGCTGGTGTTGCCGAAGGGTAGTTCGGAGAGGATGTCGCGGCGGGTCAGCTTGGCGCCGGCTGGATAGAGCTTGTTGGCGCGGATGCCGCCGCCATTGATGATGGCGCAATCGGCGCCGATGCGGGCGCGGATGGCATCGGCGATGAGATCGCCCATGGCGGTTTCCTGGGAGCGCACGCTGGCGGTACGGCTGTCGAGCTCGACCGCGGTGGTGGCGATCACGACATCGAGCTCGCGCGAGAGCTCGGCCTCGAGCTTGTCGACGGCGGCCTGCACCTCGGGGTCCGCCTCGACCGACAGGCTGTCATGCACGCGAAAGCTCGGCAGCCAGGCGATCTTGCGGCTCTTGCCTTCGCCGCTCGCCGTCGCCACGAAATCGACGGCGGTGACGAAATTGCCCTCCTCGTTGGATTCCACCATCACCGTGCGGCCGTCATAGCTGATGGCGAGATCGTGGTCGTGGCCCGTCAGCAGCACGTCGACCAGCCGCGAGCGCACGATCTCGTTGTCCATGGCGCGATCGGTATGGGCGACGCAGACGATGAATTCGGCGCCCTCTCTGCGCAGGATCTCCACCTCGCGCTTCAGCGTCTCCAGCTCGGGCGCGAAGGTAAGGTCGCCGCTCTGCGACATCTGGGGCGTCGCCGCCAAAGCCAGGCTGGTGACGCCGACCTTGATGCCGCCGAGCTCGTGGATCGAATTGTCCTTCATGCCGGGGATCGGGCTGCCATCGGCCCGGCGCATATTGGCGGCGTAGAAGGGAAAGTTCGCTTCCCCCATGCGCTTGAAATAGACCTCGGTGCCGAAGTCGAACTCGTGATTGCCCGGCACGAAGATGTCGGGCCGGATCATGTTGGTGAGCGCGACGATGTGCTCGCCCTGGTCGAAGCCCGACATCAGCGAGGGCGAGAAGCAATCCCCCGCATGGCAGAACAGCATCGGCACGCCGCGGGCGCGCTCGGCCTTGACCACGGCCGCGAGCTTGGCAAAGCCGCCGCGGCCCTTGGTGTCGCCGGCCTTGTAGATGTCGTTGACGAGCAGCAGCGAGAAGGTGGTGCCGGCAGGCGCCGCCTCGGCGGTCTCGGCCGCGCCCGACAGCATGGTGACGGAAAAGCCGGCGGCAAGGCCGAGGCCGAGCGTCTGGCGGCGATTGAGACGAGACATGGCGGGCATCCCGAAAGGCGGTGGAGGAGGGAGGGTTCCACAGGGATGTGACGGGGGCAAGTCGGGTATTGTGTCGGACAGATTTGAGGTGTTTAGCCGACATTTCTGTTGACGCCCTGGCAAGATGCGCAACAGGTTTAAAGCGTGGTAAATTGGGCCAGATCCATGCGGCGAAACTTCAAGTTCGATGACTTTTCAGTGATTGTATTGGGTGACAGATTCATTGATCTTCACAATGCATACAATCTGGAGTCTTTCGGAACTGACGAGGGTGGCACAGCGGTAACCCTCACCTTTGTACAGAATCAGCACGCGATTGATCCAGAAAACCTGCCATTGCGTGTAAGTTTACATTGTACAGGTGATGTAAGAACTGCATTCAACAACATAAATCTGATTGCAGCGCCTCTAAACGATGAGGGGATAGAAATCGCCTATTTTGACCAGGCATGCGATTGGGATGCATTCATCACCGAAGAAATTGCCCTTGTGCAGCCGCCACTCGGCCTACATGTGGAATTTATGAATGGGTTCGTAATACGTATATTCTGCGAGTTGGTAACGTTGGAATTACGATGAACTGATCAATCTTTGTTAGATTTGTCGTTCTCCATTAAATGCACTGTCACCGTAATTCACGTACATCGGCAAATATTCCTCAAGCGGCCTGCGGCGGGACCGCGTTTCCAGCCTCTACTTGCTCACAGTACTTGGCGAAAGCGGCAACGCTGGTAGCGGATCGTTCAACCTGGTGGAATTCATCGCGTCGCGCTTGCAGGACCGAAGCATAATGTTGGGTCAGCTCGCAATTAAATAGTTCGATGGCCTCGGCAGGGCCATAAACCTTGTTCTCATTGATCGTGAAATTTCCGTCATCGAGGACCCGTCGAAGATCAGTATACACGCCCTCTAAGATGCCTTTATTGTCCGATGATAGGGCAATGTCGTCCATATAGACCGAAGCCGTCACGGCCTTTGGCAAACGACGGAGGAAGTTTCCAACCCCCGAGTGCATCAAGACCAGCGTGGCGAGGATGGGCGACTGCACGAACCCATATGGCAGTGCGTATCGCGGCTCGTTGAAGGGGTTTCTCACACAGGACCATTTCGCCATCGTTCCGGCTCTCTCAATTCCGATGGCATGGAGCTCTCGGGCAACGCGATTACGTCCGATGCCATAGAAAAAACGCTCGATGTCTAGGCGTGCGAAATACCGATGATCGCGATGCACGTGCAATGCCGCAACGTGCCCCCCCTCGCGCAAGTGGTAATAAAAGCCGTCGAAAGCCGTCGCCTGCTCTACTTTGGCTTTCAACGCGCGCCCAATCTTTTCGCCTCGCTCGCTCGGGACGAAAACAGGCTTACCTTTACGCAGGTAAGAATATTGATAGGTTTCGAACGCGACGGGCATAGTTGACGACCTTGCTCATGAGATCAAGCAACACGTTAATCAGCTCAAGAATGAGCACGATCACCGGAAGTGAACTCAGAGCAAGGCGCGTGAGACTGTGCTTTTTACGCATTGCTCACCTCCATGTTCTCGTCCCCGGCAACCTGCAACCCTATCAACATAGAGTCGTCAACTGAGAGAACCGTATGGCCTCGAAGCGTGTCTCTCGGCTTTCCGTCAGGTGGGCCAAAGGGACCGCCGGGTGAGCTGAAGGTTATCGCCGGCAACGTAGAGACAAAATAGGGGTGCGCTCGCTGCTTTTCAAGTGACTTTGCTCGGGCCGTGGACGTTGCCCCAGCACACATACTTCGACCTCGCTTCTGCCTAGTGCCACCACCGGACTACGGAGCCAACGAATTTAATTGCTACAGAATTGGGATCGTCAATTAAGTGCAGCGTCGCCGCAAAGGCCACCATAATGCTGACAGGCGTCATCTTCTCGATTACTTTTAAGTAATTTGCGATATATATTCCTTTTATTCATTCAATTATCGAATCATCTTCTTTGGGCGAGGAAGAATAATAGTGTCTGCGACACCTTTAATGCTTAATAAGCCTTGCCTCAACTCCGCATGTTGTTCTGTGGTCGCTGTGTCGTCCCAAATGAACGCGATGATCTGATGAAACGGGCTATCCTCTCTTAAATAGGTGCTAGCATCCGCGGCAACCTCTTTAATAATATCCGAAAGCGCCGAGGGAGTGGCTTTACGCAGGAATTTCACCTCAATGATTAGTTTCAGCGAGGGGATAGCGAGGTCGGCTCGCGGGTGATGATGGCCGAGTGATTTGAGCCACTCCTCGTCGTCCAGATCTGGAAATACCGGCGCTATCACGGACCACAGCATATCCTGAACGTGATATTCGTTCTCGATATCCCATCTAGCCGGCCGGGAGCGGGGCGTGCGAGGAGAGGCGTCCCACGCCCATCGACGCATCGATCTCGATACGCCGCTAAGTAATCGGCCGACATCTTCGAGGGTCGTGGAGCCGAGGCGGACAGCGGCTGTGTCGCGCAACAAAAATGCTGTCGCCGCCACCTGCGCAGCAGCCCGGGTCATATCATCAAGCGACGACAGGCCTGAGATTAAATCCCAGGCATCCGCCCGAGTCGCCGCCGTCGTTTGCGCGAGCCCCTTGCCGCAGAGGGCCGCCCTGAGATCGGGAAACACGCCTTCGCTTTTACCGACGGGCCCTTCCAACAACAGTTCAAGTGCGGCTCGGATAAGCGTTTCGTTCCAGTCAGAAGGTCGCCGATATTTTAGCGTCTGCTGAAGCAGGTTCTCCAGCCAGTCGCGTGCTGATTTCGCTTTCAACGGGCCTAGCGCTCTCAGCCCGATCGCCACGCCAAACAAACCGATGCCATCGACCTCAAATGAAGGTGGCCGCCCTGGTACAAAATACTGTCTAGCGCTCAACCAGTCCACGGCGTCAACAAAGTGATATACAAAGTCGTTGCTGACGTTGGCTGCATAGCCGAGAACTGCCACGTGAGCGGTCTGTCGGGCGGCACCTTGAGACTTGGCCGCCTCATGCGCGAGCACTTCAAGGAGCGGCGATTTCACCACCGTATCCTGCTGTATCCAAGCCGCGAAAGCACGGGCGTGCGGCGGCTGGGTACGATCATCCTTCGCCGCTTCGGATAGCGTCCGCCGCAGGAGAAGGAGGCTAGGCTCGCTCACAGGAACCATCGCGTTCGGCTAATCGGTCCGAGCATCATGTCAGCGTCCCATGTAGGCACATGACGAAGTCCGCTAAGCAGGCGGGCGATGAGCTCCGAATAGTGGATCGTGATTGGTGTCGGGGCAGGAGTGAACATTCGCCAGGAATGGCATGAGAAATCAAAGACCTGCCTTGTCAGATAGGTCATGTCTCTGAAGGTTGACCGGCGATGCAGGCGAAGCAACATCGGCTGGGGCATACCGTGATTAGCCTGCTTTAGGTCTTTAGGGCCGGTCAGGCAAAGGAGTGTCTCCCCGCCCCCCAGAGAGACAGTAACGCCGCGCTCAGGTGTTTTAGAGCCTTTGTAGGAACCGTCTCGCTGACGAATGCCAGGCTGTGCATCATCGAAGATCGTGAACGGATGCGCATCGACCAAGTGCAAAAAAGCGAACTTGACTTGTGTCAGTCCCAACCCCTCGACGAGTTCGACCACAGCTTCCGCTTCAGCGTCTGCCAATTGCTTGAACGCATGAAAAACGAGGCGAACAGCGTCGGTGCTGCGCCAATTATCTGTCTTGCGAACACTTTCAATGGATCGTCTCAGAGACCTTGTAAGTTCCTCCTTGTATTGCGAAAATGGGACAGCGGCAGTTCTATCATCGAGCAAATATCTGCCGTCACTGCTGAATAAGGTCGTGATGCCAACAACTCGTTCCTGGTTGCCCAAGCGCGAACTCGATATTGTTTGGGAACCGATCCCGACGACAAGTTCGTGTGCGACCGTCGGCTGCGACTTCAAAAGCCACGGAATCCCGCCGATCTTGGAATAAGTCGCCACGCTCATGTTATTCATGGCGAAGACCAACTGCTGGTCAATAAAACGAATGGTCTCGAGCGTGATTTCCTGGACCGGAACACGTTGTTTCAAGAAAGCAGCTTTCACCGCGAAATACGGATTGTACGCTTCGTGGAGATCTCTAAAATCTTTGTCGATTTGAACAATAGCGAGGTTCCATTCAAAGCCGCCGTCAGTTGCCGCTTCCACAGCGTCCCGGCAGGCGGCAACATAGTCCTCAACCGAACTGCTCTGCGACACGTACGTCTGCACCTTCGGCGCTTGAAGCGCGTAGCGCCTGATCAAGCCCTTCGCATAGGGCGCGCGTACCCAGTCTCCGCTTCCGGTCTTAACATCTGGCAAGCCGTCTAGGAACTTCGCTATGAAGGCATCAACTTGGCCCTCGTGGGCCGCTTGACACACAACTGCTATATGGAGTTGCTTTGGCGCAAAGGTGCGCTGGTCATAAGGCCCATTCTGATCGAGACCACGTTCATTCCACCGGTCAGTTTTCGTGCCACTCGGGTCGAAGACGAGAAGTGGCTTCTGGATTATATCCGTTCGGAAAACCCAGCTGTCGCGTGACGTTCCCGCCAGTTGCCCTAGTTGGAACGGTACACCCGGCGCAAGCTCAATGTCTTGCTTGCGGATGTAATCGAAGGTTCGTCTGATAAGACTTAGACGTTCTGAGCCGCCCAGAATGCGGCTTGCCTCGCCCTCGGCTTGTTCGAGTAGGCGACCACCCGCCTCATTTCCAATGAGATGATTAACACAAGCGGCGAAATTCTCGCGCCTCGGCTCAAGGTATGCATCGGCCATATTAATGGACGGAGGATTGTCTCCATGGTCGTCCAAGAATAATTCGGAGCCTTTGATGCTTATGACACGCCCACGCAGCTTGAGATAATTGCTGATGCGCGTGTCATCAGGCTTCATGAAAGCGGACACATACTTTCCCACCAACGGAAACCCGTCAGCAAAAAGGTCTTTACAAGGAGCGTCGATAATGTGTCGCGTTCCAACACCGCATACAAGAACAACGACGTATTTCTCATCGCGGTCCCTAATCGTTCGGGTCTCGAAATTGAGGATCAGTCGCCGCTGCAGCCAGCTGGGCAGTGATTTATGCGGAGGAAGAATGTTACTCGGCTGTGCGGAAAGAATTCGGAGCGGTCGGTGTTTGAGAATCGGCCGCCTTACCCTCTCAAAAAAAGCCGTCAGCGCTTCAATACCAAGAGAAGCAAGCAACCAGGGTGCTTTTGCCAGCTCATGTTCTTCGCTAGTGTCGCCGAGCGGTGGTAGACCGGGCTTGAGTGGAATAGCGATTATGGAAGCTCCGTCCTCTCCCCCCCCGCTTCAAGAAGTAATTCCCGCGGTGCTTCTGTCGACCGCTGTCCAGAACTTCCTTCTTATAGGGTTGAACGCCGACGGTTAACCTAACGTCTGGCGCTGTGAAAATGGTCGCGGCGTTGAGTAGTAGCTTTGG
Organism: Labrys sp. 22185; assembly: GCF_052045555.1. Taxonomy (NCBI): domain Bacteria; kingdom Pseudomonadati; phylum Pseudomonadota; class Alphaproteobacteria; order Hyphomicrobiales; family Xanthobacteraceae; genus Labrys; species Labrys sp. 22185. The sequence goes on along the minus strand of NZ_JBQEPH010000026.1, from coordinate 30,033 downwards.
CATTGCGATTGGCAGCCCATCCTAGGGCGGAGTTTTCAAATGCCGATCTTAATCACACAGGTCAAAGAGACAATCGTTTCATCTTCAGTCTGCACAGGCAATCAAGCCTTGGATATTGTCGCGCTCCAGGCATTGCGCTCATCGTATCACTCCGAAACGGTTCCAACGCGCTTGCCTTTTGACGCTATCTGCAACTAGCGATCCGCTGGGCAACACCTCCTACGGAGACCCATCCTCGGAGAGCAGACCTTCTTCACGTCTCGGTTGGGTCAATCTCGACCTTTGGCCAAGACGTCGCGAACGTCCGCTATCGATCCGGCGGACAGTAGAAGCCGCCAGTCTGCCTTTGGGGGCCCCAATTCAGTTGTTCCGAGGGGCGTACTTCAATCGCCATGGCTCCTCTTGGTCCCGTTCCCCGCGTAAGCCTCACCCCTACTTTTTTAACCGCTCCAGGATCGCCCGCGCTACAGGCTCGTAATTCCCGTCGAAATGATGCCCGCCCGGCCGCTCGATCAGCGTCGCCTTGCTCATTTCGGGGAAGACGCAGGCGGTGCCGTTCTCGACCACTTCCTCCTTGCCGTAGAAGCACATGGTCTTCTCGAAGGGCAGGCCGGGCAGATAGGGCTTGAGGTCGACGTCCGAGGAGGAGGCGACGCCGAGCCAGCCGGAGACGGAGATCTCGAAATCGGCGGTCGGCTCCAGGCCCAGCATGGCGAGGAGGTTGATCTTCTTCTGCATGGGCGGCGGCAGCTTCTGCCAGACGAAGGGGATCACGTCGGCGCCCAGCGAATAGCCGATCACGGCGACACGCTTGGCGCCCCACAGCTTGGTGTAATAGCCGATCATGCGGGTGAGGTCGCCGGCGATGACGTCCGGCTCCTTGGTGCTCCAGAAATAGCGCAGCGAGTCGACGCCCACCACGGCGACGCCTTCCTTCTGCAGGATCTCGCCGATGGTCTTGTCGATGTCGCGCCAGCCGCCGTCGCCGGAGATGAAGATGGCAAGGCCCGTGGGCGGGCCCGAGGCCGGTAGCTCCACCAAAGGCAGGTCGCCGAGTTCCTGGTTGGGCGGCGCGCCCATCTCGACGGCGGCCTTCACCGCGGCATCGACGAGGGCATCCGGGCCGCCATCGGCGACGACGGACTGGGCATCCTTGGTGCCGGCGACGAAGGCCTGGGTGGTCGCGTCGGGGGCGGCGGCGCCGACATAGGTCCAGCGCCCGGGCACCTTGGCGAGGGGCTTGTACTGCCATTGGCCGTCGGCCGCCTTGGAGACGGGCGCGCCCTCGCACATGCGCAGCTTGGAGGCCATTTCGTCGGAAAAGCCGGTGGAGACGGCGCCGGCGGCGGTGTTCTCAGGCGCCTGGGCGAGATTGATATAGGCGAAGGTGCCGCCCAGCGTGCCGAGGCCCATCACCACCGGCCAGCGCCAGGTCTGCATGCCCAGTTGGCGCTGCGCCTCGCGGGCCGAATCCTCGATGTCGCCGAAGGCGTAGTGGCAATCCTCCTCGTCGCCCTTGGCGAGGCCGTCGATGAAGGCCTGGCTGTCGATCAGCATCACGGCGGCGCCCTGGTCGACCAGCTTGTCGGCGACGGCCCGGTAGGCCGGCGTGAGCCCGTCCTTGTCGGAGAGCAAGGCGACGAATTTGGTGGGCTCCTCCTCGGGGGCGAGCACGGTGACGGTGCCGAGGATCTCCTCCTGCACCTTCACTTCGCGCGGGGCCGCCAGGGCCGATGCCGTCGAGGCCAGCAGGGCAAAACAGAACAGGGCGATGCGGCGCATCAACTGGCCTCCTCGGGCAAAGCGCGTCTCGGGCTCGAAGCGATCAAGCCGGTAACATCCATGAGAATCTGCGGTAGGGCCAGGCCCCCCGGAAAGGCAAGATATTTCGGGCGCCAATCCGGCTTGAACTTGTCCTTATAGGCCCTGAGGCCTTCGAAATTGTAGAAGCGGTCGCCGCGCTTGTAGACGAAGGAGCCGACGCGGCTCCACAGCGAGGCGAGGCGGTGGCGCGGCAGGCCGGAGAGCGGCGCCATGCCGAGATTGAACCAGGCGAAGCCCTCGCTTTTGGCCTGGGCCAGCAGGCCGATGAACAGCAGGTCCATCATGCCGGCCGGGCCCTGCGGCAGGTAGCGCATCAGGTCGACCGTATATTCTTGGCGGTCGGCGCCGCGCCAGATATTGGCGAAGGCGACGATGCGGCCGTCCTGGCGGATCACGGCCTGGTCGTAGCGGCGGATATAGTCCGGCGACCAGAAGCCGAGCGAAAAGCCCTTCTCCTTGTTGCCCTTCTCCTCGAGCCAGGCATCGGAGACGGCCTGCAGCTCGGGCAGGATGGCCTCGACCTCGGCCGCCGGCACGATCTCGAAGGAGGCGCCGGAGCGCTCGGCCTTGGCGCGGGCTTGGCGCAGGCGCCGGCCCTCGCTGCCTTCGAGCGTGAACTTGTTCAGGTCGACCCAGGCTTCCTCGCCGAGCTTGGCGAGCGAAAAGCCGGCATCGAGATAGGCGGGCAGGTGGCCGGTGGTGACCTGGTAGAACACCGGCGTGCCGCCATTGCGGTCGACCAGCTCCTTGAAGCGCCAGACCATGGCGTCGACCTCGTCCTCGGGCGCCACCGGGTCGCCCATGGCGATCCAGCTGCGCCCCTGCACGCCGTACATGGTGAAGCCCTTGCCGCTGGCCGAGAGCAGGAAGCGCTTGTCGCCGAGCAGGGCGAGATGCGCGTCGGAGCGGGTGGAATCGCTGATCAGCGGCACCAGCGTTTCCAGCTCCTCGGGCGTCGCCGGGTCGAAGGCGGCGCGGCTCGGATGCATCAGGATATAGGCGGCGATGCCGATGGCGACCACGGCCATGGCCAGCGTGGCGCGCAGGAAGCGCGGGGCGTCCGCGTTATAGGCGAAATCCCACCATAATTTGTGCTGGTAGTCGACATTGGCATAGGCGAAGAAGCCGAGCCAGATCGTGGCGCCGATGGCGACGACGCAGGCCAGGATCCACTCGAAGGAGGGCCTGACCGAGAACAGGTCGGCCTGGCGGTAGAACTCGTCCTGGTAGAGCACGAGCAGGCCGGCGACGATCGAGCAGATGATGGCCTCTTCGATGTCGAGGCCCTTGAACAGCGCGAAGACGGCGCCGGCGACCAGCAGCAGCACCGCGATGCGCTGGGCATTGGCCATGCGCCGGACCAGGCCGTAGGAGATCACCAGCAGGACCAGACCCGAAATGCTGCCGGCCAGCTGCGAGACCTCGACGAAGGGCAGCGGGATCACGCCGCGCAGGATGGCGATGCGGTAATGTTCCTCGGGCGTGGCGCTGGAGAACAACAGGATGACGCCGCCGATGAACACCGCGATGCTGGCGGCGCGCGGGATGATCGGCCGGGCGATCTCGTGGATGGTCCTGGCGATCCGGCCGACCGAATGCTGGCGCTGGCGGATCTCGTAGCCGCCGAACATCAGGCAGGCGATGGCGAAGGGAATGACGTAGTAGACCAGGCGGAACAGGATCAGCGAGACCAGCATGTCCGCCGCCGGGATCTGCGGCTGGGCCAGGATCAGGGTGGTCTCGAACACGCCGACGCCGCCCGGCACATGGCTGATGACGCCGAGCACCGTGGCGACGGCGAACACCGCCAGGAAGCTCATGAAGCCGGCATCGGGGCCCGCCGGCATGATCAGCCAGAGCGCCCCGGCGGCGGCCACCGTGTCGAGCAGGCCGACCAGGATGGCCCCGAGCGTCGCCCCCGGGCCGGGCAGGGGCATGGCGTGCTCGCCGACCCTGATCGTGCGCGGGCGCAGGGCCGAGACGATCACCCAGATCGCGACCCCGCCGAGCACGGCAAGGCCGATGGCGAGGTTGAGGCCGGGGGCGAGCCCGTCCAGCGGGGCCAGTACCGAGGGCTGGAACAACAGGCAGATCGCGGCGACCGTGGCGATGCCGAGCCAGAAGGTGAGGGTGGTCAGAGCCCCCACGGCCAGGATCAGGCTCGGCTTCACGCCGTGCGACTGGTAGATGCGCCAGCGCACGGCCCCGCCGGTGAGCACGCCGAAGCCGAGCGTGTAGGTGAAGGCGTGGCTGATGAAGGAGGTGAAGGCGATGATCGGCAGCGGCACCTGCCGCGCCCCGACATGGCGCAAGGCGAGCAGGTCGTAGCCGATCAGGGCGCTGTAGGAGAGGGCGGTGGCGAGGAAGGCGAGCGCCACCTGGCCCCAGGCGATGCGCGACAGCGCATTGTTCACCTCCGACCAGGTGATGCCGGAAAAGATCTGGTAGAGCGCGGCGGCGGCGATGGTGAAGATGGCGAGACCGACCAGGAGGCCGGCCTTGCTCCAGTCGATGCGCCGGAGCAGCCCGGTCTTCGGGCGCTCGGCCGTCGGGATGGCGGCCGCCGGGACCTTGGGACCGTCGTCGCGCGCCACGGCGCGGTCGAGCGAACCCACCACTTCAGCCATGCCTTGATCCCGTTTCAATGCGAATATCCTAGAAGCTGAATCGTTTTTATACGATCAGAGCCTCCTGTCAGCAGTAGAACGGGTTCGAAGTGGCCACCGTGCCCGGTATCCACTCCTGAATTGTTCAGTCCAGGATCAGGAGACGGGCCGTTCATGCTGACAGAACATGGCATTCCAACGGCAGCCGCGTGAATTGTGAGTCACAATCCGGCCATCGCCTCGGAAGGAATGATGGCGCCGCGATGGGTGATCACGCGCGCGGCAAGGCGGTGGCCCTGCAGGGCGGCTTCCACATTGCTGCGATCGCGCCGGCGGGCGGCAAGATAGCCGGCGTTGAAGCTGTCGCCGGCCGCGGTGGTGTCGACGGGCGAGACGGCCTCGGGCACCGGCACATGGCCATCGACGCCGCTCCGGCGCAGGAAGGCGCCGTTGGTGCCGTCCTTCACCGCGATCTCGCCGATGCCGTGGTCGGCGAGGCGGGCGATGGTGTCCTGCGGCGTGGCATCGCCCCACAGGGCCTGCTCGTCGTCGAAGGTCGGCATGATGATGTCGACCAGCGGCAGGAAGCGGCCGAAGACCTGGCGGGCGCGGGCGGGATCGCCGCCCCAGCCGCGCGGGCGGTAATTGCCGTCGAAGGCGATCGCGGCGCCGGCAGCCTTGGCCCGGGCCAGCACCTGCGCGAAGCGCTCCAGGCCCGGCGGCGCATAGAGCGAGAGCGTGATGCCCGAGAAATAGACGATGGCGGCGCTCTCGATGCGGGCGATCAGCGCCTCGGCCTCGGCCAGCTCGAACAGGCTGCGCGCCGGCGCGCTGTCGCGCCAGTAATAGAAGCGTCGCTCGCCCTTGGCATCGGTCTCGATGACATAGAGCCCCGGCACCCGGCCGGCCAGGCGCGGCACGCCGGCCATGCCGACCTTCTCGCCGGCGGCAAGGTCGGCGATCGCCTGGGAATAGGGATCGTCCCCCAGCGCCGTGGCATAGGCGACGTCGAGCCCGAGGCGGGCCGCATAGACGGCGGTGTTGAAGGTGTCGCCGCCATAGCCCAGCGACATGCCGTCCCCGCGGCGCGACAATTCCACCATGCATTCGCCGATGGAGACGAGATCGGTCATGTCGTTGTTCCTTGCGAATTCAGATCGAAGTGGAAGCGTGGGGCACTATGCCAGCATGATGGTGGCGCGACGCTGGCCGCTCCTTCGCCCCGTTCTTACGGGGAGAAGGTGAGGATGAGGGGCGGCGCGAGGGGACTGGGTGAGTATTGAGCTGCCCCTCACCCTTACCCTCTCCCCGCTCGCGGGGCGAGGGGGACATCGGCGTTGCGCCTCGGCTTGCTTCATCCTGCCTCGTCCAACGCGGATCGCAACGTCCGTCTTCTACGCCCCCGTTCCCGGATTGGCGCTGAGGAATTCGCCCATGCGCACCAGTGCCCGTTGGATGTTCTCGGCGGAATTGGCGTAGGACAGGCGGATATAGCCCTCGCCATGCACGCCGAAATCCGGGCCGCCGATAGTTGCGACGCCGGCCTTTTCGAGGAGGGCGGAGGCAAGCGGCTTGGCCTTCCAGCCGGTCGCCCGGATGTTGGGGAAGGCATAGAAGGCGCCCTTCGGCACCACGGAGCTGACACCGGGCAATTGGTTGAGGCCGTCGACCACGATCTTCCGGCGCCGGTCGAACTCGGCGACCATGGCATGCACCGCGTCCTGCGGGCCGGTGAGCGCGGCAAGCCCGGCCCATTGCGCGCTGGCATTGACGCAGGAATAGGAATTGACCGCCAGCTTGCGGGCGGCATCGCCCCAGGCTTTCGGCCAGAGCGAGAAGCCCATGCGCCAGCCGGTCATGGCATAGGTCTTGGACCAGCCGTCGAGCAGGATCAGGCGGTCGCGGATGGAGGGATAGGACAGCAGCGAGACGTGCTGGAGCCCGTCATAGCTCATCTGGCTGTAGATCTCGTCGGAGAGAATGGCGACATGCGGGTGCGCTTCCAGCCCCTGCACCAGCGCGTCGATCTCGGCCTTGGGCGTGACGCCGCCCGTGGGGTTGGCCGGCGAGTTGAGGATGAGGAGGCGGGTCTTGGGCGTGATCAGCGCCAGCGTCTCGGCCGCCGAGAAGGCAAAGCCGTTCTCCTCGCGGATCGGCACCGGTACCGGCGTGGCGCCGGTGAACTCGATCATCGAGCGGTAGATCGGAAAGCCGGGATCGGGATAGAGGATCTCCGCGCCGGGCTCCCCGAACATCAGGATGGCCATGAACATGGTGACCTTGCCGCCCGGTACCACGATGACCTCGTCGGGCGAGACGGCAACGCCGGTGCGGCGCTCGACGTCGTCGGCCACCGCCTCGCGCAGGGGTAGGATGCCGGTGGCCGGCGTATAGCCGTGATGGCCGTCGCGCAGCGCCTTGATGGCGGCTTCGACGATATGGTCGGGCGTGGGGAAATCGGGCTGGCCGATGCCCAGATTGATGACGTCGCGCCCCTCCCGCGCCAGATCCGTCGCCCTTGCGAGCACGGCGAAGGCGTTCTCCTCGCCGATGCGGGAGAAGGCCGGAACGAGATGTGGCGCGCTGGGGAAAGTCATCGGGATGGCATGTCCTGGCGGTGCAAGGGCTATGGCGGAATCGCGAACAAGGCAAGATTTAATGCGGGCGCATCCTCCTGTCTTTGCAAATCGCAGTAGGGCGCGTGTCAAGGAGGATTTCGACTTCATCCGAAAGCCGGAGAGGCGGGCAGGCCAAGCATGATTGCCTCCTTCCGAAGTCTAGTCGGCGTAGGCAGACGCCTCCATGTGGCTGAATTGACGAAACAGGCGCGATCTGGCTCAGGTTGATCTTGAACAAGATCGACGACTGAAGGTTACTGGCGATGGCCGTGACGACGCCTCAAGCGCTTGGCTCTGGGGAGCGGGAGGCCGGCCGCTCGCCGCAGCACTTAGCGTCATTGGACGGCTTGCGCGGCTTTGCTGCGCTGTCCGTGCTGATCTTCCATCTCGGCCACTGGTTCGATATCCCGGGCCTGGCTTCCAATGCCAGCCTTGCGGTGGACCTGTTCTTCTGCCTGAGCGGTTTCGTGCTGAGCCTGGCCTATTGCAAGCGCCGGCAGTCCCTGTCGTTTTCCGGCTTCATGCGCGCCAGGCTGATCCGGCTGATGCCGCTGATCGTTTTGGGGCTGGTGGTCAGCGCGCTCTATGTCGGGCTGCGTTCCGGGCACCTGGAGGGCGAGGTGCCCTTTGCCGCTCTGACGCTGGCCCTGCTGCTCGGCCTGGTCAACCTGCCCTATCTCGATGCGCCCGACGCCATCGGCGGGCCCCAGGTCTTCCCGCTGAACGGCCCGCAATATTCGCTGTTCCTGGAACTGGTGGTCAATGCGTTCTGGTGGGCGACCCGGCGGGTGAGCCAGCTCCCGCTCGCGATCGCCCTCTTCCTCGGCTGCCTGGCGATCCTGCCCTTCACCGGCCTGGGCGGAGATACCACGGACACGCTCTGGCGCGGATTTCCGCGGGTGGGAGCTTCCTTCTTCGCCGGCGTCGCCGTTTTCCATCTGCTCGACCGCCTGCCGGGCTGGCTGGGAGGCCCGCGCCTGTTCTGGACGCTGGCGGCGGGGATGGCGGTGCTGTTCTATCTCCCCTTCGAGGTGCCGCTCTGGATGCAACTCGTCTGGATCGCGCTGCTGGCGCCCTGGCTGATCCTGGCCGGTGCGCGCACGGTCCTGCAGGGACGGATTGCGACTTGGTCCTCCCTCAGCGGTGACCTGTCCTATCCGGTCTATTGCCTGCATTATCCGCTGTTCTGCTGGATCAACGGCCTCTATCGCCTGCGTTTCGGCGAGCAGAACGCCGGCATCGAAGGGCCGGCCGTGATCGTCATCGTCTGCGTGGCGAGTTTCGTCCTGCTCAAGCTCTATGACGAACCGCTGCGGCGGGCCCTGGCGGAGGGCGTGCGCCGCTGGACCTATCGGCCGGCATCATCGGCCGGCGCGTGAGCCCCGCCGATTGCCATTATTCTCCGAATAATTCCTGGAGCATTTTCCCGAAAAGCCGCTAGACTTTTCGATTGAGAAAGTGCGTAAAAACAACAGCTTATCGACGGCGGTGCCGCGCGTCTGCGATTCGTGGCGATTCCACTGGACCGCAAAGCGCCTTGGCCTCCGATCTCGCCGTAAAAAGCGCCCAAGGCATCGTCCTGCTATTCGTCGCTTAGGCGTTGCGAATAGTCTGACAAAAGTGTTAAGTCGTCTGGTTGCAGGAAGACTGCCACCTGCCGACGACGCAGGCGGGGCACGAAGACAGGGAGGCTTGCCATGGCTGACACCAAGAACAAGACGAAAAGATTGCGGTCGCAGGCCTGGTACGACAACCCGGACAATCCGGGCATGACCGCGCTCTATATCGAACGTCAGCTCAATTTCGGCCTGACCCGCAAGGAATTGCAGTCGGGCAAGCCGATCATCGGCATCGCCCAGACCGGCTCGGATCTTTCCCCCTGCAACCGACACCATCTCGTGCTGGCCCAGCGCGTGCGCGAAGGCATCCGCGAGGCGGGCGGCATCGCCTTCGAATTTCCGGTGCATCCGATCCAGGAGACCGGCAAGCGCCCCGGCGCGGCGCTCGACCGCAACCTGGCCTATCTCGGCCTGGTCGAGCTGCTCTATGGCTATCCGATCGACGGCGTGGTGCTGACCATCGGCTGCGACAAGACCACGCCTGCCTGCCTGATGGCGGCAGCCACCGTGAACATTCCGGCCATTGCCCTGTCGGTCGGCCCGATGCTCAACGGCTGGTGGCATGGCGAGCGTACCGGTTCGGGCACGGTGGTCTGGAAGGCGCGCGAGATGCTCGCCACCGGCGAGATCGACTACGAGAACTTCATGGAGATGGTGGCTTCGTCGGCGCCCTCGACCGGCTACTGCAACACCATGGGCACCGCCACCACCATGAACTCGCTGGCCGAGGCGCTCGGCATGCAGCTGCCCGGTTCGGCCGCCATCCCCGCGCCCTATCGCGAACGCCAACAGATTTCCTACGAGACCGGCAAGCGCATCGTCGACATGGTGCATGAGGACCTCAAGCCTTCCGACATCATGACGCGCGAGGCCTTCGAAAACGTCATCGTGGTCAATTCGGCCATCGGCGGCTCCACCAATGCGCCGATCCACATCAACGCCATCGCCCGCCATATCGGCGTCGAGCTCGACATCCGCGACTGGCAGACCATCGGCCACAAGGTGCCGCTGCTGGTGAACCTGCAGCCGGCCGGCAAATATCTCGGCGAGGACTACCAGCATGCCGGTGGCGTGCCGGCCGTGGTCAACGAACTGATGAAGCACAAGCTCATCCACGAGAATGCGCTCACCGTGAACGGCAAGTCGATCGGCGAGAACTGCAAGGACGCCAAGATCGAATTGCCCGACGTGATCCGCAGCTTCGACACCGCTTTGGTGCAGGATGCCGGCTTCATCGTGCTCTCGGGCAATCTGTTCGATTCGGCGATCATGAAGACCAGCGTGATCTCGAAGGAGTTCCACGATCGCTATCTCGCAGATCCCAAGAACCCCGGTGCCTTCGAGGGACGGGCCATCGTGTTCGAGGGCCCGGAGGATTATCACCACCGCATCGAGGATCCCTCGCTCGGCATCGACGAGCACTGCATGCTGTTCATCCGCGGCACCGGGCCGATCGGCTATCCCGGCGCGGCGGAAGTGGTGAACATGCAGCCGCCGGCCGCCCTGATCAAGCGCGGTATCACTTCGCTGCCCTGCATCGGCGACGGGCGCCAGTCGGGCACCTCCGGCTCGCCTTCCATCCTCAACGCTTCGCCCGAAGCGGCAGCGGGCGGCGGCCTCGCCATCCTGCAGACGGGCGACAAGGTGCGCATCGACCTCAACAAGGGCGAGGCCAACATCCTGATCTCCGACGAGGAACTGGCCAAGCGCCGGGCCGATCTCGCCGCGGCGGGCGGCTTCCACTATGCGCCGAGCCAGACGCCCTGGCAGGAAATCCAGCGCGCCATGGTGGACCAGCTCGGCGACGGTATGGTGCTCAAGCCCGCGGTCAAGTATCAGAAGGTCGCTCAGACCTATGGGGTGCCCCGCGACAATCACTAGTTGGTGACAAGATGTCACCGACATGATTTTGACGGGATGCTTGCATAGAAGGCGGGGCCGGCCGTTGCCGGCCCTTCACGTTCTGCCGGGACCCGCGCCATGACTTTGAAACGCTTTGCTTTTCCTCTCGCCGCCGGATTGCTCCTGACGGTCGCCGTGGGTGGCAGCGCTCAGGCGGGCCTGTTCGACTTCCTGTTCCGGCCGCGCCAGGAATCGCGGCCGGCGCCGGCACCCGTGCCGCAACAGCAGCCGCAGCAGCAGCGTTCGCGCCCGGCTCCGGCCCCGGTGGTGAGCACGCCCAAGGCGCGCGGCTACTGCGTGCGCACCTGCGACGGCTATTATTTCGCCACCGGCTTCATCCGCTCCCAGCGCGACGAGGACATGCAGACCTCGATGTGCGAGGCCTCCTGCTCCGGCGGCCAGATGGTGCTGTACAAAGCCAGCGGCTCCAACGATGGCAGCAATGGCAACACCAAGCCCGCGATCGAGTCGGCCGTCGACAAGGCCGGCGCTCTCTACACCGCCCTGCCCACCGCCTATGCCTTCCGCGACAGCGAGAATCCGGCCTGCACCTGCCAGTCCAATGCACGCGGCCTGCCGCAGATCCCGATCTCGGTCGATCCCACCTTGCGCAATGGCGACATCGTGGTGATGCCGGATGGCCTGAAGGTGTTCCGCGGTGCCGGCAATGTGCCGCATCCCGATACGGATTTCACCTCCGTCGCCTCCTCCAAGGCCCTGTCCGGCGTGGTGCGCCAGCAGGTGCTTTCGCTTGAACAACGCATCGCCACGCCGCAATAATGTGATCATCTGATCGCATCTGCGCGAAGGACATTCGATGGATCTCTCGACCTGGAACGGCGTACCGCGCCCGGAGCGCGTCGTGCTCGATGGACGCTATGCCCGCCTGGAGCCGCTCGATCCGGCACGCCATGGCGCCGATCTCCTGCATTCGGCCCAGGAGCCCGGGGCCGATGGGCGTTTCCGCTATCTGTTCGAGGGCGTGCCGGGGAGTGCCGCCGACTTCTCGGCCTGGCTCGACAAGGCGTCCTCGACCGCCGATCCGATGTTCTTCGCGGTGATCGACAAGGCGAGCGGCAAGGCCGAAGGCCGCCAGGCCCTGATGCGGATCGACCCCGTGCATGGCGTCATCGAGATCGGCAGCATTCTCTGGGGCCCGGCGATCGCCCGCACCAGGGTGGCGACGGAGGCGCTCTATCTCTTTGCCCGCTACGCTTTCGAGACGCTAGGCTATCGGCGTTTCGAATGGAAGTGCCACAATCTCAACGAGCCGTCCAAGCGGGCTGCGACCCGGTTCGGCTTTACCTTCGAGGGTGTCTTCCGCCAGCACATGGTGGCCAAGGGCCAGAACCGCGACACCGCTTGGTTCTCGATCATCGACGGCGAATGGCCGCGCCTGAAGGCGGGCTATGAAGCTTGGCTCGACCCCGCCAACTTCGAGGCGGACGGCCGGCAGAAGAGCAAGCTGAGCTTCGGTTGAAACGGCTCGCTCTAGGACGGGTTTGAACCCGCTCGATCGGCAGTTCCGTCGCTGCGATTGCGCAGCGGATTGACGTCGTGCACCAGGCGGGCGGCGGTGGTCAGCGCCTTCATGGCCCTGTTCTTGACCTCAGGCGGCAGGCCGGCCTGGTCGAAGGCCTTGTCCATGCTGCGGATCCAGATGTCGCGGGTCTCTGCGGTAATCGGCACATGGGCATGGATGGCGCGGACGTCCGAATGTCCGTGGAATTCGACATAGAGGCGCGGCCCGCCGAAGAAGCCCATCAGGAAGCGGGTCTGCTCGACCCGGGAATGGGCGACGCCATGGCCGTCGAGATGCAGTACATGGAGGGCCGCCGCCGCCGGATCCTGCTCGACGATGTCGTAGAACAAATCGACAAGGCGGGAGATACCGTCTTCGCCGCCCAATTGCTGGTAAACAGAGGGAAGCTGCTGTTGCATCGTTTCGACCTGTCGAGCGCTGCACCGGTTGTATCGGTATCGTGCTTGCAATTTGCCGGCTCGGCAATCTGCCATCACGTCGCGGCTGGCCGGACCGGGCGGGGCGGTGGGCGGCCCGATGTGCTGCCGCTTGCGACAGGAAGCGCTGGAGGGGCCGGAGGTTCGCCCCCAGCCTCTTGGGGCATTTCGATGCCTTGCGGTATGGCCCGCGGACTCAGCCGATCCGCATCGAGAGCTCGACGTCCTCGCCGAAGGGCGTCGATAGATAGCCCTGGGCCGGCGAACGCACGCGGGCGAGATAGTCGGGGCTGTAGTCGGCATTGTCGGCGACGATGAGGGCGCCGGGCCTGAGCCGGCTCTCCACCAGATCGAGGATCTCGGGATAGAGGGCCTTGGCGCCGTCGAGCAGGACGAGATCGATCGACTCGGGCAGGTCGGTGCCCAGCGTGCGCAGTGCATTTCCCTCCCGGATCTCGACGAGATCGAGCACGCCGCCGGCGGCGAGGTTCTGCCGAGCCCGTTCCAGCTTGAAGGGCTCGAACTCGCTGGTGATCAGGTGGCCGCCGCCATTGTCTCGCAGCGCTGCCGCCAGATGCAGGGTCGAGATGCCGAACGAGGTTCCGAATTCGATGATCGTGCGGGCTTGGCAACTGCGAGCCAGCATATAGAGAAGCAGGCCGGTTTCGCGCGAGACGGCGAGCGGCAGGTCCTTCAGGCGGCCATAGAGGTCGAGATATTCGGTCTTGCTGCGCATCAGGCGCTCCCGTTCCGGGCCGGAGAGTTCGGCCACGGCGGGGATCGTTGTCGGCGAGGCGGCATCGGCCTCTTCGAACAGGCGGTCCAGCAGGAGCGCAAGCGGGGCGCTGGTCAGGGTGGTCATGGTAGGCTCCGGTTTGGGAAAAACGCATCCTTGCGCCGGACTAGAAATACGACTAATTCGTCGCATTCACTATTCGCATTGGCGCCTATCCCGATGACCGATCGTCGAAACTCTTGCGTTTCCTCACGAAAACAGCCTCGGCAGACCCGCTCGACCGAGCTGGTCGCCGCGATATTGGAGGCTGCCATTCAGGTTTTGCGTCAGGAAGGCGCGCAACGCTTCACCACTGCGCGGGTGGCTGAGAAGGCCGGTGTCAGCGTCGGCTCGCTCTATCAATATTTTCCCAACAAGGCGGCGATCCTGTTTCGGCTCCAGAGTGACGAATGGCGGCAGACGAGCGAGCTGCTGCGCGCCATCCTGCAGGATGGCGCCAAGCCGCCGCTCGAAAGGCTGCGTATTGTCGTCCATGCCTTCATCCGCTCCGAATGCGACGAGGCTGCGGTGCGGGTGGCGCTCGACGATGCGGCGCCGCTCTATCGCGACGCACCCGAAGCGGAGGCGGCCAGGGCGGCGGGGGACGGCGTCGTCGAGGCCTTCATGCGGGAGGCGCTGCCCAAGGCTGCTGAAACGACACGAACCCTGGCCGGCGACCTCATCACGGCGACATTGAGTGCAGCGGGCAAGCAGTTTTCGGAAAGCCCTCGAACGCCAGCCGAGATCGAAGCCTACTCAGATGCCATGGCCGACATGTTCTGCGCCTATCTCGAGCGCCTCGGAGCGGGCTGAGGCCCACCGTGGAAAGAGGACCACCCTCCAAAGAGGAGGCCTTGTCGGTCGCTGCCGATTGAGCGATTGCTTCACCAACGCCTTTTTACGAGCCTCGTCATGAATCTCCGCCGCGCCACCAGAACCGAGATCCCTGCTGTCACCACCCTGCAGCAGGCAGCCTATGCTCCCCTGAAGCAGCGCATCGGCATGGCCCTGCCGCCGCATGACGCCGATTTCGCGGCCCTGTTCGAGACGATGGAGATCTGGGTGTCCGGTCCATCCGAGGCGCTGGAGACGGCCCTCATCATCGAGCCGAAATCCGATCACCTGCTGATCTGGAGCCTGGCCGTGGCGCCCGCGCTCAAGGGCCGGCGCCTCGGCTCGGTCCTGCTGGACTTCGCCGAGGACCGGGCGCGACACGACGGGCATGGCCTGGTGCGGCTCTATACCAATGAGCGTTTCACTGAGAACGTCGCCTGGTACCAGCGGCGCGGCTATGCGATCGAGCGGATCGAGGAACGCCCCGATCGCCGCATCGTGCATTTCAGCCGCAACGTCACGATTCCTGCTTCGTAGTTCGGCCTCAGCGGCCGGCCACCAGGACTGGATCACTGCGATAGACAGCCGGGAAGAGCTGCTGCAGCGCGGCTACCTTGGGCAGGTCGTTGATAGCGATATAGGGCTGGGTCGGATGGCGGGTCAGGTAATCCTGATGATAGGCCTCTGCTGAAAAGAAGCCCCGCAACGGCGCGATGCGCGTCGCGATCGGGCGGGCGAAGGTTTTGGCGCCGTCGAGCTGGCTGACATAGGCGGCAGCGATCCGGGCCTGCTCCGCGCTGGTGGTGAAGATCTGCGAGCGATATTGCGTGCCGCTGTCGGGGCCCTGGCGGTTGAGCTGGGTGGGATCATGCGCCACCGAGAAATAGATCTGCAGGATCCGCCCGTAGGAGATGAGGCGCGGGTCGAAGCGGATGCGCACCGCCTCGGCATGGCCGGTTGATCCGGTCGAGACGGTTTCATAGGTGGCGGTGTCGGCCGTGCCGCCGGCATAGCCCGAAACCGCCGAGGTAACGCCTTTCACATGCTGGAACACACCCTGCACGCCCCAGAAACAGCCGCCTGCCAGCACCGCCGTCTCCGACGCCGCGCCCGGGCGGCTATCGAGGGTGGGGGGCGCTACCAGGCGCGGCGCTTCCTCGGCGCTCGAGGCTGAAAACCACAGGCCGGTGCCGAGGCTGGCCGCCAGGCCCGCCGCCATGAACAGAATGCCGCGCCGTTTCATCATCGTCCTCCATCCATCGGATTGCCTGTGATTATACGAGCGGATGGGGAGGCTTCGTTACGCCTCACGCCGATTTGAGGCCGGCCCCGGGGGCCAATGCCGGCGACGTGATCAGCCCCGGAAAGCCTGCAGGAGCTCGGAAAGCGCCGGCCCGATGGCCGCCAGTTCCTTCAGGTGGGTTTCCGACAGGGTCTGCAGCTTCTGCCTGCCGGCTTCGCTCAGCCGCACCAGCACACGCCGGCCATCCGCCGGATCGGCCATGCGTTCGACCAGGCCGAGCTTGCTGAGCCGGTCGACCAGCTCGACCACGCTGTGGTGGCGCAGGATCAGGATCTCGGCCAGCTCTCCGATCGAAAGGGCGCCGTCCTGCGACAGGCCCGCGATGGCGAGCAGGACCTGATGCTGCTGGGCCGTCAGTCCCGCCGCGCCGGCCGCCGCTTCGCTGAAGACCAGGAATTTGCGCAAGGCATGCCGGAATCGCGCCAGGGCGGCGTAATCAGGATCTTGCTGCCGCTTGGGGTCCATGGTTCTGCGATTCTCCTGTCTGCCGCCATCTCTACGAAAATCCATTGACTTGCGCAAAATATATCGTATTGCGATACAAAATTCAGCCGGGGCTAGCCCCGACAGATGGATATCAGCGACATGACGACTTCGACTCTGGGCACGCCCGGGCAGGATGCCGAGGCGGGAACCCGCGAATTGCCGGCGCGCCTGGGCGACTTCACCACCGATCGGCGGGTGATCCTGCTGATGGCGATCGCCGTTTTCGTCGGCACGGCCGGCGTGGGGGCGGCCTTCGTGCTGCTACGCCTGATCACGCTGTGCACCAACATCGCCTATTACGGCCGGTTCTCGCTCGAGAACCTGTCGATCTCCGGTACGCCGCTCGGCTGGACCGCCGTGTTCGTACCGGTGATCGGCTGCCTGATCATCGGCCTTATGGCCCGCTTCGGTTCGGAGAAGATCCGCGGCCATGGCATTCCCGAGGCGATGGAGGCGATCCTGATCGGCAAGAGCCGGATCAATCCCAAGGTGGCCGTGCTGAAGCCGCTCTCCTCGGCGATCTCGATCGGCTCGGGCGGCCCCTTCGGCGCCGAAGGCCCGATCATCATGACCGGCGGAGCCATCGGCTCGCTCGTCGCGCAAATGATCCATCTCAGCGCCAATGAGCGCAAGGCCCTGCTGGTCGCCGGCGCTGCGGCGGGCATGACGGCCGTCTTCGGCACCCCGATCGCCGCCGTGCTGCTGGCGATCGAGCTCCTGCTGTTCGAATGGAAGCCGCGCAGTTTCCTGCCGGTGGTGGTCGCCGCGTCGGTGGCGGCGGCCGAGCGCGGCCTGCTGCTCGATCCCACGCCTCTGTTCGGCTTCACCGGGCACATGGCGCTGACCTTCCCGGGTTTCCTCGGCTGGGTGTTGATGGGCATCGTCGCCGGGCTGGGCTCCGGGATCCTCACGGCCATGGTCTATGCCAGCGAGGATTTCTTCCACCGCCTGCCGCTGCATTGGATGTGGTGGCCTCTGTTCGGGGGCTTGGCGATCGGCATCGGCGGCCTGTTCGATCCGAGCGCGCTCGGGGTGGGCTACGACAATATCCGCCACCTCCTCTCAGGCGAGATGGCCGTGAAGGCGGTGATCCTGCTCCTGGTGGTCAAATCCCTGATCTGGTCAATCTCACTTGGCTCAGGCACCTCCGGCGGCGTGCTGGCGCCGCTGATGATGCTGGGCGGTGCGCTCGGCACCCTGGCGGGCCTGGTCCTGCCGCAAGCCGATCCCGGCTTCTGGGCCCTGCTCGGCATGGCGGCGATGATGGGCGGCACCATGCGTGCGCCCCTGACGGCGACGCTCTTTGCCGTGGAGCTCACCGGCAATCTCGGCGTGCTCCTGCCGCTGCTGACCGCCTGCGGCATGGCCTATGCCACCACCGTGCTGACCATGAAGCGTTCCATCCTCACCGAGAAGATCGCTCGTCGAGGCCATCACATCTCGGGCGAATACCACACCGATCCCTTCGATCTTGCCCGGGTGGCCGATCTGATGGTGCGCGAGGTCGACACGCTGCCGGCGGCGATGACGGTGGCGCGGGTCGTCGCCTTCTTCACCAGCGGGGAGCCCTGCCATAAGAGCTATCCGGTCGTCGATGCCGAGCGGCGCGTGGTCGGCATGGTCTCGCGCGCCCATATCCTCGACTGGTCGGTGCATGCCTCGGAGGATGACGACATCCAGTCCCTGTCGCTGCAGGAGATCTTGGAGGGGCAGGATCTCGAGATCGGCTTTGCCGACGAACTGGCCGGCGCGCTCGCCGATCGCATGGCCATCGCCGATATCGGCCGCGTGCCGGTGCTCGATCGCCAGAGCGGCCGCCTGGTCGGCCTGATCGCCCGCAAGGACCTGCTGCAGGTCAGGGCGCACAGGCGCGCCGAGGAGCACGATCGCGGCGTGATGATAAGGCTGCGGGCCCGGGGCGCGCGGGGAATCTGATCCTTCATGGGATCGCAGGCATCCCTGCCCATATGCGCTAACTTAAGGGGTGGGCGAGATGATGGAGTTGAAGGTATGGCTCCACATGTGAGCCCCCTCGCCCCGTTCTTGCGGGGAGAGGATAGAGGTGAGGGGCTATGCGCGCTCGGTTTTTCCAGGTCCGCGCCGCCACTCATCCTTACCTACAGTCAACTCATGAGAGTTGACGACGCTCCGTAAGAACGGGGCGAAGGGTTGGCTGGTGTCGTGCTTCTCCCCTTAAGTCAGCGCCTATGGGCATCCCAGATAGGTCGGTTTCAGAAGAACAGGTCATATTCTCGCGGGCTTAGCACTGAGAGGAAATCCTCGTGCTGGCCATGGACCAGGTGGGCGTAGGTCTCCAGATAGCGCTTGGAGAAATATTCCTTCAGCAGCCTTGCCCGTGCCAGCCGGCGGGCCGCCTCGAACACGTCGCCTGGCAGGCCGGGATCGCGCGTGAAGCCGGCATGCTTGCCGACCACGGGCGCATCCGGCTCCAGCTTTCGCGTGATGCCGTAATGCGCGGCGGCGAGGATGGCGGCCAGCACCAGATAGGGATTGGCGTCGGCGCCGGCGACGCGATGCTCGATGCGCCGCCCCGCGCCCTTGTCGGTGGGGATGCGCAGGGCGACGGTGCGGTTGTCCTCGCCCCATTTGCGGTTGACCGGCGCGAACAGCCCGCCGAAGCGGCGGAAGGAATTGTGGTTGGGTGCGAAGAAGGCGAGCGATTCCGGCATCAGGCGCTGCATGCCGGCGATGGCGTGACGGATCAGCTGCTCGCCGGTTGCCGGGTCTGCGAAGAGATTGCGGCCGTCGGCATCGCACAGGCTGACATGCACGTGCAGGCCCGACCCGGCCTCGTCCTCATAGGGCTTGGCCATGAAGGTGGCGTCCCAGCCCTCGGCACGGGCGGTGCCGCGGATCAGGCGCTTGAGCAGCACGGCGTGATCGCCGGCGAGCACGGCGTCGGGCGTATGATGCAGGTTGGTCTCGAACTGGCCGACGCCCATCTCGGCGATGATGCTGCCCATCGGCACATTCTGTGCGCGCGCCGCGTCGTCGGCCCGGGCCGACCACAGCGCCACTTCCTCCAGCGTCAGCACGGAGAGATTGGTGGGCGGGCCGAGCGGGCGGCCGGTGCGCTTGAGGATCGGCGGGCGGATGCGGCCATCGGCCTCGCGCGTCCCGTCGGTGAGGAAGAATTCGTATTCGCAGGCGACGGTGGGATGGAGCCCGTCGGCGGCGAGGCGGGACAGGATGGTCTTGAGCAAATGGCGGGGATCCGTCCACAGCGGCTCGCCCGACACCGCGTAGGCGATGTCGAGCATGACCTGCGCCGTCGGCACGGCCGCCCAAGGCATCGGCTTCAGGGTGCCCGGGATCGGCACGCCCTTGGCATCGGGATCGCCATCGTCCCAGCCGATGCCGCCGGAGCCGTAACCGTCATGCCGGGCATCGAGCACATAGGGAGCGGCGGAAAAGCCCATGCCGGAGCGATAGAGGCTGTCGATCTCCTCGATCGGCAGGCGCTTGCCGAAGCCATAGCCGGTCAAATCGGGGGTAAAGGCTTCGATGAAACGGGTATCGGGATGGGCGGCAAGATAGGCGGCGACTTCGGGGTGACGGGAAGCGCTGGTGTCGGCGGACATGGGGAGGGGTCTCGATGGGGCTCCACAGAACGCGCCTGCCGCTGCGTCGTCAAGTCCCCTCAGCTTGCGGTCGACGGCCGCGCCGTCTCCAGCAGGGCGGTGTACCTCGCCAGCGTATCCGGCGGCAGGGCGCCGCGCCGTTGCAGCAGATCGATGCAGCGTCCGCACAGCTCGACGCTGCCATACAGATATTGGGCGATGAGGCACAGATGCTTGAGCTGCTCGTCGCTCATGGCGTCGGGGTCGACGAAGTCCCGGACATAGACGATGTCGGCTTCCAGGAGCTGGTTTGTGGCCGGCGTCCAGCTCTCCGGCCTGGCATAGGGCGCCATCGGGCTGAACTTCACCGCCTTGAAGCAATGCGGCACGAAGCCTTGCGCGCGCAGCTCGATGTCGATCTCTCCGAAACCCGGCTGGTTCTCGTAGAGCGCGACGAAGGAGATCTCGGTCTGGATGGCCACGGCCGAGCGCAGTTTCTCGCGGGCATTCCGAAACACGGCGAGCTCGGCGCCCTGTACGTCGATCTTGAGCATGTCGATCTCTGGGAGCACCGTCAGGTCGTCGAGGCGGGTGGTGCGTACCGGGATGCGACCGATCACCTGTGCATTGGGCTTGAAATAGGAAAACACCTCCAGCGCGTCCTGGCGCGGGGTGAGCAGGCTGCTCCAGCCCGAATAGGCGCAGAGATTGAGATAGGCCTCGCCGCCATCGCCGATGGCGTGGGGCAGATAGCTCTCGTTCGGCCCCTTGGCCGCCTCGAGCCTCGCCAGCGCCTCGGCCTGCGGCTCGAAGCCGGTAAGCCGGGCGAGGCCTGCCGTCAGCATGGCTCTATAGGGTGGTTCCCCATCGATCGGATTGGCGCCGATGTCGACGATATGGGTGCGGCGCGTCGGGCCGAGGAGCTCGACCAGGGGTGTCGTCATGGCCTGCTCCGACATTCGCCTCCCTGCCGCTTCGAGCCGGCCCTACCAGTGCCCTTGCTGCTTCAGGCTGGTCTCGACATCGCCGACATAATTGTACTGGCCCAGATGCTGCAGTTTGGACTGGGAATCGATCCAGACCTTGCCGCCGATGTCGCGCCAGCGCCGGCAGAAGGCATAGTCTTCCGACAGATAGCGCCCGGAATCGGGATCGACCATGCAGTCGAAGAACAGCCAGTGCAGCGGCTTGAGCGGGTTGTTGGGCGGTCCGTCCGGCGTGTAGTTGAGATGGGGATAGGCCTGCATCAGCTTGGGGAAGACATGGCGCTTGATCACCATGAAGCCGGTGGGCGCCTCCGAGACCTCGATGAAGCCTTCATCATCGACATGCTGGCCGATCGGCGTCTTGCCGTGGTCGACGGGATTGAAGGCATAACGGGCGAAGCGGATTTCCATCTCGTCCTTGGTCAGGCCGGCCGGCAGGGGCTCGGGCCAGGCCAGCGACTTGATCGGATAGACCCCGCCGGCCACGTCGCGATCGGCGAGCAGCAGGCGGATGACCTGCTGGGTGGTGAAGGAAATGTCGGAGTCGATCCAGAACAGATGCGTATAGGATTCGTCCTGCATGAACTTCAGCACGACCATGTTGCGTCCGCGCGTGATCAGGCTTTCCGAATGCATGTGCAGCACGGTTTTCAGGCCGAGCTGCGTGGCATCGCAGGCCAGCGAATACATGCTGACCACATAATTCATGCTGACGGCAGAGATATAGCAGGGCGTTGCGAACAACACCTTCATCGACTGGAGGGCTGAAATATCGAGCATGACCTGCTTTTCGATTGAGGCCTGGCGGGGCGCCGGACGGGGGATCGCCACGCCGGCGATTAGAGCAGGTTGGAAAGGCGAATCAAGCCATTCCCTTCCGTCATGCACAGCCGGCCCGCTGGACGTCTTCTTGCGTTCCCGGGTTCATTTCGGCGGCTGGGCCGTCGGCAGGATTTCCGAGCTCGGCGGCATGGCCGGGGCGGCATGCGGCACGATAGAATCGGGGATCGGCGAGGGCGCCGAGGGCGGCGGCGATGCCGGTCCGAGCACGGGTGATGCCGGGGCCTGAACGACCGGCCCCGGACCGAAGCTGGAATCGACGGAGACGGCGATGCAGGTCTTGTTCACGCCCGGCAGCAGGAAGATGCGCTTGCCGTTGCGGTCGATCATGATCTGGGTGTTGAGGATCGGGATCGGGCTGGCACCGGAAGAGCGCATATAGGTCTGCGCCGTGGCGCAATCGCTGGCGAGCGGGAAGACCTGTACGGTTACCCCGTCGCAGCTGCCCGACGGCGTCGGCGTGGCGATGATGGCGGCGAGGCCATTGGCTGGGGTCACCTCCGGGCGATCGATGACGGCGACGCTCTGGAAGACGTGCTGCGTCGGAGCCTGGCGGTTCCAGCCTGACTGGACGTCATATCTGGCATTGAGGGCACCGCGTGACATCTGGTCGACGAGGCCCGCGCATTGGGTCAGGCCGAGCTGGTTGACCTGCCGGACGGGCAGGGGTGGTTCCGGCAATATCACCGGAGCCCGGGGAGCGGGAGCAGGCTTGGCCGGCTGCCTTGCCGCCGGTTTGCTCTTGCGAGTGGGCTTTGCGGCCGGCTGATCCTGCGCCAGGGCTGCAATCGGTGAAACCGTCCCCGAACCGCCAGCGGCAAGGGCAAGGAGAAGGCAACCGGCACGAATGTCCATTCTTTATTCCGTAACGTTGTTGCACCGAAATACGCGGCGGTGGTGTTATGATGCTTATCGATCTGTCGAGATCGCATGTATCGAGTCTACACAGGCGAGGATAGATTGGAACTTGCAAGGTGACAGACGGGTATAAATCTGTGAAACCTCGGGCATTGCGCCAAACCCAACGAGGCCTGGATCCTATGAAACGTCGCCCATCGCAGAGCAGACCCTGGCGGAGACGCCTCACTCCCGTGATGCGCCGAGCGGGGCTGCTCGCCGTCGCGATTGCGGCGAGCCTGGCACTGCCCGCCATGGCGCAGCAGCAACAGCCTGTGCCCGTTCCGGCTGCGCCGGCTCCCGCCAATGCGGCACCGGCGGGGCCGCAGGCGATGAACCTCGATCCCAAGACCGTCCTGATCCTGGTGCGCTCCACCCTGATCGCGCTCGACCAGGCCAACAAGACCGGCAACTACTCGGTGCTGCGCGATCTCGGCTCGCCGGATTTCCAGCGGGAAAACAGTGATGCCAGGCTGGCAGAAGTTTTCGCCAGCCAGCGCAAGGTCGATCTGGATCTCGCGGCGGCGCTGGTGCTCGAACCGACGATCACCCTCCCGCCCCAGGTCGAGAAAAACGGATTGCTCCACCTTGCGGGCTTCTTTCCGGTGAATGCCGATACGAAACTGACATTCGAGCTTCTTTTCCAAGGTGTCGATAAGCGCCTGTTGCTTTATGGGCTGAGTGTCAACATTGCCCAGGCCGGCGTTGTGCCCGGTGCCAGCGGACCGAATGCCGCTCAAGGTCCGATACCGACGCCCGCGACACCGGCGGTTGCGCCGGATGCCAAGCCTGAAGGCAAGCCCAAGCCTGAAGGCAAGCCCAAACCAAAACCCAAGCCAAAACCCAAGCCCAAGCCGGAACCCGAACCGGCTCCGGTCCAATAGATTTTGCAGTGAGGGCGGCCTTCGGGCCGCCCTTTTCTTTCAGGGGCTAGACAGGGGCAAGCGTCCCTGATGACTGCATCGGGTGGACGGTCTTTCTGGGCGCTTGCTTAGTCCACCGACTGAGGCGAAGAGCTGGCCTGGCGGGCGGCGGGGCTGATTTTTCTCGCTTTGTTGCATGTGCGCAACAGCGCCGGGAACGGCGATGCCCGGCCGATAGGCTTAATTCCTTCGTGTTAGGGCGCGCGCCTCCTGTCGCTGGTGGCAAAGTCGTCTATTCGCAAAAGCACTCCCGGCCAACTTGGTAATTCAGAATTGATTTCACGTATATTGAGATACGAAATTATGTATCTGCAATGATTTGAGACGATTAAATTTTGTACCTGATATAGAAATCACCTTTGAAATATGAATTAAATAGAGTCGATAATCAATTCATCGATTTATCATATTTTAAATATGAGCCCTGGGATTCATTTTATTTTATGAATAATTTTTCAATCTTTTTTCGAATTTTTGACTCCAGTTTTCGATAATACTCCTTTTGAGCTATAAATATTTTCCAGATTTCAACTTAATTCGATTGAGATCGATAGTTTATTTTAAATTAGAGGTAAAAATGTACTTTTAAAGGAATCTCATACAGTATTTACACCCTTACGGAATCATGAGTATTAAACGGATATGCGGAGGATTCTGTTTATCTGACGCTACGGCTGCCGGTCCTTCGTCAAGGGATATGGAGAGTCGGGGGACCAAGTATTCGGAATACGAATCGCTACCCGGTAATCGGGAATCCCTAGGTCAACTGCTAACAAAGCTGTCCTCGGACGGGACGGCTTTGCCTGTGAGACGCGGCGTTTCAGATAGACCGGGGCCCCATGCCGAACCACGACAGCATTCATCTCGCCAAGCATGCCCATCGCAGCTTGCGTCGACGCATCCATGCCGTACTGCGCATGGCGCATCGCGTGATGGGTATGAGGGGCAAGCGCCTGGGCATCGGTGCGCTCGCCAGCGGGGGGCGGGTGAGTTGTGTGCTCGGAGGTACCGCGATGGCGGCGATCCTGCTGAGCCTGTGGAGCGGGGGAGCGGCCCTTGCCAACACGATCAACACCTCGCCGTCCTGCGTGACGGGTAGCAACAGCGTTGTGGGGCGGACAAACCCGGGGGGCACCACAAATCAGGCTACCGATGGAACGGGTACCTATTCGACCGTGGCGGGTTGCGAATCGAGTGCGTCGGGTGTGACGGCAGGCTCGGTCTACGGATCCTTCGCCAAGGCAACCGGCGAAGGCGGATCAGCCTTTGGCGTGATGAGTCTTGGGGGCAAATGGGGCACGGGGATCGGCTTGGAGGCCCAGGCGACCGCGACGGCAGCCACTGCCGTCGGTTTCGGCACCCGGGCGACCGGAAACAATTCCGTGGCTATTGGTGGCGCCGGCGGCAATGGCACGAATGCCTTGAGCGTGGCCAACTCGACAACGGCATCCGGCCAGAGCTCGATTGCCATCGGTGCGAATGACGTACGTGGTGCCCAGGCTGCCGGTGCCAATTCGATTGCCTTTGGCGGACAATCGACGGTTACTGCCGCTTCGACGTCCGGCATTGCCATCGGCCGTGGCGCCAATGTCGCCGCCAGCTATGGCATGGCGCAGGGCGATGGCGCGCTGGCAAACGGCTTGAACGCGATCGCAATCGGCACCTCCTCCTCGGCGTCCGGCGGAGCCGGTTCATCGGGATCCACTGCAATCGCCATCGGCACCGGATCCAATGCTGTGGCGGGTTCTGCGGGCAGCGCCATAGCCTTTGGCGGCGGAGCGTTTGCCAAGAGCAACACCAATGCCGGTGACACGTTGGCCTTCGGCGCCAGTGCCCAGTCGACGGGGCAGGATTCCGTCGCGATCGGTGCGCAGTCGATCGCCAACAATGTCGATGCCATCGCGATCGGCGGGCAAGGATCCCTCGGTGGGACGACGACTTCGTCGGGGGTCGGCGCAGTGTCGATCGGCCTGGGTGCCCAGGCTACTGCCAATGCCGCCTATGCCATGGGCTATGGTGTCAGGGCGACCGGCGAGAATGCCATCGCGGTGGGCCGCTCCTCCAATGCACTGGCCCAGAACGCCATGGCTTATGGCGTGTCGTCGAACGCCAGCGGTGTCGACGCCGTTGCGATGGGCAGCAATTCGCTGGCGACGTCCACCAATGCGATCGCCTTTGGTGTTTCTTCCAAGGCGAACGGAACCAATGCCGTCACCTTCGGTGGGGGAAGCGTGGCCAACGCCGCCAATGCCATCGCATTCGGACAATCGGCGAATGCTGCGCAGGCCAATGCAATTGCCTTTGGTATTAGCGCGACCGCCAATGGCGACAGCGCGATTGCCTTCGGTCTTGCCGCCAATGCCAATGCCGCCAACGCGACTGCGATCGGCACCAATTCCAAGGCGGCCGGCGCCAATGGCGTGGCCGTCGGTCTGAACTCGATTTCCGGTGCAACGGGCCAGAACGTCGCCATCGGCGTGGGCGCCAATGCCAACGCCGCGACCGCGGCTGGAGGGGCCGTCGCCATCGGCCTGGGTCAGAAGGCCATCGGTGATGGCGCGGTGGCGATCGGCGACCCGAATGTGGCCAACGGCACGGGTGCCGTGGCGCTCGGTGCCAACAATACCGCCGCCGGCAACACGACCGGCACCACGGCGGCCAATGGCGCGGTCGCGCTGGGCAATGCCAATTTCGCGGTCGGGCAGGGTTCCGTTTCGCTCGGCAATCAATCCAATGCCGCAGCTGCCGGTGCTCTTGCTTTCGGTGACAAGGCCACGGGCGCAGCCGCCAATGCCGTTGCTCTCGGCTCTGGCTCGAATGCAGGCAATGCCAACGACGTCGCTCTGGGTGCCGGCTCGACCACGGCCGCCGTGGTCAACACGCCGAGTGGCACGATCAACGGCACAAGCTACAATTATGCCGGCAATGCCGCCAATTCCACGGTGAGCGTCGGCTCCTCCGGCAAG
>NZ_JBQEPH010000026.1:0-3864 GCF_052045555.1 Labrys sp. 22185 | reverse complement strand
GGCTGGAGGGGCCGTCGCCATCGGCCTGGGTCAGAAGGCCATCGGTGATGGCGCGGTGGCGATCGGCGACCCGAATGTGGCCAACGGCACAGGTGCCGTGGCGCTCGGCGCCAACAATACCGCCGCCGGCAACACGACCGGCACCACGGCGGCGAACGGTGCCGTCGCGCTGGGCAATGCCAATTTCGCGGTCGGGCAGGGTTCCGTTTCGCTCGGCAATCAATCCAATGCCGCGGCTGCCGGTGCTCTTGCTTTCGGTGACAAGGCCACGGGCGCAGCCGCCAATGCCGTTGCTCTCGGCTCCGGCTCGAATGCAGGCAATGCCAACGACGTCGCTCTGGGCGCCGGCTCTACCACGGCCGCCGCGGTGAACACGCCGAGTGGCACGATCAACGGCACGAGCTACAATTATGCCGGCAATGCCGCCAATTCCACGGTGAGCGTCGGCTCCTCCGGCAAGGAACGGACCATCACCAATGTTGCGGCCGGCCGGATCAGCGGAACCTCAACCGATGCGGTGAACGGTTCGCAACTCTTTGCCACCAACCAGGCGGTGAACGCGATCGGCACGTCGGTGACGACGATCGGCAACAACGTCAACAATCTCGCCGATGCCGTGGTGAAATATAACGACCCGGCAGTGAAGAACAAGATCACGCTCGGGAATGCCGGCGCGCCGGTGACCATCGGCAATGTCGCCAACCGCATTGCGGTCAATGACCCGGTAAACGTCGGCCAGCTCGACGCGGCCAGCCAGATCGCGAACAAGGGCTGGAACCTTTCGACCAACAACGGTTCAACGACCGCCAATGTGGCGCCTAGCGGCACGGTGGATCTCAACAACACCGACGGCAACATCGTTATCAGCCAGTCCGGCTCGAATGCCAGTTTCGGGAATTTAAGAAAATATGACTATAAGCTCAACCGTAACCAACCCGCCTGAAAGCAAGATCCGCGAGATCGATGTCGTCGCAACAGATCGGCGTATCGACGGCGCTTTTGCCGGCGACGGCGTACCGTTCATCTACGAACCCATGCGCGGCAGTTCCGGCGTCTCGCCCTGGTTCAGCGAGGTGCGCGGCCAGCCTGCTTCAACACCGGCTTCGGACGCCCTGCAAGGCTTCTTCGACGGCTGGATCAACACCCTGGCCTCTTGGACGCTGTCGGGTTCGGCCACGATCGGTCAGCATCACGATCTGTTCCAGAGTGGGCTCCTGGCCTCCAGTGGTGGCAGCGAACCCACCCATGGCGGCTGGGGCTCATCGCCCCGATAGGCACGATTTTCGACGTTCACCCTTGTTTCTCTCCGAGCCTTCATGGACCAAGCTTCCGCTCCTGCCGCCCCACCCGAGCCGCTCGATTCCGGCCTGAGGGCTCTGTGCGGCATCGCCGCTTTTTTCCGGATCGCCGCCGATCCCAAGCATCTGGCCGGCGAACTCGCCCTAACCGGGCGTCTGGCCAGTGAACGCGATCTGGTGCGCGCGGCCACGATGATTGGCCTCAAGGCCCGTATCGTGGGCCAGCTCACGCCCAAGCGCCTGGAGACCATCCCGGTGCCGGCGATCGTCAGGGTGGCCGACGGCTCCTTCCAGGTCTTCGGCGGCAAGAACCCCAGCGGCAAGTTCCGCCTGATCGATCCGATCACCCGCATCGACCGCGAACTGTCCTTGGAAGCCGTCCTTGCGCAGATCGGCGGCCAGGTCCTGCTGGTCGGCCGGCGCCTGCAAGGAGCGGGCTCGGATCCGCGCTCCTTCGGCCTTGGCTGGTTCCTGCCTTCGCTCTGGCGTTACCGCAAGCCGCTCGCCCATGTGTTGCTGGCTTCGCTCTTCGTGCAGATCTTCGCCTTGGTGACGCCGCTGTTCTTCCAGGTCGTGGTCGACAAGGTCCTCTCCCATAAGGGCTATTCAACCCTGTTCGTGCTGGTCGCCGGCATCGCCATCATCGGCCTGTTCGACGTGGTGCTGCAATATCTGCGCAGCTACGCCCTCTCCCACACCACCAACCGCATCGACGTCGAGCTCGGCCAAAAGCTGTTCGGCCACCTGCTGCGCCTGCCACTCGGCTACTTCGAGACGCGCTCGGCCGGTCAGACGGTGGCCCGGGTGCGGGAACTGGAGACCATCCGCAACTTCCTCACCGGCCAGGGGCTGTTCTCGGCCATCGACCTCGTCTTCACCATCGTCTTCATCGCGGTGCTCTGGGCCTATAGCTGGAAGCTCACCCTCATCGTCATCGGCTCGATCCCGCTCTACATCCTGATCGCCGTGGCGGTGCGGCCGTCGCTCCGCAAGATGATCGAAGAGAAGTTCAACCGCGGCGCCATCTCCCAGCAATTCCTGGTGGAGGCGGTGGTCGGCATCCAGACGGTGAAGGCCGGCGCGGTCGAGCCGGTGATGCATGCCCAATGGTCCGAGCGCCTGGCCGCCTATGTCAGAACTTCCTTCGATGCAACCATGCTGGCGGCCGGCGGCCAGAACGCCATCCAATATGTCTCCAAGTTCTCCACCGCCTTGCTGCTGCTGTTCGGAGCCAAGGCGGTGATCGATGGCGAACTCTCGGTCGGGGCTCTTGTCGCCTTCAACATGATCGCCGGGCAGGTGACGCAGCCGGTGCTGCGCCTGTCCCAAATCTGGCAGGACTTCCAGCAGGTCAAGATCTCCATGGACCGGCTCGGCGACATCCTCAATACACCGACGGAGCGCTCGCCCCAGACCAGCCTGGTGCTGCCGCCGCCGCGTGGCCTGATCGAATTGAGGAATGTCACCTTCCGCTATCGGCCCGGCTCGCCGGAAGTGCTCAAATCCGTCTCGCTTGCCGTCCAGCCCGGCGAGGTGATCGGCATCGTCGGCGCCTCGGGCTCGGGCAAGTCGACCCTGACCAAGCTGGTCCAGCGCCTCTATACGCCGGAGGAAGGCCAGGTCCTGCTCGATGGCGCCGACCTCTCCCAGGTGGATCCAGCCTGGCTGCGCAGCCAGATCGGCGTGGTGCTGCAGGAGAACCTGCTGTTCAACCGCTCCATCCACGACAACATCGCCTTCGCCAACCCGGCCCTGCCGCGGGCCAACGTCATCGCCATCGCCAGGCTTGCAGGGGCGGACGAGTTCATCGCCAAGCTGCCGGCTGGCTATGACACCATCATCGAGGAGCGCGGCGCCAATCTCTCCGGCGGCCAGCGCCAGCGCATCGCCATTGCCAGAGCCCTTGCCACCAATCCGCCGATCCTGATCTTCGACGAGGCGACCTCGGCGCTCGATTATGAGAGCGAGCGGGTGATCCAGACCAATATGCGCCAGATCGTCCAGGGGCGCACCGTGATCATCATCGCCCATCGCCTTGCCGCGGTCCGGCCCTGCAACCGCATCGTCGGCATGGCGGATGGCCGCATCGTCGAGATCGGCAGCCATGCCGAGCTGCTGGCCAGGCCAGACGGTGTCTATGCCCGGCTCTGGGCCCTGCAGAACGACAGGATGGAGGCGGCCTCATCATGAACGCGCAATCCCCACCGCCCAATGCCGGCCGGCCCATTCCCAGGCCGCCCAAACGCCTCAAGCCGCGCCGCTCGGACCAGGAGTTCCTGGCGCCGGCCCTGGAGATCCTGGAGACGCCGCCGTCGCCGGTGCGCATGGCCCTGATCGTGATCATCTGCGCCTTCGTGGTGGTTTCCCTGCTCTGGTCCTACTTCGGGCGCATCGACATCATCGCGGTGGCGCAGGGCAAGTTCGAGCCGGCGGGCAAGGTCAAGATCATCCAGCCGTTAGAGGCAGGCAAAGTCAAAAGCCTGCCCCCCGTCGACGGCAGCCATGTCAAACGGGGCGAGGTGGTCCTCGCGCTCGACGCCACCGAGGAATTGGCGGAAGAGGCAGG
>NZ_JBQEPH010000025.1:0-73705 GCF_052045555.1 Labrys sp. 22185 | reverse complement strand
CTGGTGATCGGCAACAGCGCCTATCGCTCGGTGACGCCTTTGGTGAACCCGGCCAATGACGCCAACGACATGGCGGCGGCGCTGGGGCGGATCGGCTATGCGGTGACCCTGGTCAAGGACGGCGACCTGGCGGCGATGAATGACGGGCTGAGGGCGTTCCTGCGCGATGCCGACCATGCCGACAGCGTGGTGGTGTTCTATTCGGGCCATGGCGTGCAGGTGAAGGGGCGCAACTACCTGGTGCCTGTCTCGGCCAAGATCTCGGACGAGCTCGATCTGGACACCCAGACCCTGTCGTTGGACAAGCTGCTGGAACTGGTCGACAGCGCGGCGCCGAAGGTGAAGATCGTGATCCTTGATTCGTGCCGGGACAATCCCCTGACGCGCCAGCTGACGCGGGGGGCGGGGACGCGCGGGCTGGCCCGCATCGATCTCGACGCCTCCTCGGCCAAGGGCACGCTGATCGCCTTCTCCACGGCGCCGGGTTCGGTGGCGCAGGATGGCAGCGGGCGCAACTCGCCCTTCACCACGGCGCTGCTCGCCCATATGGAGACGCCCGGCCTCGACATCCGCCAGATGTTCGGCCAGGTCAGGGCCGATGTCGACCAGTCGACCCAGGGTGGCCAGACCCCCTGGGTGAACGAGGCCATCATCGGTTCCTTCGCCATGGCCGGAAAGGCGGAGAATGTGCAGCCGGTCAAAGCAGTCGGCGCCACCAGCACGACGCCGGTCAATCCGCCGGCACAGACCGGGGCCGATCTCGCACCCGCCGTGACGACGGAGGGCGGCAACCAGGCAAGCTCCCCGCCGCAGCAGAGCGCAGCCCTCGACTTTGCAGCGCCAGACAGGACCGTGCCTGCGTCCGTGTCGCCGAGCTTTCCCTGCAATGGCCGCCTGAACCCCACCGAAAACGCCATCTGCCAGGATGGCGACCTCGCCACCCTCGATCAGACGCTGTCATCCGCCTATGGCGTGATCAACGCCGCCCTGCCGAAGGACTTGCAGGCCAAGCTGAAGGCGAACCAGACGGCCTGGCGTGCCCAACGCGACGAGTGCGGCGCGGATGCCGCCTGCATCGGTGTGAGCTACCGGCAGCGTCTCGCCTTCCTGAAGAGCCTGGTCGACAAGGCGGCCGGCACGCCCTCCACGTCGCCCAGCTTCCCCTGCGGCGGACGCCTCAATCCGAGCGAGCGCGCCATCTGCCAGAGCGATACGCTGGCGCGGCTCGACCTTGCTCTCGACAGCGTGTTCAAGGCCCGGTTCAGGAATCTGGCGAAAGCCGACCAGGTCGCCCTGTCGGCCAGCCAGACGGCCTGGCGCACCAATCGTGACCGCTGTGGGGCAACCGCCAGCTGCATCGAAGCCGCCTATCGGCAGAGACTGAGCTACTTCCAGTCCCTGCAATAGGCCGCTTTGGCCGCACCGGAATGGCGGCGGATCACGTCGCCGGCTTGAGGCGATCCCGCCGCAGCCAGCGCAGCGTCATCAGCACGGCGACTGCCGTCAGCCCGCTCACCAGGCCGGCCCAGATACCGGCACCGCCCCAGCCGAAATGGAAGCCGAGCAGGATGCCGAGCGGCAGCCCCGCCACCCAGTAGCCGATGGCGGCGAACAGCATCGGGATCACCGTGTCGTGCAGGCCGCGCAGCATGCCGGCAGCCACGACCTGGGCCCCGTCGGTGATCTGGAACAGGCCGGCGAAGATCAGGAACAGGCTGGCTCTGGCCACCACATCGGCGTTGACCGGATCCGCAAGATCGATGAACCGGCCGATCAGCAGATGCGGTGCGATCAGCATGAAGGCCGCTGCCGCGCACATGAAGCCGACACCGAGGACATAGGCCGTCCAGCCGGAGCGGCTGATGGCATGCCGGTCGCCGGCGCCATAGGCGAGGCCGACCCTCACGGTCGCCGCCTGACCGAGGCCGAGCGGCACCATGAAGCTGATCGAGGCGATCTGGATGGCGATGCCATGTGCCGCGAGGTCCGTCTCGCCGATGCGTCCCATCAGGAAGGCCGCGGCGTTGAAGACGGTGACCTCGAAGGCGAGCGTCACGGCGATGGGCACACCCAGCCGGAAGATCTGCCAGAGCCGTTCCCAATCGGGGCGCCACAGGTTCTGGAACAGTTGATAGTGCCGGAACGGCCGGCTGAAGGCCAGGAAGGCGGCCAGCAGCAGGAAGAAGATCCAGGTCGCGATCGTGGTGGCGATGCCTGGGCCCGACACGCCGAGCGCGGGCAGGCCGAGATGGCCGAAAGTGAGGCCCCAGGCCAGGATGGCATTGATGATGATGCCGGCAAGCGCACTCCACAGGGCAGCACGGGGCTGCCCCATGGCCGCCGCCGCCGAACGCAGGGCGATGTAGCCGACGAAGGCCGGCAGCGACCAGGACAGGCCGCCGAGATATTGCGAGGCATGCCTGGCGATCTCGGGGTTCTGGCCGAGATGCAGCATGATCCATTCGCCGTTCATCAGGCAGGCGAGGCCCGGGATCGAGACGATCAGCGATGTCCACAATCCCTGCTGCACCGTCCGGCGGATATCGCGGCCGCTGTCGTCGCCGGCGCCGAGGGCGCTGGCAACCATCGGTGCCACCGCTGTCACCACCCCCAATCCGATGATGGCAAAGAAAAAGAACAGGTTGTTGGCCAGGGTCACGGCGGCGATCGCCTGCGACCCCAATTCACCGACGAGGATGAGATTGGTGGTGGTCAAAGCCAGCTCGACCAGATTGGTCAGAATGAGAGGCCAGGCCAGGATGAGGGTTTCGAGTGCTTCCCGGCTCCAGCTCTGGTGACCACCGAGGCTCGCTTGCGAGCCTGCAGGCGGAAATACCGTAGCCATTTGGTCGTTTCCATTGCTTATTTGAAATTGGAGCGCGGGCCGCGCCCTGATTGGTGCGCAGCCCCCGTTCGGCCTCAGAAATGTCGGGATGGAAAGGCGAGTGGCCGCCTTTCTATTTGAACACTTCCTTCACCGCTTCGACGGGCTGCGGCTTTGGGCGTTCGATATTGGGCAGGAAAATCGTCAGCAGCCCGATCATCGGCAGGAAGGAGCAGACCTTGTAGACGAATTCGATACTGGTCTTGTCGGCGAGAACGCCGAGCGCCGCGGCACCGACGCCGCCCATGCCGAAGGCGAGACCGAAGAACAATCCGGCGATCATGCCGGTCTTGCCAGGCACCAGCTCCTGCGCGAACACCACGATGGCCGAAAAGGCGGAGGACAGGATGAAGCCGATGATCACCGCCAGCACCGGTGTCCAGGTCAGGTTGGCATAGGGCAGGGCCAGGCTGAAAGGCAGCACGCCCAGGATCGAGACCCAGATCACATATTTGCGCCCGATACGGTCACCGATCGGCCCGCCGAGCAGCGTGCCGGCCGCTGCAGCGAACAGGAAGATGAAGAGCTGCATCTGCACGGCTTCGGGCGGCAGGCCGAAACGATCTTCGAGATAGAGCGTGTAGTAGCTCGACAGCGATGCCATGTAGAAGAATTTGGAGAAGACCAGTGCCAGCAGCACCGCCAGCGAGGCGATGACGCGGCCGCGCGACAACGAGGCCACGGCCGACACGGTTCTGGTCTTGATACCGGCCGTGTGGCGCCGATAGGCGGCATACCAATTGCCGACATTCCACAGGATGAACATGGCGAGCAGGGCGATCACCGAGAAGATGGCGATCGAATGCTGGCCATAGGGCAGCACGATGAAGGCGGCCAGCAGTGGCCCGATCGAGGTGCCGAGATTGCCGCCGACCTGAAAGACCGACTGTGCCAGGCCGGTCTTGCCGCCGGAAGCCATGCGCGCGACGCGTGACGATTCGGGATGGAAGACCGAAGAGCCGGTGCCGACCAGCATGGCGGCGATCAGGACTGTGGCGTAATTTTGGGCATAGGCGAGCAGCACCAGGCCGATAAGGCTGAGGCCCATGCCGACGGTAAGCGAATAGGGCAGGGGGCGGCGGTCGGTATAGAGGCCGACGAAAGGTTGCAGCAGCGATGCCGTCAGCTGGAAGGCCAGCGTGATCAGGCCGATCTGGGTGTAGCTGAGGGCGTAATTGTCACGCAGCATCGGATAGATCGAGGGGATCAACGACTGGATGGTGTCGTTGAGGCAATGCGAGACGCTGATCGCCATCAGGATCGAATAGGCCGTGCGCTCGGGGCTGAATGCACCTGAGGAGGGCAGGGTGGCTGCTTTGGCGTCCATACGTCACTGCTAGACCCGCGGCGGCACGCGGGGTGCGAACGCGGACTATCCCTTTGTTGCGGCACGAAAAATCGGCATCTTGGCGCACGCCAAGGCCGATCGGGCCTGGTTCCGCTGGGCTATGCGGGTGATGGGAAGAGATGCGGGAGCCGCCCGCTAAACCGTTTTAGCCGAATGTCGCCAAGCGGGGAATATCGAGACGCGTCGTCATCAATAAATCTTCGTGATGATATTCATCACGCTGACGCGATGAAAAGCAGGTCGGGACGGCAAGGGTCGGAAAACAAAATCGCGATCCGGGCTGGCCAGGATCGCGATCGGACTATCGGGCGGGCATGGCAGGCCCGAAGCTGGAGAGGAGCTCAGATCGGCTCGTTCTCGGCGCTGGCGACGCGGTCGATATGGCCGCGATACATGCCCAGATCCAGCATGTCGCGATAGCTCAGTTCGCGGCGCACGGTCGCGAGGCGACGGCGGTTGCGATAGGCTACGAGGCGGGCGGAGAGGGCGTTGATGAGAGCGACGGTCGTCACGGGAGTGGTTCCAGAAAAAGCGCTACGTTTACTGCGCTGCATATATAGGCAAATCGCGGCAAAATTTGTGCAGAATCGCACGCGCAAAGTCGTATGCCCGGCATGCTATTTTTGCATGGTTTAGAGGAAGTTACCGGCGGATGTGCCGGGGCGGGATGCCCAAAGCTCGGATGGCTTGCCGGTACGGAGGTCGGCCAGCTTATGCTGCAATGCAACATGGCCAGGTAGGTTTCTGTTCAGCCCTGTGCTTTATTCCTTCCTCGATGAGAAGGATCGGGATCGACATGGCCCGACGCAAAAGCGTTTGTGGGTTGAATGAAACGCCTCGAACCCAAACACGCGTCGAACCAACGAGTTCGGGCAAGGCCGCGTTTTCGCCAAAACGTGCCTTGCTCAGGGGGACCGGGAGAATTGCATGCGCAAGAGCTGGCTGGCGGCCTTGGCCGTTTCGACTTTGGTTCCTTTCATGTCGGCCAGGGCCGAAGAGTCGATGAAGGGAATCTTCACGGCGCGGGAGGCCTGCCCGGCTCTCCAGTCGATCCGCAAGCAGACCAATCCCGGCGATGTCAAATTGACGCCCGGGCAGGATTATCGGCTGCTTGCCGGCAACAAGCCCGATCCGACCTTTTATCGCGTCCAGGTCGAAGATGCCCAGCCGGCGCAGCGCTGGGTGCCCGTCTCCTGCGGTGAGGTCAAGGCGGGCGATAATGGCACCCCCGCCACGCCGGGTGCGGGCAAGCCTGGCCCGGCCAGATCTGATGCGGCAATTTCGGCGGGTGGGGCTTCCTATGTCTTCGCCATCAGCTGGCAGGCCGCCTTTTGCGAGGGGCTGCCCGACAAGACAGAGTGCCGTACGCAAACCGCCGATCGCTATGACGCCAGCCATTTCACGCTGCACGGGCTCTGGCCGCAGCCGCGCGGCAATGCCTATTGCGGCGTGGCGCGGCGCGATATCGAGGCTGACAAGGCCCATCGCTGGGAGGACCTGCCCGAGCCCCAGCTCGAGCCGGCGACGCGTACGGCCCTGGAGAAGGCCATGCCCGGCACCGCCTCCTTCCTCGATCGACACGAATGGATCGAGCATGGCACCTGCTTCTTCGAGAAATCGGCCGATGCCTATTTCCGCCGCTCGGTGGCTCTGATCGGCGAGATCAACGCCTCGCCCGTCCAGAAGTTGTTCGCCGACAATGTCGGCAAGGAAATCGACACCAGCCAGATTCGCAGCGCCTTCGACCAGGGTTTCGGTGCGGGGGCCGGCGAGCGGGTGCGCTTTGCCTGCAAGCGTGACGGCAGCCGCAGCATCATCGTGGAAATGACAATCGGCTTGCGCGGCGAGGTCAAGGACGGTGCCAAGCTGGCCGACCTGATCGCCGGCGCCTCGCCGACGGATCAGGGCTGCAAGGCCGGTATCGTCGATCCGGTCGGACTGCAGTGAGGGCCGGCCTTGGAGACGGAACTCTATCTACCGGTCAAGGCCTTCCTGGAGTCGCTTGATTTTGCGGTGAAAGGCGAGATCGGCGGCTGTGATGTCCTGGCCCTGCGCGAAGGCGAGCCGCCGGTGGCGGTGATCTGCGAGCTCAAGCAGAGCTTCAACCTGGAACTGGTGCTGCAAGGCGTCGACAGGGCCGGAGCCTGCGACGAGATCTGGCTCGCGGCCCGTCTCTCCGCGCGCGGCAAGGGGCGCGAGAGCGATGCGCGTTTCCGCAATCTCTGCCGCCGTCTCGGCTTTGGATTGCTGGGGGTGTCCGATAGCGGGGAGGTGCAGATCATCGTCACGCCTGAGGCGCCGTTCCCGCGCCGCGATCCCAAGCGCCGTTCCCGCCTGTTGAGAGAGCACCGCAAGCGCCAGGGCGATCCTGTCGTCGGCGGCTCGACCCGTGCGCCGCAGATGACGGCCTATCGCCAGCAGGCGCTGGCCTGTGCCGCCGCACTGGTGGTGGCACCGCAACGCCGGCGGGACCTCGCCAAGACCGTGCCCGACGCCCCGAAGATCCTGCAGGGCAATGTCTACGGCTGGTTCGAGCGGGTCGAGAAAGGCATCTACGGCCTGACATCCGCAGGCCGTGAAGCCCTGGAGCGTTGGCCGCAGACTTGCCCATGACGAAATGAGGGGCGGGCCCCTTACACGAAGGGCGTGAAAATGTCGGGGCGTGGCGGCAGCAGGCGGCGGAAATAGGCCCGGCCTTCTTCCGAGACGGCGTTGGCGCCTGTGAAGAAGCTGTCGGGCATGTGACGGGTGCGCCCGGCGACCTGGTCGAGGGCGACAATGCGCGGCGAGGTATGCTTGCCGTCATGGTGCAGCACCACCGAGCCCGAGCCGGTAAAGGCGCTCTGGGCCGCGAAGGCACCGGCCTCGAAGGCTTCCTTGGCATCGGTCTCGTCGATGATGCCGATATAGCCCCGCGGCAGATAGCCCAGCGTGTCGACACGGGCGCGCGCCTTGGGGAAGCGCTGCTTCAAGGCCTTCTGGATCTCGATGCCGAGATCGCCGCCGGTGAGCTGCACATTGCCATGGGCGTCACGCTCGACCGTGCCGGCGGCGAGTGCCTCGGCGAGGGGACGGCCAGCCTCGTCCTGGACGCCTTCCGACATCGAGACGATGCAGCGGCCGATACGGGTGTAGACCATGTCGACGTCATCGAGGAACTGCTCGACCGAGAAGGGCTTTTCGGGCGTGTAGATCAGATGGGGCGCGTCCTCCGGGCCCTGCTGCCAGCCGGCAGCCGCGGCGCTGAGGAAGCCTGCATGCCGGCCCATGACGATGGCGACATAAATGCCCGGCATCGCCCGGAAATCGAGATCCATGCTGACGAAGGCATTGGCGACGAAAGCGGCCGCCGAGATGAAGCCCGGTACGTGGTCGTTCTCCATCAGGTCGTTGTCGATCGTCTTGGGGGCGTGCACGAAGCTGCAGGAACCGGTCGACTGCTGGCGCAGGAGATCGAGCGTGCCGGCCGTGTCATTGCCACCGATATAGATGAAGCCGCGGGCATCGAGCTTTTCCAGCGCCTGCAGGATGGTCTGGCAATAGGCTGGATCGGGCTTGTCCCGCGTCGAGCCGAGGCCCGAATTCGGGGTGCGGGCCAGGCGCTCAAGATCGCTTTCCGAAAGCGCGGTGAGGTCGACGAGATCGCCGCGCGTCAGCCCCCGGACGCCGTGGCGGGCGCCGAGGATGCGCAGTGACGGGTCGTGCCGGCGGGCGGCAACGATGGCGCCGCAGAGTGTCTGATTGATCACGGCGGTCGGGCCGCCTCCTTGAGCGATGACAATCGACGACATGGAGCCTCCCTGGCAATCTGGTTTCCAGTTGCTTAGCCTCGAAAGCGCCGGTCGGCAACGAGCGACTTGGGTGAAGGAGCGTGAAGTACAGCCGCCATTGCAAACGAAGGCGGCGATGCTTCATTCGGGGGCAAGGCGATCAGGACGTCGGCCTTCCCATCGGCATGCCGACATGCCTTACGCGATGGCGGCGGCATGCCGGCTTTCGTGTTTCGACTCTCTTTCGGCTTGCCATGGGGCGCTCCGACCGGCCGCGCAGATGCCTTGATGTCGCCGATATGCCAATGGGTTGGCGGCGTTGCGCACGGCATCGAAACCGCGAATGGATTTTGCGGTGGGAAGCGCTCCATCCGCTGTCAGTTCGATGGGATTCAGGCCTTGACAATACAGCCCCGCAATGGAATGAATTTTCTATAATTAAAAAAAATGATCTATTAATCTCGCCCTCGGGATTGAAAGAAATCAATGGTGGTTTCGCTACGTCGGAATTGGGGCAATGCACCGAAGCGAACGCAGGGAGAAGCCGAGGGTAAACCCTGCAACCATATTACCTGTCATATTTGCTTCATTTCTTCGTCATTGAGGCGCAGCCAGTGAAGTCTTAAACGACGCCGTCCTTTTAAGAAGCGGCGCATCCTGAGGGAGTATGTGATGAAGTTGAGCGTTCTGGCTTCGGCCGTGGTTCTTCTGGCCAGTGTATCCACCGGGGCCCTCGCGGCCACCGACATCCAGTGGTGGCATGCGATGACGGGGGCCAACAACGACCGCATCGTCAAGCTGGCCAATGATTTCAATGCCAGCCAGAGCGACTATCGGATCGTTCCTGCGTATAAGGGGTCCTATCCCGATACGATGAATGCCGGCATTGCCGCGTTCCGGGCCGGCAATGCGCCCGATATCCTGCAGGTCTTCGAAGTCGGTACCGCCACCATGATGGCGGCCAAGGGCGCCATCAAGCCAGTCTACCAGCTGATGAAGGATGCGGGCGAACCCTTCGACCAAAAGTCCTACCTGCCTGCCGTCACCGGTTATTATTCCAATGCCAAGGGCGAGATGCTGTCCTTTCCCTTCAACTCCTCGACCATGGTGATGTGGGTCAACGAGGATGCGCTGAAGAAGGCCAATCTGACGGCGGCACCCAAGACCTGGCCGGAAGCTTTCGAGGCGGCCAAGAAGCTGAAGGCAGCCGGTTACGCCACCTGCGGCATTTCCACGGCCTGGACCACCTGGGCCAATATCGAGGAGCTGTCGGCCTGGCACAACGTGCCGCTGTCGACCAAGGCCAACGGCTTGGATGGCTTCGATACCGAATTGAAGTTCAACAATCCGGTGGTGGTGAAGCATCTGGAAAACCTGGTCGAGGCCCAGAAGGACAAGACCTTCGACTATTCCGGCCGCACCAATCAGGGCGAGGGGCGCTTCACCTCGGGCGAATGCCCGCTGTTCCTGACCTCCTCGGCCTTCCTGGGCAACGTCAAGGCCAATGCCAAGTTCAAATATTCCGTGGCGCCGATGCCTTATTATCCCGATGTGCAGGGCGCGCCGCAGAACTCGATCATCGGCGGCGCTTCGCTGTGGGTGATGGGCGGCAAGTCGGACGAATCCTATAAGGGCATCGCCAAGTTCCTGACCTATCTGTCGAAGCCCGACGTGCAGGCCTGGTGGGCCCAGGAGACCGGCTATCTGCCGATCACCCCGGCTGCCTACGAGCTCTCCAAGAAACAGGGCTTCTATGCCAAGGATCCCAACAGCGAAGTCGCCGTGCTGGAGCTGACCAACAAGGCACCGACGGAAAATTCCCGCGGGCTGCGTCTGGGCAACCTCGCCCAGATCCGCGATGTCTGGGCCGAGGAGATCGAGCAGGCCCTGGCCGGCAAGAAAACTGCGCAGGCCGCGATGGACGATGCCGTCCGCCGGGGCGATGCGATCCTGAAGACCTTCGCCCGCACCGCGGGGCGATAACAGGCCCGTAAGCCTTAGCGAAAAGACGCTGACCTTCGTCATGCCCGGGCTTGGCCCGGGCACCCTGTCCAGCACCGTCACTGTCTGGGCTGGGTGCTGGATTGCCGGGTCAAGCCCGGCAATGACAAAGGTCGAGAGGGTTAAAGCATCGCGCCGAAAGGGGTTGCCGGTTTTCGGCAATAGCGATGCGGCCATTAGGATCGACCATGGAAAAACGCTCTGTCTTCTCCGGCAAGACCCTGCCTTGGCTGCTGCTGGCGCCGCAATTGGCGATCACGCTGATCTTCTTCTATTGGCCGGTGCTGCAGGCGATCCGGCAATCCTTCTTCATCGAGGATAGTTTCGGCACCACCTCCGAATTCGTCGGGTTCGAGAATTACCAGCTCCTGTTCCAGCAACCGGAATATTACAAGGCCGTCGGCGTCACCCTGGTATTCGCCGGCCTGGTCTCGGTGCTGTCGCTCGGGCTGGCCTTGATCCTGGCCGTGCAGGCGGACAAGAAGATCAAGGGCGCCTCCTTCTATCGCACCATGCTGGTATGGCCCTATGCGGTGGCGCCGGCGGTGGCTGGCGTGCTCTGGCTCTTCATGTTCCAGCCCTCGCTCGGCCTGGTGGCGCGTGGCCTCAAGCAGCTGGGCCTGCCCTGGGATCCCCTGCTCAACGGCAATCACGCCATGATCCTGGTGGTGCTGGCGGCAACCTGGAAGCAGATCTCCTACAACTTCCTGTTCTTCCTGGCGGGGCTGCAATCGATTCCCAAATCGCTGATCGAGGCGGCGGCCATCGACGGCGCCCGGCCGGCGCGGCGCTTCTGGACCATCATCCTGCCGATGCTGTCGCCCACGACCTTCTTCCTACTCGTCATCAACATCGTCTACGTCTTCTTCGACACGTTCGGCATCATCGATGCGGTGACGCATGGCGGTCCGGCCGGGGAGACCATCACCATGGTGTTCAAGGTCTATAATGACGGCCAGAGCGGCGGCGATCTTGGCGGCTCGGCGGCGCAGTCGGTGATCCTGCTGATCATGGTGATCGCCATGACCACCCTGCAGTTCCGTTTCATCGAGAAGAAAGTGAC
Organism: Labrys sp. 22185; assembly: GCF_052045555.1. Classification (NCBI taxonomy): domain Bacteria; kingdom Pseudomonadati; phylum Pseudomonadota; class Alphaproteobacteria; order Hyphomicrobiales; family Xanthobacteraceae; genus Labrys; species Labrys sp. 22185. The sequence goes on along the minus strand of NZ_JBQEPH010000025.1, from coordinate 62,639 downwards.
TTATTGATGATCTGTTTCTCGTTGCTATCGAGAGGAACGGCTCATGGTTGAGAACCGCCGTTTCGGTAACCTTCTGCCCCACGCCATTCTGATCCTGGGCGTACTGGTCCTGGCCTTCCCGGTGTGGCTGGCCTTCGTGGCCTCTACCCATGATGCCACCACCATCATCAACGGTCAGATCGGCGTGCTGCCGGGCCCCGACCTGATCAAGAACTACACCCAGACCCTGTTTCACGGCACGGAGGGGGCTACGCGCGAACCGGTGCTCACCATGCTGACCACCAGCCTGATCATGGCGGTGGCGATCGCGGTGGGTAAGATCGTGATCTCGCTGATCTCGGCCTTCGCCATCGTCTATTTCCGTTTCCGCTTCCGCATGTTCGCCTTCTGGCTGATCTTCATCACCCTGATGCTGCCGGTGGAAGTGCGCATCTATCCCACCTACAAGATCGTTTCCGACCTGCATCTGCTCGATACCTATGCCGGCCTGACCCTGCCCTTGATCGCTTCGGCGACGGCGACCTTGCTGTTCCGCCAGTTCTTCATGACCATTCCGGACGAATTGCTGGAAGCTTCCAAGATCGACGGCGCCGGCCCGCTGAAATTCTTCAAGGATACCGTGCTGCCGCTCTCCATCACCTCGATCGCGGCGATGTTCGTGATCCAGTTCATCTATGGCTGGAACCAGTATTTGTGGCCCTTGCTGATCACCACCCAGGATTCGATGCAGACCATCGTCATCGGTATCCGCAAGATGATCACCACCCAGGACGCCCTGACCGAATGGCAGATCGCCATGGCGACCGCGATCCTGGCCATGCTGCCGCCGGTGGTGGTGGTCGTCGTCATGCAGAAGCTCTTCGTCAAGGGCCTGGTCGAGACCGAGAAGTGAGTAACCGATGGCTCAAGTCGTTCTGAACAACGTCAAGAAGATCTACGACAACGGCTACGAGGCGGTGAAGGGCGTGAGCTTCACCGTGCCGGATGGCGGCTTTTGCGTGCTGGTCGGGCCCTCCGGCTGCGGCAAGTCGACCTTGCTGCGCATGGTGGCCGGGCTGGAGCGCATCTCCTCGGGCGATGTCCACATCGGCGAGCGCCGCGTCAACGAGATCGAGCCGATGGACCGGGATATCGCCATGGTGTTCCAGAATTACGCGCTCTATCCGCATATGTCGGTTTACGACAACATGGCCTATGGCCTGCGCAACCGCAAAACCGCCGAGGGCGAGATCGGCCAGCGGGTGAAGGAAGCGGCCCGCATCCTCGAGCTCAGCGACGACATGCTCAAGCGCAAGCCGCGCCAGCTCTCCGGCGGCCAGCGCCAGCGCGTGGCGATGGGCCGGGCCATCGTGCGTCAGCCGGCCGCCTTCCTGTTCGACGAGCCGCTCTCCAATCTCGACGCCAAGCTGCGCGTGCAGATGCGCGGCGAGATCAAGCAATTGCAGCAGCGCCTGGGCACCACTTCGATCTATGTCACCCACGACCAGCTCGAGGCGATGACCCTGGCCGACGTGCTGGTGGTGCTGAATGGCGGTGAAATCGAGCAGATCGGTGCTCCACTCGAGATCTACCGCAAGCCCGCCTCCACCTTCGTGGCGGCGTTCATCGGCTCGCCCGCCATGAACATCCTGAAAGCGCGGGGGGAGGGCAATACGCTCATTCTCGGGCAGACGCGCCTGACCCTGCCGGGAAAAGTTCCGGGCGAGGTCCTGGTCGGCCTGCGCGCCGAGGACCTGCAGCCGGTCTCAGCCCCGACGCCGGGCAGCCTGGCCGTGAAGCTACGCTATGTCGAGGAGCTCGGCGCGCATCGCCTTGTCCATGGCGATATCGACGGGCAGCCAATCGTCGTCGCGCTTGGCATGGAACATGCCGTCGCCGACGACATGCAGTTTGCTGTCGACACGAACATGATTCATCTTTTTGATAATGAAACTCGATTGAGAATCTCGGATTGAATCGCGTATTGATTGAAAGGTAGTCGATGCAGTGTTGGCATCGATTGTCGTGTAATCTTTCGATCATAAAGTTTTTCAGATGAAGAAAGTAAATAAGATGATATTGGCGATCGCTGCAGGCGTCGCTATAGCACCTTCTTTCGCCTATGCAGGACCTAAGCAAGTAACCGTGCCTCGCGGTAAACCCTATCCCGTATTGGCCATTGGTATATACGGTGCTGGTACATGCGAAGTTTATCCTGTCAGAGATATCCGTATCGCATCGGGGCCGGCTCATGGTGCCGCGCAACTCATAACCGTGGCGACCAAGCTAGGCCAGAACACAGGCGTGTGTGCGGGCACCGCCACGAAGGCACCGGTCATCGTCTACAGATCCGCGGCCAACTATACGGGCGTCGACCACATCACTGTGACCTGGATGGCCCCCTCACATACTGACAATGTGCGATTTGTACCCAACGAAATGGAGATCGAGATCACGGTCAAATGATGATGCTCTGATCCGACACGACCATGAGGTTGACAGATCATGGGCCCTCTTGGTTGTCTGACCGTCGAGCCGACGATGCGAATGAGGAATGGAGGCGCTGACCCTCCTCGGCTGACGCAGGAGAGTCGCATGCCCAAGCTCGACCGCATTCTCGAAACCGCCATCTATGTCGACGATCTCGATCGCGCTGCGCATTTCTACGAGACGGTGCTGCAACTTCCTTCCTTGCTGAAGATGGAGCGGCTCTATGCCTATGATGTGGGCGGTGCCAGCGTCCTGCTCGTCTTCAAGAAGGGCGCCTCCGATCATGACATGACATCGCCGGTCGGCACCATTCCGGGCCATGACGCGGCGGGGCGCATCCATGTCGCCTTTGCCATTGGTGCCGCTGAGCTGGCGGAGTGGGAGGCGCGGCTGGTGGCGCATGAGGTCGTGGTGGAAGGGCGTACCCATTGGCCGGCGGGCGGAGACAGCATCTATTTCCGCGATCCCGACGGCCATATGCTGGAACTTGCCACGCCAGGCCTGTGGCGGACCTATTGATGCAGAGGGCCGTGGCGTGTGCCGGGCCCGAAAGGACGGAAGTTTCCGATGTCGTTGATCACCACCATCGCCGAACTCGAGACACTCTATAGTGAGCCGGTGCAGCCTGCCGCCCGCATCAAGGTGCTCGACCACGTGTCCGATCAGTATCACGGCTTCATCCAGGCCTCGCCTTTCATGATACTTGCCTCGGTGGGGCGATCTGGCGTCGATTGTTCGCCGCGTGGCGACCCGGCCGGCTTCGTGCGTGTCGCCGATCGCAAGACCCTGATCATTCCCGACAGGCGCGGCAACAACCGGCTGGATTCGCTGCGAAACATTGTCGAGGACCCGCGCGTCCATCTTCTCTTCATGATTCCCGGCATCGGCGAGACGCTGCGCGTAGTCGGCCGTGCCGTGATCTCGACCGATGCGGAACTGTGCGCGAGCTTCACCATGCAGGGCAAGGCGCCCCGCACCGTTATCATCGTCACGGTGGAAGAGGCCTACACTCAGTGCCAGAAGGCGCTGGTGCGCTCCAAGCTCTGGGATCCCTCGACCCAGATTTCGCGGACGGAATTGCCCACCATGGGCCAGATCCTGAGCACGATTACCAAGGGCGATTTCGATGGCGAAGCCTATGACAAGGCCTATCCGGAACGCCTGCGCCAGACGATCTATTGAAACCATCGGCCTGTCTGAACGGTCATATCGCCGTTAGAAGCATGTCGTAAGGCACCGCCCGTGGAGGATGATGTGATGGTTAGAATCAGGATTGCCGCTTTGCTTGCCGCCCTTGCGATGCTGCCGGGTACGGTCGGCACGGCGAGGGCCAAGGAAGCCTCGGTCGCCGACCGCGTGACCAAGCTCACGCGCGGGACCGCCTGGAAGCAGGTTGCGGCCATCCCCATCGCCTTCCCGACCTTCCATCCGCAGGGCATGGTCAAGATCGGCGAGGATTTCTTCGTGTCCTCGGTGAACATCCTCAAGCCGACCACCAAATATCCGGCGCCGCGCGAGGGCTACGATCGCGATACCGGCGAGGGCGAAGGCCATCTCTTCCGCATTTCCAAGGACGGCAAGCTGCTGGCTGACCTCAAGCTGGGTGAGGGCAGCATCTACCACCCCGGCGGCATCGACTTCGACGGCACGTTCATCTGGGTGCCGGTGGCCGAATATCGGCCGAACAGCCGGTCGATCATCTACAAGGTCGACCCGGCCACCATGAAGGCGGTGGAGGTGTTCCGCTTCAAGGACCATGTCGGCGGCATCGTCCACGACACCGAACGCAACTCGCTGCATGGCGTGAGTTGGGGATCGCGGCGCTTCTACGCCTGGCCGCTCGGGGCGGGCGGCAAGATCAGCAATGCCGATGCAGCGCCGGAGGCGCTGCGTGTGATGAACCCGGCACAGTATATCGACTATCAGGACTGCCACTATGCCGGCGGTTCGCGCATGCTCTGTTCCGGCCTGAATGCCTACAAGGTGACGCCGGACGCCGCGCCTTTCCGCCTGGGCGGCCTCGAACTGGTCGATCTCAAGGACAACAGGCCGGTCTGGCAGGTCCCCGTCGAACTGTGGGCACCCTCCGGCCTGCCGATGACCCAGAATCCGGCGTTCATCGAAGCCAGGGCCGGCGGGTTGCGGGCCTATTTCATGCCCGATGACGACAAGTCGACCCTGTTCGTGTACGAGGCGCAGACGCCTTGATGTCGAAGAGACCTTTGCGGTTGGCGAAGGGCCCGGCGTTCAGCCTCCGGCCGCGGAGCGGATGATCCGGCAGACATCGGAGCGGAAATCAGGGCCCGGTATCTGGCCCGGGTTCAGGATCATGGTGTAGTCGACGCGCGTGGCGTTGCCGCGCTTGCGGGCGACCATCTTGACTTCCTGGACGCGCCCGTTCCGCGCCCCGTCGTTGAGAGCCGTCAGAAGGCCGAGACGGCGGTTCACCTTGATGCCGACCCAGTAGCTGTTGAGATGGGCGGTTCGCGTCAGATTGTCGATCGCCTTGGCAGGGCTCAAGCCAGGAAAGACATCCCATGTCGAAATCGCCGGGGCCAGCCCTCCCGAAATGGTGAAGTTGGAGGAACAGGTCTGGGCGTTGGCGGCGGTTGCGCCGAACACAAGCAAGGCCGCGATACCGTATTTGATCATGGGATCCCGCTGCATGGTGAGACAATTCCGGCAAGGATCCTCTCGATAGCATGGTGACGTTAGGTTATCCATGCCGTCGATTGTACCGGGACCTCGGCTGCGAAGTTTGCCGACAGTACTTGGTCGGTCGACCGAAAAACCGTCAGGATTGTTCGCGCAGTGCCTTCGAGCCAAGGGTACCTCGGTCTCCCTACAGACCCGCCGTGCTCATGATGACATAGGCCTCGCCGCCCTTGCGATCGTGGCGGACCACATAGGCCTGGCCCCGCATCGTGATCTGGATCGGGCCTTCGCTCGCCAGGCTGGCGGCCGGCACGCCCGCGGCTGCACCGACCACGCTGCGGAATTGATCGGCCACGGCCGGGCCGGCGTTTTTCTCGGCCGTGACGGCGCATTCCTTCTTGCCGCGCACCTGCAGGGAGTAGCTGCCGTCCGGCGCCATGCCAACCAGACTGGCTCCGAGATCCATCTGCGGCTTGATGCCGTGCTTCTTTGCCGCTGCCATCGCCTTGTCGAAGGCGGGTGCGGTAGCAAGGCAGGCGTCGCGAAATAGCATCACGGCCTTGTCGGTGACGTCACCGGCCCTGGCCGGCGGCAAGGCGGACGGACCTGCAGTAAAGCCCAGCACCAGGCTTGCTGCGAACATGGCGGCACCGCGCCGCGCGCGAGGCTCGAAACGGGAAGGGGTCATCGGGGGCTCCTTGCCTGGGCCTTGGGCCCGCCGTGTATAGGCGCCAGCGTCTGGTTTGGGAAGCGAGCCGGAACAATCGACGGTGGCCTTTGATGCAGAAATGCCGCAGAGCGACCGGAAATGTCGCGCTTTCGACGCTGACTCTTGCGCCGGAAGCATGTCGGGATTAGAGAGCGCGCCCCGCAACCGTTCGACCCGAGGGAGAACAGCCATGAGATCGCAACAGGGAACGTCATGTTTCGTGCCGGCGCCTGCATTGCGTCCGGCTGTCCATAGTTCCATCAGGTTGAACGACCATGGCACGTTCCATGATTCAGCGCCGGCAGGACGCCGAGCGCGAACGTATCGAGGCCTATGAGGCCACGCTGCGCGCCTGCGCGCGGCGGGCGCAGTCTCCTTCTCCCCTGAGTGATGCCATCGCGGCGGTACGGGTCGGCTTGTCCAGCTTCGTGCTGCGTGATCCCGGTGAATGGCGTCCGCACCTGAAGACGCGCGATCCCGCCCGCCTGAAGGTCGCGGCGGCGCGCTATCTCTTCGCCCGCTATCCGGTGCCCGCTCCGCTCGAGGAGATCTGGTCCGGTCCCGCGGGCCTGGAGGCGTCCGAGGCGAGGGAACGCAAGCGTTGGTATCTCGTGGCCGCCCAGGGCGGCTCACTCTACAAGGAGTGCGCGAGGGACTTGCTCTCCCGCAAGGAGGTGCATGCCTTTCTCAATCCGCCTGTGGCGCTCTCCTTCGAGGCGGCGCTCTGGCAGGCGATCGCCCGTTCCTACACCGACGATCTCGGTGTGGCGCTACGCATCGCCCGTTCGAAGATCGCGGCAACCCCGCGCACGCCGAAGGCCCACGCCTTCTGGCGCGAGGTGGCGCGTTTCTTCTGCCTGCATCCGCTACCGCTGGAGGCGATCGACGATCTCTGCGATTTCCTCTCGGCCCGCTTCCGGGCGGATCGTCGCTACAGCCTGAAGGGGCGCACGCCGGCTTCACTACAGCGGCAGATGCGGGATTGGCACCGCGAGCTGGCCCAGCTGGACCAGATCCGGCGAATGGCACAGCGCCATGCCGGCGCGCAGGCAAGGCGACCGGCCACCGATGGCAAGCCCTCGGATGGCGGGCGCTGGCCGGGCGCGGCCCTGGCCGATTGGTCATGGAAGCCTTCGGCCAAGGAGGCGCGGCATCGTCGCGAGGAAATCCTGGTGGTGCAGCTCAAGACCGGTGCCGATCTCATCGCCGAGAGCCGCGCCATGCATCATTGCGTCTCGGGCTATGCCTATAAGTGCCTCACCGGCAATGCCTCGATCTGGTCGCTGCGCCGCCGGGCAGCCGGAGCGGTGGAGCGCCTGCTGACGATCGAACTCGACCGTCAGCATGTCGCCGTCCAGATCCGAGGCCTTGCCAACCGGCTCGCCAGGCCGGAGGAGGAGGCGATGCTGAAGCGTTGGGCGAAGGCGCGCGGAGTGATCCTGCGCTGAACGGCACCACCTGACGGCGAACCGGCAGGTGGTGCCGCCTGCCCATCCGATCATGGCGCGGGTACAAGGCCGGAAGGCGACATCAAATCCCAGCCATCCTGCTCGCGACGCAGCCAGACCTTGATCCGTGTGCCCTCGGCCGGCAGGTCGCGGATGGTGCCGCCCGGGCCGGCCCAGCCCGGTGGGCGCCCATGGGCGCGCCAGCCATGCGCCGCGATGGTCTTGCCGGCAAGCCCGCGCGACCCCTTCTCGACCGTGCCGACCTCGATCGCCAGGGTGAAGACCTCGTCGACGAACGCGCCTCGTTCGAAGAAGGAAATGTCATCGCGCCTCTTCACCCATTCCGGCACCTTCCTGGTGGTGGTGACGGCCACCAGGCGGCCGGTGAGAATGAGATCCGCCTCGGCGGTGAGGGTGGCCGGGGACATGTCGGGGATCGCGGCGAGCGCCGGGAGGCCGACTGCGGCCATCGCTCCCGTCAGCAGCAGGGCCATTGCGGTTCTGCGGGTGGTGGTCATGGTCGAAACATTCCGAGGACTGATGTCGTCACGCCATCCTATCGTACGTGCAGGCAATCCCTATCCCCGTTGTTACAGGGTTCCGTACGGCGTGTCGTTCCGCCAGCATCGCAGCGATGTGCGATCAGCGCACAACCGGGGGCGACAACATCCTCCGCCTGTGCCACTGATTGGGGCAGGCAAGGGGGAGGAATCGCTATGATCGCACGATATGCCGTATTGCTGGCCGCGGCAGCCTGCGCCTTTCCGGCGACGCAGGCGTCGGCTGGATCTGTGCCAGAAGGCTACAAGCTCGAGCAGGTGCTGATGCTCAGCAGGCACAATCTGCGCGCCCCGCTGGCCAATAGCGGCAGTGCGCTCGCCAAGGTCACCGAGAAGAAATGGCCGGAATGGGAGGTGCCGGGCGGCAATCTCACGGTCAAGGGCGGCATTCTCGAGACCTATATGGGCCGCTCGATCGGCGGCTGGCTGGCGGAGAACGGCCTGGTCCCCAAGGATGCCTGCCCGGCATCCGGCAGCGTGCACATCTATGCCAACAGCCTGCAGCGCACGGTGGCGACGGCGCAGTTCTTCGTCGCCGGTGCCTTTGCCGGCTGTGATGTCGCCGTGCACCACCAGGACAAGATGGGCACGATGGATCCCACCTTTAATCCCGCCATCCGCGACAACCAGGATGGCTTCAGGGATCAGGCAGTCGCGGCGATGGCCGAGAAGGCCAAGGCCACGCCACTGGCATCGGGCTATCGGCTGCTCGACGGCATTCTCGGTTTCAAAGCCTCGCAAAGCTGCACGCAGGACAAGCTGTGCGATCTGACCAAGGGCGAGGACAGCTTCACCGCCAAGGCCGGCGAGGAGCCGGGCACCAAGGGGCCGCTCAAGCTCGGCAATGCCGTGGTCGACGCCTTCACCCTGCAATATTACGAGGGCTTTCCATCCGGTGACGTCGCCTGGGGCAAGATCCGCAACGAAGGGCAGTGGCGTTCGCTCGCCGCCATCAAGAACGGCTACCAGGAAGCCCTGTTCACCTCGCCCGCCGTGGCCCGTGACGTTGCCGGGCCGATGCTGGCCTATATTGCCGGTGCCCTGGTGAAGCCGGAGGCCGGCAAGGCCGTGCCGGTGACGGTGCTGTTCGGCCATGATTCCAATGTCGCCTCCGTCCTCGCTGCGCTCGAGGCCGAGCCCTATGCGCTGTCGGGGCAGGACGAGAAGACGCCTATCGGCGGCGTCATCCAGTTCCAGCGCTGGCGCGACACCAAGGGCAATCGCGACCTGTTCCGGCTCGACTATGTCTATCAGACCAAGGAGCAATTGCGCCAAGGCACCAAGCTCACGCCGAAGAACCCGCCGCGCCGGGTGACGCTGAAGCTCAAGGGCTGTCCCGCCGACAAGGATGGCTTTTGTGCCTGGAGCGATTTCGCCAAGACGATGCCCTAGCTCGGCAATGACAGGCGAGTTGTCCGATCGGCTGCGCGCTATCCTCGAGGCCCTGCCGCTGCGCCCGGGCCTGCGGGTGCTGGAGATCGGGTGTGGCCCGGGCGCGTTGGCGCGGGCGATGGCGGCGCGTATCGGCGGGGGCCATGTCCTGGCAATCGACCGTTCGGCCCGTGCGATCGCCCAGGCGGTCGTGGGCTCCAAGGCCGAGATCGCAGCGGGATGGCTGAGCTTCCGGCAGGCCGCCGCCGAGGCCTTCGTGCTGGAACGGGGCGAGATGCCCTATGACCTGGCCGTGGCCATTCGCGTCGGTGCGCTCGACGGGCGGCATCCGGCGGCCGGCGAGAAGGTGCGGTTGCGCCTCGCGGCTGCACTGACGCCACAGGGCCGGCTTTTCATCGATGGTGGCGATCCGCTGCGGGAAGTTCGGCTCGATTCGGCCTAGATCAGGGCCTGGAGGGAGGCAGCGAGATAGGGGCGCAGCAGGCTGCGGACCTGGCCGAGGCCCCAGGCCAGATGGTCCGGTGTGAGGGCGTCGATACCCTCGTGAAGGTCGAGATAAAGAGCCCAGTACGTCGCCACGATCCATAGATTGGCGAGCAATGGCTGGAACTGCTCGTCGGGCACGATCAGCAGGTCCCGCTCGCGCAAGCGCTGGGCCAGCGCCTCGACCGCCTCGCGCAGATGCGTGCTCAGACCCCGCACGCGCAGACGCAGCTCCGGGGAGAGCGCCAGCAGGCCGATCATGTCGCGCAGCAGGAAGCGATAGTCCCAGATCAGGGCAAACCAGCGCTCCAGCAACCCGAAGGACGCCGCCGGATCGGCCACATCAGCGGTTCCTTCCGCCAGCAACGCCATGGCATCGGCCTCGAAACGGTCGAGCACGGCCGCGACCAGCGCTTCCTTGGTGCGGAAATGGTAATAGAGATTGCCTTCGTTGATGCCGGCGGTGGCGGCGATCTGCGCCGTGGTGACGCGATCGGGCCCGTTCTCGTTGAACAGGCCGAGCGCGAGCGTGACGATGCGCCCGCGCGTTTCGCCGCCCTTGCTGGTTGCTGCCGTACTTCGCTTCGTCCCGATCGCCATGCGTCTCCGTCCAGATTTAAGGTGTTCACCTTAATGCTGCCCAACTCTAAGGTCATTACCTTAAGTCGATTGCTGGTGTGGGTACAATCCAAGCGATGGAGGCCGGCGTGAACATTGCAGTCGATCCCGTGATTTCCGAAGCGAGCGAAGGCGTCGCCGTCAGTCGCAGTTCCCTGCTGGCGGTGTTCTCGGCCATGATCACCAATCCGCTCAAGGTCATTCCGCCTGAGGCCTTCAGGGAGCCGCTGGTGGTCACGCGCAGCGGCGGCAAGCTGAGGATCTTCCTCACCGATCCCGTGCTGATCCACGAGGCGCTGACCACCAACAGCGCTGCTCTTGGCAAGGGCGAGGACACAAGGCGCGGTCTTGGCCCGGCGCTCGGGGAGGGGCTGCTCACGGCCGATGGCGAGCACTGGAAATGGCAGCGCCAGTCGGTGGCGCAGGGCTTTCGCCACGAGAAACTGCTCGCCTTCCTGCCCACCATGATCGCTGCCGCAGAGCGCACCGGCGCTCGTTGGCTCGAAACGCCTCCCGGTGCTGAACTCGATATCGGCCACGAGATGATGCACACCACCTTCGACATCATCGTCGAGACCATGATGTCCGGGCAAGGGGCCATCGATGCCGAGGCGGTGGAGCGCAGCGTCACGCGCTACCTTGAAGGGTCGGGCTGGACCTTCGCCATGGGCCTGCTCAAGGCGCCGGAATGGCTGCCTTATCCCGGGCGCAGCGGCATCACGCGATCGGCCGGCTATCTGCGCACCACGCTGTCGCGCGTCGTGGCCGACCGCCGCGAGTCGTCCGAGCAAAGGCAGGATCTGCTCGGCCTGCTGCTGTCGGCCGCCGATCCGGAAAGCGGGCGCCGCATGAGCGATGAGCAGGTGGTCGACAACCTCCTGACCTTCGTCATGGCCGGCCATGAAACCACGGCGCTCGGCCTTGCCTGGACTTTCCATCTCCTTGCTGCCCATCCCGACGTTGAGGCGCGCGTCCTGGCGGAAATCGAGGCCGTCACCGGGGAGGCCGGCGCTGTCCTGCCGGAACATGTTGCCAGCCTGGCCTATACGCGCCAGGTGTTCCAGGAGGCGATGCGGCTCTACCCACCGGCGGCGATCATTCCGCGCGTGGCGTTGGTCGACTTCAAGCTCGGCCAACATACCATTCCCGCCGGCGCTGCGATCTATGTGCCGATCTATGCCGTGCACCGTCATGCCAGCCTGTGGGAGGAGCCGGAGCGCTTCGATCCCGATCGCTTCGCGCCGGAGCAGGCGAAAGGGCGCCATCGCTATGCCTATATGCCGTTCGGCGCCGGACCGCGCACCTGCATCGGCAGCGCCTTCGCCATGCTGGAGGCGGTAGCCATTCTCGCCGTATTGCTGAAGGGCTTCTCGCTGCGTTCCGTCGATATGTCCGAACCCAAGCCGAAGTTGCGCATCACACTGCGGCCGGATCGCAAATTGCGGATGAAGGGTGTGCAGCGGCGATAACGCGGTAACGAAAGCGTTTCTGGGCCGCGCGCGGTGATGATCGCGGCTTGCCGAAGTCATGTCGGTGTAACCAGCGAAACTCGACTGTAATTTCTCAAGAAGAAACCGGCTTGATCTGATGACACGCTCGCTGCCCGGCGATAAGACGAGCCCATCGTCAATCCGGATCAAGCGGCCCCATGAGTGTGCTCGACGCATTTCCCACCCGCCCCCTGCGGGCGAACCGTATCGGCATCAGCCGCCTCACGGGGTGTTTCGTCGTCCTGGTCGGCTTCGCCTTCGCCGGCGGCATGGCCTGGTGGCAGGCCGAGGATCTGTGGCGCGATTACAAGATCAGCCGCAGTTACGAGATCGCCGACGATGCGCGGATTTCAAATGGCGAGTGCAAGACCCGCAAGCTCATCTTCACCGATTGCTCGGCCACCATCATCGCTGCCGACGGCGCCAGCAGCAGGGTCGAGATGATGTTCGTGGATATGCAGACCGGAGGCTATGAAACGGGGGTTGTACGCTCGCGCGAGGATCCACGGCTGCTCACCCTGGAACTGGGCGTCGAGAAGATCAGCGATCGCATCCTCACCTTTCTCGCATTTGTCGGTGGCTTTGCCGTCCTGGGCATCGCAGGCCTTGCGATGCTGTTCAAGGCATCGAGGCTCAGGCGGGCCGTGGCAAAACCGGTTGTCATGAGGCCCGTCGTGGCCAAGGTCCTGACGCAGACCCGGACTTGGCTGAACCACACGATCAAGTATGAATATTCGCTCGATGGGAAGACCCGCAAGGCGACCAGCATCTTGAAGAAGAACGAGATACCGTTCTTCCTCGACACCGAGGAGCGCCAGGTGCTGGCAGTTGTGCCCCAGACGACCTCGACGCCGATCCTGCTCGATGCCGGGCTCGAAATGCTCGATCTTACCGACGAGGAACGCGCCGCCGTCCATGCTGCGGTCTCGCCGGTCCAGGATGACATCCGGCTCGACCGCAGCATGCGCTGGTGAGGGCCGGACCGGAGCGTTTTGCTTCAGGCCGCGGCCACGGCCGTCAGGGCGACGACGAGGCGGTCGAGCTCGGCCTCGGTGGTGTAGACGGCCGGGGAGACACGGATGCACTGGCCGGCGGCGACACCGGCGCGGCGCACGGTGAGCACCTTGAACTCGTCCCTGAGCCGGGTGACGATGGCGGTATTGTCGTCCTTGCTCACCTTGCCCTTGATCCGGAACGAGGTGATGCCGGCGTGCAGGGCCGGATCGTTCGGCGTCAGGATCTCGATGGCGCCGATGCCGGCGACGCGCTCGACCCAGTAATTGCGCAGATGGCTGACCCGGGCATGCTTGGCCGCGACGCCGATCGCCTGGTGCAAATCGAGCGCCGCCGGGATGGTGAGCGCGGCGGCGAAATTGAGCGTGCCGGTGTGGATGCGCGAGCGGATGTCCTCGGCCGGCCAGTCCTTGTCGCCCATATGGGTGTCGATGTCGGCGAGGCGGCCCTTACGGATATAGAGAAAGCCGAGGCCGACAGGCGCACCGATCCATTTATGAAGGTTGAAGCCGGCGAAATCGACGCCGAGATCGGTCATGTCGAGCGGCAACTGGCCCCAGCTATGGGCGGCATCGAGGATGACGTCGACACCCTTGGCGCGCGCCATCGCCGTGATCTCGCGCACCGGCATCACCAGCCCGGTGCGATGCGACAGATGGGTGAGGAGCAGGAGCCTGGCCTTGGGCGTTTCCTCCAGGACCTTGCGATAGGTCTCCAGCACGGCCTCGCGCGTGGCCGGCTCGGGGATGGCGAAGCTCTTGACCGTGACGGCGCGGCGGCTCTCGAGCATGCCCATGGCATATTGCATGGAATCATAGTCGAGGTCGGCATAGAGCACGGTGTCGCCGGGCTGAAGCTTGTTGTATCCGGCGATCAGCGTCTGCAGCGCCTCGGTGGCGCCGCGGGTGAGGGCGATCTCCTCGGGCGAGACGCCGAGCGCGCCGGCGACGCGGTCGCGCACGGCGGCGAAGTCGGCATCGAAGGACTTGCGGGCATAGACCGTGTTCTGGCGGTTCACGCGCTGGATGTTCTCGACATAGGTCTCCAGCACCGGCCGGGCCATGATGCCCCAATAGCCGTTTTCGAGATTGGCGGTGGAGCGGTCGACGTCATAGAGGTCGCGGACACCGGACCAGAAGCCGGCATCGGTGGCGAGCTTGCTCGGGTCCGGCGCCGGCAGGGCAACGCTTTCGGCCGCCTGCGCCGGCCGCGTCGCGGCCATAACGGTGGTCAGCAGCCCGCTGATCAGGAAATTGCGACGCTGGATCATGGTAGCCCCCGAATGTTGCATGTCGAACTGCCGGCGTGGATAGGGCCGGGGTATGACGGGGGAATGAAGAGCGAGGGCATTATTGGAAGTCGATTCCTGGCTCGCTCGAGTTAAGGTCAGCCCACTGCAACATGTTGAGCGAAGGACAATTGATAGCCATTGTCGTCAAGCAGTCCGAACTCGCGCACGCCAAACTTCATAGTCTCGATTGGATACATTATGCGAACAGCGCGAGTAGTCATCTCTCTAAATTCCACAACGGCTTCGGCAGACTCAATATGGACGAATTTTACACGGGTAGCCATGCTGGCTGACGACTTCCGCGCCAGGCGTTTTCGAAAGGTTCAGGTGAGGCTTTGTTGTTCGCAGCCCATGGACATTCGTGCTCACTTGTTCCATCGGAGATAGGCGAGCCGCCCGTTGGCGGCCATGGAGTCTCCAGAACGGTTCGATTGCTCGATGAAACGCTGCCTTGCCCTGTTGCTCTTCCTTGCCGTCGCCTTCGTGCCGGAGGTCGCGCTTGCCGGCCGGCGCGTGGCGCTGCTGATCGGCAATAGCGACTATGCCAAGGTGCCGCGCCTCGCCAATCCCGGGCGTGACGTCGGGTTGCTGAAGCAGACGCTGCAGAAGGCTGGTTTCGATGCGGTCGACACCGTCGTCGACGCCGACCGGGCCGGCATGATCGCGGCTCTGCGCCGCTTCCAGGCGAGCGCCTCGGGCGCCGACATCGCCGTGATCTATTTTTCGGGGCACGGCATCGAGATCGGCGGCGAAAACTATCTGGTACCGACCGATGCGCATTTGTCCAGCGATCGCGATGTCCAGGACGAGACCCTGGCTCTGTCGCGCGTGGTCGAGTCGACCGACGGCGCCGGCCAGCTCAAGCTGGTGATCCTCGATGCCTGCCGCAACAATCCCTTCCTCGCCAGGATGGCGCGCACGCGCGGCACGCGCTCCGTCGGCAAGGGCCTGGCACGGGTGGAGCCGGAGGGGGACAATGTGCTCGTCGCCTATGCCGCCCGCGAGGGCAGCGTGGCGCTGGATGGCAACGGCATCAACAGCCCCTATGCACAGGCTCTGGCCCGCTATCTCACCCAGCCCGGCCTCGACATCCGCCTCGCCCTCGGCAAGGTGCGCGACGACGTGCTCAGCGCCACCGATCGCCAGCAGACACCCTTCTTCAACGGATCGCTGGGCGGCGACGTCATTACCCTGGCAGCGGCAGGCGGCGGGCAGGTGGCCATGGTGCCGCCGGCCGAACCGCCGCCGCCCGTCGAGCCGCCGCCGCGCAAGCAGACCAAGTTCACGCCGCTGGCGGTGCCACCCTCGCTGTTCCAGAATGGCGGGGCCGGCAGTGGTGCGATGTTGCGCATGACCGATCCGCGTGTCTGGCAGGTGGTCAAGGATGTCGACATGCCGGATGTGATCGAGGAATTCCGCGACCGCTATCGCGATTCCCGGGATGCCGGCGCGGCGGAAGAACGGCTCAAGCAACTCCTGGGTGTCAGTGAACTCGATCCGCTGCCGCCGCCGGCCGGCGAGCGCATCCCGGCGCCCGAAACCGAATGCGATCGGATCGGAGCGGCACCGCTCGATCCCGACACCGTGATGCGCCGTACCCGTGCGGCCTCGCCCAAGGAGATCGTTGCGGCCTGCGAGGCGGCGCTCAAGCAATATCCGCGCGAGCGGCGCTTCATGCACCAGCTCGGCGATGCACTCGCCGATGCGGGCCAGAACGACAAGGCCCTGGGCATGAACCTGCGCGCCGGCATCGCCGGCAGCCAGGGCGGCTGGATCAGCTCCGGCCGCCTGTTCAAGGCAAGAGCCGGAGGAGCCAGCAATCCGGATGGCAACAGCTCCATCTCCCTCACCATGGCCTGGCAGCAGCCGCTCGGTTCCTTCTTCTTTAAGCGCGGCTTCGTCGAGCCCTTCGAGCGCCTGCGCGGCAAGGCCGGCGTCACGCGCGAACTGAGCAAGGCGGCCGCGGCCGGCGACCAGGCGGCCAATGCCTGGATCGGCTACATGTATCTCTTCGGCTTCAACGTGCCGAAGGACTATGCCAAGGGCATGGCGGCGCTCGACAAGGCTCGCCTGCCGCGCCCGGAAGATACCGGCATCCATCTCGCCTTGATGCTGAAGACCGGCTACGGCGTCCGGCAGGACGTCAAGGATGCCTTGGAGGAGTTCGGCAAGGCGCAGAAGGCTGATAACAGCTACGCCACCTATCAGCTCGCCCTGATGTATCTCGATGGCCTTGGCGTGCCGCAGAACTATGCCGCTGCCGCCCGCATGATGGGCGATGCCGCTGTCGGCGGCGATCCGCGCAGCGTCGACGACATCCTAGCCAATTTCGGCAAATGGCCCAGGGAATACCGGGTCGTGCTGCAGCAGGAACTGCTCAAGCGCAACCTCATCGAAGGCAAGGCCGATGGCGAACTCTCGCCCGGCATGACGGAAGAGCTGCGCAAGCTCGCTCCGATGCCGACGGCACCGGTGGCGGCTACGCCTTAAGCGTATCCCTTTCAAGGTCTTGGCAGGCCATCGAATCGGAATTGCACTCCCTCGTTGTTGAGGTCGCGGAGCCCCTCACCTTACCTCTCCCCGTAAGAACGGGGCGAGGGGACTTTCATGTCGAGTTTTATGTCGAAAACCCTTCATCTCGCCCAACGGTCGGGCGAGATGAAAGTTTCGAGGATCAATCGCAACGTTGCGCCTCCTCGCCCCGTTCTTACGGGGAGAGGTAAGGTGAGGGGCAGCACCACCGCCTACAAATTCATTCACTTTCAAGCACCTTGCGAAGGCTCCGAAAGGGAGGGCGCTCCAAGTAGCGCATCCCCTTGCAGGTTTTCGGGCAAACGGTTTGCTCGATATGACCCCGGCGCTGATGCGCCATGCAATACATGCAGATCTGCTTTTCGAGTGAGAGTTGATGCCTTTGAAATAGGCAGGAAGCTCGCTTTCGTGCCACAGATACGTCTATAGCGACATGTTATTGCGCAGTATGACTGGAAATGGACCGCGTACCCAGTTTGTAATTCATATAAATATGAACATGGATGCATATAAATACTGAATGAAGGCAATATCCTATCGCGTGATAGAATATTTCGATTTGATAAAGCTGGCTGTCGTCCATATGTCGCAGGGGCAGTTTTTCAGATCGTCGCGAGCCCTCCATGACCGAGACCACGAAGACCGAAGCCAGCAAGACCGGGCTTCGCAAGGCGGCCGCCGGTGGCTGGGGAGCGCTCAAGAGCTGCGGCCGGCATCTGTTGGCGAGCGGCTCGCCCCTGACGGGCGCCCGCACCATGCTGAAGGCGAACCAGCCCGATGGCTTCGACTGTCCAGGTTGCGCCTGGGGTGACCCCGAGCATGGCTCCTCCTTCGAATTCTGCGAGAACGGTGTCAAGGCCGTGGCCTGGGAGGCGACCGACAAGCGCACCACGCCGGTGTTCTTTCGCGAGCATACGCTCGCCGAGCTGAGCGGCTGGAGCGACTACGAACTGGAAGCCCAGGGCCGGCTGACCCATCCGATGCGCTATGACCGGGCCAGCGACCGCTACGAGGCGATCGGCTGGGACGAGGCCTTCCGCGAGATCGGCACCCATCTCAACGCGTTGGCCGATCCCAACCAGGCCGAGTTCTACACGTCGGGCCGGGCCAGCAACGAGGCGGCCTTCCTCTACCAGCTCTTCGTGCGGCTCTATGGCACCAACAATTTCCCGGACTGCTCGAACATGTGCCACGAGGCCAGCGGCGTTGCCCTGCGCCAGGCCATCGGCGTCGGCAAGGGTACGGTGCTGCTGGAGGATTTCGAGGAGGCGGACGCCATCTTCGTCGTCGGCCAGAACCCCGGCACCAACCATCCCCGCATGCTCGGCGACCTCAGGCGTGCAGCGATGCGCGGTGCCCGCGTGGTCGTGTTCAACCCGGTGCGCGAGCGCGGTCTCGAACGTTTTGCCGATCCGCAGGACAAGCTCGAAATGCTGCGCGGCGGCTCCAAGCCCGTCGCCAGCGACTATTTTCAGCCACGCCTGGGCGGCGACATGGCTGCCTTCCGCGGCATGGCCAAGACGGTCTTCGCCCGCGACGACGCCGAGCGCGCCGCCGGCCGGCCGACCCTGCTGGACGAAACCTTCCTGGCCGAGCACACCCACGGGCTCACCGCCTATCGCGCTGCCGTCGAGGCCACGAGCTGGGAGGAGATCGAGGACCAGTCTGGCCTGACGCAGGTGGAGATCGAGACGGCCGCCGACATCTATCTGTCGGCCGAGAAGGTGATCTGCACCTGGGCGATGGGCGTGACGCAGCATCTCCATTCGGTGGCCACCATCCGCGAGATCGCCAATCTCCTGCTGCTGCGCGGCCATGTCGGTCGTCCCGGCGCCGGGCTGTGCCCGGTGCGCGGACACTCCAACGTGCAGGGTGACCGCACCGTCGGCATCAGCGAAAAGCCGCCGGCGGCCTTTCTCGACGCGCTGGCCCGCGAGTTCGACTTCGAGCCGCCGCGTGCCGACGGCCACAACGTGCTCGCTGCCATCGGCGCCATGCTCGACGGCAGCGCCAAGGCCTTCATCGGGCTCGGCGGCAATTTCGCCCGCGCCACGCCGGACTCACCCCTGGTGGAAAAGGCGCTCCGGGCCTGCGACCTCACCGTCCACATCGCCACCAAGCTCAACCATTCGCATCTGATGCCCGGGCGTGCTGCCTATCTGCTGCCTTGCCTCGGCCGTACCGAGGTTGACCGCAACAGCGCCGGCAAGATCCAGATCGTCACGGTCGAGGATTCGATGAGCATGGTGCATGGCTCGGGCGGCATCAATCCGCCGGCTTCCAAGGAGCTGCGCTCGGAAGTCGCGATCATTGCCGGCATCGCCGCCGCGACCGTCGGCTCGGACAAGGTCGACTGGGCGGCGCTTGCCGACAATCACGATTTGATCCGCGACAGCATCGCCCGCACCATTCCCGGCTTCGAGGACTATAATGCGCGGGTGCGCAAGCCGCGTGGCTTCCATCTGCGTAACGCCGCTGCCGAGCGCGAATGGAACACGCCGACCGGCCGTGCCAATTTCGCGGCCGTGCCGCTGCCGGAGGCGACCGCCTTCCAGCAGGCCCGCGGACGCAAGGACGTCTTCGTGCTGCAGACTTTCCGCTCGCACGACCAGTACAACACCACGATCTACGGCCATGACGACCGCTATCGCGGTATCAAGGGTGAGCGCCGGGTGATCTTCATCCATCCCGACGACATCGCCGCCATCGGCGCCATGCCCGGCGAGCATATCGATCTCGTCGGCGAGCATGACGACGGCATCACCCGCATCGCCGAGAATTTCCGGCTGGTTTCCTATGACATCCCGCGCGGCTGCATTGCGGGCTATTACCCCGAGGCGAATGTGCTGGTGCCGTTGTCGAGCGCCGGCGAGGAAAGCGACACGCCGACCTCCAAATCGGTGCTGGTTTCTCTCCGGCGCCGGGTGGCGGTGGCCGCATGAGCGCGGAAGAAGAAGATCTGCTGGCGACGATCGAGGCGATCCGGCGGCTCGATTCGCGCCTTTCGCCGCTCGACGGCGTCATCCTTGCCGCCGTGACCCTGGATATTGCCGACGATACCCGCAGCTTCGCCAGGCTGTTCGAGGTGGAGCATGCCCTGGTGATCCGCGCTGCCCATGAGCTCACCGAGCAGGGGCGCTGGCTCGACGTGGTCGAACGCCAGGCGCGCACGCAGCGCACCAAGGTGGCGATCAGCGAGGCAGGCAGGGCACGGCTGGCCGACCTGTAGGGACGCCGGCGAATCGCGGCCAAACCCTATCGGCAACCCCTGGAATCATCCTATGAAAGCGCCTCATAGGAATCCCATCATGACCGATACGACAAGCCACTCGCCCGTGGTGGGCAAGCTCGGGCGCACGGAATTCATCGTGCTGGTGGCCAGCCTCGTTGCCGTCAATGCCTTCGCGATCGACATCATGCTGCCGGGCCTGCAGCAGATCGGCGCCAGTCTCGGCGAGCCCGATCCCAATCGGCGGCAATTGGTGATCCCGGCCTATCTGCTGGGTTTCGGCCTGCTGCAGTTGGTGTTCGGGCCGCTGTCCGATCGCTTCGGCCGGCGCGGACCGCTGCTGGTCGGGCTCGGCATCTATTGCCTGGCGGCCTTGTGCGCCTTCTTTACCACGGACTTCAATGCCCTGGTGGCCCTGCGTCTGGTCCAGGGCGGTGGCGCAGCCGCTTCCGCCGTGATCGCCACTGCCCTGGTGCGCGATGTCTTCGCCGGCAACCAGATGGCCAAGATCATGTCGCTGGTATTCACCGTGCTGATGCTCTCGCCCATCCTTGCGCCCTCGCTCGGCCAGGGCCTGATGACGGTGATGGACTGGCGCGGCCTGTTCGGCTTCATGGCGGGCTGGGGGGCGATCGTGATCGGCTGGGTCTGGTGGCGCCTGCCCGAGACGCTGCAGCCCGAGCACAAGCGTCCTCTCAGCCTCAAGGCCGTGATCGAGGGCTTCGGCATCGTCTTCGCCAACCGGGTCTCGCTCGCCTATATCATCGGCATGGCGGCGCTGTTCGGGGCGCTGATGGGCTTCCTCAATTCCTCCCAGCAGATCTATCGCGACGTCTTCGGCGTCGAGACGATGTTTCCGCTGTTCTTCGCCGGCGGCGCGGCCTGCTCTGCGCTGGGCGGCATGGTCAATGCGCAGCTGGTCAACCG
Organism: Labrys sp. 22185; assembly: GCF_052045555.1. Lineage (NCBI taxonomy): Bacteria > Pseudomonadati > Pseudomonadota > Alphaproteobacteria > Hyphomicrobiales > Xanthobacteraceae > Labrys > Labrys sp. 22185. Next base: position 41,822 of record NZ_JBQEPH010000025.1, on the reverse strand, counting down.
CTATGGCATGCGGCTCCTGTCCTGGCTGGCGCTCGGTGTGTTCGGCGCGGCAGCCTTGGCCATCCTGGTCGCTGCCTTGCTGCAGGCCCTGCCGCTCTGGCTGTTTTTCGGGCTCAGCGCGGTGCAGTTCCTGGTGTTCAGCATGATCCTGTCGAATTACGGCGCCCTGGCCATGGAGCCTCTCGGCGAGGTGGCCGGCACCGCGGCCTCGACCCAGGGTTTCCTGCAGATGGTGCCGGGCGCGGCCATCGGCATCCTGATCGGCCAGGTGTTCAACGGTACCGTGATCCCGCTCGCCATCGGCTATGTCGCCATGGTCGCCCTGACGGCAGTCTGCGTAACGCTGATGGCGGGGAGGGGACGCGTCACGGGCTGACCTGGTGACGTCGGCCGCGTCAACGCTGCCGCCAAAAGCAAGGCGAGGCTCTTTCGCTGGTTGGGAAAGGCTCAGAGGTCAATGCTGCCGGTTACTATTGCCGTATTCTTCCTGGCAGGAACCAGCCACTTTTTGCGCGATGCTCTGCGATAACGCTACGGCAATAAAAAAGGGAGGTCCGAAAACCTCCCTCAGATTTCAGTTTTATCCGGTCATCAAGGTCGAAAGTCGCGCTGGTCTCTGCCTGGGGCGGCAATGACGCTGACGATTGACATCCCCAACTTCCATTCTTCCCTGTAATAGGGCTGTTGGTGGGGAAGATTATACCCACTTTTTGCAATGTCAACTGGGTCAAGGGAGTACATCCAAGTAGTATTGCAGGAAATAACATTTCATAAGGACGTCTCAATAATGTTCGTTCGTATGCTAACGTTTGCTCGGGAGCATTTTTTGGCTGGAGGCAGGATCAGTCCTGGCCTATTCGTTGCCAGAGCTTCGAGCTCACTTTGAAGCAGGATGGTCTCGCGGATAGGCAAGGCTTTTCGCCGCGATTGCCGTAGAGAATCCCGAGATAATGCAAGGCTTTGGCTAGGTCGAAACGCGGCTCGCGGCGCTTGCCCGCCCATGAACCGGGGGAAGAGGTTTGCTTCGGAGCGGTAGGATTCAACCCTGTAATTGCGTGCGAGGCATCAGCGGTCATGCTATTTTAGGTTGCAGATATGGTCCATCACAAGCCACCCGGGAGAGGTGCCATGGACGACAAGACTCGCGCGGCCTCAGCCCAGCCCATGCCTTCGGCAATCCAGGAACCTCCCCCGCATGTCAAGCTGATCCAGATCGCAACCGGCAGCTGGGTCGCGCGCATGGTCTGGGCGGCGGCCAAGCTGGGCCTGGCTGATCAGCTCACCGCCGGTCCGCGCGGCGCCGAGGAACTGGCCGGCCCGCTCGGCCTGCATGCGCCCTCGCTGCACCGTTTCATGCGCTGCCTGGCGAGCCTGGGTATCCTCGGCGAGCGCCCCGGCCGACGCTTCGCCCTGACGGAGATGGGCGAGGCGCTCAGGACCGGCGCGCCGGGCGCGGCGCGGGCCACGGTGCTGACCTTCGGCAGTTCCTGGTTCTGCGGCCCCCTCGACGAGATCATTTATTCGCTGCAGACCGGCAAGACCGCCTTCGAGAAGGTGCACGGCATGCCGGTCTTCGACTATCTCGGCCAGCACCCCGAGGAAGCTTCCCTGTTCAGCGAGACCATGGTCGGCGTGCATGGCCAGGAGCCGGAGGCCGTCGCTGCGGCCTATGACTTCTCGCCTTTCCGCAGCGTTGTCGATGTAGGCGGAGCCACCGGCAATCTGCTCGCCGCGATCCTGGCCCGGCATCCGGAACCGCGCGGTGTCCTGTTCGACCGGCCCTATGTGGTGGCCGAGGCGCCTGCCCTGCTCGAGGCGCGCGGCGTGCGGGAGCGCGTGACGATCGAGCCCGGCGATTTCTTCCAGACGGTTCCGGCCGGGGGCGATGCCTATGTGCTGTCCCATGTCATCCATGACTGGAGCGAGGCGCAGTGCCTAGCCATCCTCGCCCATGTCCGCAAGGCGATGCAGCCCGATGGGCGGCTCCTGCTGGTCGAGATGGTGCTGCCGGCCGGCGATGCGCCCCATCCCGGCAAGCTGCTCGACATGGTGATGCTGACGCTGCCCGGCGGCCAGGAGCGCACGGAAGAGGAATACCGCCAGCTTCTCGCCAAGGCCGGTTTCCGCCTGACGCAGGTGGTGCCGACCGAGTCCGCCGTCAGCGTGGTGGAGGCGGTGCGGGAATAGGGGCTGGCGGGCTCTCGCCGGAACCGAAAATCGGGCTGCGGACCGGCACGCCCAGAACGCGCTCCTGCGCGCCAAATCAGCCATTTGGAGCGGGGGTTCAGGCTGTTCGCCCGGTCTTTTCCGGCATCGATTTGCGTTTTCGATGGAACGCAGAGGCCGTTCGGGGATTGTCATGGTGGAATGTCCTCTCACCCAAGACCCGTGGCCTCCACGGTCGGATGCAAAGGAAGACTGCCATGACCGAGATCATCACCGGCTTCTACGACAATCGATCCGATGCCCAAGCCGCCCTCGAGCAATTGCTGTCAGCCGGGTTTGCCCGCGACCAGATCACGCTCAATGCGAAGGACGAGAATTCCGACTATGTGCGCGGCGAAGACACCGCCTCCTATGATCACCAGCGCGACGAGGGCGGCTTCTGGGCGATGCTCAAGCACTTCTTCTTTCCCGATGAGCGGCGTTACCTCTACAGCGAGGGCCTGAGCCGCGGCGGCACGCTGCTCACCGTCGAGGCCGAAAGCCACCAGATCGAAACCGCCCGGATGATCATGGAGGAATATGGCTCGATCGACCTGCCGGCGCGGGCCGAGAGCTGGCGCAAGAGCGGCTGGCCGGGCTACGCCGCCGTGGCCCCGGATGGCGCGCTGCTTGCTCCCGAACACGCCGCCGGGGGCGACATCCGCGAGAACATGGAGGTCATCACCTCCGATGGCGTCAATATCGGCACGGTCGACGATCTCGGCGACGACCAGATCCGGCTCGCCAAGAATACCTCGCCCGATGGCGTGCATCATTTCGTGCCGCTGGACTGGGTCGACCATGTCGACGAACAGGTGCATCTCAAGCGCAAGGCGCCGGAGGTGCAGGCCGTCTGGTAGAATCGTTCGGCACCGGCTGCTGACGACGGGCGCCCGAGAGGGCGCCTGTTGTTTGTGAACGGTGCCAGCTATGGAAAATGCTTTGGAGCAAAGCGCGTCCAGGCGCGAACGCGCTTTGCTCTAACTCTTTGGTTCGACGCGTCTTTGCGATTTGAAGTGATTCATTCAAATCACAAAACGCTTTAGCGCGCGAACACGCCGTCGAAATCCTTGAAGCCCTTGATTTCGATCGGGTTGCCGCTCGGGTCCCGGAAGAACATGGTGCGCTGCTCGCCGGGTTCGCCCTCGAAGCGGATCACCGGCGGGATCTCGAAGGCGATGCCGGCCTTTTCCAGCCGGGCAGCCAGCGCCAGCCAGGCGTCGAGCGGCAGGATCACGCCGAGATGCGGCATCGGCACCAGGTGATCGCCGACCTTGCCGGTGCGGCTGGTGGCGAAGGGCGTGCCCAGATGCAGCGAGATCTGGTGGCCGAAGAAGTCGAAATCGACCCAGCTCTGCGTGCTGCGCCCCTCCTCGCACCCCAGCACCTCGCCATAGAAGCGGCGGGCCTGGTCGAGATCGGTGACGTGATAGGCAAGGTGGAACAGCGAGCGCATGGCAGTCTCCGCATTGACCGGGCCAGGGTAGCTGAAAAGCGGGCGGCGATTCAACGCCGGCGGCCCGATGCAGCGAATGTCAGACGCGCGCTGATGGGCGCCATGTTCTCTCAGACCGTGAATTTCCTGCGCCTGCGAGGCTTTGCGGTGAAGGCGGAGTTCGCGCTGCTCTCGGCGACGCGGGACATGGATGGCGCGGAGATCAGGCTTGCCTTCGACGCGCAGCAGCGCAGCGCTGGGATCGAGGGCGTCGTCAAGCCTCGCGCGGCGAAGCAATCCTGGTGGAGGCCATGGCAAGTGCATCTATACAGGTGACGGGATATCACGCCTCGCCGGACGGGGAGGCCTAAATGCAAGCCGATGATGACAAGGTCGATGCCGCGGTACTCGGCTTGATATGGCTGACCTTGCATGACGGTCGCCGCGCCTGGAAAGGCTTCGACTGGGTTGCGCTGGATCGGTTGCACAGAAAGGGCCTGTTCGACGCCCCGGTCAACCGCAACAAATCCTTGGTGCTGACCGACGAAGGTTTGCGGCGTTCCGAGGAGTTCTTCCTCACCTTGTTCGCGCGACCGGAGACGTAAGCGGTGAGGTCTGAGGTGATCGTTCGCTTAATGGGCAGCTTGGTGCCATACTGGCGCTGACGATCAGGCCTCCCAAGCGAACAAGAACCCCAATTGAGAAGCCTGTCGCCGTAACCACAATCGTCCCGGGAAAGCGCTCATGTCAGCTCATGCCTTCGACATCGTCTCGAAATCCCGCCTGGAGGTGGTGATCGCCCATCATGAGGAGGGGCATTCCTATAGGTTCAGCGTGGCGAAGAACGCCGCGGGCAAGCGTGTGCTGTCCGACACGGTGCATTCGGTCGCCGGGCTGGCTGCCAAGCACCCGCCCGAATGGTACGCCGCCAGCGCCCGCGCCTTTGCCACCACGGTGGCGCACCGAGCCCATGCGATCGATTGAGGGCAGTTGCGACCAATGAGCCGGCCGCTATCGGGTGAGTTCAAACGCGAGCATTGAGGGCAGGGCGAGCAAGGATCGGGATGTTCGGTTGGGCTCACTGACCGAATCCGGCTTCACCCGCCTTGCAGCACCTTGTCGCCCGGCATGATGGCTGACAGGAATTTGTAGCCGCGGTTCACGCCATAGCGCGGATCGGCCTTGATCAGCGTCATGAACTGGCGGTGGCCGTTCTTGGTGCGGCCGACGAGGCAGCCGGCGCTGGTGCGGCCGAGATCGTCCTGCGGCGCGTCATAGCCCCAATGCTGGTTGATGGCGAACAGGCCGGTATCGAGCCGGTCGCCGGTGCGCTGGAAGTCCTTGTTGAGGTCCCGGAAGACGCTGAGGGGCTCGGCCTGGACGAGGGCCTCATGGGCCGACGGCGAGCCGGCATGGTGGGTACCGACCACCCAGGCCTTGTACTGGTTGAAGGCGATCCTGGCCGCCCCCTTGGGGTTCATCGGATGGATGGTCCAGAAATCGCCCGGCTCGGTGGTGCCTTCCCAGAGCGAGTCCCCGAAATTCGGGCGGCCGCTCCGGTCGATGGCGAAGACGATCCTCAGGTCGTTGAAGACGTTGTGCCTGTCGTCGTTGAGCGTGCCGTCCGGGTTCACCCCTTCGAGATAGGCGATGTTCTTGCAGTCGGGATGGCGGCAGATGAAGTATTTTTGCGCCTTCATATAGGCGATGACCTTGTCGAACCAGGTTCCGGTCGCGGTGATCTCGGGCAGGAGCGCCGTCGGTTCGAGCAGCCGCCGGGCGAGGGCGCCGGTGAAGCCGCCGCCGAGCGAGATGCCGTTGAGGTCGCAGAATTCGCTGAGGGCCCAGAGCGAGACCGGGCCGAACTTGCCGTCGGCGGGCGGATCGAGGAAGCCCAGCTCCGACAGCCGCCACTGGATCGCCTTGACCAGGCCGGTCTTGCCGCCGAGCTCGGCCACCGGGATGGCGGCGCCGTCGAATTGCGACAGGGCGATCGTGCCGCCGCCCGCCGCTGCGGCGGCGCTGCCGTTCCTGCGGAACTTGGCGGGCACGATATGGCTGTCGACATAGTCGTTCAGCCAGGCCCGATAGGCCCGCGTGGTGTCGCCGCCGGCGGCATCGACATAGGTCTGCGCCTTGCTGCGCCCGATCTGGGTCACCAGGTCGCTGAAGGTGTAGGATCGCGTCTGCTTGAGGAAGGCCTGCGCGCCGCCGAGCCCTTCATGGTGGGCGATATAGATGAAGCGGGCCTTCTCGTCGTCGCCGATCTGGTCGTCGACCAGCCCCTCGGCGATCAGGGCGCTCAGGTTGAACAGGCCGTATTCGGCCGCCGAGACGATCGCGAGCTCGGGATCGAAACGCAGGTCGAGCACGGCCTGCCTGCGCGCGGCCATGATGTCGTTGCCGGCGTCGATGAATCCCTTGGCCTTGCAGACCTGGTTCAGCAGCGTCTTCTTGTTGGTGGCGTGCGAGGTCCAGGTGCTGTCGAGGAACTGCGTGAGCCCGGCTGCGCTGCTGGTGCCGGCCTTGGAGTTGGCGTTCCACTGGCCGCTCGGCAATTTGGCCGCCTCGGCATCGATGAGGGCGGCGATGGCGGCGGCATCGATATCGGTGATGCCGTGGGCCTTCAGGAGGGGCGCGCGATAGACCTCGTTCGGCCCCAGGCTGAGCTCGTCGGCGGCCTCGGAACCCGGCCCCTCGGCTTCCTGTTCGTCGGTGCCGTCGCCGCCGCCGGCCGGCAGGTCGCCGGTGTCGATCCAGCCTTCGGCCGCGCTGCCATCCTCCAGCCGGATCCGCACCTTCTTCCAGGGCGGCAGCTGGGCGCGTTGCTCGATGATGCTGCCGGTTACAGGCCGCGGCGTGCCCAGCGGCTCGTCATAGAGCTTGAAAGCGGTCGCCTGCGCGACCTTCAGCATGTCGGCGTGGAGCCAGCCGAGATAGGTCTGCACCGCCTTGTCGGTGAACGAGACCTTGGCCCAGTTCGACAGCGCCCGCAGCTGCGAAACCCGGTCGCCCGCCGCCAGGCTGACGAGCGCCGCGGACGTATCGTCGGGATCCGGAAAAAGCGATGCCTGCGAAATCACGATGCAATCAGCCATGGCAGCCCCTCCATTTGGACAGCAGATCTCAGGCGGATAGGTATGGTCGCGCGGTTTTTACTTCCGTGACCTCGCACGGCGTCGCGGCGTGAAAAGGATTCAAGAATTCACGACGGGAAAAGGGCTGCTGGCCGAAATCGATAGTCACAATAGAAGCGCAGGGATGCGGTGCAGAGCGAGGCTTTCTGCTGCGAACTCGGGTATTTCAGGCATGGATAGTTCGCCGATAAGTAACGCACCGCCGGGCGATGTTTTCAACGACTGTTTTGGTGCTCCAGAGCCGGTTTTCACGGGGCTGTCACGGTTGCGGCCTTCATGGTTGCTTGGCTTGGATTCCAGCAAGACGGCCGGCTGTCATTGCGAGCGCATTTTACTGTTATACGGAATGGAACCGTTGGCCGGTCAAAACAGAGCACCACAAGAATTAAGTAATTTTCAACAGCAGAGGTAACGATGTTGCGGAACTTCATGGTGGCATTGGGGATGTCGGTCTTGCTGGCCGGCTGCGCGCCCTTGGTCGGCGTCAATGCCAACAGCACGACGCCGCCGAGTACGGAAACCAGGAAGACATTCCAGGGCGGCACGACCAACATGTCGTTCGACGCCCATGGCACGCAGGTCGAGTTCCTCAGCAAGGACGGCCGCACCGCCCTCTGGTATCCCGGCAACGGTATCGTGCTGCCGGGTCGCTGGCGTCTCGTCGGCGCCGATCCGACCACCGGTTTCCAGGACAACATCTGCTTCCAATACGGCGCCAACACCTATAATCCGCTGACGCTCAACTATGGCGGCAACTGGGAATGCGAGGGGATCGCCCTCTATCAGGGGCATGTCGTCGAGCGCGTGGCGGGCGATCCTTTCGGCCTGGACAAGCGCGGGGCCGTGCCTTTCGTGCTGCCACGGCAGCGCACGACCTTCGCGGAACTGCTGAAACGGCGTTCCTAGCCGGCAATGTTGGGTTGCGGCGATGGTGCAGCTGACGAGACCTGACAAGTGCATTGCGGATCGGCTTTTTGTCGTCAAGGCGAAAGAGTTAAGTTAAATAGAATTACGATAAAGAGTAATTTCAATAAGTGATATCATGGCTGAAAAGGTGCCCGAATACTCGACCGAAGACATTATCAAAAATCTCATACGCAACGATCTGGATGGAGATTTGAGATATAGAGCCGAGCAAGATCTACTCAAGAGATGGCGGCTGGGGTTTGACCTGAGCTTTCTTGTGGAACTCATCCAGTCCGAGCGCTCTCAAGACCGCCTCCGAGGTGCATACTATCTTGGTGAGCTCGGTGAGGCGATCGACGGCTTGAAAGTATCCATAATGCCGCTGGCAGATGACCCTCTTTCCGACTGCCGACGTGCCTTCGTTGGGTATGCAACGAACTTAGGATGCTACGACGAAGCGATTGGAGCCGGCCTGGCAAAATGCCTGCACGACCTGGATCTTTATGTCCGGGTCACGACCATCAAGTGGGCGGTTCATGCATCCGATGAAGCATTCGAAGCGTTCTCCCAATTGGTCAACTCAGGCGTTGGCAGTCGCAAGCCAACATTTCGAAATCCGCTTAGCAATGACTTCTGGAATGAAGCAGACCTCAAACGGGCAATGAGGGGGCTGGATATAGCTCGCCGCATTCGATTGAAGGAAAAGATCCAGGATATCAGGAAGGACTTTCCGGAAGAGGATAGCTTTGTTCTTGATAATCTTCATTTTTCACAAACGCGCCACGAACGTTTGGTGAAGGGAGGCTATGAAATCAGGTAACCTTCACCGTAGTGTCGGCAACTGCGCTGGAAGAGGCAGGTAGCGCCTGTCTGTCGGCCATTGGCGCTCCCGCTTCCCGTGGTGGCTCAGTCAGCCTTGGCGTAGAACGCATAGGTCGCGGTGTAGGGCACGCCGACTTTCGTCCCGGTGCGCACGGGCGGCGCGGTGGGGGCGACGCCGCCATGGGTGGCGATGCGCTGCACATAGCCGATTTTGTCCAGCACGCCGGCCGCCGGATCGGCAGTGACCTTGACGAGCAGCCAGGGGATGTCGGCGCTGGCTTTTTTTGCCGGCACCGTCACCACGGCCGTATCCTTGTCGCGGACGATCTTGCTGCCATCGGTGGCCTCCCAGGAGGGGCCGGCATAATGATGGACGGCGCCTGGCTTCGCCGCCAGCTCGGCCACGGGGGCCTCGAGCACCCATTTGGGCGCCGCGCCGGCTTCCGCAGTGCTGGTATAGACCTGCAGACCCCTGGCCTTGGCGGTGAAGGCGAGCGTGTAGCCGGCCGGCGGCTGCAGCGCGGCCGGCACGGCCTCCGCCGCTTTTGCAGCCTGCGTTGCTCCGGCAAGCACCATCGCCGCGGCGACGAATGCATAGGTTCTCTGCGTGGGCATTCCGATCTCCTGGCCCGATCCCGGGCTGGTGTCTGTCGCGGCCGGGGTAACATGGCACGGGTATCATGGGCCCGGCAATATGCCGTGCGAGGCAGTCCACGCCGACAGGGCCGGAGTTGAGCGCACTGTCGTCGTAACGCGCAATTTCACCATGACCAGCAAGAACGATGGAGTGTAGGAGGCAGCAAAATCAGTAAACCGCCACCGTAATTCCGGTCCCTTGTTTTGACTCCGCCTTGGCTTTGCCTGATGTTCGCGGAATTGGGGGGCACCGCATGCGGTGGTTGGTTGCCGGCTTGCTGATCTTGTCGAGTCTGGCCGGAGGCTGCCGGGCCGGCGATCTCCATGACGGTTTCGACAACGGCAGCGCCGACCGGGCGTCGTGGAGCTTCGGCAAGTTCGTCGGCGGCTATCCGTCCAGGCAGGTGCAACCGCTCTTCCCCGGCAGTGGCGGAACCGCAGGCGCGATCTCGATCGTCACGACGGACGCCGATGGCGGCAATGATTGCCCGCTGGAGGAAATGCCGGCGGGCGGCTGCCAGCGGGCCGAATTGCAGGTCGCGAAGAGCGCAGCGCTGCCTTACGGCGCTGACAGCTGGTATGCGTTCAGCTTCCGCATCCGGGGGCAGGTCGCCGTCTCAGGCAGCCACCGCACGGTCATCGGCCAATGGAAGGGGCCTGGCAATGACAGCCCGTTCGTGGCGCAGCGCTACGATGACGGCATTTTTCATATTACCGTGGAGACGGCCAACGGGCGCTGCCTCGTCGCGACGGATCGCAACAACGTGGCCGAGGTGCTCCAGGCCCAGGGCCTTCTCGCTTCCCTGGACGCGTCCGACGATCGGGTGCGCGAGCAGGCTGTCGCGCTGATGCGGGGCACAATCGGGCAGCAGCGGCAGGCGGAGGTTCTGACCGGCGTGTTGCCGGCCAACGCCCCCCTGCCGGCGCCGTTGCCGGGCAGGGAACTGGAGGACCGGCGCAGCGGGGAGAACCGTGCCGCCGATTACCTGCAGGGGCTCGCCTTCCTGTCCGCTCCCGAAAATTATCTCGGCTGTCGCCTGGTCCGTATCGAGCCGGTGTCGAACCGGCCGCTGCCGACGCCGAGGGATGCCTGGGTCGACATGGTCTATCATATCAGGGGTTCGCATTATGACCCGTCCGGCAGGCCTGTCGGCGCTTTGCTCGAAGTCTGGGCCGACGGCCGGAAGATCGTGCGTGTCAGCGGCGATTTCGGCACCCGGCCGCCCATCGATCCCCAGGCCGATCCGGGGACGCAACATGTCAAGCTCGGTCTCTATCGCCTCAGGCAGCCGGGGACGCTCAGCGTCGACCTCGACGAATTCTCCCAGGCCTCAGATCTGGCCGGGCTGCGGCTCGAGCACATGCAACCGTTGGAGACGCCGTGAAAGGTGAATGACGAGTGCTGTGGAGTAATGGTACGGACGGCGCTCATGAATGGGGAGCGATAGAGGGGGAACAGAATGCGTCTGATGATTCCAGTGATTTTCGGAGTGTTGGGGCTGGCTGGCTGCGCTGGGCAAGGTCCGAACCAGGTGACGGAGGCACAAGCGAAACATGCCTTTCAGGCATGTGGCGCAACGCCATGGGTACCGTTCACGCCAGCACAACGACGCTGCATGAATATGCAGCGGGATGCCATCGATTCCAGAGAGGACTGCCTCAAGAACGCTGCACCCGACCAAGTGGATAGATGCGCTACTCAGATAGCCAAATACACCGAGGCTTGGCGTCAATGTGGCGGCGTTGCGGGCGGTAAAAGAGCTGTTTTATGCGCCACGGCCAAGGAACCGGAGGGTCATCGCTGGATCATGGCCCACAAGAGCCAGATTCCATGAGATTAATAGAGTGCACTGTCACCGTAACACTAAGCCGTCATTGTAATTCCAAATCAACTTAAACGAGTCTTACGCGGATTCCGCTTGATGAATCGCTTGGTTGCTGTTGATTAAAGTAATTGGCCTAAGGAGAATCTCATTTGGCGGGTCTTATAGAAATTATCGAAATGGGCTGCCTCGACGAAAGTCAGTCAGTTTCTTCCTTGCTGCGAAAAATGAAGGTTGCTGCGGCAAAACTTAACCTCCACCCACTAGCGGCATGGATAAATAACGAACTCGTTGGCTATGACGACGAGGTTCCTGAGTATCGAAAAATATGGGGCGAACCGAAGGTTTTCAACCCCTATCGCGGGTGGATCGATATCTCAGGACCATCTGAGTTCATAAGAAACATATCCTTGGCTCCCATTAATAACTCAATTCCTTCGATCGAAAGCTCTCTAAAAGATAAAGAAAACAAATTTTTCTATTTTCCTTATAATCCTGAAATGGTCGAACGAATCAATGAAGGTGCTGATATAAAACTTCCCCGAATGGGAGTTCATCTCAATATAACAAGTATTGAGGCGTTGTGCGCAAGGGTTAGGGACCTTATTCTCGAATGGTCGCTCGACATGCATAAAGCTGGAGTCCGAGGGGACGGTTTAGACTTTTCACCGAAAGAAGTTGAAGCGGCGGTGGCAACTAACATGACAGTGAACAATCACATCAATATCGGTTCTATCGGCGGAAGTGTGGGGGCGTTGGGTGTTGGTAAGTTATCCGGTGATATTCGTCTAGATAACATAGACTTGAAAGCCCTTTCTGCGCTCATCGCGGAATTGCGTCAGAATGAATCGGCGCTATTGGCGGCGGGTGTAAATATAGAAGAGGTAAAAGATGCGCTTGATACCATAGAGGCAGCAACCAATAGCCCAGAAGAGAAGGCCGGAATTTTGAAGGGTTCTCTGATCAAGCTAAAGGATTCTCTACTTGTGGCCAGCGGCTCCGCGATGATTCAGGGTGTTGTTACGGCGCTGAGGACCATTATGGGCGCCTGACCCAGGTTAGTGAGACTAGCCATGATGACGGTGCATTCAACTATCGTCGCACCCACAAACCAATAAATCGCTGATAGACTCGCCCACGGACGGCGTCTCTTTGATGGTTTGTTTGACATCGGCCATCCTAGCACGGCCCACTCCGTGAGAAAGATGCCGTAAAGGCGCCGTTCACACCATCACCGTAATCCTCGGATGGCGGGCCTGCGGCTTGGGCGCATGCATCCTTTGGGGACGCCGTACAAGTGCTTAGCGGCTTATCCGATTTCGGTTTTTTACCTACCTCACGGGCGGCTTTATATATTATTTTCGACTCTTTCGTCGTTCTTCGGAGCGCTTAGCACGACGTTGTTTCCGATTCAGGTTTCCGTAATGCTTTTGCTCTCGTTGCACCGGCACATCGGGAAACTCATTCCCTTGTATGGCATATTCAGTATAGTTGCCTGGTTGAGCTATTTCGAATGCCGTTTTTCTCTCTTCCAGGTCAGCCAGTATCTCAGGTGTCCATTCTGGAACCTCTACATAAATCAAGTCTTCTGAAGAGCCCGTTTTGCCACGCCCACCAGGCGGTTCGGTCGCAATCCCGACAATCCGTTCAAGCTTCGGATATCGCCTCAAAAATACCAGCGCATATGCTTCCAGCATGTTTCGACGAACATGCCGATACTGTTCATAGCCACCGTCTAATTCAAATTTTGGCGGCGAGAGAGTCATGAAGAAATAGCCGGTACTTTGATCCAGTTCTGTAGGACCTGGCAGAAAAGCCCTAGTAAATCGATCGGTGGTAGTTCCTTTCTCCATTGCCTCTAGAAGCGCATTACCGAGCATTCGACGCATATGACGAGGAACGAGAGCCATTTGGCGGACGCTCCGCTCATGTTCCGACAACTCAAGGCTCTTCCCATTAGGAACTATCGTTGTCCCTGCCAGCATGTGAGTCGTAAACGTCTCGATCAGACGATCCCAAACATAAGAATTCCCGTCAGCTTTCTTCTTGGCTAGGTACTGCGGATTGTGAATAAACTCTTCATAAAAGCCGGGTTGCAGGCCAATTGCGTCGTCTGGTCCAAGGCTAGAACCGTCAGGTTTAGTGAAGTCATGTTCACCCTGCACATTCATATGTGTCATGTAATACGCCACGAGATCTTCCTCGCCGCTCGCTACATACAATTTACCTGATCGGATTAAAGTCTCTTTCTTTGCTAGATACGAGGTAAAGTCAGTGATGGTATCGAGTTCGCGAAGTGTAATATCCAATGAAGCGTCGTCCAGCACATGGATGAAACTACCGGTGGGATCAATATCACCAATTGCAAAGGGTAGGACGCTATCTGTCTTCCAATGTGCATCGCCCTTAATTGAGGGGGCGATCATCAAGCTGCCGATGCCCTCGTCGAAAAAAGCTTTGCAAGCTTCTCCTGCGCCAAGCGCTACGACAATGCCATGAACCTTACGTTGAGAAGGGGGTGGTATCTTTACCGGAAGGGGTTGTGTGCAAAGGCGATCAAGGAAAATTCGATTTGGGTAAGTATTTATCCACCGCTCTGCTCCTCGAATTTGATCAGCGGATTTCGCTATCGCCCTTTTATACCAACGCTTCCAGGATAATTGCTCGTCGTTGCCGTCAGGCCACGCAATAGTCTTATCACTAAATATCAAGACATGATCGCCACACACGACCAGCAGGTCGCAAAGTTCTTTTCCGTCTCCCTTCCCATCGGCCTTCTTATCGATGAATGGGCTAGGATAGGACCACAAATTCAAAAAGCTTCTTTCGCCCAGGTGAGCGAGATACTTTTCTGACTCGGTTGAACCCACGTTGCGAACAACCGCTGGCCTTGCTGGTTCATGTGTGATTTTGCTTGGATCGTTCGTACGCTCGCTGGTGTTTGCCACTGCTGGATATCTTTGTAATTGGTAAACTTCATCGGAACCACAGTAACAGAATTACAGCGAAAAATTTTAATCTGCCAGTGCCACTAAGATGTGCTTTAGCAATCACCGCCTCCACCCTCGCCCAGGTTTCCCGCCACCCTTCTTCCGTGCCTCCGCCCCCAGCGGCACCTCCCGATCCGTGCCCGGGCCCATGCTGTCCAGCCCCGGCTTGGCCGCGCGCGTCTTCGGCAGGTTGGCGGCGTCGCCATAGGCCTTCGGGCCCTTATAGGCGCCGGCCTTTTCGCGCACGTTGACCTGGCGGGCCGAGCCGTCGTCGGCCACGGCCATTTCGGTTTCGCGCAGGCGCTTGAGTTCGTCGCGCAGGCGGGCGGCTTCCTCGAAGCGGAGGTCGGCGGCGGCGTCGCGCATGCGCTTTTCGAGGTCGGCGGTGACGGCCTCGAAATTGTGGCCGACGGTGGCGACATTGTCGGCAAGGCCCTTGTCGACGGTAACGCGGTCGCGCTCATAGACCGAATTGGTGATGTCGGCGATCGAGCGCTTGACGCTTTCCGGCGTGATGCCGTTGGCCTGGTTCCAGGCCATCTGTTTCTCGCGGCGGCGGTTGGTCTCGGCGATGGCGCGCTCCAGCGAGCCGGTCATGTTGTCGGCATAGAGCAACACGCGGCCGTCGACATTGCGGGCGGCGCGGCCGATGGTCTGTACCAGCGAGGTCTCGGAGCGCAGGAAGCCCTCCTTGTCGGCGTCGAGGATGGCGACCAGGGCGCATTCGGGAATGTCGAGGCCCTCGCGCAGCAGGTTGATACCAATCAGCACGTCGAAGGCGCCAAGGCGGAGGTCGCGGATGATCTCGATGCGCTCGATGGTGTCGATGTCCGAATGCATGTAGCGCACGCGGATGCCGTGGTCGTGCATGTATTCGGTGAGGTCCTCGGCCATGCGCTTGGTCAGCACGGTGACGAGGGTGCGGTAGCCCTGTTTCGCCACCTGCTGAACTTCGCCGAGGAGATCGTCGACCTGGGTTCGGGCCGGGCGGATCTCGCATTCCGGATCGATCAGTCCGGTTGGGCGGATGACCTGCTCGGCGAAGACGCCGCCGGTATGCTCCAGCTCCCATTTGCCGGGGGTGGCCGAGACATGCACGGTCTGCGGGCGCATGGCGTCCCATTCCTCGAAGCGCAAGGGACGGTTGTCGAGGCAGGAGGGCAGGCGGAAGCCATATTCGGCCAAAGTCGCCTTGCGCCGGAAGTCGCCTTTGTACATGGCGCCGATCTGCGGCACGGTGACGTGGCTCTCGTCGGTGAAGACGATGGCGTTGTCCGGCAGATATTCGAACAAGGTCGGCGGCGGCTCGCCGGGCTGGCGTCCCGTCAGCCAGCGCGAATAGTTCTCGATGCCGGCGCAGGAGCCGGTGGCCTCCATCATCTCCAGGTCGAAGGTGGTGCGCTGGTCGAGGCGCTGGGCCTCCAGCAGGCGGCCGCCGGTATAGAGCTGCTGCAGACGGACCTTGAGCTCGTCCTTGATGCCCTTGATCGCCTGGTTCAGCGTGGGGCGCGGCGTGACGTAATGCGAATTGGCGTAGACCTTGACGAATTGCAGGTCCTGGATCTTCTGGCCGGTGAGCGGATCGAATTCGGCAATGCTCTCGATCTCGTCGCCGAACAAATTGATGCGCCAGGCGCGGTCCTCGTAATGGGCCGGGAACAGCTCGATGGTGTCGCCGCGCACCCGGAAGGTGCCGCGGGCGAAATCGGCATTGATGCGCTTGTATTGCAGGGCGACGAGGTCGGCGATCAGCTGCTTCTGCTCGACGCGCTCGCCCACGCTCATGCCGAAGGTCATGGCGGTGTAGGTCTCGACCGAGCCGATACCGTAGATGCAGGAGACCGAGGCGACGATGATGACGTCGTCGCGTTCGAGCAGCGCGCGCGTGGCCGAGTGGCGCATGCGGTCGATCTGCTCGTTGATCGAGGACTCCTTCTCGATATAGGTGTCCGTGCGCGGCACATAGGCCTCGGGCTGGTAGTAGTCGTAATAGGAGACGAAGTATTCCACCGCATTGTTGGGGAAGAACGACTTGAACTCGCCATAGAGCTGGGCCGCCAGCGTCTTGTTGGGTGCCAGGATCAAAGCGGGGCGCTGGGTGCGGGAGATCACCTGCGCCATGGTGAAGGTCTTGCCCGAGCCGGTGACCCCGAGCAGCACCTGGTCGCGCTCATGGCTCTGCAGGCCCTCGACCAGATCGGCGATGGCGGTGGGCTGGTCGCCGGCCGGCTGATATTCCGAGACGAGCTCCAGGCGGATGCCACCCTCGCTCTTGTCGGGGCGCGAGGGGCGGTGCGGTGTCCACACCGGCTTGCCGACCATGCGCGGGTCGCCGCTCTCCAGCAACTCGGAGAGTGCCTTGATGGTGCCGGCCGAACCGCCGAGCTTGTCGAGCCCGTCGGGATCGAGCTCGCCGCCATCCTTGGCGCGTGCCTTCTTGTCGGGCCCCTTGCGCTTGACCGTACGGCCTTCCATCTCGGCGCCCCCGCCGGCGACTGGTGCGCCGTCATTGGGCACGCCCAATTTGGCGGCAAGCTCGGGGTCGAGGCCGGTGACGGCGCCGGTGTCGAAGCCGCTCTGCGGCCCCTCGCCGAAGCCCGGCTTCTCGTCGTCGCGCAGGCTGCTCTTGGCTTCCTTGAGCAGGCCGGGATTGAGCAGGGCCTTCAGATGCTCGTCGAGCGAGGGCAGGGCCGGCCGCGATGCCTTGGATTTCGGCGTGCGGAGTTTCTTCGGAGCAGGGGCCTTGCTCGAGGAGGGGACTTTGGGTGTATCGGACATGCCCTGATAATGGGGTGAGTCACGCGCGGGGGGAAGAGCCGTCGTCGGAAACTTGCTGACAACGTCCTGTCAGCAGGGTGGCGAAGTTCCCCGCGGCACGACAAGGCCGGTCCTGTTGTGCTAGCGACGGGGGATCATTGCCTTCGGAGTTTCGGATGATCCGTCCTGCACGTTTTATCATGGCAGCGGCCTTGGCGGTCGCGACCCTTGCTTTGCAAGGCCCGGCCCAGGCCGCCGGCTTCGACTGCCGCAAGGCGCATACCGCCGTCGAGAAGCTGATCTGCGCCCATCCGAAACTGTCCCGCCTCGATGACGAGATGAACCGGCTCTACCAGGCCATCGAAGGCGAGACCCGCGGGGTCGACGGCGAGACCGGCGCGGTCAGCGATCCCTTCGGCAAGGACCAGACCCGCTGGCGCGAGACGGTGCGCGACATCTGCACCGACGCCCCCTGCATCGAGCGCGCCTATGCGGCGCGCATCGCCCAGGTCAAGAAGGACTGGGCCTCGGCCCTGGGCGAGGGGCAGTAAGAAAAACGCTGTCGTCCCCGGCGAGGCCCGTAGGCCGAGGGAAGGGGATCCAGGGGCCATAGGGCGAGCCATTCAGCCCCTGGATCCCAGTCACAAGCAAAGCTTGTGACGATACCCTCGCCTTCTCTCGCTACGCTCGCGAGGCGCTCGGCCGGGGATGACAGAGCATCTAGTCCGGATCACCTGTCGCCATTTGTGGCCGGGTTTCGCGCCGCCTCAACGGACATGGAAGTCCGTAGCGACCAAAGGCAAGCCGAGACGGGCGGCGACGGCGCGGGAGGCCAGGTTGTCCCAGGAGGTGCTGTAGAAGGGCACGGCCCCCAGCGCCCGCACGGCCTGTGCCCAGCCGGCGACGACCGCGGAGGCATGGCCCCGGCGGCAGTAATCGGCATGGGTTTCGACCCCGGCGCAATGCACCGCGTCGGAGATGCGCACGCTGGCGCAGATCGCCACGGCGCGGTCGCCCTCGACCACGGCGAGGAAGGGCCGCCTGTGCGGCACGTCCGGCAGCCAGTCGGGAAAGAGCGACCGCAGCAGGTCGGCATTGCCCTCATGGATGGCGACGGGCGGCCGTGGCGGCGGCGGGACGGCATCCGCCCGGTAGACCGGCCCGGCCCAGATCTGCGTCACCGCAGCCTGGTGGCCGAGCAAATCGAGATAGGCTTCCTCCCGGGCCGGACGCTCCCTCGGCACCTCGCCCAGCGCCTCGTCGCGGCAGAGCTCGCCGAGGCGGGCGACCAGGGTATCCGGCATGTCGGCGCGGCAGCGAAACAATGGCCCGGCCGGCGTGCGCATCAGATGGAAGCGGGGTGCCGGGCGGGAATCCCACTCATTGCTGTGCAGCAGGCGCCCGCGGGCGTCGGTGGCATAGAGCGTGTCGAGACGGCGGTTCAGCACGGCCCGCTGGGAATCTGTGTCGAGAGGCATGGCCCGAGCCTATCGATGCCGCGCCGCACAGGCAATCGCGGGGGCGAGCGTCCTGTATCCGCTGAAACTGAGGCCCCAGGCCAGACCATGCAAGAGATCGTCCCTGCCTGGATCGTCCCTGCCTGGATTGTCTTGGCTCCGGCTCATGCTAGATCTCGACTCGTCCCTCCGGAATGGAATCACCGCGACATGAAGCTTCAGCTTGCCCTCGGCGCCGCTGTCCTGGTCCTGATGCTGCCCGGCCAGGCCCTGGCCGATTGCGACATCACCGACGCCCTGCTCAAGCAGGCCTATCCCGACGCCCAGCAGGGCGAGAACGGCTTGCTGGTCAAGGGCGGTGATTATGATCGCTCGATCAACCCGGACGACGTGGTCTGCAAGGTGTGGCCCTATCGCTCCGAGTTGATGCTGGCGGCGGTGCCGCTGATCGAGGCCAAGCCGCCGGTCGAGGGCGAGAACAAGGGCGATGTCGAGATCATCATCGCCGATGTCGCCACCGGCAATCCCGTGGCGCGGCGGCTGGAGAAGGGCATGGCGTTCTCGGACGCCATCCAGTTCGGCTCGATGAGCCTCGATACCGCCCGTTACGACGTCGGCGACGGGCTGCGCGCCTTTGGCCTGCGCACCTCGCAATCCGGCAGTTCGCGCGTCAATCCCTATGAGGAGCAGGCACTCTGGATGTACACCTTCGACAAGGGACGTATCGAGCGCGTGCTGGACGGGCTGATCGTCGAGCGCAGCAATGGCGAGAACAATGGCGATTGCGAGGGCGAGTCGACCTCGGTCACGCGGACCGTCAAGCTCGGGCCCAAGGTCGAGCTGGGCTATCGCGACCTCACGGTCGAGCAGGCCGTCACGCACGGAACTTCGAAGAAGGTCGCCGGCGAGTGCCGCTTCGACAAGCGGCCCCGCAAGCCGGCGCGGTTCGAGCTGATCTACGACAACGGCCATTATCGTCCGGCCGCCGGTGTCAAGCCGCACGGCGAGAAGGGCGATATCGAGACGGACCTGTTCTCCACCATCGAGATCGGGGCAAAGCCATGATCGGGCGTGGTCTGGCCGTCGCCTGCCTCCTGCCGGCCATCGCCATGCCCGCGATCGCCCAGGCCGCCGGCAAGCCCTCCTTCGATTGCCGCAAGGCCTCGACCGAGGTGGAGAAGGCGATCTGCGCCAGTCCGGCCCTGTCGAAAGCCGATGCCGAGATCGCAATCGCCTATGACCGCTTGCGTAAGACCCTCGATCCCCAGGCCGCCGCCGCGCTTGCCGCTGACCAGCGCTGGTTCGTGGGCGCACGGGACGATGCGGGCACCAGCAAGGAAGGTGTTGGCGCCTTTCGCACGCTGAAGGAGCGTCTTATGGAGCGGGCGCGTTTCCTGAAGGGGATCAGGACGAAGCCGCAGGACGGCTTCGTGGGCAGTTGGCACAACAATACGGGTGGGTTCGACATCGAGGCCAAGCCGGATGGCAGCCTGATCGTCTCCGGCGATACCGTCGAACCGGTGATGGGGCGCTGGGTCTGCGAGATCAATGCCAGCGGCCGGGAGGCCGGCGGCGTCTTCGAGGCCAGGCAGGAAGGCGACGCCTCCTTCCTCAAGCTCACCCGCGAGGGCGCCAGCCTCAAGGTCGAGACCGTGTTTCCTGATGATGCGAGCGAGCACCGGGTCGAATATTGCGGCCAGAACGGCTCGATGGACGGCAGCTATTTCCAGGTACCATCACGCAGCAAATGAGGATGGGCATTCACGTCAGGAAACGCTCTCGGCCATGAAGCGCTGGTAGCCGCTGGACCGCAGTTCGCAGGCCGGGCAGGTGCCGCAGCCATAGCCCCAATCGTGCCGATGGCTGCGATCGCCATTGTAGCAGGTGTGGGTCTGTTCGCGGACGAGGTCCACCAGCCGGTCGCCGCCGAGTTCCCGAGCCAGCGCCCAGGTCTGCGCCTTGTCGATCCACATCAGGGGCGTGTGGATGACGAAACGGCTTTCCATGCCGAGATTGAGCGCCAGCTGCATCGCCTTCATGGTGTCGTCGCGGCAGTCCGGATAACCGGAGAAATCGGTCTCGCACACGCCGGTGACGAGATGGCGGGCGCCGCGCCGATAGGCGAGGGTGGCGGCGAAGGTCAGGAAGAGCAGATTGCGCCCGGGCACGAAGCTGTTGGGCAGGCCGTTCTCCTGCATGGCGATCTCGACGTCGCGCGTCAGGGAAGTTTCGCTGATGCGGCCGAGTATGCCGAGGTCGACCAGATGATCTTCACCGAGGCGCGCGGCCCAGGCGGGGAAGGCGTCGCGAAAGGCGGCGAGAACCACGGGACGCATCGCCAGCTCGATGCCGTGGCGCTGGCCATAATCGAAGCCGACGGTCTCGACGCTGTCGAAACGCTCGAGCGCCCAGGCCAGGCAGGTGGTGGAATCCTGGCCGGCCGAGAACAGGACCAGGGCTTTATTGGACATGGTTCTCTCCATCCTGAACTTTGAATTGTCATCCCCGCCACTGCGGTGGCGCCGGGGATGACACGGTCTATCTTTCGCTAATGCGTTGGTCGCAAGACTAGTTGGCATAGGCCCGCGGAATAGCGGAGCTATTCAGCCTTCCTCAACCGCCGTGGCGAGGCGCGGGCCGAGATGGGCGTGGCCGCGCCGGCGCGCGAGCGTCTCCTGGCGATGGCGTTCGCGCGAGGAGGCTTTCTGTGTCTCGGTGAGCGTTGCGGCGCAATAGGGGCAGCTCACCCCTTCCTCGTAGTCGGGCGATTGCCGGTCCGTTGCCGAGAGGGGCGACAGGCAGCCATGGCAGAGGCTGAAATCCTCTGGCCTCAGGCCGTGGCCGACCGCCACGCGCTTGTCGAAGACGAAGCAGGCGCCCTCCCACAGGCTCTCAGCGGGCGGAATCTCTTCCAGATAGCGCAGCACGCCGCCCTTGAGGTGATAGACCTCCTCGAAGCCCTCGCGCAGCATCAGGCTGGTCGCCTTCTCGCAGCGTATGCCGCCGGTGCAGAACATCGCCACCTTCTTGTGCCTGGCAGGATCGAGATTGTCCCTGACATAAGCAGGGAAGTCGCCGAAGCTCTCGGTCTTCGGATCGAGTGCACCCTTGAAGCTGCCGATGCGCACCTCGAAATCGTTGCGCGTGTCGATGACCAGCACGTCCGGATTGGAAATCAGGGCATTCCAGTCCTTGGGCTCGACATAGGTGCCGACGCGCTCCAGCGGGTCGACGCTCTTGTCGCCGATGGTGACGATTTCTTCCTTCAGCCGCACCTTCATGCGCAGGAAGGGCATCTCCTCGGCGAAGGAGGTCTTGTTCTCGATGCGATCGAGGCCGGTGATCGCGCGCAGGCGCGGATGGAAGCTCGCCATCGCCTCGGGCGTACCGGCCACCGTGCCGTTGATGCCTTCATGCGCCAGCAGGATGATGCCCTTGATGCCGAGCGAGCAGGTAAGCTTGGCCAGCGGCTCGCGCAGCTCGGCGAACCCGGGCAGGCGGGCAAAATGATAGAAGGCGGCGATTTCGATGGTCGGCATCGCCGCTCTTTAGCGCCAATGGAGGCGGGGGGCAAATTCCTCATGTCATCCCGCACGCGGTGCAGCATGCAATGCTGCTCCGCAGATGCGGGACCGTTCTTCGGCACGGGCGCTTGGCTCCCTACGCGGTCCCGGATCTGCGCCGCGGCACGATGTGCCGCAGTTCGTCCGGGATGACCCCTCCCTATTGCGCCGCCTGTCGCGAAGCGACGATGGTGTCGGCCTGCCGCCCCGAGAGTTCGGCCAGATGGTCGAATTTGGACCGGAACGTGCCGACGCCTGCCGTCGCCGAACGCAGCTCGATGATCAGGTCGGTGATCTCGGCTTCCGGGATCAGCGCCTGCACCACGTCCCAGCCTTCCCAGCCGTCGCGGGCATCGAAGCCGAGGATCTGGCCGCGCCGGGAGGAGACGATGGCGTTGGCCTTCGCCGTGGCATCCGAGGGCACCGAGATCTCCACCGCCAGCACCGGCTCCAGCAGCACGGGATTGCATTGCGGCATCGCCTCGCTCATGCCGATCCGCGCCGCCGTCTGGAAAGCCATGTCGGAGGAATCCACCGTGTGATAGGAGCCGTCCGTCAGCGATACGCCGACATCCACCACCGGGAAGCCGAGCGGGCCACGCTTGAGATAGTGCTTCACGCCCTCCTCGACGGAGGGAATGTAGTTGCGCGGCACCACGCCGCCGGTGATCTTGTCGATGAAGGCGAAGCCCTCGCCGCGGGGCAGGGGCATGACGTCGATCACCACGTCGCCGAACTGGCCATGGCCGCCCGATTGCTTCTTGTGGCGACCGCGCACGCCCGTCACCGGCTTGCGGATGGTCTCGCGATAGCCGATCTGCGGCTGGCTGGAGTCGACGGCGACGCCGAATTTCGAGGCGAGCTTCTCCACGGCCACGCGCAGATGCATCTCACCCTGGCCGCGCAGGATGGTGTCGCCGAGCTCGGCATTCTGCTCCATGGCGAGCGCCTGGTCCTCGTCGGTGAGGCGCTGCAGGGCGGCCGAGAGCTTGACGTCGTCCTTGCGGTCGCGGGCCCGGACGGCGAGCGACATCACCGGTTGGGGCGCCTCGATCTCGGCCGGCCGGGGCACGGCCTTGCCGACAGCCAGCATGTCGCCGGTATGGGCGGCATCGACCTTGCCGAGCGCGACGGTATCGCCGGCCTGCGCCTGCGTCGTCTTCTGGGTGGTCTGGCCCAGCAGCCGGGCACAGCCGGCGATGCGGCCGGTCTCGCCGGAAGAGGTCGTGACCGTCATGCCTTCCTGGAAGGCGCCGCTCAGTACGCGCGTCAACGAGAGCTTGCCGGCATGGGCGGTATGGAAGGTCTTCATCACATAGCCCAGGGGCTCCGATCCCGGCGTGATGCCGAGCCGTGCGGCGGTCTCATGGATGCAGGGCGCCTCATGGCGCAGCGCCTTCATCAGCCGCAGCATGCCGTTGCCATTGGCCGCCGAACCCATCAGGACCGGCACGGCCAGGCCATCGCGTAGCTCATGGGCGAGGTCGTCGAACACCCGGTCGCGGGGCGGCTCGACCTCTTCGAGGAGTTGTTCCATCAGCGCGTCGTCATGATCCGACAGCCGTTCCAGCATGGAATAGCGGGCATCCTTGCTTTCATCGCGTTCGTCCGGCGGGATCTCGACCACCTGCGAGGCGGCATGCTCCTGGTAGATGAAGGCGCGCTCGAGCGCGAGGTCGACATAGCCGACGGCGACGCCGTTCTTCCAGATCGGGATCTGGCGCAGCAGCAGCGGCAGCCGGGAGGCCGGCTGCAGCAGCGGCAGGGCCTCGCGCACGCTCTGGTGCGAATTGTCGATCTTGTTGAGGAAGAGGAAGCGCGGAATCTTCTGGTCTTCGAGTTCTCGCAGGATCAGCTGCAGGGCCGGAACCTTCTTCTCGTCGGCCTCGCAGACCACCACCGCGGCATCGACCGCCGGCAGGACGGGGCGCATCTCGGCCAGGAACTCGATCGAGCCGGGGCAATCGATGAAAGTGAAGGTCTCGCCCATGAAATCCACGGAGGCGATGTTGGCCTCCACGCTCATGGTATGGGCACGCGCCTCGGCGCTGGCATCGCCGATGGTGGAGCCGGCCGCCACGGTGCCCTGGCGCTGCAAGGCGCCCATGCGTGCGAGGATGGCTTCCAGAAGGGTCGTCTTGCCGCTTTGGAACGGGCCGACCAGGGCGATGCAGCGCGGCCCGCTGGATCGTCTGCCGGATGGAGTGTTCTGCGTCATTGTCGCGTCCCTCCTGTTCTGGCCGCCGCTCTTCTGGGCGGCTGGGGGAAGCGTCGCGCCGATTGCAGGTCGAGGCAAGGGAAAAGTGACATGAATTGCCGAAGGCGGCAAAGCCTATGCCGCCCGGCAAACTATGCCCGGCTCAAGCCGGGAGGCGGAAATCGGCCCGCCAGCCAAGCTCGTCCAAAGCCCTGGCGGTTGATAGTTCGGCGCTCGCCTCGGCGACATTGTAGGCGCCGGGCTTGCCGTGATCGATCGCGAGCAGCGCCGCCAATGCCGCGGCATCGACATGCACCGACATTGGCCGTCGCGGACTGTCGCTGCCAGTACCGGGACCGTAGAGATAGCCGTAGCGCAGGACCACGCCTTCGGCCGGCGCCTGGAGCACGGCGTCCTCCAGGGCGATCACCCCCTGCACGCTGACGGCGCCCGGACCCTCGGCGCCATGGTTGAGGAGAGCCGTCTCGGCATGTGGCAGCGGCCCGGGCGCGTAGACCCAGGCAATGCTCTGGGCGATGATCCGCCGGGCTCCGGCCGCGAGAGCGGCCGCCACCAGATTGGCAGTGCCTTCCCGGCGAATGCGGGCATTGCGCGGCACGAAATCGGCCATGCGGGCCGGGTCGAGGGCTGGGGGCAGATCGGTGAGCTGATGGATGACGATTTCAGGCCTGGCGGCGGTTACCGCGGCGACCAGCGCGTCACGGTCGAAGACATCGACCACGACCGGCTCGGCCCCCAGTTCTCGCAAGGCGTCGGCTTTGGCGGGCGTACGCGTGGTGCCGACGACGCGGTGGCCGGCCTGACGAAGCAGGCGCGTGAGCGGCGCGCCGATGGCACCGGTCGCACCGGCCAGAAAGATGGTTCGAGGTGAAGTGGTTTGGGACATGGCTGGCCTCGTCTCAGAATGATCGGTTCTGAAATAGCCTCGCTATGAGGTCAGCGAAAAGTGCCAAGAATTGTATGAAGGACTGTACCAAAAAAATGCGCCGGATGGCGGGGGGACCATCCGGCGCGTTAAGCGACCCGTTCAATTCGCTTGCGGGGGGACTAGGCGAAGAACCCAATGGTCGCTGTTACTACTGTTGCGGTCGCGAGGAGTCCGACGAGCCAGAGCGCCAAGGTCAGCTGACGTTCCGCCTCGGCCGCCGAAACGCGCATGGCGCGGGTGTCGGCCTTGAACATGCGTGCGGTTGCTTGATTGACGGCCATCATGATCTCCTCGAAACACTCGACTGGAAAACCTCTAACGTCCTTCCGTCTAGACCTTCGCCCGGCGGGACGAAGTGCGAAAACGCACGCGGCACTCAACTCGGTTACTCGGTACTCCGCCTCACACCACCGGAACTCGCGTGGCCATGAAGCGCATCGGCTACGATCAAAGCATCGCTGCCGATCACGGCGGGCTTTTGCACGTTCTCGGGCGGCGGTGAGGAAGTTTCGCGGCATTGTTGTGTCGATGTCACCAAGCAATGAACTCGCGCGACCTCTCCGGCAAGTTGTGCATTGGACGTAATCTTTGCGCTTGAATGCAGGCCGGGCGGCGCCTAAGCAGAGGCGCGCCCTGCGGGGCGGGCAGGGGGCCGCCCGCGCGGCGGCCGCTAGGTTCCGCTTCAACTCGCATTTCCCACGGCTTACAGGAGTTCCCAGCCATGGCTTTTCTCGCCGACGCCCTCTCGCGCATCAAGCCTTCCGCGACTATCGCGGTGAGCCAGAAAGCGCGCGAACTGAAAGCGGCGGGACGCGACATCATCGGCCTTGGTGCCGGCGAGCCCGACATGGACACGCCCGACAACATCAAGAAGGCCGCCGTCGACGCCATCATGCGCGGGGAGACGAAATATCCGCCGGTCTCCGGCATTCCGCAGCTGCGCGAAGCCATCGCTGCCAAGTTCAAGCGCGAGAACGGCCTCGACTACAAGCCCTCGCAGACCATCGTCGGCACTGGCGGCAAGCAGATCCTGTTTAACGGTCTGATGGCGACGCTCAACACGGGAGACGAGGTCGTCATCCCCACGCCCTACTGGGTGTCCTATCCGGAGATGGTGGCCCTGTGCGGCGGCACGCCGGTCTTCGCCGAAACCACGCTGGCCACCAATTTCAAGCTGTCGCCCGAGGCGCTGGAAAAGGCGATCACGCCCAAGACCAAGTGGTTCATCTTCAACTCGCCCTCCAACCCGTCCGGCGCGGCCTATAGCCGTGACGAGCTGAAGGCACTGACCGACGTGCTGCTGCGCCATCCCCATGTCTGGGTGATGACCGACGACATGTATGAGCATCTCGTCTATGGCGATTTCGTCTATTACTCGCCGGCCCAGGTCGAGCCCAAGCTCTATGACCGCACCCTCACCATCAACGGTGTCTCCAAGGCCTATTCGATGACCGGCTGGCGTATCGGCTATGCTGCCGGCCCCGAGAAGCTGATCAAGGCGATGGACATGATCCAGGGCCAGCAGACTTCGGGCGCCTGCACAATCGCGCAATGGGCGGCGGTCGAAGCGCTCAATGGCACGCAGGACTTCATCCCCGAGCGCCGCAAGATCTTCGAGGGCCGCCGCGACCTGATCGTCGGCATGCTCAACCAGGCCAAGGGCATCCAGTGTCCGACGCCGGAAGGGGCCTTCTATGTCTATCCCTCCTGCGCCGGAACGATCGGCAAGAAGACGCCCAGCGGCAAGGTGATCGAGACGGACGAGGATTTCGTCTCCGAACTGCTGCAGGCCGAGGGCGTGGCGGTGGTGCATGGCTCGGCCTTCGGTCTCGGCCCGAATTTCCGCATCTCCTATGCGACCTCCACCGAGGCCCTGGAAGAGGCCGGCCGCCGCATCCAGCGCTTCTGCAACACGCTGGTCTGATCGTCTAGGATCGGGATCTCATTCGGCCCGCCCCAGATGGGGCGGGCTTTTTATTGAGGCGTGACCGGCATTTTCAGGCCTTGCGCGGTTACGCTTTCGGATCCGGATTTTCCGTATGCCCGTCGACGGCAATGATCTGGCCCGACACCAACCTGGCGGCGTCGGAGGCCAGGAACACGGCCATGGCCGCGATGTCCTCGGCGCTGACGAAGGAACGCATCGAGGTTCCGCCGGCATAGCCTGCATAGATCGCATCGCGCGTCGTGCCCTTGGCCGCAGCTTCCCTGGCCATGACGGCTTCCATGCGGGGGCCTTCGACGGCGCCTGGGCAGATCGAATTCGCCCGGATGCCATAGGGGCCGAGTTCCATTGCCAGCGTCTTCATCAGGCCGTTGGTGGCCCATTTCGAGGCACTGTAGGGAGCCCGGTTCGGATAGCCGAAAATTCCGGCGGTCGAGGACGTCAAGATGATGGCGCCGGAGCGCTGTGCCTTCATGAGGGGCGTCGCATGCTTGGCGAACAGGAAAGCGCCCTCGAGATTGACCGCCAGGCAGTGCCGCCAAGCCGCGACCTCGATAGTCTCGATCGGAGCCGTGGGACCGGCGATGCCGGCATTGGCACACAGGGTGTCCAGCCCGCCCCAGGCGGCGCGGAGCCGGGCGAACAAGGCTTCGACTGCCGCTTCATCGCAGACGTCCAGCTGTTCGCGTTCCCAGGTCGGCGGACAGGAGGCCAGGGCGCCTGCATCGACGTCCGCGACCCATACATGCGCACCCGCCTTGTGAAACGCCTCGGCTATGGCCCGGCCGCTGCCGCTGCCTCCCGCCGTGATCAGAACGCGCTTGTCCATGGTGATGCCCCCTGGTTCGCCCGCCATAGTTTGTGGAGGCTACGCTTGTCGACGCCTCGAGCAGGGGGCGGGAAGCGACGCAAAGCGTGCCTGTTGCGACTTTGTCCGGGTGCTAGTCGCTCGGGGCAATCGCCGTACGAAAGCCGAAGATCCTGCCCAACGGCAAAAGCCCCTTCAGCGTTGCCAGCTTCGGGCGGCGAGCCACAGGCCGAACACCAGCACGGCCACCAGGACGACATGGAATATCGTGTCGCCACCTGTCTGTGGTCCGATGCCGATGGCGATCGTGAAGGCGCCGACCAGCGTCCCGAGAAGGGCAAGGCCTTGTGCGACAAGGGCGGCATGTCGCGCCAGGGACGGACGGACAAGGCCGGTGACGAAGCCCAGCGCCAGGATGACGGCGATGATCGCTTCCGCAGTGGCAGCTCTCGAATGGGGCTCTCCAAAAGGCAGCAGTCCCGCATGCACCAGGGAGGCACAGGCAAAAAGCGCAATTTCGGGGGCGAGCAGGCGTGCGATCGGAGCGGTCATGATACTTGGTCCGCGTTTCCGGTCGTGCCCATGCCAAGGCGACGCAGGGCGGCATACAGGGTGTCTGGTTTGCTTTCATCCGGGGAAAAACGCCAGGCGACGAAGCCGTCCGGCCGTACCAGCACGGCTCCATCCGGATCGAGGCGATAGGCAGCCGGCCAGCGGTCGTCGATGTCGACGATATCGCCCTCGGCGCCGATGATCTCGCAGGCGAGCGGCAGGTCGAGCCGCCGACGAGCCTCCTCGGCTGCCTGGCGCCAGTCGGTCTTGCTTGCCAGCAGCACGAGACCTTTGCCGAAGAGATCGAGACTGGACAGGCGCTGGCCATCGCGTTCGAGCCAAAGATGCGGGGCGCGGGTGCCGGGCTTCGCCGCCAGCGTGGCATGAGACTCGAAGGGCGTGCTCGACATGAGGCCGGCCGGCGGGAAGGCGCCGGCTTCGAGGCGCTGGCCGAGCACGACGTCGTAATCCGGCACGATAGGAACTGCCGGCGGCAGGCGCTTGGAGGGGTCCTTGAACCAGCTTTGCAGCCGGGCGAGGGCCTGGGCCAATGTCGCCTGCACGATGGGGCGGCGCTCGGCGTCATAGCTGTCGAGCAGACGCGGATCGGCCTCACCCTTCAGCACCATGGCCAGCTTCCAGGCAAGGTTGTGGGCGTCGTGAATGCCGGTATTGCCACCGAAGGCGCCGGTCGGCGGCATCAGATGGGCGGCGTCGCCGATGAGGAAGGCCCGGCCCTCGCGAAAGCGGTCGGCGATGGCGGCGGCGACCTCCCATGCCCTGATGTCGACCGGTTCCGCCTTGATGTCGGGGCGGCCGGCCGCACAGATCGCCAGTTCGCGGCAGCGGACTGCGTCGAAGTCCGCCGGGCGTTCGCCTTTCTGCGGAAAATATTGCAGCGCCAGCAGCCAGCGACCGCCGGCGCGCGGCGTGACGGTGCCGTTGAGATCGGTGATGAAGCAGGAGGTGAAACGCCGGCCCTGCAGGATTGGCGGCAGATCGGTGTCGAAGATGATGCTGACCCAGTGCTGCAGGGGGCCGGGACCGCTGCGACCGATGCCGAGCCGCTCGCGCATGCCGCCATTGGCCCCGTCGGCAGCGATCACATAGTCGGCGAGCACGACCTCCTCTTCTCCGTTGACGAGGTTGCGGATGCGGGCGCGGGCTCCGGTGGCGTCTTCCTCGAAGCCCTCAAACTGGCGGTCGAAACGGATATCGGCGCCGTGCTGCATCGCGTGGCGCTGCAGGATCGGTTCCAACACGTGCTGGTCGCAGGTGGCAGGCTGGGTGGGGCTGAACGGGGAGGCGTCCGGCCAGCCGAGATCGCTCCACTGGATGTCGGGATCGGCGAGGTTCTTCGCCCGTGCGATACCGCCGCCCCGCTGATCGCCGGTCCGCTCGGCGCGGATTTCGTCCTCCAGCCCGATGCTGCGGAAGATCTCCATGCTGCGTGGCGAGATGCCGGTGAATTTGTATTGGATCGAGGTGCCGGCGTGCCGCTCCACCACGAGGCAGCCTATGCCCCGATGGGCGAGCAGCGCGGCCGCCGTCAGGCCGGTGAGACCGCCCCCGACGATGAGCACCGAGGTTCTGGTTTGCGAGATCGTTTCCATGGCTATCGCCTCCGTTCGCTATTATTTTGATTGACTAAAATATTTTAATAGTCAAATATTTTTAGCGAACGAATTTTCGTGTCTGCCGAGGATGCCCTGATGACGCCGCCGGATCGCAGCCCCGACCCCGCTTCTGCGGCCTGGCGGCTGATGTTCGATTATCTGATGCGCTCCTCGCCGCAGCGCCTGGAGAGCCTGCAAAGCCGCGGCCTCACGCCCAATGACTCCAGGGTCCTGTTCACGCTGGATCGGGAAGAGGCGCGTCCGATCGGTACGCTGGCGCGGCAATGGGGCGCCGATCCCTCGACGGCCACCTGGCTGGTCGACCGGCTGGAGCGGGCGGGCCTCGCCGAGCGCTCCCCTGCGCCTGGTGACCGCCGGGTGAAGCTGGTGCGGCTCACCGAAAAGGGGGAGGCCACCCGCAAGGAGTTGATGGAAGAATATTATCGCACGCCGCGCGAAGTCGCGGCCCTTGCTCCGGTCGATCTGGCGGAACTGGTCCGCATCTTCTCCAAATTGAACCAAGGCGTGGAATGAAAGGGCGTCGCCACCGGCTCCAAAGGCTGGCGGGCGCAAAGAAAAAGGGCAGCCCGGAGGCCGCCCCTATTCGCTCGTCTTCTCTTTATTGTCTCGCTCAGCGGGCTGCGAGCCGCTCCATCTTCACCTTGGCAGTGCCCGAAGACACCATGCCGACGGCGCGGGCGGCGCCATAGGAGAGATCGAGGACACGGCCTTTGGCGAAGGGGCCCCGGTCGGTGATGCGCACCACAACCTTCTTGCCATTGCGCAGGTTCGTCACCTGCAGCTTGGTTCCGAAGGGCAGGGAGCGATGCGCGGCAGTCAGACCACCCGGGTTGAAACGTTCGCCATTGGCAGTGCGGCGACCGCTAAATTCCTTGCCGTAGTAGGAGGCCACACCGACGGAGTCAGCATAGCTAGTTCCCGTCATCGTTAGTAGAGTAATTGCTGCGGCAAAAAATGTAGCGTTCGTCGTTTTAGACGTCATTCAGTCAAGCTCTCAATAGTTGGGGATGCGCCGGGTTATAAGGTGAATTGTGTTCTCAATATGATTGACAAAAAAGCCCCGATGAACTCAAGGACTTAGGCCTGTTGTCAACGCTCTGAGGAGCTAATCTGGACTGGATTTCCAAACAAAAAACGCATCTGATTTGAACCCCGGTGGCGTGCTGGCGAAAGGACGTGTTAAGACCGCCGTCATGGCTCTGATTTGGACCCTCACGGACGGCAAGGCGGGCGACGCTCTGCAGTGCCTCGGCGTTGCCGAGGCGGTGCTGGCGCAGACCGGCGGCAACATCGTGGAACACAAGGTGTCGCCGCGGCGCCTCTATGCCCTTGCCATGCCCTGGGGGCCGCCCGACCCGGCCGACCTGCGCAAGCTGGCGCCACCCTGGCCCGACCTGGCGATCGCCTCGGGCCGTCGCGCCGTGAGCTACCTGTCCTGGCTGAAGCGGCGCTCGCCCGCCACGCTGACCGTATTTCTCAAGGATCCTCGCACCGGAACCAAGGCGGCGGATTTCATCTGGGTGCCGGCGCATGACCGTCTGCGCGGGGCCAATGTGCTGGCCACACTGACCTCGCCGCACCGGCAGACGCCGGCCGTGCTGGCGGCGGCGCGCGTGGACGCCCGCGCCGAACTCACCGCTTTGCCGCAGCCGCGTGTCGCCGTGTTGGCGGGCGGTCCCTCCAAGGACGTCGCCTTCACCCCCGATGATGTCGAGGGTTTCGTATCGGCATTGTCGCGGCTGGCCGATAGCGGCGCAGGGCTGATGGTCACCCCGTCGCGCCGCACGCCGCCCGCGATGGCGCAGGCGATCGCGCGGGCTCTGGAGGGCAGGCCGGCATGGATCTGGGATGGGCAGGGGGCCAACCCCTATGCGCAGATGCTGGGGCTGGCGGATGCTTTCGTGGTGACCGCCGATTCAGCCAACATGGTCAGCGAGGCGGCGGCGACCGGCAAGACTGTCCATGTCTACCTGCCCAAGGGCGTGCCAGCCAAGATCATGCGCCTCGTCGACGGCCTGATTGCGCACGGGGCTGTGGTGAAGTTCGACGGGCATCTTGAAAACCACCCCTATGAACCCCTAGATTCAACCCCTTTGATTGCTCAAGAAATCCTCGCGCGCCTTCGGGCGGCATCCTGATTGGAACCTAGGCATGGCTACCCGTCACTCCAAGCTCATCATCCTCGGCTCGGGCCCGGCGGGCTATACCGCGGCAATCTATGCAGCGCGCGCCAATTTGTCGCCCCTGCTGATCTCCGGCATTCAGCCCGGCGGCCAGCTCACCATCACCACCGATGTCGAGAACTATCCCGGCTTCTCCTCGGTGATCCAGGGGCCCTGGCTGATGGAGGAAATGCGCAAGCAGGCCGAGCATATGGGCGCGGGCATGGTGTCCGACCATATCGCCAAGGTCGACCTGTCGCAGCGTCCCTTCCGCCTGGAAGGGGATACCGGGGACGTCTATTTCGCCGATGCCCTGATCATTGCCACCGGTGCCCAGGCCAAATGGCTGGACATGCCGTCGGAGGAGAAGTTCCGCGGCTTCGGCGTCTCGGCTTGCGCCACCTGCGACGGCTTCTTCTTCCGCAACCGCAACGTCACCGTGGTCGGCGGCGGCAACACGGCGGTGGAAGAGGCGCTCTATCTGGCCAATATCGCCGCCAAGGTGACGGTCGTGCACCGGCGCGACCATTTCCGTGCCGAAAAGATCCTGCAGGATCGCCTGTTCAAGCATCCCAATATCGAGGTGGTCTGGAACAGCGTGCTCGACGAGATCGGCGGCAACGAGATCCCGCTGGGTGTCACCCACGTCAATCTGCGCAATGTCGAAACCGGCGTCGTGACCAAGCATGATACCGATGGCGTCTTCATTGCCATCGGGCACAAGCCCGCCTCCGAACTCTTTGCCGGACAGCTCACCTTCAAGAATGGCGGTTATATTCAGACCGTTGCGGGCACGACGGCGACCAGCGTTCCGGGCGTCTATGCCGCCGGCGACGTCGCCGACGACGTCTATCGCCAGGCCGTCACCGCGGCCGGCATGGGCTGCATGGCGGCGCTTGAGGCGGAGAAATGGCTGGCGACTGAGGAAGTCCACAGGGAAGCTGCGGAATAAATCGATTTCCGCCCTAAATTTGCCACCCGTTTCAAACTTTTAGGCAATCATCATATACTCTGCGCAAATCAGATCTTCGCGCGTCGCCGAATACGCGTTGAACTTGGCCGACGTTGAACCGAAGCAAAGCAAGGGTCGAAGCGCAGAATCTGGAGCGGGGCTGAACTGGGTGCTTCATGGATTGGGATAAGCTCAAGGTCTTTCACGCGGCTGCGGAGGCCGGCAGCTTCACGCATGCGGGCGACGTGCTCGGATTGTCGCAGTCGGCCGTCAGCCGGCAGGTCTCCGCTTTGGAAGGGGATCTGCGCACGCCGCTGTTCCATCGTCATGCGCGCGGGCTGATCCTGACCGAACAGGGCGAAATGCTGTTCCGCACCACCCAGGATGTCATGCTCAAGCTGGAAGCGGCGATGGGCGCCCTCAGCGACAGCCGGGAAAAGCCGAACGGGGAATTGCGCCTGACCACCACGGTGGGGCTCGGCACCTATTGGCTGACGCCGCGCATCGGCGAGTTTCTCGATCTTTATCCCGATATGCGACTCAAGCTCCTGCTGACCGAGCAGGAGCTCGACCTGGGTATGCGTGAAGCCGATGTCGCGCTGCGCATGCGCCAGCCCGAGCAGGGAGACCTCATCCAGCGCCGGCTGTTCACGGTGCATTTTCATGCCTATGCTGCGCCTGAATATATCAAGCGTTTCGGCCAGCCGCGCAGCATCGAGGAGATCGACCGCCATCGCATCATCAGCTTCGGTGGCACGGCCGGCAGCTTCCTTCAGGCGATCAACTGGCTGAATACGGTCGGGCGCGATCCCAAGGACCCGCGTGAGCCGGTGTTCGAGGTCAACAATCTCGGCGGCGTCAAGACGGCGGTGGAGAGGGGCGTGGGCCTCGCCGTGCTGCCCGATTATCTCGTCGGCCGTGAGTCGACCCTGGTTCAGGTGCTGCCCGATGCGGAAATGCCGCAGCTCGAGACCTATTTCGTTTATCCCGAGGAGATGAAGAATCTGGCCCGTATCCAGGTTCTCAGGGATTTCCTGGTCAGCAAGGCCCAGCGCTGGGCCTTCTAAAACCTCGTGCCAAGAAGACGATGCCGGTTTTCGGCAAAACGCTGCGGCAACAATGACTGTGGGCACCGGGCCGGATTCCGAAATCGGGTCGGGTGCCGCAGATCCCGCGCGATTTATCCAGGCACCCGCAAGCTTGCATGATCTGACCAGGCATGGCCTGGACACCCAGCGTCTATCCGACGGCAGGCGCAGCTCCCAGCCAACCGGATCGGAACCGGGGCATTCCTTTCCGTGAACTGCGGTGCTTTCCGGCTGGGTTCTCCGATCAACTTGCCTATTTTTACAGCAAAGGTGTGCTGCGCGCCGTCTTGACCAAGGATTGGGCAAAAAGGGTGGCCATTTCGGCGGCAATTGCATCTATGCGCAGCACGCAGGGCCGGCATGTGAAAGAAAGCGTTGCAGGAGGGAGCCGGCAAATATACTCTCAGCCTTGTCAGACGTTCGGGCCATCATCCTCCCGGTGGCGACCTGGAGCATCTGACGTTCCCCTCTGGATGGTGACTTTTGGACTTTGTCCAAGCTACGGCCGGGTTCGTCCCGGCCGTCTTTTTTTGTCCAGAGTGCAAGGCGGTAGTTTTCTACAGCCTGCTTCATCGGCACAATGCTACATGACAACTTTGTAACAACGCTGAAAGGGAAAGTTTTTCCTTCCAGCGTTGCCGGGTTAAGTCTCGATTACGGATGCCGCGATCGCCGATCCAGGTGGGCTCGGACTCTTCATGTCGAGGAGAGAATACCGCCGCCTGAAAACGGGACGGCATCCATATACCGCCGGACGGTCTCGGCAAGACGATGACCCGGCCAATGCGGCGGCAGCAGGATCAGGTTTTAGGCAGCATGGGCTTGAGCGGTCCGGGGCGCCCTTCGAAAGGCCGGCTGACTTTTCGACGTATGAAAATGCAACGAGACAGGGCGATCGGCAAAAAGCGCGAATCGGTCTTAGGACCGCCCTGAGGGATCGTGGCAATGACGGGCCGGTTCGTTGTAACCATTTGATCGCTTGATCGCAGGGGATGCGCAGCATGGACCGATTCACTGGCGGCTGTTTGTGTGGTGATGTCCGGCTCGTGGCATCGGGGCGCCCATACCGGGTCGGCCTGTGTCACTGTCTCGATTGCCGCAAGCATCATGGGGCGCTCTTCTATGCCTCCGCAGTGTTCCCCCAGGAGGCGGTGACGATCGAGGGCCAGACACGCGACTATGCCGGCCGGTTTTTCTGTCCCCGTTGCGGCTCGTCTGTTTTCGCACGCAGCGCTGACGAAATCGAAGTGCATCTGGGCACCCTCGATGCCCCCGATCAGTTGATGCCCACCTATGAAAGCTGGACCGTCCGCCGCGAATCGTGGTTGCCGCCGTTTCCGCTCAAGAGCCACTACGAACGCGATCGTGATGCTACGGACCGGTCCGAAGATTAGAGAAGAGGCGATTTTCTGGAATCGTGTTTCTCACTCTGGCAGGCCGGCCTTGCGGCAGCCATCGACGAAATGCTCGAGCGTGGCGGCATCGCGGAAGGGTTCCGTCCTGGCCCAGTGGCGAATCGTGAAATGCGGGTTGCCGACGAGGAACAGTTCGACCTCCGCGCGCGCCTCGTCGAGCCGGCCTAATTGGGCCAGGCTTGCCGCCAGGAAGCGGCGTGAGCTGGTGCGGTAGGTCTCGTCCCTGCGCAGCGTTTCGATGGCGGCTTCATAGTCGCCGGCCGCATATTGCGCCTGGCCCAGCGTCAGATAATACCAGCTGGGTGGAAACGGGTTCAGCCGGAATGCCTTGCGGATTTGTTCGAGACCTTCCTCGACCCGGCCGGCTAGGACCGAGATGTCGGACAGGACAGCCCAGATGTCGGCCTCATTCGGATCGAGGTCGATCGCCTTGGCGAATTGCATGTCCGATTCGGCGAAGCTGCGATCATAGGCCAGCAGATAGGCCAGGACCCAGCGGCAGCCGGCATCGTTTGGATCGAGTGCGACCGCCTTGCGCGCCAGCTCCAGCGCGACGCTGCGGGAGGTTTCGGTCGGCCCGCCCGAATGCACCCATCCCATCCAATGGTTCATGGCAAGCCAGCGATAGGGCTCGGCATAATCCGGATCGAGCAGGGTCGCGCGCGTCAGCATCAGATGAGCCTCCCGCGCGGTCTGCGGCGAATCGTCCATCAATCGGCGTGCGCGCAGGCAAAGGTCGTAAGCCTCGAGATTCCGGGGCGGATTGCGGGGCGATGGAGTGCGCAGCCGGCCGAGCAACGCTTCCATGATCTTGCCGGTGACCTCGTCTTGGACGGCAAAGATGTCGTCCAGGCTGCGGTCGAAGCGCTCTGCCCATAAATGGTCGCCACTCACGGCGTCGACCAGTTGCGCATTGATACGAACACGCCCGGCAGCGCGTCTGGCGCTGCCCTCCAGCAGATAGCGTACGCCGAGATCCTGTGCGATGCCACGCACATCCATCGCCTTGCCCTTATAGGCAAAGGCCGAGTTGCGGGCGATGACGAACAAGCCCGAGATCCTCGACAGATCGGTGATCAGGTCTTCGGTCAGCCCATCGGCGAAGGATTCCTGCTCGGGATCGTTGCTGACATTCACGAAGGGCAGCACGGCTATCGACGGCTTGCCGGGCAGCGGCAACGGCTTTCGCTGCTCGCGCCCGAGCTCTTCGACGGCGCCGGTAAACCGATAGCCGATGCGCGGAACCGTGACGATCCACTCGCCGCCATCGGGGGCCGAGCCGAGGAGCTTGCGCAGTTGCGCGATCTGGACGGTGAGGTTGCCTTCCTCGACGGCCGTACCGGGCCAGGCGGCGTCCATCAGTACGGCCTTGCCCAGGATCTCGCCGGGCTTTTCGACCAGCGCCGCAAGCAGCTTCAGTCCGCGATAGCCGGCGGCAACGGGAGCGTCGTCCCGAACAAGCGTTCCCGCGCCTGAATCGAACACGAACGAACCGAAGGCAAAGCGCGATCCCTGCATGGGGCGCAATCTATAGCCCATTTGGAAGTTTTGAGAACTATTTGGAAGAGCTTAAGTACGGCGCCGTTCATATCTTGCAGAATCCAGCCTCAATCAGATCGGGGACCCTGTTGGACCTCGAACTTTATGGAGGTTGCCATGAACGATTTTCCCGCCCTTGGGTCGACCTGCCGCCATCAGGCTTGGTCGAGAGGAGATGAAGCATCGCGCCGGCTCTACGGCCTGGCGATGCTGCCAAGAATGATCACGATCTGGCGCGAGCGGATCTATTTTCGCAGGGACCTTGAGGCAATGGCAAAAGCCAATCCTCACTTGATCGACGATATCGGCATGAAGAAGTGGCAGGTCGAGGCGGAGATCGCCAAGCCCTTCTGGCAGCGATAGGGGAAGGGTTTCGGCATTGCCCACGGGCCTCACCGCAGGTCGTCGGGCTTGCGAGCCCTGGCTGCCGAAGCCGAGACGAAGCGACAAGCGGCTTGACAGGCGAGGCTTGGCTCGGCCACTTCCTCGCCATGGCCGAGATCAAGACCCTTTTCGTTACCAAGCTCTACCGTGCTGAACTCGACGAGGCGCAGGCGCCGCTCGCCGAGATCGACGCGACTTGCCGCTCCCTTGCCGAGGATGACGAGGCCGGGCAGGCCTGGTGCCACAAGCATGGCTATCCCGGCTATACCTCCTACGCATCGCTGAACGACCTGCCCTGGCGCTTTCCGGCCATCAAGAAGCTGGTGAAGGTGCTCGACGGCCATGTTGCCGCCTTTGCCAAGGAGCTCGAGTTCGATCTCGGCCGTGACAAGCTCAAGCTCGACGACATCTGGGTGAATGTGCTGCCGGAAGGCGGTGTGCACACCTCGCACATCCATCCGCGCTCGGTGATATCAGGCACTTATTACGTGGCAACGCCCAAGGGCTCCAGCGCGCTCAAGCTGGAGGATCCGCGGCTCGGCCTGATGATGGCGGCGCCCCCGCGCAAGGCCAAGGCCGCCCAGGAACAACGGCCCTTCGTCTATGAGGCGCCTCAGGCCGGCACGGTGCTTCTGTGGGAGAGCTGGCTGCGCCACGAGGTGCCGATCAACCAGGCGGACGAGGAGCGAATCAGCGTCAGCTTCAACTATCGCTGGCGCTGAAGCGACAGTCGCTCAATAGGTGGCGCGGCCACCCGAAGCATCGAAGACCGCGCCGGTGGCGAAGGAGCATTCCTCGCTGGCGAGCCAGGCGATCATGGCGGTGACTTCGTCAACCTTGCCGAAGCGGCCCATTGGGATCTTGGACAGCATGTAGTCGATATGGGCCTGCGCCACCTGCTTGAGGATGGGCGTGTCGATCGTGGCCGGCGCGATGACGTTGGCAGTGACGCCGCTTTTGGCCAGTTCCTTGCCCAGCGCCTTGGTGAAGCCGATCACGGCGGCCTTCGAGGCTGAGTAGGCGGAGGCGGTGGGGTTGCCCTCCTTGCCGGCGATCGAGGCCAGGTTGACGATGCGGCCATAGCCGCGCTTCTTCATCATCGCCGCGATGAAACGGTTGGCATAGAACAACCCGTTCACATTGATCTCGAAGATGCGCTTCCATTCCTCGATCGGATAGTCGATCACCGGCGCATTGCGCCCGGCGACACCGGCCGAGCAGATCAGGGCGTCGATCTGGCCGAGATGGCGTTCGGAGGTCTTGGCGGCGGTCTCGACAGCCTCCGGATTGGTGACGTCGACCACCAGGCCGAAGGTGCCGGGGCCGATCTGCGCCTTCGCGGCATCGATGCGCGTGGCATCGACGTCCCAGATCATGATCCGGCCACCTTCGGCGGCGATGCGCCGGGCGCTGGCGAGGCCGATGCCGGAAGCTCCGCCGGTGATGACGGCGCTACGGCCTTTGAAACGATCGGCGAAGAGGGCCATGGCAGCGCTTTCTCCCGATGGTGACGACGGCTTTTATGACATCCTATTGCAGCGCAGCCGTCGGGCAAGCCGGAAATGCGGTGATTTCCAGCCTTGGGGGGCTCTAGAGATCACCGCCGACACGTTCGACCCGGTTGTCATGGGCGATGCTGACAGGTGTGACGATCCCCTGGTCCTGGATGCGGGTCCAGCAGGCTGCGGCATCGCCGGCCGTGCCCTTGCAATCGGGATGGCTGGCCCAGCGCTGAGCGAACAGCGCCTTCACCGTGGGGTTTCGCACCGACAGGTCACCGAAACGGTCGATTCGTCCGAGGGAGATCCCAACGCTCCTGAAAGCCTCATAGGGCAGCTCGCTGCAGTAGATGGCGCTCGGATCGAGGCGGAAATAGAGATCGTAAGGTCGGCCGAGATAGGTCCGTGCCGCCGTGATGGCGGCATCCGCCTTGGCTTGATCGAGCCCGCGTACCCGATAGATGGCGAAGCGGCGTTGCGTGCCGCGGGCCAGGAAGGTCTTGAGCGGTGTTTGCCGTACGATATCGGCTGCCTCGATCACCATTGGTCCGGCGGGCGTGAGGGAGACGATGCCCATATGCGTGTAGGTGCTGCCCGAGGCCAGGCGGATCGCCTCGCTTTGGGGGCTCTTCGATTGCTGGAAGACGAGGTCGCCCTGGCGCAGGCGCGGCAGGTTCTCCGCCCGGGCCTGGGCTGCCATCAGCGCAAGCGCGATCGTAAAAAGGATAGTTGCGCGCATGGACCCTCCGGCATTGCGAGCATGAAGGGTAGGGCAGGGGAACATTGCCTGTCGAGCCGGTGTGGCATGGAAAATCCGTGCATGGCTCCATTGCTTCCGGGCGAATGGCGACGGCTCTTCAATCTGGGGAGCCTGGTCTTCGGGACAAGATTGACCTTCCCTTGCGTCTTCGCGCCGGGCTATGAAACCCGCACGGCTCCGCGGGAGGTTCCATGCTGTCGAAACGTGATTTCGTGACGCTCGCCATCGCAGGCGGGGCATCGGCTGCCACGGGTATTGCCAGCTGGACCGGCTCTTCCCAAATCCTCGTCTTCGTCATCGGTGCCGTGGCTCTTGCCGGACTGGCCTCGCTGATCGGCGAGGCCACCGATCATCTCGGGCGCTATCTCAGCCCGGCCGCCACCGGCATCGTGCAATCGGCGGTCGGCAACCTGCCAGAACTCTGCGTGTGTATCTTCGCGTTGCGGGCCGGCTTGATCGAGGTGGTGCAGGCGTCTCTGATCGGCTCGATCCTCGGCAACAGCCTCTTGGTGCTCGGTATCGCCTTCATCGCCGGCAGTGCCCGCCACAAGGTGCTGGTCTTCGATGCGGCCGGGCCACGCATGATCGCGGCGCTGCTGCTGCTGGCGGTTTCCGCGCTGATGCTCCCGACGCTCGCTTCGGTGATGCATCTGCCTGCTGGCGCCCATGAGGACAAGCTGGCCCTGGTCTGCGCCGGCGTCCTGCTCCTGGTCTTCCTGGTTTCCGTCAGGGTCATGCTGGGCGGCAGCGAACGCACCGTGCCGGCCGAGGCGCATGGCCAGCAGGAGGGCGGCTGGCCACTCTGGCTGTCACTGGCGATCCTGGCGATCGCCGGCGTTGCCGCCCTGTTCGTGTCCGACTGGTTCGTCGAAGCGTTGAACCCGGCCATCGAGACGCTCGGCATATCGCAGGCCTTTGCCGGCCTCGTCATCGTGGCGATCGTCGGCAATGCGGTGGAGAATGTCGTGGGCATCCAATTCGCCCTGCGCAACCAGGCCGAACTCGCCATCAGCGTGATCCTGAACTCCTCGCTGCAGGTGGCGCTCGCCCTGATCCCCGTGCTGGTCTTCGTCAGCTATGCCATGGGCGGGACGCCCTTCACCCTGGTGATCCCGCCGATGCTGGCCGTGGCCTTGATGCTGTCGGCCATCATCGGCGTGGTTGTCACCGCGGATGGCCGGGCCGACATGGCGGACGGCGCCGCGCTCGTCGGCCTCTACGTCATCATCGCCGCCATTTTCTGGTGGGGCTAGAGTAAAGTGCGATTTCTCTGAATCGCACTTTCTCTCTAACTCTTTGTTTTGGCGCGTTTTATTAATCGAAAAGTCTATCAACTTTTCTGAAAAACGCTCTAGGAGTTGTGGACACTTATCTGATCCATAGAACTGTAGCGGCAAGGGTTATGACGGCGAGATAATTTCTAGCGGTTTTCTCGAAACGAGTAGCGACCCGTCGGAACTGCTTGAGCTTTGAGAAGCAACACTCGATGAGGTGGCGCTGGGCGTAGAGGTGCTTGTCGACAGGGTATTTTCGAGCCCGCGACGGGTTGCTTGGGATGACAGCCACAGCATCTTTGTCTGCAATTGCCTGGCGCAGGCGATCGGCGTCGTAAGCGGCGTCGGCCATCACGACCTTGGCGGGTAAGCCGTCGATCAAGGCATAGGCCTGGGGGCAATCGCCTCTGTGGCCGGCGGTCAGGGTGAAGCGCACCGGGCAGCCAAGACCTCTGACAGCCATATGGATCTTGGTGCTCAGGCCGCCGCGAGAACGGCCAAGGGCCTGATCTTCAGACCCCCTTTTTTGGCGCCCGAAGCATGCTGATGGGCACGGATGATGGTGGAATCAACGATCAGATACTCGAAGTCCGGATCGTCCGACATCGCCGTGAAGATGCGCCACCATACACCCTTATGGCTCCAACGGCTGAAGCGACGGAAGACACTGTTCCACTCACCGAAGACCTCGGGCAGGTCACGCCAGGGCGAACCGGTGCGCACGATCCACAACACCGCTTCCACAAACATCCGGTTATCGTGACCAGACGAACCGCGCGTCCGTTCATCGCCGATAATATGCGCCGAAATACGCTCCCATTGATCGTCGCGTAGAATCAGACGGTCCAAAACACCCATCGCTGCCTCCAAAAGACAGCTTTGAATCACATATCCCCCACTCTTGGGAATCCCAAGAGTCCACAACTCCTA